>CAYQMG010000197.1:0-33413 GCA_964418585.1 uncultured Gammaproteobacteria bacterium | reverse complement strand
TGTCAACGCCCCCAATGTGACCCGCCGATCCACATAGAGCGCCACCACCACGTAGGCCCCGAAGCATCCGGGCGAAGCCCCCAACAGCACAGAAAGCAGGTACTGCCGCCATCGGGATCGGCCGAGGAGCTTCATCCATGCACCTCGAGTCCGCACGTTGGCATACTCGATGCCCATCATCATCGTGGCCACCGCCGCCGCGATGGTCGTGGCCTTGACACCAAGGCCGAGCAGTTCCCGTGGTATCTCGGTCATCGGTCGTCCGTTTCCCCACCCCGGTCCGGACCGCTGTCCGGACCCGTTGCTTGAAGCACCTGGCAGTATAGCCCACTCCCCCAGGCGGAGGAACGACATTGTCCGCCGACGCTCCGTCGGGTTCCAGGATATGGGCTCGTTCCGCCACGTTTCCCTTTCAGAAAACCGCGCCCCGCGGGTCAAAACCCACAGGAACGACCACAAACGCTGCGCCGCAACCCTCGCGGCCTGCACTGGAACAGGAGGGAAGGCATGAAAACCCCCAACTCACGACCTGGAATACCTCCCCATCCGCTTGCGCCCGCCACCACTGCACCGACCCTGCACGCCACCCAACGACCACGCCCCCCCGGTCGTCGCCGGTCCGCCCGGCCCCGGCCCGTGCGTGCCATGGTCCCGGCCCTGCTCGCCCCCCTGGTCCTCACCGCACAAACCTGCGAGCCGATCGACGAGGACGCCTCCCCCACTCCCCCTGCCCAACCGCCCACCATGGACACCTGCAAGCAATGGATCGAGGACGCCGCCGGTGCACAGGACCTCCCGGCCCCGGAATGCGCCGGAGACTGGGCCTTCTTCCGAGACCTGCTCGAGACCGAAGGCGGGGCCACATTCCCGGTGGGCGACGGACGCTATTTTTTGCTCTGGTTCCCCGAAGGTTGGGGTGCCGGTGACGACACGCTCGTGGTCTCGTTGCACGGCACCGGTGGCTGTGCAGAATGGATGATGAACTGGTGGTACCAGACCGCGGGAGAGAGCGGCCGAGGCTACGCGATTGCAGCCTTGCAATACTACACGCGGAGCAGTGAGACGTACGACGACGACGAGGTGATCTACCAGAACCTCCAGGACATGATCGCCCGGATCCGGTCCCACTGCCCCCTCGAAACCGTCGATATCGTCTACCACGGATTCTCGAGAGGCTCTGCCCAGAGCTTCCCCATCGCCGTGCGGGACCGGGCCGCAGACCAGATCTTCGCCGCATTCATCGCCGACTCAGGAACTTCCAGCCTCTCCTACGACACCCTCGAGACCGCCGCAGACGACGCGCTCACCGGCGCCCGCTTCTGGATGTGGTGCGGCGCCTTTGATTGCTCCACCGTGGAACCCACCACCACCACCTGCGACCGCATGGAGACCACCATGGCCCCCTATGTCACCGGGCACGGCGGCACCGTGGACGCCATCGTCTCCGACCCGGACGGATGTCACGGCATCTTCAACGAGTGCTCCCACGGCACGCTCCAGTGCCCGGACCTCGATTGTGAAGACGACGGCGGCCCGAGTTGCAACTGCTACGATTGCAACAACCGGACCGCCGACAACCTGGGGGACTCCCTCCCCCTCCTTTTCGACTACATCGATGCCCTGTGAGTCCGATCAATGACCGGCCATCATGGCCTCGATATCACCCTTCACGTCGCCGATGGGCTTGAGGTCGAAATTCTCCACCAGCACCTTGGCCACGTTGGGAGACAGGAACCCGGGCAGCGTCGGTCCCAAGCGGATGCCCTTGACCCCCAGGTGCAGCAGGGCGAGCAGCACCGTGACCGCCTTCTGCTCGTACCAGGCGATGTCGAACGAGATGGGCAGCTCGTTGATGTCGTCCAGACCGAAAATCTCCTTCAGCTTCAGCGCCACCACCGCCAGGGAATAGGAGTCGTTGCACTGGCCAGCATCGAGCACTCGAGGAATTCCCCCGATGTCGCCCAGATCCAGCTTGTTGTACCGGAACTTGGCGCACCCGGCGGTGAGAATCACGGTGTCGTTGGGCAGGTTCTCCGCAACCTCGGTGTAGTAGGAGCGACCCTTCTGCCGGCCGTCGCACCCGGCCATCACCACGAACCGCTTGATGGCGCCGGTCTTCACCGCGTCCACCACCTTGTCGGCCAACGCAAACACCTGCGCATGGGCAAATCCACCCACGATCTTCCCGGTCTCCAGCGGGGTGGGCGGCTCGCTCTTCTTGGCCAACTCGATGATTGCCGAGAAGTCCTTCTGGCCCCCGTTCACCCGGTCCGGAATGTGGGGCACGCCGGGGTAGGCCACGCGACCAGTGGTGAAGATCCGGTCCCGGTAGGCGTCCTTGACCGGCACGATGCAGTTGGTCGTCAGCAAGATGGGGCCGTTGAACGCCGCGAATTCCTTCTGCTGCTGCCACCAGGCGCCGCCGTAGTTGCCCACCAAATGGTCATACTTCTTGAACGCCGGGTAGTAGTGGGCAGGCAGCATTTCGCCGTGGGTGTAGACATCCACGCCGGCATCCTTGCTCTGCTCGAGCAACTCTTCCAGGTCCTTCAGGTCGTGACCGGAGATGAGGATTCCAGGGCGATTCCGCACGCCGATGTCCACCTCGGTGATCTCGGGCTGTCCATAGGCACTCGTGTTGGCCTTGTCCAGCAGGGCCATCGTGGTCACCGCCACCTCGCCGGCCTTCATGACCAGGGCGACCATCTCGTCCACCGAGAGGTCTCTGGTGGTGGAAGCCAGTGCCTCGAACAGGAAGTCGTAGATGGCCGGATCCTCGTGCCCGAGCAGGGCCGCATGATCGGCGTAGGCCGAGATGCCCTTCAGGCCGTACACCAGCAGTTCACGCAGGGACCGCACGTCCTCGTTCCCGGTCGCCAGCACGCCGACCAGCACCGCCTTGGTCCCAAACGTGTCGCGCGTGCCGGTCCACCGGGCCGCATCGTGCTCGAGGGCGCCGCCATGCAGGGCCTGCACCTGGTCCCGCACTGCCAATGCCTGCTCGATCACGTCGGAAACGTGCTCCGCGTCGAAGTCCACGTTGGTCACCGTGGTGAACAGGGCTTCGGCCACGAACCGCCCCACGGACGCAGGCACCTCGGCCCCAGCCGCTCGAGCCGCCTCCACGTGGAGCGCGATTCCCTTCAGCGTGTAGATCAGGAGATCTTGCAGGTTGGCCGTGGGCTCATCCTTGCCGCACACGCCACGGCTGGTGCAACCGGTGTTCTTCAAAGTCTCCTGACACTGAAAACAGAACATGGACATCGTCGTTCTCCCTTTTCTCCGGGTCTCCCGCAACAAATGCGGTCCACCCTCCTGTTGCTTCATCCGCCCGGCTTCCGCCCGCTTCCTGCACGACGCCGGTCTCGCGCCCCCCCAGGGGACTCCTCCTCGGCCCGGGTCCGCCACGCCCGGCGCCGTCCCATCAGACGGCTGCCCGAAGCACGCGGCCGGGTCGCTTTGGACCGCCGCACGCGGCGGCGAACAGACACGCCGGATTGTCCGACCTTCATGCACAGGGATATGTATAGGGACGAAAGATAAGATGTATAGTCCATCGGGCACAAAACCACGGAACTCTGGTGTCGCTTACAGTTCCGACCGGTTCCCCCCTCGCACACGCCCCTGGTCCGCCGCTCCATCAGGTCCCGGCGAACCACCCTCCGGGCTCACCACGGCCGCCACCTGCCGGACGAACGGATGGCGGTGCGCCCCTGCCAGGTCTCGAGGCCTGCCCGAGAAGACCACCCGGCCCCGGTCCAGGATGATCAGCCGGTGGGCCAGTCGAGACGCCTCCAGGGGGTCGTGCGTGACATGGAGCACCGCGGCATGGTGCGCTCGAAACAGGCGCTCGAACAGGTCCAGGAGGTCCGCCTTGAGTCCGATGTCCAGGTTCGCCAGCGGCTCGTCCAGGAGTACCGCGTCCGGCTCCAGCACCAGGGCACGGGCGACGGCCACCCGCTGCTGCTCGCCCCCGGACAGATCCCCGGGACGGCGCCGTCCCATGCCTTCCAATCCCACCTCTGCCAGGACCCGTTCGATACGACGCACCGCTTCCGCTCCCGGTACACCCCGGGCACGCAACCCGAACGCCAGGTTTCCGGCCACGGTCAGGTGCGGCCAAAGCGCCAGTCCCTGAAACACCACCGCCAGGTTCCGCTCCTCCGGCCGAATCCGTACACGGCCGGGGCCGCTCGCCACTTCGCCCCGGAGCACCACCGCCCCGCTCGAGGGGACCACGAACCCCATCACGGTTCGGAGCAGCGTGGTCTTGCCCGAGCCGGACGGCCCGAGCAGAACCACCGTCTCTCCGGGCCCCACCGACAGGGACACCCGGTCCAGCACCCGCCGGTGCCCACGCATCACCACGACTTCGCGAACTTCCACCACGGCGCTCACGCCTTGCTCCTCCCGCCGAGTCCCAGCCAGCCCACGACCAGCAGTCCGGCGGTCACCCCCACGTGAACCAGGGCCAGGGCCGCCACCACCGGCCCGGGTCCGTTGGCTTCCAACGTGAATATCCGCACCGGAAGCGTCTCCAGGCCCGGGGGATAGAATATCACCACCGTCTCCAGGTCCCGCAGGCAGAACACCGCGGCCAGAACCCAGGCCGCAACAATGCCTCGAGCATGCATGGGCACGAAAACCCGCACCAGGCGGCGCAGATAGCCCGCACCAAACGCCTCGGCCGCTTCCTCGTAGGCCACCGATGTCCGAGCCGCCACCGCTGCCACGGTCCGTACCCCCACCACCCCGTACCGGGCGGCAAGGCCCAGCACCAGGATCGCCGCCGAGGTGTAGACCCTCTGGAGGCCCGGACGATTCCAGGTCTCCACCAGGCCCACGCCAAGCACCGCAGCGGGTGTCACAAACGCCCACATGGCCGCGCCATCGGCCAGCGGTGCGCCACGCCTCGCCAACCGGTGCCCCAGCACCAGTCCCAACACGGTGATGACCGTGGCCGCCCCAAACGCCACGCTCACACCCGTCTCCACACTCGCTCCCAGCCACGACCAGGCGCTCCGAAACCCACTCGGATACGCAGCCAGGCCCAGACCCACGAGAGGCGCCACCGACAGGATACACACGCCCCACACGCCCAACCCGACCGGGACACGCCAGGCGCCCAGCGCAAAGGGCTCCTCCCCACCGGAACGCAGCCCCAACGAGGCAAAAGAACGCCGACCGATCGCCCATCGCTCCAGCACGAGCAACACGCCGGCCACTGCAAGCAGGGGCAGCACCAACACCACGGCCTCGCCCGGCGCGTACCGAATACCTCCCAGGCGCGAAAACACGGCTGCCGAGTAGGTCCTCACCCGCAAGAACATGGGCACCCCGACCTCGGACAGGGCCAGGGCGAATACCACCAGAGCCGAAAATGCAACCGCAGGCCACGCCAGGGGCAGCAGGATTCGGGTCACCACCCGAAACGGACCCGCCACCATCCGCGCGGCTTCCTCCAGGTCCGGATCGACTCCGGCCAGGCCGACCAGGGTCAGACCGGTGACCACCGGGGCGAATGCAAGGCCCAACGTCATCACCAGTCCCGGAACCCCGAAAAACCACGCCGAAGGCACACACCCTCCGCCCGGCCCGCCCGGTCCGACCAGGTGAAACCAACCCAGTGCAACGAGAAACGGAGGTACAAAAAAAGGAAAGCCATGGACGGCCAGGGCCGCCTTGCGACCAGGAAGGTCGGTCTTGCTCAAAGACCGCAGCCAGGGGGACTCCCACCGCCAGCGCCACAGCCGTGACCGCCAGAGCCACCCCCACCGTGAACCCCAGAAGCGTCCAGGTCCGGCCCACACCCAGAGCGCCCACCCACCCCTGCCCCTCACCGACCACACCGCCTCGAGCCGCCAGGACCAGGGGGAGCACGCTCAGCACGAACAGGCCGCCCCCGGCCACACTCACCACAAAAGGCTCCTCGAGCCGACGCCAGGCCCGCTTCAAAGCCCCGCCCATTCCCGCAACCAAGGCTCGATCCGGGTCATCGTCTCCGCAACCCGGGCAAAGTCCACCGACATCGCACGAAATTCCCCGGCACCGGGAACCCCGGGCGGCGTCTCCACCCCGGCGCGCAACGGCATGTGCGCCGCAGACTCGGCCATTCGCCGCTCCACCTCCGGCCCCACCAGACAATCCAACAGTCGCTCCGCCGCCTCCTGGTGCGGGCCACCCTTGATCAATACCACCGAGGTCGGCATGAACAACGTCCCCGCTCCGTCCTGGTCCGGGTAGACCACCTCCACCGGCGCTCCCGACTTCTTCGCCTGATAGGCATCGTCCGTGTCGAGCAACCCGAACGCCACCTCCCCGGACACCACCAGCCGGGCCACCTCGCCGTTGGAACTCGCAATCCGAACCTCGTTGTCCTTCAGTGCGGTCATGAAACGCCGCGCCTCCTCGTCGCCCCACATCGTGAACAGGGCCGCCACGTGAATCGTGGTCGTGCCAAACAATGGGTTCGCAATCGCCGCCTGACCACGCCAACGCGGATCCGCCAGATCACGAATCGAATCCGGAACCTCTCCGCTCACCCGGTCCCTGTTCACCAACAGCACTCGAGCACGGGCGGCAAACCCGGTCCAGGTTCCGTCCGAAGCCCGAAACCCGGCTGGCAACCCCGCTGCGGCCGGGGACACATAAGGGGCGACCAAGCCGCGTTCGATGAGCACGAACGGGCGCACCGGATCTCCGGACCAGAACAGGTCCGCCTGCGGGTGGGCCGCCTCGGCCAACAACCGGTTCAGGACACCGGTGCTCTTGGTCTCCTCGGTGTCGAACACTGCGCGGACCTGGAGCCCGGCCTCCTGCTCGCAGTACCGAAACACGGGCTCGGAAAAAATCTGGTCCACCGAGGTGTAGGCCACCACCGTGGGCCTGTCCGGGGTGTGACACGACTCGCATCCCGCCGTCCCGGCCAGCACAGCCAGGCCCGTCCAGACCCATAGCCATCGCAAGGCATGCCCGCTCACGGCGTTTCCCCCATGCCGACCGGAACCACCGCCAGGTCGTCGAAATGGGTCCGCGCATCCGCCTTGGTCCACAACCCCACCTTGCCCGCGACGCCGAAGGTGTCGTCTCGAGCCTCCAGGTACTTCTTGCCGTCCAGGTAGCATTCGATATGATCCCCCTTCATCACCACACGCAAGGTGTGCCAGGCCGCATGATCCACGGTGACCCTCGATCCCTCGAGCATGCGGCGTCGCCCGTTCACCACCTTGTAAACCCGGAAGTTGTCCTCGAGAGGATTGTATCGCGCTATATAGTAGTTGTTCGCGTCCTGCGCGCGCCAGACCACACCACCCCCCTGATCCACCCGCCCTTGCACCGCGCGAAGCCGCACGGTCAGTTCCACGTCCTTGAAACTCGTCCCGGTCGCCAGTGCCACGTTGAACACGTCGTCGGCACTCGCCGCCAACTGGGCCAGGACGTGCGTGCCGCTCGAGGCTCCCGGGTCTTCCACCACCGCCCACCGGCCTGTGGCCGCCTCGAACCCGGCTGCGACACGTCCGACCGCGTCTCCGTCGAAATGCCACTGCTTCCCCCCCGGCCTCAGCCCTGCCCGTGCCAACGGATTCCCGGACAGGATTACACCCACGAGCCCCACCACCAGGGCGACCTTCCACCTGTTCCAACGAGACTCGACCATCGCCTACCCTCCTTGCTCACCGCGCTCCGCTGGACCGAACGACCCACACGGCCGACACCGCCCTCGAGCAGAGCGCCGCCTTCCCCCTCCCAAAGAATCCCCTCAACTGCAATCCATCGGAAAATCCGTGCAGACAGCCCGCACCACGCCACCCGGTCCACACACTCAGGCGGTCGGCCAGGCCCAAACACCCATCAACACCCCGACCACCAACGCCGCCCCCAGGATCCCCGCCCGAACCGCCGGCAACACCTCGGCCGGAATCCGCCGCGCCCACCGGGCCGCCCGCCACGCCATCCACAGAGCCGCAATCCCCATCACCCAGCCCACCACCTGGAGGCTCACCAGGCTCGAGGGCTCGGCCACAGCATGGGTCCACAACCGCTGAAACGTCTCCTCCCCGCCAGGATCACGAAAGGCCAAGGGGAGATAGGTTCCCCACGAGGCGATCTTCGCCGTGGCCTTGGCCAGGTGCGCCATCGCAACCACCGGTGCCGCCCCCGTGGCCGCAGCCAAGATCAGCGACCCCGGACGCCCCCGGTAGCCCAGCAGATAGGCCAGACCGGATACCACCGTCCACGCCGCCACCGGAAACAGCACCAGGTACCAGAAGGCCTCGAGCCAGGCGAAGTCCACCCCAGGCAGCACCGAGGCCATCGCTGTGGGAACCCTGTGAAACAAAGCGTCCAACCAGGGAACCTCCTCGAGCACCTCGTGGCTCACAAATCCAAGCGCCACCATCACGAATCCGGCCTCGAACGGACGAAGCAACACCTTCCGGCGTATCGGCGCCTCCGCATCTACCACCCCCCAACCAATGTTATCGTGGGGACACACCTTGGCACACTGGAAACAAAGCACGCACCCGTCCGAAGGATCCCGATGATAGGGCCGCAACAACGACGGACAACTCCGTCCGTCAAAACGATACCGGTTCGCCTCCTTCGTACAGTCCCGCCCCTCACACGCGGCACACACGGCCGGATCCCGGACCTCGAGCTGCACACCCGTGTGGCGCCCGTAAACGGACAGCAAGGCCCCGGCAGGACAGAATCCGCGACAGAACGACCGCGGGTGCCGAAACACCAGACCGGTCACAAACGCAACCGAAAGCAACCCGACCAGCAGCAACGACGTGTAGTGCGGCACGTGGTGCAACGACGCACCCGCCACCAACAACTGCAACAACAGGTAGGCGGCCAACACCATCCATCCCGCTTCCACCACCTTGCCAAGACGCGCTCGAGGCCAACCCACCCGCCGCGCCAGTGCGTCCGCGACCCGGTTGACCAGTTCCAGTGGACACACCGTGCACCACACACGACCGAACGAAACCACCACCACAATCATCGACGGCCACCAGATCCCCCACACCAGCAACGTGGTCAGATTCGTCTTTCGAAAGGTCTCCAGCTCGGCCCCCTCGAGATCCAGTCCCCGGCCCAGTCCGTTCCACAACAGGAGCAGCACCACACCCAGGATCACAACCTGGAACAAAACCGGAAACCATCGAGCCCCACGAATGAACCGGCCCACTCTCCCGGACAGAAAGTCCACGCGAAACCTCTCCTCGTCCACGACACAATCCTCCTTCGTCGACGCCTCGACCAGCCTCGCTTCCAGGGGACCTCGAGACCGATCTCACCCTCACTGCCAATGGTTTCGTAGATCCTTTCCTGTATATTGTCAACCTGACCTCTGCCCACGCAACCGCTGCGCCCACGTCCGGACATGCCTCTTCGCCCCCCGGGCTCGAGCACGATTGGAGTTGACAAACCCGTTCGGTGTGCTAATTGAAAGGGCAAGATTGCAATATATCTATATCGCTATGGATGCATATCAACACACCCAGACCCGCTTCCTCCGCCATCCAGGGTCCCGTGCGGGACCTGGCGAAGCAATTCGCCTGCCGGTGAGCGAGCCGTGGGAAGGAGGCGCGCATGAAACGCTTCAAACCGTCTCGAGCCCTTGTGGTGGCTGTTCCAGTGGTCGTCGTTCTGGTCGGCGTTGTTTGGTGGAGCAGTGTTTCTCGAGCCAGCAGCGGGGAGGTGGTGCGACCTCGGCCCCGGGCGCACCTGGATCATGGACCGTTTTTCACGGAGCCGTTCAAGGACGGGCGGGAAGTGACGAGGGCCTGTCTTGGATGTCACGAGGAGGAGGCTCTGGCGTTGCGGCACACGCCGCACTGGGAGTGGCTTGGAGAGGCGGAGCAGGTACCTGGACACGATGGGCGGCATCGACTTGGCAAGAAGAACGTACTGAACAACTTTTGCATTTCGATCCAGGGCAACTGGCCGGCGTGCACGAAGTGTCATGCGGGGTATGGTTGGACGGATGAGTCGTTCGACTTTGACGATCTGACCCGAATGGACTGTCTTGTGTGTCACGATCATTCGGGCACGTATGCCAAGACCAAGGGGGGGTTGCCGCGCAAGGATGCGGATCTTCTGGCCGCGGCGAAGAGTGTGGGCTACCCGACTCGAGCCGCGTGCAACTCCTGCCATGCGTATGGTGGTGGTGGCCTGGCGGTGAAGCACGGGGACATCGACACCAGCCTGGACAACCCGGATCCCTACGACGACGTGCACATGGGGAAATACGGGTTTACCTGTATCGACTGTCATGAGGGCGAGCATCACACGATTGCGGGCAAGGCGATTTCGGTGAGCACGAACGACGAGCACGGGATCGCGTGCACGGACTGTCATGTGGGACCACCGCATGCGGATGAGCGGCTGAACCAGCACGTGGAGAAGGTGGCGTGCCAGACGTGCCACATTCCCACGTTTGCGAACACGTTTCCGACCAAGATGTGGTGGGACTGGTCCAAGGCGGGGGATGACACGCGCGAGGACAACCCGCACGAGTACCTGAAGATCAAGGGGGAATTCCGATACGAACGTCAGGTTGAGCCCGAGTACTACTGGTTCAACGGTACTGCGGAGCGGTATCTGGCCGGGGATCGGATCGAGGGGGACGGTCCTGTGGAGATCAACCATCCGATTGGAGACCGGGACCTACCGGGTTCCAAGCTGTGGCCGTTCAAGGTACATCGAGGCAAGCAGATATACGATCCGGTGAATCAGGTCTTGCTGGCGCCTCTGACCGCCGGGGAGGGAGGATACTGGCACGATTTCGACTGGGATCAGGCGTCGCGGCTGGCGACCCGGTACACGGGGATACCGTACAGCGGCACCTACGGGTTCATCGAGACGGAGATGTACTGGCCGATCAACCACATGGTTCAGCCGAAGGAGCGTGCGCTGCGGTGCATGGACTGCCACGGTGAAAATGGGAGGTTGGACTGGGAGGCGCTGGGATATGCCCAGGACCCGATGAAAGGAGGGCAGCCGCTATGACCACGTTGCCAGCCATGCTCATGCTTGCACAACTGCTCTCGCCGGGTATCGGGCAGGAGGCGGTCCCTGGGGGCGCCGCAGGGGATGACCCACCGGAGGAGGCTGCGACGCCGGCCGAGCCGGTTCATCCGGCGACCCGGTCTCACAAGAGCCTGCACCCGCCCTACTATCTCCTGGATGCGGAAGGCAACCGTGTCGAGGCGACCACGGGTGCGGTGTCGGATGAAAAGACGTGCGGGCGATGTCACGATACCGACTACATTCGCAGCCACGACATGCACCGGGATCGCGGGCAGGCGATCTCCTGTTTTCAGTGTCACCTCGAGGGGGGACTTGCCGGACTGGGTGCGAGTGATTTCGATGGGGAGGGTCGAGTATCGAAGCCGATGACCCCGCCGAAGTGCACCACGTGCGGAGCGTGTCACGGAGCGGTGCACGTGGACCGGACCTATTTCGAGTACGGCCGGGATCTGCTCCAGGGCCGAATGGTTGGTCCGGAAGGTCGAACTCTGGCCACGGGCGAGATTTTTTCCCCGCAGCTCCGGGCCTATTCCCACGTCAACCTGGCGGACAAGGAGACCCTGGCTTTCCCTTGGGATGTGCACGCCGAGCGCGGGGTGCACTGCATCACGTGTCACTATCCCCCCAACGATCCGGCCCGGGCGGCAATCCGGGACTCGGAAGGCCCGGATCACCTGGCGGTGGACCCCCGGACCATGGATTTCGCCGAGTATCTGAATCGGCCTGACCACCGATTCACCACGGCCAGTTGCGAGGCCTGCCACGACGCGGAGGAAGCCCACCAGGACTTCCCCTACCCCGAACGGCACCTGGAGAGCCTCTCCTGTCAGGCGTGTCACGTACCCTTGCTCCATGGCGCCGCCCTCGAGTCGGCCGACCGGACGGTGGTGACACCTGAGGGCGGTCCACGTCTGGTGTTCCGGAATGCCGGTGCCGGCCCGGGGCGGCACAGCCCGAACACGGTCTACTACGAAGGCTTCCGCCCAGTGCTCCTGCACGAGGAGCAAGGGGCTCGAGGCAAATTTTCCCCGTTCAACCCGGTGACCACCTGGGCGTGGGTCTCTGCCGACGGCACCCCGGTCTCCCCCGAGACGGTCAAGCGGGCCTGGCTCACCGACGACGGCGCCTATCGGCCCGAGCTGGTGGCGGTCTTGGATGAGGACCGGGATGGTCGTCTGGACGATTCCGAGCTGGTCCTGGACGAAGCCCGCAAGGTCTCGGCGGTGCGGGCGCGCCTGGTTTCCCTTGGGGTGAAGGACCCGCACATCGTGGGCCGGGTCACGGCGCATGCGGTGCGTCACGACGTGGTGGAAGGCAAGTGGGTGGTCAAGGACTGCGAGACCTGCCACGCGGACCGGTCGCGGTTCAACGAGCCGGTGGTTCTGGCCTCGGGGCCGTTTCCCGGCGGGGTGACTCCGGAACTGGACGATGCGATGGAGGCACTGTTGACCGGACGGTACGCGGAGGTGGAGGACGGGCGGCTGATTCTGGCCGGGAACGAGGAACCCGAGGGGCACTACGTGCTGGGCCACAGCCGAAGGCCGTGGAGCGACCTGATGGGATTCTGGATTTTCGTGCTGAGCGCGCTGGGCGTGGCCGGCCACGGTGTGGCCCGGTTCTTGACTCGAGACCGGCGTTCTGCGCACCCGGCAGAGCCGGAGGCCCGGGTCTACATGTATGGTCTGTATGAACGGACGTGGCACTGGACCATGGCCGGGAGCGTGGTGTTTCTCCTCCTGACCGGGTTCCAGATCCACTATCCGCGCACGTTCAACCTGATGGCGTTCCCCACCGCGGTGCTGCTGCACAACTTCTTTGCCGCCGTGCTTCTGGTGAACGCTTTCCTGGGCATGTTCTTCCACCTGGCCACCGGTGAAATCCGGCAGTTCCTCCCCGAAGGCGCAGGCCTGTGGCAACGCCTCTGGGTGCAGGCGCGCTTCTATCTCGAGGGCATTTTCGTGGGTGCGTCCCACCCGTTCGTCAAGAGTCGGGAAAGCAAACTCAACCCGCTCCAGCAGTTCACCTATGCCGGGTTGCTCAACGTGCTCTTCCCCTTCCAGGTCGTCACTGGGCTGCTGCTGTGGGTGGCGGGGCTGGTGCCCGAGCGCTCCCTGGGATACGGCGGTCTCGCCTGGGTCGCCCCCTTGCACAACCTGGGGTCCTGGCTCTTCCTCAGCTTCCTGGTGGTGCACCTCTACCTGACGACCACGGGACACACGCTGACGTCCAACATCAAGGCCATGGTCACCGGCTGGGACATCGCCGAGGGCGAACCCACGGGGCAAGAAGGAGAAGCGATATGAGCAACGACAAGCCCAAAGCCTACGTGAATCCCTACCTGGGAGGCGCCCTCCTGGGCCTGGTCCTGTTCCTGGCTTTCTTCCTCACCGGCGGCGGCCTGGGCGCCTCCGGAGGGATCGACCGCGTACAACTCGCCGTGATCTCCAAGGTGGCTCCCCGACTGGTGGATACCAACGCCTACTTCGCTCACACAGCAGGCGGCAGCAAGAACCCACTCGACCATCCCCTGGTTCCCATGCTGGCCGGGGTGCTGGTGGGCGGCGTCCTGTCGGGGCTGGCCTTCAAGCGTCTCCGGGTGGAAACCCGCAAGGGTCCCCGCCTCAGCGTCCCCGTCCGCTGGGCACTCGCCCTGACCGGCGGCATCATCGTGGGATGGGGCGCCCGAATGGCTCGAGGCTGCACCTCCGGCCAGGGGCTGAGCGGCGGCGCCGTGCTCGCCGTGGGAAGCTGGGCCTTCCTCCTCGCATTTTTCGCCGGAGGATACCTGACTGCGTGGTTCGTCCGCAAGGCATGGAATTGAGGAGGTGAGGTCATGGGTCCACTCGCACGCACCATGGATTGGAGCAACACCACACTCTACATCGTCACCTTCCTCATCGGAATCGGGTTCGGCGCCAGCCTCGAGATGTCCGGGTTCGGAGACTCGAGAAAACTCACCGGCCAGTTCTACCTCCGGGACATGACCGTGCTCAAGGTGATGTTCGGCGCCGTGGTCATGACCGCGGTCCTCCTGGGCCTCTTCTCCTCCCTCGGCTGGATCGACATGAGCCTGGTCTGGATCAATCCGACCTACCTCTGGCCCGTCATCGTCGGCGGGTTCGTCATGGGTATCGGCTTCATGATCGGGGGATTCTGCCCAGGCACGTCCCTTGTCGCCGCCGCCACGCTCAAAATGGATGGGCTCTTCTTCCTCATCGGCACCGGGATCGGTATCTTCCTGTTCGGCCTCACCTTGCCCGCATTCGAACCCTTCTGGCTCTCCTCCTATCTCGGGCACTTCACCCTGCCCGAACTCTTCCACGTCAGCACCGGCGTCATGCTCCTCGTCGTCACCGCCGTGGGCCTCTTCGCCTTCGTGCTGGCCGAACTCGCCGAGGCCCGATTCGGCGCCGGCGTACCCGCAGCCCAGGCCCGCCTCCTCCCCAAACACCCCCTCGGCTGGGCCGCAGTCGGCGCCCTGATCCTCGCCGCCCTGATCACCGCCGCGGTCGGCGACCCCACCGCCCAGCAACTCTGGGCTCGTATCGCCCCGGAAGCCCAACCACTCCTCGACCAGAGAACCGTCCACGCCCACCCGCTCGAGGTCGCTGAGCTGACTCGAGACACCAACGTCTACACCGTCATCCTCGACGTGCGTGACCAACCGGACTACCAGCTCTTCCACCTCCGAAATTCCCGAAACGTCTCCCTGGAACAACTCGCCGACGCACGCTTCGTCAAGCAGTTGGCCGAACTGCCGGACAACACCATCTTCTTCACCGTCTCCTGGGACGAAACACGCGCTGTCGAGGCCTGGAAACTCCTCAAGGCTCGCGGACTCCCCAACGTCTACATCGTCGAAGGCGGGATCAACCACTGGCACGACATCTTCCCTCCTCCTCCTTGCCTCGGAAAACCCAAGTCCGGCAAACACGAGGACGATACGCCCAGGTATGAGTACGCTCGAGCCGTCGGCGACTGCTGCAACACCGCCTACCCTGAGCTTGCCTACAAGGCGATGCCCACCGACTGCTACCTCGAGGAGATGACCGAGGAACCCCAGGCACGCTCGGCCGCAGGCACGCACCATGCGCCGGGACCCGAGATCCAGTTCACCCACAAAGTCAAGCTCACCAAGAAAAAGGCCGTCACCGGAGGTTGCGGCTGACCTCCAGGCAAGAACGCCACCAACCCGGAGCAGATGGACGCCGGCACCATCCGCGAGAACCCAGTCGGCCCTTCCACCGCACGCTGCCACAAGACTCGACCTGCTCCGCCGACCTCACACCGCACGAGGCTACAAGGCTCGACCTGCTCTGCCGACCCACACCGCACGTGACCACAACGCTCGACCCGCTCCGCGCGCATGCGAGGCCGTTCGGAGGTGGCCGGTCCTGCGTCGAGGCTGCTTCGGAGGCATGGTCGAGGGGTGTCGATTCTCGAATTCCTGGTTGTGGAGGGGTGCGCCGGGGGGTGGGCTACTTGAAAAGCGGCCGCAGCGGTGCTAGCCTGCCCGGGAATTTGTGTGAAGGGTGGGGTCCCAGTTCCCGGTGAGAGGGCCGGCAGGTCGGACAGGCGGCCGTTCTGGGGAAGTTCCCATTTTCTTGTGGTATCGAGGAGTGGCGGGAATGAATCTCCTCCTGATCGATTTCAACCCGTTTGGTGCGGCGGCCACGCCGATTTCGTTGGGGCACATCGGGGCGCACCTTGCGGGCCTGGGGCACCGTGTTCGGGTGGTCAGCCTGGGGTCGGACTCGAGCTTTTCGATCCAGCGATTCCGGAGCTGGATTGCGGAGTTGGCGCCTGATCTGGTGGGATTTGGAGCGTACCAGCGGAACATCACGCACATTCATGCGCTGGCGCTGCTGGTCAAGGAGGTGCGGCCTGGCGCCCGGGTGGTGTTTGGGGGGCCGCAGGCCACGTTTCTCCCACCGAGTGCGCTTTCTGCGTTGCCGGCGGTGGACCATGTGTGTCACGGGGAAGGGGAGCGGGTGCTGGAGGCCATTGTAGCGGCCATGGAGGAGGAGCGGCTCGATGAGCCGATACCCGGGTGTACGACTCGGGATCCGGAGGGAGGATGGTGGACCGGTCCGCCGGTGGAGCCTGCACAGGATCTGGATGTGTATCCCTCGCCGTGGCTGACCGGTGTGCTCGATCCGTCGACCATGGACGAAGCCATCATGCTGGGGTCTCGAGGCTGTCCGTTTTCGTGTGCCTTTTGCTACACGCCGCGGGCATTTGGGCGACGCATACGTGCCCATTCGGTGGAGCGGGTGCTCGAGGAGGTTGCTCTGGTGGCCCGGAAGGGGAGCGGGCGACTCTGGTTTGCCGACCCCAATTTTTCCTACAGCCGGTCGCGTGTTCTCAGGCTGCTCGAGGGCATTGCGCGGCTGGACGTTGCGGTGAGTCTGTGGCTGGAGACGCGGGCGGACATGCTGGATCGAGAGTTGATCCAGCTCATGAAGCGGGCGGGCGTGCACACGGTGGCGATGGGCCTGGAGAGTGCCTCCCCCGTGGTGTACGAGCGGCTGAACAAGCGTCTCGAGCCGGGGGTGGTGCGGGAAGCGGTGAAAGCGGCGCTCGGTGCGGGGCTTGAGGTGGAGCTTTTTTCGCAATTTGCGCTTCCGCACGAGCGCAAGGAGGATGCGCTGGGCACGCTGGCGTTTGTGAAGGCGTGCGGCGTACCCATCCGAGGGAACAGCAACGCGCAGCAGATGCAGGTCTATTTTGGATCGGCCATTGCCGACGATCCAGGCGCGTTCGGCGTCCGGCCGCTTCGGCGTATGTGTGCGCCGTTTCATGCGATGGGTGCGGAATTCGAGACGGACTGGATGACGCGGGAGGAGATCCGGGAGGTCCGGGAGGCCTGGTTGGCGGAGTCGCTGGATGGAGGCAAGCGGGTGGTATCATGACGGGATGTCGACACGACGATCTGGAGGTGCCGCCAGCGCCGCGGGCGCTGGTGATGGTGCTGGACGGGGCGCTCACCGAACCTTCACGAGCGAGACTCGAGCGTCGGCTACAGGAAGTGCTGCTCGAGCTGGGCTGGCGTGCGCATGTCTACCTGGCCGGCAGGGAGGGGCCCCCCTGGGATGCGGATCAGCGCTGGGTATTCGACCGGATCGCGGGGCACGTGGATGGCCATCCCCTGGCGACGGTCTCGGTGCACCCTCACCTGGACCTCGGCCAGGGCGACGCCGGTGCTCGAGCGACCCTGGACGCACTGAACGAAACGGCGCGACCCTTCCAGACCGAGGCCTACGACCTCCAGGGCGAGCCCCGGTTGCTCCTCCTCCCGGTGCTTCATGCAGGCCCGGGTATTTCCCCTGCACAGGTACGCCACGCTGTCGCACGATATCGAGCGGCAGCAGCCAGGCCGACCCTGCACGTGGCGGGTGGTCCAGCTCCGGACCCGGACGAGGTGGAACGCACAGGCCTCCGTGTCTTCCTCTCTCACGGCCGGCCCGCCTCGCTGCTCGAGCAACTCTGGATGAACCTGCTGTTCGAAGACTGCCTGGCACGGCTCGAATCCCACCAGCCACTGGCACAGCCCTGCCGGCCCCACCTCGTGCTGGACGCCGACACCGCCCACATCGACCCCTGCCTTCGCCGTGCCGCCCACGCCGACCCCGCCCCTCCTGGAGAACCACCGGCTGCAACCGGGCTCGAGCGCCCTGGACCAGACGCCTGCCGGGCGTGTCTGGCGGCGGCATGCGTGGCCATGCGCGACAACTATGTCGCGAACCGACGGGAGAACGAGGGGCGGCGGGTGTGCATGGGGTTGGCGGTCGAGCTGGCCGAGGTGGGCGACACGCGCGCTGCAGCGGACCTGGCGCTGACTGCAGCGGACCTGGCCGAAACCGACCGTGACCGGGCCGCGGCCTGGCTCCATGCCGGACTCTGCCTGCGCGAACTGGGTGAGTATGAACGGGCCGACGAGGTACTGGCTCGAGGCGCTCGGGTGGCGGAGGATCCAGCGCTTTTTGCGTATCACCGTGGCCGGGTCCAGTTCGACTGGCGGGACTACATCGAGGCGTTGGACCGGTTCGAGGAGGCGCTGGCGGTCCATTCTCCCGGCGTGCCCCGGGCCGACCTCCTCTTTTTCATGGCAGCGTCCCATGTCTACCTCGAGGAGTACCCGGAGGCGCGCACCTACCTGGAGCGGCTCAAACTGCTCGGTCCACTCGACGCCCCGGCCCTGTTCCACGAAGGCCTCTGCTTCCTGGGCCTCGAGGCGCCCGACCGCGCCCTGGAACGCTTTCTCGCCGCCCTGAACGCCGGCCCGTCCCCGGAAGATCTGGGACGTATCCACTTCTACGTGGCCACAGCGCTGAAGGAACTGGAACGGTATGCCGAGGCCGTCCCCCACCTCCAGGCCGCCATCGAACTCGAGCCCGACGAGTATGCGTACCACAACCTTCTGGGATTCTGCCTGTTCAAGGAGAAACGGCACCAGGAGTCCATCCAGGCGCTCGAGCGTGCGGTGGAGCTGAAGCCTTACGCCGGGATCGACCACGCAAGTATCGGGTCCAACCTGCGCGAACTCGGCCGCTACGACGAGGCGCTGGTCCGATACCGGCGGGCTCTCGAGCTGGACCCCACCCTGACGTTCGCCCGTGAGAACATCGTGCGGATCGAGCGCATGACAAAGCCCGCCCGGGGGAAATCCGCGGGACATCCCCCCCGGGATGGCTGATCCAGCCCCGGGCTCGATCAGGCCGGCACCTGACAGAGCCGATTGCACCTGGGGTCGGTTGCGTGGCCGACAGGTGTTCCAACGGACGTTCGGCGCCGCGGTGGGGGGGATCGATGGGGAGGCTCGACCCAGGGTCAGATACCTGCGCCGTTGGTGTAGTACTCGTTTCGGGTGTGTGCCTGGGTGATACGGCTTCCAGGCGGCACGCTGCGTGTGAGCCACACGTTTCCGCCGATAACCGATCCTCGGCCCACGGTGACGCGACCGAGCACGGTGGCGCCGGCATAGATGATCACGTCGTCCTCCACGATGGGGTGCCGAGGCACACCCTTGATGGGATTGCCGTCCTCGTCGAGGGGGAAGCTCTTGGCGCCCAGGGTGACGCCCTGATAGATGCGCACGTTGTTTCCGATGATGGCGGTTTCGCCGATCACGACGCCGGTTCCGTGGTCGATGAAGAACCGTTCCCCGATGGTCGCCCCCGGGTGGATGTCGATGCCGGTGACGCTGTGGGCATGTTCGGAGATGATCCGGGCGACCACCGGCACCTCGAGTTTGTAGAACTCATGAGCCAACCGATGGTCGGTGATGGCGCGGAGGCCCGGATAGCAGAAGATGACCTCTTCCGGGTAGGTGGCCGCCGGGTCGCCTTCGTAGGCGGCCTGGACATCCAGCGCGAGGAGTCTCCGGATTTCAGGCAATCGCTGAAGGATGGTGGTGGCGATTTCGCCGGCCCTTCGGTCGCAGGCGTTGCAATCCTGGGGCACCGTGGCGCAAGAAAAACACAGCCCGCGCTTGATCTGGTCCTGGAGCACCCGACTGAGCCGGTCCAGGGTGGCACCGACGTGAAACCGCTTGCTTTCCAGGGTCAGGTCCGACACGCCGAAGTAGCCGGGAAACAGAATGGAACGAAACGACTCCACCATCTCGGCCAGCACGGCGGCGGAAGGAAGCTGCTGACGACAACCGCAGCCCGAGACGCCTCGAGCCAGCCCGTGATCTGCGGCGCAGAGCGCGTCGACGATGTCTCCAAGCGGCGGTACGACCTCTGCACCGCTGCTGATTGCAAGTAGTTCCTCCATCATCCTCCCCTTTTTTTCGCGCAAAAGGCCGGACCGTCGTCATCCCTCCTCGAACAACCAGGTGCTCAGATAGCGCTCCCCGGTGTCGGGCAGAACCACAACCACCAACTTCCCCGCGTTCTCGGATCGCCCGGCGACCTCCAGCGCAGCCGCCACCGCAGCACCGCTCGAGATCCCGACCAGGATCCCCTCCTCCCGCGCCAGCCGCCGGGCCGTGGCCCCCGCAACCTCGTCCTCGACCCGAATGACCTCGTCCAGAAGCGACCGGTCCAACACTTCAGGAACGAACCCGGCCCCAATCCCCTGGATCTTGTGCGGACCAGGCTCTCCTCCAGACAACACCGGGGACGCTGCAGGCTCCACCGCCACGGCCCGAAACCCGGGCTTCCTCGCCTTGAGCGCTCGAGCCACTCCGGTGATCGTCCCGCCCGTGCCCACCCCGGCCACCAGGATGTCGATCGCGCCGTCCGTGTCGCGCCACAACTCCTCGGCCGTGGTCCGCTCGTGCACGGCAGGATTGGCCGGGTTGGCAAACTGCTGAAGCATCAGGTAGTCGGCATGCGCGTTCACCAGGGCCTCGGCCTTCTCGATCGCCCCGGGCATGCCTCGAGCCCCGGGAGTCAAGACCAGCTCGGCACCGAATGCGGCCAGCAGCTTCCGCCGCTCCACGCTCATGGTGTCCGGCATGGTCAGGACCAGGCGGTACCCCCGGGCGGCACACACAAAAGCGAGCCCGACCCCGGTGTTCCCAGAAGTCGGCTCTACCAACACAGTGTCAGGACCTATGGCTCCGGCCGCCTCGGCAGCCTCGACCATGGCCAATGCTATCCGGTCCTTCACGCTGGCGCAAGGATTGAACGACTCGACCTTGGCCACCAGGTCGGCCTCGAGCCCGCGACCCACGCGGCCGAGCCGCACCAGCGGGGTATCCCCCACCACCTCGGTGATGTTCTGTGCGATTTTCATGACAGGCTCCCTGGCTGATACGTGCGAGTTCGGCACGCCCCGACCTCGAGGCCCGCCGTTTCGCAAACTGTAACTTACTACGTAACCGTGGCACGAATGTCAAATCGAGAGGAAAAAGGAAGGAGTGAAGGGCGGCCGCACCCTTCGGCACAGGAGGAGGCCCTGGATCGCATCCCCTCGCCGAAGCTGGCGATCAATGGAGACGGTGGGGGGCACGTGTCCACAACCAGGGGGGGTGCTACCAGGTGAATTTTGCTTCCACGAACTGCCCGGTCTCCATGCGAGCAGGGATCTTCTGCGCAGCCAATTCGGCCACTGGTTCCGAAAGATACTCGGACAGGTTGTCCTTGAGGGAGTCTTCCCTGTTCCACACCGCCTGGACCAAAGCCTCTGCAAGACTGACGCCGGATGAGTTCCTGTTCTTTTCAGCACTCTTTTCGGCCGTGAATTTCATGCTCAACGTGACTTCATTGACACTCTTCATCCATTTCTTCAGTTCCTTGATCAGGTCCTGCCCGAAGCCCTTCAACGCCCCGATGCTGGCTCCCGGGTCCCCTCTCCGCACCGCACCCATCGCCTCTCCAGCTCGCCTGACAAAGGCCTCGGTCAACTTCAGATTTCCGGGAACAGCACCCGGGAACACCATCTTCAGCTTGATCTCGTAGTCGTCCCCGGCCCTCTCGAAGCTCAAAGTCGCATTCACGTCATCCGTATCCAAAGCGAGTGTACAGGTCTGCACCATCTCGGTGCTCGTATCCCACACCCGGCTCTCCTTCCCCTTTTCGCCGTCCTGGTCGCCCGGACTATCGCTGAATTTCATGCCCAACGCGCCGGAAGCACCCACCTTGTACTCTCGCACGCTCCCTTTCATGCCCAGGCTGAGCTGGCCAACCGCCTCGAAGCCAACGTCTTTCCGGTTTACGGGCCGTTGCGCACCCTGGACCAGCGTCCCGAATTCATCCGAGGTACTCTGCAGCCTTTCAGCCACAGACTTTTTCAGCTCCACGAGAACCAATTTCGCAATTTCCACCTTTGGCGCTTGCCCGGCGGCCTTCAACCAGGTGACTATTCCATCGCGATCAAGCTGCTTCTTGAGCTTGGCGCTGTCCAGTTCCACATCTGCAAACAGATCATCAATGGCCTCCTCCACAGCAACAAGGTGTTCGTCCACCTTGTCCATGGTGGATTCGCCCCATTCATACCACTGCCTTTCCCGGAGTTCATCCTTCCACTCGTCATCGTTGCCGACCTTGGCGATCAACGAATCCAGTTCTCCAGCGATGGCGCCCTGGCTGTTCGTGATGACGCCCCGTACCTCTTGCGCGCGTGGCTTGAGGTCCTCGTTGATCTTTTTCGCAAGGAACCAATTCGCGATTTCCTCACCACCCACCGGCAACAAGTTCTCGACCGATTCTTCCGCCAGTTCGCCACCAAAAGTAAACTTGACGCCTCCTTCCAATTTTGCCTGGATCGTTGCGAAGCTAAGGGACCAACTCACGGTGAGCGACACGGTTCCCTCCAACTCGGCCTCGCTTTCGGGATCGGTCACGCTCCCATCGCGAACAGAACTCTTCTCCTTGCGCCACAGAGCACCCTCGAATTTCAGCTCCGCACTCAGAGGTCCGCGCAAGTCGATGTCGACACTCGTGGACACGTTTGTGACCTCGCCCTTGGAGAATTTCAGTCCCTTTTCCTTCTCCTTTTCCTTTGAGGGCATACCCACTGGAGCGGCTACCGCGTCACCTTCCCGTTTCTGTTCGGTGCTGTCTTTCTCCTCTTCAGTCTTCTTCTCGTCCTTCTTCTCGTCGTCGACCGGCCCCTTCCCCTCGTCGCTCACACCCGGCTCATCGGTCGTCACGTCCTTTTTGCTCGAATCCGACCTCTCGCCCTCTGTTCCCTTCCCCTCGTCGCTCACAACCGGCTCATCGGTCGTCACGCCCTCTTCGCTCACACCCGGCTCATCGGTCGTCACGTCCTTTTCGCTCGGCTCCTTGCCACCGGTTTTTTCCTTTTCCTGCGCCGCGACCGCCCCTCCTGCGCCAACCGACGAGGTAGGCCCTGCCTGGTTGTTTTGAACGTCCGAGGGATTCTTCCCGGCCCGGCCCGGCACCACCGCATACTGGTACAGCCAGACTTCTCCTCCGCCTCCCTTACCTTCCCAACTGACCTTGACCGCACCATCCCTTGCGTGCACTTGCACTACCTTGACCTCGGTACCGGGCGGAATCCTCCCCCCGGTCCGCTTCCAGTCCCGGTTCACGTACTCGAGGATGACTGCATACTTGTTGGTCACGCAAATTTTTCCATCCAGGGACCGCGTGCGGTCCTCCCAGCCTCTCTTCCGGCGGCGACGCGGAACCACCGCATACTGGTACAACCAGGATTCTCCACCGTCCCACTTCGCCTTGACCGCACCATCCCTTGCGTGCACTTGCACTACCTTGACCTCGGTACCGGGCGGAATCCTCCCCCCGGTCCGCTTCCAGTCCCGGTTCGCGTACTCGAGGATGACTGCATACTTGTTGGTCACGCAGTTCTTCCCGAGCAGGGAGCGGGTCCGAGGCTCCCAGTCTCTGCCGGCCCGTTGCACCGCGGCGTCGGTGCCACCGGTTCCCGGCGGCCTGCTCAACAGATCCTCGGCGGACCGCCCTGAAACGACGCGGTCCGCGACGGCGTCGGCGTGCTGTTCATACGGGTCGCCGACCTGGCTGACTGCGGTGGAGAGGTGCACGCCGGCTCGTTGCTGGACCACGTGGGCCGCCTCGTGCGCGGCGGTGTGAAGATCCGGTGTGCCGGAAAAGACGACATGGTCACCAGTGGCATACCCCTTGGCCCCCAACAGGTTCGAGGACTCCGGATCGATGTGAGCCTGGACGTTGCTGATGTCGTGAGAGCCAAATGCGCCCTGGATACGCTCGAGGTGAGGCAGTGGGCCGCCGCTCGACGCGATGGCCGGTTGAACAACAGGTTGAAGCGGCTCGGGAACCGCAGCGGAGCCGCTCGCACTCCGCTGCACGGGAGCCGAACCGGTGGCGAGAGCCTCCCCGCCGACGGCGGAAGTCAAGCTGCGATTCCGCGCGGCCAGGGGCCGGGGTTCCCGATTCGCCCAACCACCGCTGAACAGGTCTCGTGAAGTGTTCCGCTTGAAGAAGAGAGGTTGGACCGCGGACTCTCGAGAAGCCCAGTGGTCGCTGGACAGGTCCGTACCCAGGCCTTCGGCCGAAAAATCGCTCTGAAATTCGGAACCGAGGCCCGGAGCGTCCCGCCCCCCGCTCCCGCCCCTCCAGGCTCCCGGTTTCCTTTCTGGTTCCCGGTCTTCCTGCTTACCCCGCCACCCTTTCCTCTGCGAACCGCCCGACTCCTGCGCTGGATTGTGTTCTTGCACTGTCTGCTCCACGTCCACTTTCGAAACAAGCGCCGCTCCAGGTTCCCCTGTTCATCAAGCAAACCATGATCAGTCCGTGCGGGCATCAGCTATCATGATTTAGTTGCTCTCCCGCTAAAGTTATTTACTTCACACTATACGAGAAGTGAACATAATTCAACAAGAATTGTATGGTTCACTACACTTTCACCTCGCAATTTCTAACTCGAATCAACGTGTGCCAGCACGACTGCACAGGTGCCTGCGCCGGTCCCCCACGGTCCCCGCCAACACGGCCGGACCCACGCCGCGTGCACGGGGGATTGTAGTCCCCAGGAACCATTTCTTTTTCAGCGGGCAAGAGGCTAGAATGGGGCCAGGGAGCGACTCGAGTCGATCGCAGGCGCGATTTGCCGGTGCCGGTGCTGGAGCAGGAGGCTCGAGCCTGGACACGTGATGGAGGACCCTCGAATGAAAGACCGAATGGCTGTGACTTTGATCCCCTGGCTAACCCTCTTGCTGGTCGCCTGTCCACCGGCACAGGAGGACGACGATACGCCCCTCCCCTCCTTGACCCCGGAGCCCGTGGTTTCGCCCACGCCCACGGTCGCCCCTGCCTCCGCCACGCCGACCCCCATCGCGACACCCCCGACACCGGCGGCGGCGACCCCAACCCCCATACCCCTGAACCCGACACCATCGGCGGCGACCCCAACCCCCATGCCGCCGAACCCGACACCGGCGGCGGCGACCCCAACCCCCGTACCCCCGAACCCGACACCATCGGCGGCGACCCCAACCCCCATACCCCCGAACCCGACACCGGTTCCGCCGACGCCTTCACCTGAGCCCGCGACCCCCACGCCACCATCTCCCGACGAGGATGGTGACGGCTTCACGGTGGCGGATGGGGATTGCAACGACGGGGATGACGGAGTGTATCCGGGTGCGTCCGAGGTTCCATATGACGGGGTCGACCAGGACTGCGACGGTGCAGACCTCGAGGACGTGGATTCCGACGGATTCATTTCCACCGACGCAGGGGGTGACGACTGCAACGACGGGGATCCGACCATCCATCCCGGAGCGATGGAGGTGTGTGACGGGGTGGACAACGACTGTGACGGGGGGGTGGATGTGGGTGCGGCGGACGAGGAGACCTACTACCGGGACGCGGATCAAGATGGGTATGGAGACCCGGAGGATGTCTTTTCGGCGTGCAGTGTCCCGGAGGGGTACGTTTCCGATGGAAGCGACTGCGACGACACGGATTCGGCCATCAATCCTGGAGCGGAGGAGGTTTGCGACGAAGCCGACAGGGACGAGGACTGCGACGGGACAGCGGACGATGGGGATGACTCGACCTCGGCGGAAGGGAAGACGCTTTACTACCCGGATGCGGACCGGGACGGGTACGGTTCGGCTTCCAGCTCCGGCGCGCCATACTGCGACGATCCGTCCACGACCTGGGTGCGGTTCCTGACCGACCACAGCGACTGCGACGACACCAACAACCGGGTCTACCCCGGGGCGACCGAAGTCTGCAACGGGATCGACGACGACTGCGACGGAGACACGGACGAGGAGGTTCTGTCCACCTTTTATCTGGATGCAGACGGGGACGGGTTCGGGGATCCGGACAGCACGACCCTGGCCTGCTTCGTTCCCACCGGGTACGTGGGCAACGCCTTCGATTGCGACGACACTCGAGCCGACATCCGGCCGGGAGCGGTGGAAACCTGCAACGAGCTGGACGACAACTGCGATGGTCTGGTGGACGAGGGCGTGCAGACGACCTACTACCTGGACGCGGATCAGGACGGGTTCGGGGATCCGGACGCGGCCACCGGGGCGTGTGCGCCGCCCTCCGGCCACGTGGAAAACGGGGAAGATTGCGACGACACCGACGCGGCGATCAACCCGGCCGGGACCGAAGTGTGTGATCCATCGAACCGGGACGAGGACTGCGACGGGACAGCAGACGATGAAGACGAGTCGACCGATCCGAGCGGGATGACCCTTTACTACGAGGATGCGGACGAGGACGGGTACGGGGATCAGGCCGACCCGGGGTCGCCTTGGTGTGACGATCCGTCCGTGCCCGGGGACCTGCGGACCACGGACGCCTCCGACTGCGACGACGACGACCCGGAAGTGCATCCGGGCGCCGAGGAGCGGCCGAACGGTCTGGACGACGATTGCGACGGAGCCATCGACGAAGGCTTCTACTATGCCTCGTGCCGGGAGATAAAGGAGGTGATCCCGAGCAGCGAGTCTGGGCTCTTCACCATCGACGTGGACGATGGCGGCCCCCTGGAACCTTTTCCGGTCTACTGCGACATGGAGACCGACGGGGGCGGGTGGACCCTGGTCTTCCACTTTTTCGACCACTCCGGGTTCTACGAAGACGCCTTCATAGCGCACTTCGGGCACAACCGGTTCACAGACGCCACCTGGATCTACTCCCCGGACACTGCGACCATCTCCACGGACCTGAACGCTCAGCCCATCGCACCGCTGGATGGCGAAGGCGCGGTGAACATCGACCTGTTCTCGGGCCTCTGGACCGATGTGCGCATGACCTGCAACCAGGCCAGCAACAACAGTGAGGTGCAGCACTATGCACAGGTGAACGACTACACCACGATCAACGGCAACTTCCGTCTGCTCGGAGCGGCCACCAATGGCATCTCCTACGACACCGACGCGACTTTGAACTCCATGAGCCTGACCACCATCTGGCACGACAACGAACTGAATACCATCAACAGCGGCCACTACCTGTGCGACTACACCAACTCCGGTGGCAACGGAACGACTCAGTTCTCCTTCTGCTACACCGACTTCCTCCACTGCGACAACAACTGTGACCCCGGTGACTCCATCACCGCCATCGGGTTCGGCACCACCTATGGGTCGGACAGTTGGTCACGAGGGTTCACCGGCGAATGCGGCGCCATGGGCTTCTCCGCCCTGCTCGACCAGGGTACCTTCTCCATCTGGATCCGTTGACCTCGAGCCGCTCAGAATCGAGTCGCCCAGCCGCCCGCCGAATCAACCACAACGCAGCAAACAGACCAGGCAATCCACGCGCCACCCCTGACCGGGTCGCCGGCAGGAAGTTTCCTCGAGGGAATCGTCTGAAGGGAACAGGACCAGGAAGGATTTCGACAAGGAAGGGGAAAATGAACCCCCGACGCACGGCCGGGGCGGGTTCGGTGCAGGTGGGCACCGCGCCCTGTCAGCTCGCTCAGGAGAATCCGCCGTGGCTCACGCAACCACTGCTCGCGGTTCCCCCAACCGGCCGGCTCGTGCCGCTGGTGGCGAACAGGGAAACGATGCGCGAGGTCTCTTCACTCTTGCACTTGGGGCAGACCTGCTTGCGGTCGGCCTCGGAGATACGCACCAGTCGTTCGAAAGTTTCGCCGCACACGGAGCAGCGATATTCGTACATGGGCATGCCAGTCCTCCATTCCAAATCCAGCCGTGGTCCGGCGGTGTGTCATTATCCTATTCTTATCGGGCAATATAGCACCGGCCGACGGAACGTCAACCTTTTCCCCATGCCTGCACTTTTTGCCTAAACGCCGGACAACACAAGGACGACTTATTGGGTAGACACCCGGCTAGACTCGACCCGGGAGCGGATGCGGGACCATGCGGGCGCGAGATGTGTGGCTCGAGAAGGCTCATCGGGAGAGACGGACGGCATGATGAATGGACTGAGGGCCAGCGTGCAACATATCAGCGTGTTCGAGGGACTGTGTGACGACGCGCTGATGGACATCATTCGGACCTGCACGATTGTGCGGTACACGCCCGGGGCGATGATCTATGACAAGGGGGACAGGCCGGATGCGCTCTACCTGGTGGATCGCGGCACGGTGCGACAACTTCAGGTCCTTCCGGACGGATCGACGGAGGCGCTGTGCACGATGGAGTCCGGGGACGCGCTGGGGGTTCTGAGTTTTCTGGCGGGCACGCCCCGGACCTGTCGTGCCGTGGCGGTGTCGCCATGCACGCTGTACCGTGTGGATCAGGAACGATTCAACACGCTGCGGGCGAATCTTCACCCCTCGGCCTACCAGTTCATCCGTGCTCTGTCGAAGGTGCTGACGAACCACCTGCGCGAGATCAACCAGCGTATCCAGACATTGCAGGAAGACCCGATGGGAACGATCGAGTACCTGCGCTGTCGAAAAGGCCGGGTCAAACGAGGGGAGGGGCCATGACCTCACCGCCGATCATCCGGTTCCTGGCTTCACTGCCGCTGTGTGCAGGGATGACCCGGAGGGAGCTTGCGGCCTTTGCAGCGATCCTCGAGCCGCACCGTTTTCCTGCGGGGACCAAGATCATCCGGCAGGGGGACGCGGGCACGGTATTCTACCTGCTGCGAAGCGGCCGCGTGGGCGTGTTCCGGAGCACGCTGAGGGACGAACTTCAGCGCGTGACCACCTTGACTCCCGGCGAACCCATCGGACACCTGTGCCTGCTCGACGGGGAGGTCCGGGAGGCGACCTGCATCGCGGACGAACCGGTCCTGCTGCTCATGGGCACCAAGCGCCGATTCGATGCCTGTTTCGATCAGGGGGAGTCGTTCGCGTTCAAGCTGCTGGACAACATCGCCATGGACCTGTGCTCGAGGCTGAAGCAGGCCAGCGAGGCTTTCTACCAGTTCTACGCCCAGCCCGAACTCACCATCAAGCGCCTGAAGCGCCTGGCTCGAGAGGTTGCCCGCCAGCAAGCGGAAGAGGCCTCCGCGGTGCGCTTCGTCCGGCTCGATCCGGACCGCCGGCGCCACCGGCAGCCCGAAGCGGTGTCTGCGCGCTAGTCGGCGTGGGCCACCACCCTTCATCACCTGTGGAGTCGACCGGTTCCTGTCGAAATTTCGGTCATTTCGTGACGGAACCTGCCTGACGTGGTACATTCTCGACGTTCGTCTCCGTGCCCCATCGGACCAGGGACTCGAGCGGGTCGGACAGACGGGGTGCGGGCGGGGGTCTTCACGGACAGGAGCAAGAGGGAAAGCACGGGATGTTGAAGGTGATGGGCTTGATGGCGCTGGTGGCGTTGGCTTGTATCGGGGTCATATTCTACCTGTTCCAGCCCCAGCAAGGGGCCGATGGTGCCGCGGTGGCCCCGGAACCGGCCGCGGGGGGGGACAAGGCGAAAGGACTCGAGGGCGATGGAGGCGTTGCTGCTGGTGGGTCGTTTCGTCTCCTGGCGGTTTCGGGCGATGGAAACCGGCTTGCCGGCCTGTGTGAATCCACCCGTTCGGCCACGGTATGGGATACAGTATCCGGCCAGGCGGTCCGGACGGTCCGGTACGAGGGAGATTTCTTTCCGGACCGGATCCGGGCGGCCCCCGAAGCCAGTCTGAGCCTGTCGGACGATGGAAGCCGCCTGGTGTTCAAGGGCGCCAATCAGGCGCTGATTGAGTGGGACCTGAGTCGAGGTCTGGGCCATCAACGAAAAGCGGGACAGAAAGTGGCCGTGTCCCGGGATGCGTCGGTGATGGCTTCGGTGAACTTCATCCACCTCACGGTGGAGGACCTGGTGAGTGGCGAGGTGTTGGGGAAGACCTCGTTCGACTCTCCTGCGGAAATCGGGAAGTTCATCGTGTCCTCTGATGGACGATACCTGTTTGGCGAGACCTACGAATTCGATACCTCGGGCGGAGACAGCCACCGGGTGCACATCTACCTCCTCGAGGTGGCGAGCGGGAAACGATACCCGCTGGCGCGCCTGGATCGAGGGGAGCGGGCGGTGGGAGTCCAGGACCAGGTGCGATTCATGACGTTCAGCCGCGACGGGGAGCGTGTGGCCATGCTCGATGCGGACGGCACGGTCACCTTGTGGGATGTCTCGAGCCGTCGGCAGGTCTGGCAAGCCGGGTTGAAAACGTCTCGAGGCCTCGAGCTTGTACGGGTCTCGCCGGACCATCGCACCGTGGCAGCGTACTACGACGAGTCGCCTCTGGGCCGGGACACCCGGCGGTGGCAACCCGTCATCGTGCTGTGGACGGTGGGAGATCCGAACCCGCGGACCTACCGCACGACTCCGGGGATTCAGGTGGCCGACCTGGCGTTCTCTCCGGATGGACAAACCCTCTATGTCAACGGCCCGAAACGAACGGTTCAGGCGCTGGACCTGTCCAACCTCCAGGTAACCCGGACCTTCTCGGCGCCGCACCCCTGATCCGCGAACCAGGTGCGGCCGAGACCCGGACCTGGGAGGCGCCACGGACCTCCCCAGGTCGTCCCTTCCCGGTGGCGCCTGGGAACCAACACCGGGCTAGGAGAGATTTCTGTTCCGGTACCCGATGCGGAATGACTGACCTTCAGGCTGCTGCTGAATGGCGGTGAACGTCCAGGACGAGGCGTTGCAAAGCGGAGTCTCGAACTCCTCGTCACAGATCGCGTCCACAATGAACCGCACCAGGTCCTCGGACGAACGCCCATCCTCGAGCAACGTCGCCGCCACGTCCGGGTTCAACTGGGCGTCCACGTAGACAGGCAAGGATTCGTCGAACTCGGGCAGGCCCTGGCCGGCAACCGCGTCCGCGGTCAAGCCGAACCCCTGGTGAAACTGGACTGCGAGGTAATCCTCGAAGGCAAGCTGAAACGTGGCGTCGATCCACTGCTTCTCACCATCCGTCCCGACGAGGCGAATTCGCTCCACCACCAGGTCGATGACCGGTCCGCCCTCGAGTTCGAACGTGGTGGGACACATCGGCTCGGCCCAGACCGCTTCCTGAGGCTCCATTTCGAAATTCTCGAAGGTCACCCCGGGCTCATCCGCAGTGGTTTCAGGTTCCAGCCCCGCCGGTGGTTCGGCCTCCTGGTCCAGGTCGACGATCCGGCCGGATCGAGTGAACCCGATCACCCCTTTCCCGGTCTCCTGAACCACCCGCTCCCACACGAAGGCCGATGGCTGATGCACGGTGCCTTCCGCCTCCCGATCGAACAACGGGGCCATGAGGCGACGAATCGTACCCTCCGGGTCGGATGGATCCAGGGGGAAGGTGAAAATGCCCTCCGCGTAGTCGGGGTCCATCCGCACCTCCATCCGAACGGGATGGTCTGGCAGGAATGTCACGCCCATTTGCTGGGCCAGTCCCTGGTCCAGGCCGAACCAGGTCCAGGACTCCAGCTCGGCATACACCTCCGGAGGGCAAGTAAAGGCAATCTGGAGTTCTCCCGCAACCTCAGCATCGTCACGGATGGTGAGCCGAACCTCGGCCAGGTCCACCGAGAAGGTGGGGAGATTGGGGGCGATCCAACCGAACCGCCAGTGGATAGTGGCCTTTTCCGGAACGTACTTGAGAATCGTCCCGCTTCCCGTCACCTGCCCGCCGGCCGCCAGGGTTGCACCGGCATGTTCCTGTGTCGCCATGTCGTCCTCATCTCAGTCGTCCACCGCAGGCCGAGTCCCACGGCAAGGACGAATCATTCTACCAGTTGAAGGTCAACTCGACAAACCCTCCGCCCTCGATGGTCCCCTTCATATCGACTCCGACGCCCGTACTGCCTCCCACCTCGGCGGAGAGTGGAATCCAGAACACCTTGACCAGTGCCTTGGCGAGCTTGTGGTCCACCTTTCCGGTCGAGGAGTTCTCCGTACCCACGAAGCTCAACTTGACTTCGACACCGCCCTTGCTGGTTCCCTTGGTGCCAAAGCTACTCTCGGCATCCTTCTGCTTGTACATCTCAACAAACGCCTTGGAGTAGGTCTTGAGAGTATTGGGACCGAAATCGGGGGTCTGACCCCCGGTCACGCTCTGCAAGGCGTTTCCGAATCGCGTGCCAAAATCCCTGGCCACGCTCGGATCCTGCTTGAGTGCTCCAGTGGCGAAAAGGCTCTTGGCATACACGACCGACATGGTCACATCGACGTCGTTGTCCACCTTCTCGTAGGTCCCCATGACCTCGTAGGCACCGATGTTCGTCTTGAGCTGGAAGGTGAGCGCCTTCTTGACCCGGGTGTCCCATTCCTGGTCTTCTTTCACCCGGCCATCTTCGTCCTTCTGGGCCTTCTCGTCCATGATCTTCACGCCGGTACCACCCGTGATCTCTGCACTCAACTTCTTGTTTATTTGAGCCTTGGCACCGGCCTTGAACTGAACCACTCCCTCGAACCCAACCTCCTTTTGATTCTTTGGCTTCGTGGCACTGGAAAGCACCTGGTTGAAGTCCGCCCGCGTCTTGTCCAGCTTCCCGTCCACCTCGTTCTTCGCCTGGATGGCGAGTTCCAACGCCTTCTCCTGCTTGGGCGCCGCTGCCACCGACGCAAGCCGGGTAAGGATGGCCTTGCGGGCAAGAGACCGCTCGACCTGGTCGTTCTTGATCTCGAACTTGCTGAAAGCCTTCCGGATGCTCTTCTCGATTGCGGCCAGGTGGTCGTCCACCTTGTCGACGACCGTGGCCTTCTTCCAGAACTGGTACCAACTGGTCTTGGTAAGTTGCTTCTTCCAGTCGCCCTTGCCGACCTTCCCGATGAGCCGATCCAGTTCCGCGTCGATCTTGGCCTTGCGGGCCACGATCGTGCCGTCCACCTTGCTCGCACGAGGCGCCAGATCCTTCTCGATCTTGCGAGCAAGGTACCAGTTCATGATCTCCTTGATCCCGGCTTTCACCGCGGTCTTCGGCCCCTTCCTCGCCAACTCACCCTCCACGGTGAACTTGACCTTGCCCTCCACGCCGGCGAAAATGCTGAAAAAGATGAAATCCGCCTCCAGGCCGCCGTAGAGCACCACCTCGAGTTCGGCCTCGGCCACCGACCGCTTTCCCTCGCTGCCAAGACCCTCGTACCCCTTCTTTTTGGTCCAGGTACCATCCAACTTGGCCGCGAAACGGAAAGGACCCCACAGGGACACCTTGATCTCTGCGCTCACCTTGGCAAAGGTACCGACCTTGACATCCGTACTGCGAGGACGCGGGATCTTCTTCCTGCGACGCCGTCTCACCACAGGGACAGGCGTCTGTTGCCTCTTGGGCGTCTGGGCCCTGGTCTTGGGCTGGGCCTTGGTCTTGGGAGTCTGGGCCTTGGTGGTCTCTTCGTCGCTCTCCTCGGTCGCCTCGGTCGCCTCCGTCTCTTCGTCGCTCTCCTCGGTCGCCTCGGTTTCCTTGGTCTCCTCCTCCGTCTCTTCGTCGCTCTCCTCGGTCGCCTCGGTTTCCTTGGTCTCCTCCTCCGTCTCTTCGTCGCTCTCCTCGGTCGCCTCGGTTTCCTTGGTCTCCTGGGTCTCTTCGCCGCTCTCCCCGGTTTCCTT
>CAYQMG010000196.1:0-18581 GCA_964418585.1 uncultured Gammaproteobacteria bacterium | reverse complement strand
CGCCCGTGGGGATGATCCGTCTGTCTCCACGGCGATAGTACTCGGTCCTCAGTAGTCCCCACGCCCGTGGGGATGATCCGTTCGAGCAGGTGGTTCGGCGCCTGTCGACCCCGTAGTCCCCCCGCCCGTGGGGATGATCCGCCGCCACACCACCACCAGCGTGACGGCAGCGAGTAGTCCCCCCGCCCGTGGGGATGATCCGGTGATTGGAGTGTTTTATCTTTGAGGATGTCTGTAGTCCCCCCGCCCGTGGGGATGATCCGCATAGCCTTCACACCAGGCAACTGTTTCCCAGGTAGTCCCCCCGCCCGTGGGGATGATCCGGGCGAGCGCGACAAAGCGCGCACGTGGGAGCAGTAGTCCCCCCGCCCGTGGGGATGATCCGGAGACGCTCCACCGCTCTGGGCTCATATCAGAGTAGTCCCCCCGCCCGTGGGGATGATCCGTACATCAGCAATGCTAGCCGGCCGAACATCGAGTAGTCCCCCCGCCCGTGGGGATGATCCGTTCGTCGTCGTGGGCCTGGACATCCGAGCCGAGTAGTCCCCCCGCCCGTGGGGATGATCCGCACACGCGCCTGTCGGTCGGTTGCGCCGGCGGGTAGTCCCCCCGCCCGTGGGGATGATCCGGCCCGTGCAACGGGCGATGCGAGCCAGGCCGTGTAGTCCCCCCGCCCGTGGGGATGATCCGTCCATCCCGGCTCCGAAGCCGCCGTCACCTCGGTAGTCCCCCCGCCCGTGGGGATGATCCGGCGCGATGGACGACGTGGAGGAGGAGGAGGTTGTAGTCCCCCCGCCCGTGGGGATGATCCGCAGAATCTCACACATCTGTTCCCCCCCCGGTGGTCTTCGTGCTCGTGGGGATGGACCGTGATTGTGAATGGTCCCGAGAGTAGGTTGCCAGCAGTGGTCCTCCGAAAGGAATTCGAGTTCGCCGGAGAGCAGACGTCGGCGAGCAAGCCGAGCATGAGGGGTCTGGGCAGGGCGGGAGCGGCCCAACGCCGGCCGCGCCTGTGTCTTGGATCCGGGACGTCGTGCCACTGGTAGACGTGAGCTGAAAAGGTCTTGATGAGGAAACGGTAGACTCTTGCGTTGTTGTTGGGTATTGGGTTCAAGGCAAACCTCCGTGGGTGACAGGGGTGAAACGCCCCAACCTTCCCACACCTTTTGTTTGGTCAATGAGTGGATGTCGCCCACCGGAGGATTCCTTCACTTTTCCGACTTTGGTTCTGGTTGTAGCGTTGGTTTTGTGCTTTGATTTCAGGGAAGTTGGAGGGTTCTGGTCGCATTGAAGCGCGTGTGAGCCCGTGCTTCCAGGGGCCGGTGACCATCCCGGCGGTGGTGGTAGTGAGAAACCGGCCTCGAGCGGGCAAAGCGTGGCGGCCGGGGAGCAGGTTTCGGGCTCGTGAGACGGGCCCCGGAAAACGTTTCTCGATTTCCGATTTCCGCAGAACGGCCCCCGTTTCCCGCTACCCGATTGCCGTTCCTCGTTTTCCTGTGCCCCACAGAGGGGTCCCGGGTGAATCGCGAGTGGCGCGAGGGGATCATGCCCCCTTGGCGAAATGGGTGATCAGCAGGCATGGTTGCCAATTTGAGGGGGCAGTCGCAGGTTCGAGTTCAGTCGCTGGAATCCACGTTGCGGCGCACGCCTTGCACGCTTGCGCGCCATTCTTGATTCCCGAAAATGACATGGGGTCCTCGGGCCCGTGGAGACGGATTATCAAGAAAACTCTCCGCGAGAATTGACATGGGGTAGTCTCCATCCGCGTGAGATTGGACCGGCTGCAATTGAAAAACGCGAGGAAACAGCCTTGGTAGGAAAAACTGGGAGCGGGGACCAGGCTGGGCCTTTCTGGACTATTCCGTTTCGGGCTTGCGCGTGAGCGCCTCCACTCGCGCATTGATGGCTTCCAGGTGACGCTTCAACGCGCTCAGCTCCTCGTCAACCGAAATGCGCTCAGGCCCAGCGGCCACCGGGTAGTCGAACCAGTAACGGCGTCCCGCCCCGCGACGACCGAAGCCACCGCCGAACCCCCGGCGAAAACCCCGGCCAAGCCCCAGGCCGGACCCTCCTTCTGGCCACATTCGCCCGGTTCGTCGGCCACACCACCCCCAGCCACCGCCGGTCATCGGACCGGCACCCTCCGGTCCCGTACGATCAAATCCTGGCATGATGTCCTCCTTGGTTTCTTCTTGCCTGCCTTCTTTTTACGCCTGCCTGTCTTGTTTTTACTTCCCCCCACCCCAACCTCTGCGACAACGCCTCCGCCCACGCGGCCGAATGGCAAAATGCCCACCCCCGATTCGTAGCACCTTGCCATTCACCAGGGCGTCCGCCACCGTCATCCGGGCTTCGGTGAGAATTCGCCCGAATGTCTGGCGGGAAACATTCATCGATTCGGCCGCCGCCTGCTGATCCAATCCCTGTTGATCAACCAGTCGGATTGCCTCCAGCCCTTCTACCGGCAAGGACACCTCCTCCCTCCCCCAAGGAGGATCCACCACCGGCACAAACGCTTCCACCACCGGGTGGCCCTGCACATACCTGGGTTTCCTGGGTCTCGGCATGACGGTCTCCTATTTTGAGCTTATGCTCAAAATATGGTTCATCCAGCGACAAAGTCAAGAGGTTTTTTTGGGCTAATGCTCAAAAAGCGTCGGGCATGGACACCGCTGCTCGAGCGATGAGTTCGGAACGTAGCCATTGCTTCGCATGGAGCATGGCGGAGGTTCGGATGGAAAAAAGGGAATGGATGAGGTTACTTCAGCAGCGATTTCAGCCACTTCTTGATTCCTCGAGGAGCGCTCGAAGTGGAAGGGGATCCAGATCGTTCGGTTCCGTTGTCAGGATCTGTCTCGTCGGACACTTGTCCATCGGTTCGTACCGAATCCCCGTTCTGAGATTTTGGACCCGGAGGTGGCGGAGGAACCGGATCCGGGTCGAGTTCAATACGTGCCAGGACATCCTCGAGGGCAGCCACAAACGCTCCCGCAGACTGAAAGCGCCTGTCCGGGTCGTCATGGAGTGCCTTGAGCAGGGGGGCGTCAAGGAGTGGAGAGAGGTGGGGTGCAGCGGAAGAAGGAGGAACGGGCTGACCGAGCAGGCGACGGCGCATGACCTCATAGGGTTCTCCCGTGCCGAACGGGAGTTGGCCGACGAGCATCTGATAGGCCACCACGCCGAGGGAGTAGACATCGGTACGTTGGTCGATTTCTTCACCCTGGCATTGCTCCGGGGACATGTAGTCGGGTGTACCGAGCATGACCCCCTCCTGAGTCTTGAGCCACTCCCGTTCCGACACCTTGCGCTCACTTTCGATCAATGTGGCCGCACCAAAGTCAAGGAGCTTGACCAGAAGGTGTTCCGGTTGGTCCGGACGTTCGAGAAAGATGTTTTCCGGCTTGAGGTCCCGATGGACGATACCGCGGGCGTGGGCGGCATCCAGGGCGCTGGCCACGGCCTTGAGGATCTGGATGGTTCGGTCCAGAGGAAGAGGTCCTTCCTTGTCCAGGTATTCGCGCAAGTTGGTCCCATCGAGGAATTCAAGGACGAAGTAGTGTCTTCCGTCGGGGAGTTGGTCAAAGTCGATAATGTCGATGATGTTTCTGTGGCCGATCATCTGGACGGCACGTGCTTCCTGAATGAAACGGCCGACCGCTTCGACCTGAGCAGGCATACGTGGGTTCAGGAGCTTGATGGCCACCGGCTTGCCGGTAAAGGCGTGGACCGCGTGGAACACGTCGGCCATGCCTCCCGCCCCGATCTGGGCGACGACCTCGTATTCGCCAATCCGATCGCCTGGTTCCGGAGTGCGGTAGTGGACGACGACGCGCACCCCAGCCTCTCCCCCGGCCTCCGCACCCCTGGAAGGGATTGGGGCTTCGTCTCCCACCATGGTGACCATGTCGGCCTCATCCATGTCATCGTCCACGTCCGGGGGGACGAGGCGGGTTCCATCTTCGGGGCAGAACCGCTTGGAGGCGTCATACGTGCGGCGGCATTGGGGGCAGATCATCGGTTGTCCGTCAGGCTCCGCTGGAACATGGCCAGGTGCTCGAGGCCCAAGGCATGCGTCGCTGCCAGCCGTGGGCATGACAGCGTGGCCGGGGCGCAGTCGTTTTCCAGTGTAGCCTGCCTGGGCCGGGAGTTCAACCCGGGCCGTGCCCGTGCAGCCGTGATCCTTTTTCGGTGACGTAGGCGGATAGCCGCCCCGCCGCAGGCCTGCCGCCGAGAGGCGGTGTTTGCGCGAAGTGCGGAACTGCGCGATGGCGTCCAGGGGGCCAGGAGGTCAGGCCCGCCTTGCTTTCGGTCGGAAGGTCAGGCCGACTGGTCCGGGATCTACGGGGTGGTCGGCGCAGGGTCGAAGCCATGGAAGAGGGTTCCCAGGAGTAGGATGGGGCCGGTCGCGCCAGGCGTAGCGGCCGGGGAGCGGGTCTCGGACTCGTGAATCGGATGTTCGGACGGGCCGGACCTTTCCTGTCGACTTCGATTCCCTGTACGCTACACTGTAGTCTTTGTGCTGAAGGAGTTTGATGGGTTCTCGAGCATGATGGGAGTACGTGGCAATGCCGGATGCTGTTCTGGAAATCCTTCGCGGGCAGATGAAAGGACGTCGCTTTGCCTTGAAGGAGGGAACCAGCCTGGTGATCGGTCGGAGTCCGGACGCCGATCTCCACGTGCCTGACCGGCATGTAAGTCGATTCCATTGCCGGCTGGAGAATCAGTCGGAGGGGGTGCTTCTCCTGGACACCGGGTCTTTCAACGGCACGCGGGTCAATGGGGAGTTGGTCAAGAAGCGGGTGCTTCAGGAGCGGGATGCAATTGGCGTTGGGAACCACGAGATCATCGTAAGATACTCGGAATCCGACCATGACGGAGTGGAACGTGGAAACTGTCGACCGCCTCGAGTGCGTATCGACGGTGAGCGGCCCCCACTGGAGTTCACGGTGCGGGAAAAATACGTCGGATCCGTGGTATCCCTGTCCGGCGGGATGAGATCGAGTGCAAGGGAGGAGGTTTGGCAGTGGATGGACGCCTATTGCGCCTTGGCGGCGCGGACCCATCAGGAACAGGGGGTGGTCGCGGTCTGTCGGGCAGCGGTAAGCGCGATGGTGGCGGTCCCAGGGGTAAAGCGTGGTGCGGTGGTGTTGCAGGACTCGAGGACATTGGCGCTGGAGACCGTGGCGTGTCATGCTGCGAGCACTGATCGGAACGATCTTTCAGAACACAGTGTTCCTGGAGAGTTCGTGGTGAACCGGAGCGTGGTGGAGGAGACGCTGAAATCTGGAGAATCCACGATTTGCCGCGACCCAGTGGATGCGCGTGGAGATGGAAATGGCACCCTGGAGGTGGAAAAAAAACTCCGGGGCATCCTCTGCGTACCCTTGAAGGTGGGCGCAGGGGTGGTGGGCGTGCTCTATGCGGATTCGGGCGAGGAACCAAAGCAGTTTTCGGAGCAAGATTTGAGAATGATGGCAGCCATCGGCCACCAGGCGGGGGCCGCACTGGATCGGTTGGAACTCATCGAGGATCTCGAAGCTCTCTTTCTCAGCACAGTGCGCACCATGGCAGCGGCGATCGAGGCCAAGGACCCCTACGTGCGGGGTCATTCGGAACGGGTGACCGCTTACGCCCTCATGCTGGCCGATGAACTCGAGGTTTCACGGGTGGTTCGCGATGTCGTGGAACTTACCGGCCTGCTTCACGACGTGGGGAAAATCGGGGTCCCGGAGCGTGTGTTGCTGAAACCCGGCCCTCTCTCGGACGAGGATTGGTCTCTGCTGAAACTCCATCCAGAGGCCGGTGTGGCGATTGTCCGTAACCTGGAGCATTGCGATCGGATGGTTCGTATTCCAGATCTGATCAGTGGGATCCGGCACCACCACGAGCGCTATGACGGGACCGGCTATCCAGCGCGATTGAAGGGGAAGGAGATCCCGTTGGTGGCCCGGATCCTGGCCGTGGCCGACACGTTCGACGCGATCACCAGCGACCGGGTCTACCGCAAGGGACGGGACGGAGACGCCGCCATGAGAGTGCTCGAGGCCAATGCCGGGACTCAGTTCGAGCCGGAGCTGGTTGTGGCCTTTCGACGTGCCCACGACAGGGGCGAGACGCTCTACCCCGAGTTGGTGCCAGGCAGGTTTCACAAGACCCGCACGAGGGATACCCTGGGAAACACCTGACGATTCGGCCGCTCGCATCAATGTCCCTGCCCCTGCCGGAGCAACGCCCGCCAGTTCGCAAGGGGACTCTGTCCGGCACACGATTTTCCAGGCGATGGGAGGCGCGCGCAATACCACGTCCATTGCCTGGACCAACGACTGGACTCTTCCTTCCCCTACCCCCCATCCAGTGGAAGTGGCAAAAGGACCTCTTCCGGAGTCCCTCCTCGGATCACCGATAATCGCACCGTGTCGCCAGGGGCGTGGGCGGCCAGTGCACGGTCGAGTTGGTGAGGCGTCACACACCGGTGGCCATCCACAGCCACGATGACATCCCCCACGGCCAGGGTGCCAGGCCGGACCTTGCGCCCAATCCCCGTAACGAGAAGCCCCGGCGTCCTGGCCAGTTGCGACACTTCCTCCGCCGATATTTCCGGGTAGATACGCTGGTAGCCCTCGAGCAACGCCACGGTTCGGGTCAGGTCGTCCTCAGATCCCTCCACCTCACTCCGGGCTGTTCGTTGCGACAGCTCGAACAGGATATGGTGATCAGCGTAGCAAGTGAACGGCGGCGCCGGGTGGGGAGGCGGAAAATCTACTATCTCACCGGCCTCCTCGAGCACCGCGCGGACCAGTCGATCGAGCTGCTCGCTCACAGCAGGCCACGGTGCACCAGGGCGCGCGTCGAGCGGATCTGCCTCGACCGACCCGGACGCAGTTGCGATCGGCACATGGTGGAGGAAACGCACCAGGCTCACCGAGAGGGTGATGGGGACCGTGCGCGGCTGGCGGTGGCCCTGTTGGGGTTCTCCCGAGCCGGGGGCAGGCAGCTCCACAGCCTCGGCCTCCATCCGGGTGGTGAGGATGGCGAGTCGGGCCGGATCGACTCCTTCCTGCTGAATGGTGTCGAGCAGTGATGGTTCTTGATAGGCCCCAGCGCCTCGTTCCGGAAAGGTGGAAAAGTCGTCGTAGGAGTAGACCACAGGTCGGCGAAGTGCCAGCACCTGTTCGATGACCTTGACGGTTTCCACATAAGCGAATTCGCAGGACATCATCGAAGGTACCTGAACCGGGTAGACGGCAACGGCCTCCACAGACGTTCCACGAACCGCGTCATTGCCGGTGGTGGAAATGTGGGCTGGGCAACCCGTGGCCGCCAGGATGGCAGCAAGGAGAAGCCCATGGTGGCGAACCAGGGACGGCATGGCGTGCGAAGTGCGCCTTGGCATGAGTCGAGCCAATCCTTTCCCGGGCAGAAAGCCGCAGCTCGCCACCCGTCACATGCTTTCGAAGTGTGCCTGGATCCCAGGAACACGGACCACACCCTCGAGGCGGGCGCACGGATGGAGGCTACAGGTCCAGCGCAGAGCCCCCCCCTCCTCCGGACGGAAAGATGGGATTCCCGTCCTTGTCCAGTGGTACCTCGGGTTGAGATTCCAGCGCTTCCCGGACCACGGTGAAGGCCTTGTCCAGGTAACGCTCATCCACGGACACCACCCCCCAGCCGCGTGAGAGACGAAAAGCAATGTCGATCCCATCGTTTCCGTACTGGCGGATGTAGTATGGAATGTCCGCGTCGCGCAACGCCTGCTCCACGATGTCGGCCTCGAACCGGTCATCCAACACAACGATTTCCTTGAATTCCATGGCAGGACTCCCTTGACCAGTGCACCTGCGGAAACAGCGCGTCGGACCGTGTCGCCCTCCGCCTCGCCCGTGGGTGTGGTTGCACACGGCCTCGAGGGGGAAAACCAGAGGACAAAACACTCCGGGGGGCCACCTGGCCCGGGTGCCCTTCCGGCGACCCCTCCTCCCGAGCGGCTCGAGACCTACTTGTCATCATATCAGAGAGAGCAAGGGGGTCAACCCGAACCAGACCCCTTTTCTGTGGGCCGGGATACTTGTGCCGTCGATGATGGAAACAGCGGAAGGTGGACCACGAACCGGGTCCCCTTCCCCGGGGCGGAGTGCACCTCGATATCGCCTTCATGTGCCTGCACCAGCCGCTGGCAAATGGCGAGTCCAAGTCCGGTACCCCCAGGCTTGGTCGTGAAAAACGGGATGAACAATCGCTCGAGCTGCGTGGGCGTCATCCCTTCGCCCGTGTCCTCGACCTCCATCGCCACCCGATCCAGGGTGGCCTCCCCCACTCGAGTCCCGGCGAACGACCGGCGCGGCGCCCGCTTCGTTCGCACCGTGATTCGTCCTCCGTTCGGCACCGCCTGCAAGGCGTTCTGCAACAAGTTCAGGAGCACCTGCTTGATCTTCTCGGCGTCCAGCGGCACCGGAGGCAGGTCGTCGTCCAACTCGGTGGTCACCGTGACGCCTTCGGGGAGGCCTTGCGCAGAAAAAAGCGTCACCACCTGCGACACCAGTCGATTCAGATTGTGTGCCTCCACCCGAACCTGGAGTGGCCTCGAGTAGTCCAGGAACTCCGTGACCACCACGTTCAGCCGGTCCACCTCTTCCATGATGATGTTGACGAACTCCCGGTTCTCATCGCTCACCTCGTTCGCAATGTATTGCGCCGCACCGCGAATCGCCCCCAATGGGTTCCGGATCTCGTGCGCGAGCCCCGCTGCCATCTCCCCAAGGGCAGCAAGCCGATTGCGCTCCTTCATCCGCTGGATCGCGTTCGAATTCTGAATGATCACGCTCGCCCGGTCCGCCAGGGACTGAAGCAGACGCAGCTCGTCATGCGTGAATCCCTCGTGCAGCGAGTCATCTTTCAGGATCACGAAGCCGTAGAGCAGACCATCCCCGCGAAGAGGGACCGCCACATGCGCGTCAAGCTTCGATAGCGCTGCAAGCGCACCGGACATCTCCTCTCGTCGCCGACGGGACCCCTCGATCTCTCGAGCCAGATCCTCGCTCTCCAACGGTTCCTCCCCTTGACGCAATTCCTCCACGAACGAGACCATACCCACCACCGCGACCTGGGGCGGCCACCCCTCCGGACCCGACCGGGCCACACATCGGTAGTCCCTGGACCGCTCGTCCCACAGAAATACCGCGGCGTGCGTGATGCGCGGGACGTCCGTCAACCCGCGCATCAACGCTTTCAGTAGATCGTCGACCGACAGAATGCGCGGAAGCTCCTTTTCCAGTCTGTGCAGGCTCGAGAGCATTTCGTACCGTCGGCGAAAGAACACCCGGTGGATCGTTCGCTCTATCCAGTTCCGAAGTGGCTCGTGCAACAGGGAAACCACACCGGAAGCAAGAATGATCGTGATCGCCAGGTTCGCCCAACTGTTCCGGTCTCCAAACAGCCCAACCAGAACCCCGTACACCCCTCCGATGATGAGTACCTGTGCGGCGAAGATCATGCCCTTGCTGATCGTCTCGTGCAGGTCCAGGAGACGGTAGAGCAAGATGACTTGCGACAGGAAGGCGATGAACACGAGTTGGGTCAGACCGCCCACCGGAATGGCAATGGAGCGCGCGCCGAGATGATACGCCGCTCCTTGCACCAGCACAGCCACCATCGTCGCTCCTCCGAGTGCTGCGAGCAGGAGCAGCCGTGTCCGCTCGATGCCCGACCGCGCAACCCGGGTCCGTTCCAAAACGTTCAGCCAGATGGCGCCGAAGGCCACAGCAACATACACCCCGACCGCCAGGGGTACCAGAATGGTCGAAGGATGATCGACCAGCAGTCCTCCCACCCAGGCCACCAGCGTCCAGAGCCTTTTCATCAGCCCCATGGACTCCAGCTCTCCCAGGCGGTTTCCCACCTCGGCCTGTATCAGCCGAACGAGCCCCGGTTCCCCGCTCAAGGCGAGCGGCTCGTAGCTGTAGACCACCAGCAACGACAAGGCGGCCCAGACAGGTCGAAGCAGCGGACGAAGCGAAGCGCCTCGAGGCTGCGGCTTGCCAAGCAACCGCAGGAAAAAGGTGACGGCAACCGGAGCCGACGTGAGTGCTCCCAGAAGTTGCGCCACGTACCACCCGCGGCTCGGCGCAAGGGATGTCATGACAAAAGCGACGTTCGCAGTCGCAATCACCAGGCAGAAGGCGGCAAAGGAACGAAAAAGTCGGTTGTGCCACCCGCGAAGAAGCGAGGACACCGCGTGGGTCGTGGCGAGCACCGCCACCAGCATGGCAGTGAGCGTGACATTGTTCATCGTGCGGAGAGGATAACACAGGTCAGGCTTGACGGCGACATTCGGTGGCTTCATGCCAGTGCCTCGGCTCGAGACATGTTGCGGTTCACGGTGTTTCCAACGTGGGCCGGCGTCAGGATCTCGAGAACACGACCCGGCCCGGGTGAAATCTGTCATGCGTGGGGATTCCGGTCTGTGGCGGGGTGGGATGGCGTGCTATACTCCCGATTCGGCGGGGGGAGTCGGCATTGATTGGGAGAGAGGGATGGACGCAGAACTCAAGGGAAAGCTGAGGGCTCTGCCAGCGGTGGGGGAACTTCTGGAGCGGGCGGATCTGACCGCGGAACCGGCAAGCCCACGCTGGGCCCTGGTCGAGGCGGTACGAGAGGTGATCTCGGAAGTGCGTTCCGGCGTGCGTGCAGGCGGCGACCTCCCCGCCGTGGAGGACATCGTGGCCCGTGCGCGGAATCGGGCCCGGACCCTGGCCGCCCCGAGACTCACACGCGTGGTCAACGCGACCGGGGTCGTCATCCATACGAATCTGGGGCGCGCTCCGCTGGCCGCTCAGGCGATCGAGCGTGTGGTGGAGGTGGCAGGTGCCTACAGCAATCTGGAGTACGATCTGGAACAGGGGGGGCGAGGGTCACGGCATGGGATTGTGGACGATATCCTGTGTCGCCTGACTGGAGCCGAGGCGGCGATGGTTGTAAACAACAACGCTGCAGCGGTGTTGCTGGCATTGAGTGTGCTGGCCGCCGGGCGCGAAGTGGTGGTTTCCCGGGGCGAGTTGGTGGAGATCGGGGGGTCCTTTCGGATTCCAGACATCTTGTTGCAAAGTGGGTGCCGCCTGGTAGAGGTCGGGACCACGAACCGGACCCGGATCCAGGACTACGAGCGCGCGGTCGGACCCGAAACCGCACTCTTGCTCAAGGTACACCCCTCGAATTTCCGGGTCGTCGGCTTCAGTGAATCGGTCGACGCAACCGCCCTGGTGGCGCTCGGGCGTCGGAAAGGACTTCCGGTCATGGAGGACCTGGGGAGTGGCTGCCTGGTGGACCTGGCACCCGATGGGTTGCCGGGAGAGCCGACGGCGGCCCGGCGTGTGGCGAGCGGGCTGGACCTGGTGACCATGAGTGGGGACAAGCTTCTGGGGGGTCCGCAGGCTGGGATCTTGCTCGGGAAAAAAGAGGTGATCGACGCCTGCCGACGACACCCCTTGGCCCGGGCACTTCGGGTGGACAAGTTGTGCCTAGCCGCCCTCGAGGGCACCCTCCGGGTCTACCTCGACGGAGATGGGAAGCGCCATATTCCGGTGCTTGCGGCGCTTACTGCGTCCCCGGAGACGTTGGCCGCGCGTGCGGAACGCTTGAAGTCCCGGCTGGAGGCGCAGGCGCCGGGTCTGCCGGTGCGGTTGGCGCAGGACGATTCCCGGGTCGGAGGGGGCGCCTTCCCGGGTCATTCGGTTCCCACCACGGTGGTGGCAGTGGGGCAGGACCGGTTGGCCACACGGCTGGAGGCCTACCTCCGCTCGTGCCGTCCTCCCATCGTGGCGCGCTTGAAAGAGGGGGCACTCCTGCTCGATCCTCGAACCTGGGTGCCGGGTGACATCGATCGGATCGCAACGGCGATTGCTTCGTTTTGGGCGGAATACGGTCATGGGAGGACAGGGAATGGACCGCACCTGTGAGCTGTGTGGGCGCAAGCTGGGCGAGGAGGAGACCCGGTACGTGGTTCGTATCGAAGTCATGGCGGACGTTTCCCCGGTTCTGGATGACCGTCTTTCCAAAGAGGAAGTGGAAGCGGCCATTGCAGATCTTCTGGAGAAGTTGACAAGATTGGCACGACCCGAGATCGAGGCCGAAGTTTATCAAGAAATGGTCTATGTATTGTGTCCCGCGTGCCGGAAGGTGTTCGCAGCCGACCCGTTTTCGAGCCGAACCTTGTTGCAGTGAATTGCACTTGACATGACCTGGAGTACATCATAATGATAGGGGATGTTCTGGTGCCCAGCGGCGGGCGTGGCGAGGGACTCGAGGTGCGGTCAAGGACGGACCGGATGTGCCGAAAGAAGACGTGGGGAGAGCTGGGTTGGTGAGGGCGTCGACGCTGGCGGATCTTCCCTCTGTGCCCGAGGTGTGGGCGCTGGTCAGTGGCAAGGGAGGCGTTGGCAGAAGCTTCCTCGCCGCCAACCTCGGACATCTGCTGGCGCGAGACATCGGTCCGGTCGTGCTCGTGGACCTCGATCTGCGAGGGGCGGACCTACACACCTTCCTGGGAGAAGCCACCGCCCAGGTGGGGCTGGATGCCTTCGTCCATGGAGGAGTCGGATCCCTCGCCGAGCTACTGGTTCAGTCACCCATTCCTGGATTGGCTTTTGTGCCGGGCGCCGTGGAGACACCGTTGCGTCTCACGGCACGGGAGCGGCGGCGACTCGAACAGGCCGTGCGTGCCCTTGATACCTCTCGGGTGTTGCTGGACCTGCCCTCTGGTCCGGACGGGGCGTTGCTCGACCTGTTCATGACCGCGGACCGGCCCCTGATCGTGGTCGTGGCGGAACCCGCCGCGGTGGAGAATGTGCACCGGTTCGTTCGTCGTGTCTATTTGCGGGTGGTGAGCAACCGGTTGCGGCACACCGGGGTGGAGGCGGCGGAACGGGAGAATGTGGAGCATGCTGCGGCCCACCTGCACCCGGAGAGGTTGCTGGGGCTTGTGGACCGGATCCAGCGTGGCCTGGCCGAGCAACTTCGGGATGACCTCGAGGAAACGACCCTGTACCTGGTGGTCAACCAGGTGCGTCATCGCTCGGACGAGGCTGTTGGGGTGGCCATCAAGAATGCTGTTCAGAGTTACTTCGGGATTTCCGTTCGATATGTGGGGGCCATCCCCTACGACGAGGAAGCCTGGCTGAGCGCGCGGAGGCGGCGTCTGCACACGCGTGAAGCCGAGGGGGATTACCTGGCGGAGCGCCTCGAGCAGGTGGTCGCCAGCGTGGTGGAGGACGTGGAATTGGAGCCGTCCGAGGAAGTTCCCGCCCGGCTCCAGCTCCTGTGACGTGAACCTGATTCGGGATCGTCCGAGCGGTCCGAACGGCGTGCTCGGAGCGGTCGTGTGGCATCGACAGAGGACCTCGAGTTCATGAAGTTCCTGAACAAGAACTACTACGAAATCCTCGATATAGAGCCGGATGCCAGCGAGGAGGAAGTCAGGCGGGCCTACCATCTCGTGCGGAGCACGTGGAACCCCGATTCCATTGCTGTCTACAGCCTGTACACCCCGGAGGAGAACGACGCGATCGCTCACAAGATCGAGGAGGCCTATCATATTCTCTCCAATGCCGAACGGCGGGCCAGCTACGATCGGTTCATTCGGGAGGTTGAGCGCATTCCCCAGAATATCAAGACCCCGGCCGAGTTCTGGGACTTCGCCCATGGGATCGCGCCCCCGGACGAGGATGAGGAGGGCCTGGAGGACGTTACCGACCTTCTGTCCGATTCCGACACGGTCTCCGGGGAGATCGAGGAAGAGGTCCTCATGGAGGCGGCGGGCGGTGGGGAAGGACGGGGGTTCACCCGTGACGTGCCTCCTCAGCCGGGCAGACCCGACGCCACGGCGGATGCCCCGCAGTTCGACGGTCGCTTCGGCTCCGGAGGGTCCGGGTCCGGATTCGAGCCCTCGGTGTCCCATGTCCCGGAGGTCTCCACCGGGTCCGGGCGGGGACCGGACGGCAGAGCGCGCGGAACCCAGGCAAGCACAGAGTCGATCGACCTGGGCAGAGACGCTGTCCTGCGACACGGCGCCGATTCTGTCCGTCCTGCACGTCCGGTCGAGCGGGCAAGTGCCCTCCGTTCCGTGGCCTCCTCTCCTGGACGGGTCCCCCCCGCTCCACCAGCACCTGCCACGCCTCCTCCGTCAGGCCGCGTGGCCACACCCTCCAAGGCAGACCCCACGGTCAGCGCTCGGAAACGGAAGACAGAGTCGGTCCGCCCGCAATCGGCCGGCGTCGCGAACTCGGGCGAACGCGCTTCCGCGGCATCCCGTTGGACCCGGAGCTATGCACGCCCGCTGCGCGTCCCCCCGCCGCTTCCTGACCGTCCCATACCGCCGGAAATGATGGCACGCCTTCTCGAACAGCACGGGTACTCCGGCGCGTTCCTCGAGGCTGTGCGAGAGTTCAAGCAGATTCGGCTGGAGGACATCAGCGACCGAACCAAGATTCAAAAGACCTACCTCCGCTACATCGAGGAGGAGCGGTTCGACGCACTTCCGGCTCGCGTCTATGTCGAAGGATTCGTCTCCCAGTACGCCAGACTCCTCAAGTTGGATGCTTCGCGTGTCACCGAGGGGTACATGGATCGGTACGACCGGAAGACCTCTCCTGCCCCCGATGGCGACTTCCATTCGGATGAATCCTGAAACCAAAGTTTATCAGTATCGGGTGAGCCCGGGGGACCGGGGAACCCGTCTCGACCGGTACCTTGCCGAGAGGCTCGAGTTCGAGGGCGTGTCGCGCACCCGCATACAGGGGCTTGTGCAGGAAGGGGAGGTGTCAGTGGATGGGGCGCCTGCACGTGCCGCTTTCCGTCTGAAAGGAGGGGAAAGGGTCGAGGTGCGCATACCGCCGCCCAGGTCAATCGCGCTGGAACCTGCCGACTTGCCTCTGACCATCTTGTACCAGGACGGAGACATCGTGGTGGTGGACAAGCCGGCCGGCATGGCGGTTCATCCCGCACCGGGTTCCGAGGATGGAACGCTCGTTCACGCCCTGCTGTACCACGTGCACGATCTCTCTGGAATTGGAGGGGAGGAGCGACCCGGGATCGTGCACCGTCTCGACAAGGATACCTCCGGCGTGCTCGTGGTGGCCAAGACGGACCGGGCCCACGTGCGACTCGCCGCCCAGTTCAAGGCACATTCCGCGTCCAGGCGCTACCTCGCTCTGGTTCGGGGACAGCCCCCGTGTCTCACCGGTACCTGGATCTCCTCGATAGGGCGCAACCCTCGAAATCGGCTCAAGATGGCAAGCGTTCGAAAGGGAGGTCGGCGCGCTGTCACACACTACCGCGTCCTCGAGACCTTCCCGGGGACCTCCCTGGTTCAGTTCGCCCTGGAGACCGGGCGCACGCACCAGATTCGCGTCCATTGCGCCGACGCCGGCTGTCCCGTACTTGGAGACGATGTCTATGGCGGGCACTGGCGCCGGAGCCTTCCGGACGATCCTGCCGTGCGCAGGGCGTTCGAGTCGGTCCGCGGCCAGCTTCTCCACGCGTTCGAACTCAAGCTCCGGCACCCCGCCACAGACCAGGAGATGGTGTTCAACAGTCCCCTCCCGCCCCGGTTCCAGCATGTGCTCGACCTGCTCCGGGCACTCCCTGGACACGGCGCACCCGAACACTCGAGAGGCGCGACATGAGCCGCGATTCCGTTCGGATTCTCCAGTCTTCCTTGTTGGCCGGTCGTGGCCGTGTGCATGCCTTCTCCACCCGGGTTGGAGGGGTGAGCACCGGCCCGTTCCGTGCGCTCAATCTGGGACACGATCTCGGGGACCCGGCCACCCATGTGGAGGAGAACCTGGCACGGTTGCTTCGCACGATCGGTCGTCCGGATGACCGGGTGGCCACCGTGGTGCAGGTTCATGGCCGTCACGTGACGACGGTGACCGCCTCGTCGCCCCATCCTTTCCCTCGAGTGGAAGCGGACGGGCTGATCACTGACGTTCCCGGATGGCTCTTGGGGGTGAGGACGGCGGATTGTGTTCCAGTGCTCATGGCAGCGAAGGTTCCACACCGGGTCGTGGCCGCTGTCCATGCGGGGTGGCGGGGAACGGCGGCTGGAATCGTGACCGAAGCTGTCCGGTTGTTCCAGGACTCGTTCGGGGTGCCTCCAAGGGACATTCTGGTCGCCCTGGGGCCGAGCATAGGCCCTGAATGCTATGTCGTGGGGCCGGAGGTCGTGGCCGCTATCGAAGCGGTGCTGCAGGGACACCCGCGCGGCGTGGACGGTGTCGTGTTTCGAGAACGAGACGCTTCTGGCCACCGGCTTCGGGTCCACCTGCAGGAAGCCAATCGCCGGCTGCTCGAGCTGGCGGGTGTTCCTCCACAATCGATTGACGTGCTGCCCTGGTGTGTGCATTGTCGGGAAGACCTGTTCTTTTCTCACCGACGGGACCACGGCGCCACGGGGCGCATGTTGAGTCTCATCGGGTTGACCTGAGCAGGAGGCATTCCCGGCGTGCCGGTGCCGCTGGTACGACGTGACCGAAAAAGGCGATCCAGATGGCCCACTGGTTGTTCAAACCCTGGAGACTTGGCTGCGTCGCAGCCGGCCTGGCCCTCCCCGCCGCGGCCCTCCTGGCCGTGTCCATCTGGGGCGGCCCGGGTATCCTGCGCTGGGATCCCCCCGACCCGGGCGTGGTTGCGGCACGCTATCGCAACGCCTCCGCCACCGCGGACGCCGGGGACCTCGAGACTGCGCTTTCCGACCTCGACGCCCTTCGCGCACAGGACGCCTTCAACGGGATCATCCTTGCCCGAATGGCGAAAATTCATCATCAAGCAGGTCGGACCCCCGAAGCCATCGCCACCGCGCAGGCTGCGGTGGCCGTGGACAGCAGGTTTGGTGAAGCCTTCTACAATCTCGCCTGCTACTTGCTCCAGGCGGGCCGACCCGAGGCGGCGTTGCAGGCGCTCCACAACGCCGTCGCCGTCGGTTTCGATGCCAGAACCGCCGCGAAGAACGACCCCGACCTAGACCTGCTCGACGATGACCCCAGGTGGCTGGTCTATCTGCACGGGGCCGATGTCGTGCCCCTGAGCGCCCGGACCGCCACCTGGACGATCGCTCCCGGAGACATCCTCGTGGGCGTGCCCTTCACCTTGACCCTTTCCGTCGTGGCCCTGGACAGACCAGCTACCGACACCTCACCGTCCGTCAGCGTCGAATACCTGGGACCGGAGATCGACCACACCCTGGCGCCCGTATCTGCTTACGTGGATCGCAGCGTGGTCGAACAGGGGACCGAGCAACACCATGTCTGGACCTTTCGCTACCGTGTCACGTCCTGGACGGCAACGCCACGGCGACTGGGGCCCTGGGAAATCCAGATCGACGGCGTGCGCCTGAACGTGGAAGACCCCGTCCTGGCCGCTCGAGCCATGCCTCCTCTGACCCCCAACCTTCCTCTCGAATACCGGGACGGAACGGTGGCATTTCGTCCCAGGCCGTTTTTTCGGTGGCCTCCACGGCGCGAACCCACGATCGGCAAGGTCGCATGGCTGAACGACGGGGGCCTCGGTGCGTGGAGCAGCGGTGGGGTTGCCGTGCAGGTGTGCCGCATCGGTCTGGATGAACCGGGGGGCATCGACATCGAGTGGCATGACAGCACGAATCAGTTCGCCCACTACGATGTCTGGACCGGCCCCGGTACGTGGGGTGTATCACCGTGCTTTTCAAGAGTTTTTGCCGTCTCCCGTGACGCTGTCGAAACCTTTCGGAAGCGCCCCGTGCACGTTCTGATCGATGGTGTCGCCGCGCGGCTCCCGGCACGGAGGGACGAACCGGACCGAAGTCATCTGGAGTGGACACCGGGAACTACCGCATCTCCTTGAGTTTTTCCGGGGTTTCGTCTATGATGGGACGTTGGTTTCGTGCCGCTGTGTGGTGGCGGCGCCTGTTTCCTGGGCGGTTTGCAACCGGGAGGCGTCCTGCCCGGTGGCTCTGCCGGAGAGCCCCTTGAAGAAGACGGGACGGCAGATTCTGTTGATCGACGACGAGCCATTGAACCAACTTTTGGTTCACGACTATCTTATCGCATATGGCTACCAGGTCGTCGTGGCCCCTTCTGCAGAGGAAGGCATGGCGATGATCGGAACGCTCCGACCCGCCATGGTCCTGATGGATCTGACGTTGCCCGGAATGGACGGAATGGAGGCGCTGCGGCGGATCCGGTCTGCGCCGGAGACGGCGGATCTGCCGGTGGTGATCGTGTCTGGTCTGGTGTCCGAGGAGTGCATGGCGCGGTGTCTGCGCTATGGGTGCAAGGCCTATTTGACCAAGCCGTTCCAGTTGGAAGTGCTTCTGGAGCTGGTGAGGCGCTGGGTGGACGGAGGGGATGGGAGCGAGGATTGAGGGGGATCGTTCCTGGAGGAGGGGTGATTTGAACCCGGGTGACCTGGCGAAGGGACCAAGGAGGAGGGGAGCAAGGCGTATCATGGGTCTCGAGCGGCAGAGATGGAGCGTGTGGATATCCGGTCGCTCCGGGGGGGGCTTGTTGTGGGGTTCGGCCCTGGTCCTGGTGCTCTCGGGGTGTCTGGGTGGGGGG
>CAYQMG010000195.1:0-8868 GCA_964418585.1 uncultured Gammaproteobacteria bacterium | reverse complement strand
ACCCGGAAGCGGGCCGGCGACCTGTTGCTGCGGCGATACGATGACATCTATGTCGTGTTCCGCCACGTGGGGTTGGACAACGGGTCGGCCGCGTGCAACCGTTTGGCCCGGGAGGGAAGTCGGCTGGCGACCCACGTGAAGGTGACGGTGACTCGAGCCACTTTCCCGGTGGACGGGGCCACGGTGATGGAGTTGATGGACCGTCTGGCCTGACCCGGCATGTCTTCGGCGCCGCGGGAGCGGGTTGCCGGGCGAGGTGACAACGATGACAGAATCCCAGAAGCCCTTGATCCTGGTGGTGGATGATGAGGATTGCAACCTCAGGTTGATGAAGGCGATCCTGACAGCGTGGGGCTATCGGGTCGCGGTGGCCTCCGATGGAAGGCAGGCCATTGCACAGACCCGGGAACTCCTCCCGGATGTCGTCCTGCTCGACGTGATGCTCCCGGACATCGACGGGTTCGACGTGGCCGCTCGTATCAAGGCCGATCCCGCGCTGACCGGTATCCCGGTTGTGATGGTCACCGCCTTGACCTCCCGGGAGGATCGCGTCAAGGCGCTCGAGGCCGGTGCAGACGACTTCCTGAGCAAGCCGGTGGACCGGGCCGAATTGCAGGCCCGCGTCCGGTCGCTCGTGCAAGTCCGGGCCTACCACCGCCACATGCAGGACTACCAGGCGCAGCTCGAGGCGGAGGTTGCGCGCAAGACCCGGGAACTTCAGGAGACCATCGAGAAGCTGCGGGCGTCCTACCTGGACACCATTCATCGCCTGTCGCGGGCGGCCGAGTACCGGGACCAGGAGACCTATCAGCACATCGTGCGCATGGGCTACCTTTCGGCCGCCATTGCCCGGAAGTTGGGCTTCCCCAACGACGATGTGGACACCATGCTTTGCGCCGCTCCCATGCACGACGTGGGCAAGATCGGGATTCCCGACCACATCCTGCTCAAGCCTGGCAAGCTCTCCGAGCGGGAGCGCAAGATCATGGAGCAACATACAATCATCGGGGGGCGTATCCTGGAGAAGCCTCTCAACCAGTACACGGAGTGGGGCCGAATCATCGCCCTCAGCCACCACGAACGCTGGGATGGCAAGGGGTATCCCGCCGGGCTCAAGGGGGAGAAAATACCGCTTATCGGGCGGATAGTCGCTGTCGCCGATGTGTTCGACGCCCTCACCTCGAAGCGCCCCTACAAGGAACCCTTCTCGCTGGACCGCTCGATGGACATCATGGCGCGAAGTCGGGGCACCCATTTCGACCCCAACGTGCTCGACGCCTTCCTCGAAATCGAGGACGAGATCGTGGAGATCAAGAATCGCTTCTCCGATGACGGCGAGAGCATGTTGGTTCGTATGGCCGGCCTCGCTCCCGCTCCGGCCGACGCCTCCGATGAAGGAAAGGATTGACCACGGTGGAGCGCACCACGCCTGTTCGAACGCTTCTCCTCATGCTGGGCCTCCTGGCAGCCTGCTCTGGCACTCCGGAAACGCAACTTCCGGACACGGCCGAGGCGCCCGTGATCTCGAGTCTCGCCGTGTCCCGGTGGTCCCTCCTGCCAGAAGAGACGCTTCGGATCGAAGTGTTCGCCCGCGACCCGAGCGGCGGGGGGCTCGAGTACGCCTGGCAGGCGGAGGCGGGAACATTTTCCTCTCCCGAACGCCCCGCTACCGACTGGACCGCTCCTCAGACCCCGGGAACCGTGCTCTTGACCTGTACGGTCACCAATCTCGAAGGACAGTCCACCACGATTCAGGCCGGGATCGTGGTGCTGGAGGGGGAGACGGACCGGGATGGCGATGGGTTTTCGGCTTCAGACTGCGACGACCTGGACCCGGAAACCTATCCAGGGGCACTCGAGCAACCGGACGGCAGGGACAACGATTGTGACGGCCGGGTGGACGAAGGCACGGGGATCGATGACCTGGATGGGGACGGGGTCTCCTCGGTGCAAGGTGACTGCGACGACAACGACCCCTCGGTGTACCCTGGGGCGTTCGACCCGGCCGATGGCCTGGACAACGACTGCGACGGCCAGGTGGACGAGGGGTCGCGGGTTGCCGACGACGACCATGACGGGTTCAGCGAGGAACTCGGCGACTGCGACGATGGCCTCCCCCAGGTCTACCCAGGCGCAATCGAGGAACCGGATGGGCTCGACAACGACTGTGACGGCGAGGTCGACGAACACACCGTGCTCGAGGACGACGACCATGACGGGTTCAGCGAGGTGGACGGCGACTGCGACGACACCGATCCCCTGGTCCACCCGGGTGCCGTGGAACAAGGTGGAAACGGGGTGGACGACGACTGCGACGGCGTCCAGGACGAGGGGACGCCCTACCAGGATCTGGACGGGGACCTGGTCTCGGTGGGTGACGGGGATTGTGACGACCGCGACGCAGGGATACACCCAGGAGCCACCGAGGACCCGGACGGGGTGGACAACGATTGCGATGGCGTGGTGGACGAGGGGACCGACCTGTTCGATGACGATGGGGATGGATACACCGAGGCTCAGGGGGATTGCGACGACACGGACGCCGGCATCCATCCCGGAGCCGCTGAAACCGTGGATGGGCTGGACCAGGATTGCAACGGGCTGGCTGACGACCGGACCTCCAGCTTTGACGACGACGGCGATGGCCGTTCCGAAGACGCGGGCGATTGTGACGACTCCGACCCTCGAGTCCATCCGGATTACCCCGAGGTCCCGGACCATGCCGACAACGACTGCGATGGTGTGGTGGACGAGGACACCCCCTATGCCGACCAGGACGGGGACGGGGTCACCGTGCTCGAGGGCGACTGCGACGACAGCGACCCTGGGACCTACCCGGGAGCCCTGGATCCGCCCGAGGATGGGGTCGACAACGACTGCTCGAGCACCCCGCTGGATCAGGCCCCGGTGGCTGAAGTCTCGATCGTGGCCGCTGGCGCGGGGTGCCTGTCCGTGGTGCTCGACGGGTCCGCCAGCCACGACCCGGATGGAGACCCGCTCGTCTTTCACTGGTACCTCGTGGGGCAGGCCGAGAGCGCCGCGATAACCGCACCACATGAGCCCTTGACCAGCCTGGTGTTCGACGGGCCCGGACCGTTCACAGTCGGTCTGGCGGTGTCCGACGGCACCCTCACCGGTTGGGAGACCCTGGTCACAGTGGATCCCGAGACCGTGGCCGCCACCCTGTGCTCGGCGGACGGTGATGGCGACGGGTTTTCCGCTCAGGAGGGCGATTGCGACGACCTCGACCCTTCCCGATACCCGGGCGCCGAAGAGGCATGCGACGGCGTGGACCAGGACTGCGACGGGGAGGAGATCCTCTTTCGAGACACCTTCGACCTGTTCGACCCGCTCGCCTGGAACCTCGAGGGCACTGCTGCACCCGGGACCGGCGAGGTCCTGCTCACCGACCTCGAGCGCAATGCGGCGGGCTCCCTGTTCCGGGAAACCGCCCTGCCGGTCGACGGGTTCATCGCCCGGTTCGAAATCCAGCTCGAGGGCGGTTCAGGCGGAAGCGGAATGACCTTTGCCGTACTGGACGCAGGAGCCACCGCCTTCCTGGGCGATAGCGGTGCGGGGAACGGTTTGCTGGGCCTCGAGGGATGGGGCGTCGAGTTCGACACCCAGGTGGATGGCGACCTTGGGGATCCCAAGTCGGACCATATCGCAGTGGTGTCCGCCTCGGACCTCGAGGTGGCGGGCGATCCTTACCGGGCGCCGCTCAGAGGCGATGTCCTGTCCATGGAAGTGCGGCTCGAGCAAGGATTGATCACGGTGGTCTGGAACGGGAACGCGATCCTGGAGGACATCGCGCCCACGTGGCCGTTGCCCGAGTTCGGATTCGTGGGGTTCACGGCGTCGAGCGGGATCAACACGGACCGACATCACGTGTTGGGTGTCGAGTTGGCCTGTCCCGGAGGCATGTGACGCGGGCATTGCGGGGAAAGCGGCTATCCTTTCCGGTGGGGCAGCCGTTCCACGTAGATTCCGGGCAAGGTGCCCACGCACTCGTTCTTGAGCGCATTGAGTTCGCGGTCCAGCCTGGGCAGGAGGGCTGCGATCTCGAGGGCGTGGCGGGTGAGATCCAGGTCCTCCTCGGTGATTCCGGTCAGGAGATCCTGGTAGGCTTTTTCGGCGGCGGCGCAGAGTTCATCCGCGCGTTCCAGTCGTGCCCCGAGGCACTGGAACAACAGGGTGTCCCTGGCATCGATCGCCTGGGCCTGAAGCACACGAATGCTTTGCGCCTGGTCCCGGAATCGGGTCTGGTATCGATCGACCTCCTTGAGTACCTCCATCAGTGGATCGGGATCTTGCAACAGGTACTCGGCGAGGTGAGGCATCAGGCCGTCGACCACGCGGTCGAGCGGGGTGACCGACGAGACACTTTGGCGGATCAATGCGGAGATTCGCTGGGGAGCGTCGCCCGGATCTTCCGAGGGCTGGGCGCTCGAGTTCCCTGCCAGAAGGGTTGCAGCCAGCGCGGCTACAGCCACGAAGCCCGTCTTGCGGAGCGGTGTTTTCATGGGATTCCTCCTATGTGAAACGGCCATGCTTCTCGAGAAGGCCTCGAGGCATGGGTCGTCGGACCTGGTGGCGTGAAACAAGATGACGCCCTTTGCCATATCCATCGGTCGTTCGGGTGGGAAAGATGACCCGAAAAATGCCGTTTCCTTCAGAAAAGCGCCGCACGTTTCGTCGCGCTGCCGCTCTCGTCGCCCTGGTCCAGGTCCCGGTGGTCGGGATGGTTGTGCCCGGAATCGGCAAAGGGGTCCCTTCCTCCTGGACCGCCCTCGTGTTGGCCTTGCTCGCCTGGCTCAATCTGGGTATCTGCCTCCATGTTCTCCACGTCGTCCCTGCGCGACGACTCTCGCAATTCCAGCGGACCGCCCTGGTATTGCCAGGTGTCACATGGTGGTTCGCCTGCGTGCTCTTGGTCGTGCCTGCCACCGGCATCCTCGCCGCAGGCACGCTGGGCCTCCAGGTCCCACCGCGCGTCGTCCTGGGCCTGTTGGGCGTCGGCTTGGCCGTGGCGTTTCACGCCGTGTTCGTCCGAACACGCCGTGTCCTGGTCTCCCGGCGAACCGTGTCCATCCCGGACTTGCCGGCCTCCCTCGAAGGATATCGTATCGCACACCTCTCCGACCTTCACGTGGGGAACTTCCACCGGTTGCCTCATCTTCAGCGCTGGGCTGCCATGACGAATCGGTTGGCGCCGAACATCGTCGCCATCACAGGCGACCTGGTCGATGCTGGCGAGGTGGACCTGGACACGCTGTGTGCCGGCCTGGAGGCCTTTGACGCCCCGGACGGCCTGTTCGTCTGTCCCGGAAACCACGATAGTCTGGCTCAGGCACCGGACTACTGGTCTCGAGTGGAGGAGACCGGCGCGGTGGTCCTCCGGAATCGTGGCCTGTTGATTCGGAAAGGAAGTGCCAGCGTGCATGTGGGCGGCGTGGACGACGTCTGGCAGGCACGTCATGACATGCCTGCGGCCTTGGCAGGAGCCGAGTCTGCGTCGGTGTCGGTGCTACTCGCCCACGATCCCCGAGTTTTTCGGCAGGCGGCACGGATGGGGGTGAACCTCACGCTGGCCGGTCATACCCATGGGGGGCAGGTCGCCGTCCCGTTTCGCTCTCAATGGAATCTTTCGGCACGGGCCTATCCATACACCGAAGGGCTCCATCGGGTGGGTGGCGCGTACCTGAACGTGAGCCGGGGCCTTGGAACCGCGGGTGTGCCTTTGCGCCTGGGGGCTGCTCCTGAAATCATCTTGCTGGAACTCAGGGCTGCCCCAGGGAATGTCGGACCGGACAATCCATGAAGCAACCGGCCTCGCTCCTTCCCGCCCTCGCGCCGGGAAGCGATTGTGGCCACTTCCCCCTCATCCTTCTCCGGACCTCGAGCCGTTCCCCGGGGGGCGACGCGCCTCGAGACCAGGGTCAGGCCCCTGCGGCCTCATCCACCTTGGCCGTCAGTTGGTCGAGCGCGAATGGCTTGGGAAGGTACCCGTGGGCGCCCAGTTCGTGCGCTCGAGCATACAGGTTCTGGGTTGCACCGGTCAGAATCACCTTGATCGACTCGTGGTCGGGCAGGCGGTCCATGTCTCGAATGAGCTGCCAGGCGTCCAGGCCGGGCATCATGATGTCGAGCAGCATGACGCGGGGTTCGCGTTCTGAAAGGACGGTCATGGCCGCGTGGGCGTTCCGTGCAGTCACGACCTCGTACCCGCCTCGAGACAGATGGGCCGCTGCTGTGCGAAGCACCTGGTCATCGTCGTCCACGATAAGCACAAGCGGTGGGGCATCCCCGGACCGGTCGACCCCTGGCTCAAGAAGGGGAAGCCAAAAAGAAAAACGGCTGCCTCGCTCCTGTCGAGCCTCCGCCCAGAGACGGCCATGGTGGCGCACGATGATCTCGTTGGAAAGCCACAACCCAAGACCCAGACCACCGTAGTTGCGGCCTGATACATTGGATGCCCGGAAATAACGCTGGAACAGTCGTGGACGGTCCTCGGGAGGGATCCCGATCCCCTCGTCCTCCACCGAAACCACAACCCCCGCCGCGCCCGCTCGATCCTCTCGCACCACAGAAATCCTGATGAGCCCACCCTCCGGGGAAAATTTGATCGCGTTGTGAACCAGATTCTCCAGAACCTGCTCGATCCGCTCCCGGTCCGCCCGTACGACCAGGGGCGTTTCGCCCGATTGTACCTCGATCGCATGCCGGTCACTCGAGCCTCTGAACTGGGCAGCGACCTGTTCGGCGAGTTCCTGGATCTCGAATCGGTCGAGAGAGAGTTCGAGTTGGCCCACCTCGAGCCGGGAGACATCCAGAAGGTCATTGATGATGCGAGTCAGTTTGTTGACCTGGGCCAGGCACCGGTCGACGTGGGCCAGGTCCACTTGCTCGCCTCGTTTGAGTCGGCGGCCCATGAGCTGGAGCAGCACCTGGAGGGGGGTCAAGGGGGTTTTCAGCTCGTGGGATGCCACGGTAAGCCATTCGTCCTTGGCGCGGAGGGCCCTTTGGAGGGCTTCGAACAGTTTGGCGTTCTGAATGGAGGAAGCTGCCCGGTCGGCGAGGTCGCGGACCAGGGCGAACTCGGTTTCGCCGAGGGTTCGTCCCGAAGCTGGATTGCACCCCAGCTCGAGGTAGCCGAGAGGAATGGCGCCGACGGAGAGCGGGACGCAAAGGTAGCTCGAGGGCGCCATGGCTGTCATGAGTCGAGCATGAACGCCTTCGTCGTCGATTTCGGATGCAGGGGTCGAGTCATCGACGAGTCGCGGGACCTGGGTGGCCACGACCCGGCCCGGGAGTGCCTGACCGACATCCAGGACGCATCGGCGAGCCAGGCGTTGAAGTTTTGGGAGTTGGTCGGCGTTTCGGTGGTAGCACTCCTGAACTCGGATATGGTGTCCGCGGCCATCCAGGAGGCCGATGATGCACCAGTCCCCCAGCGCCTCGGCCACCTGGACTGCAACCGTTCTGGAAACCTGGCTCACCTCGAGGCTGGAAGCGAACGTGCGACTGATTTCCGCGAGCATGCGCATGCGCCACTCTTTGCGGCGGATCTCCCGGTGAAGGCGCACGCTGTCGAGCGCGGATGCGATACGGCCCACGAGCTGTTGTGTGTAGTCGAGGTCTTCTTGCGTGAGGTGAGGCCAGTCAGGAAGTGAGACCAGCATCAAGGCTCCCAGGGTTCGGCCTCTGGCCATCAGCGGCGCGATGAGCAAGGAGTCGCAGCCGAGCCGGGTCGACCAGGTCCGGAGGGTCTCGAGCGAGGTTGGGAACGAACCATTGGCGGGAGCTGTTTCGAAAAGGAGTGGTGTGCCGGTCCTTGCGACCTTTCCCAGGCCGGGATCTGCCTCGAGATCCACCGAGACACCTTGGAACAGCTTTTTCAACTCCGCATGATAGCCGGAATCCGGATGGAAGCTGGCCACGATGTCGAGGGCCGAGCCATCGTCGCGTATCAGTCCGAGGACGGTCCAGCCGCCCATGACCTTGCCGACGAGCCGTGCTATCTGGTCAAATCGGTGTGACTCGAGTTCTCCGGATGACAGTATCTTTGTGAGGATGTTCAGGAGTTCGGCCCGCTGTCGATCCTTCAATCGCCGAGAGATGTCCTGGAACACGGTCACGGTGCCGCGAACCCGTTGGTCTGAATCGAGGACGGGAGCCGAACTGGCCTGCACCGCACGTTTTCCATCCGGAAAATGGAACAGGAGTTGCAAATCTCGCACGGTCCGACCGTGAAGGGCGTGACGCAAGGGCAGGTCTTCGATGTCGACGGGCTTGCGTCCGGGGGAGGTCGCCGTGTAGATCCGCCCGAAGCCGTGCACCAGGTCCTGCGGATCCAGGCAGGTGATCTCACGGACCCGCGGGTTGGCCTTGGTCACGCGCCCGTGTTCGTCGGTAAGCAGGCAGGCGTCGGAGCCGAATTCGACGAAGAGTTCCAGGGCGCGCGAGGCCAGCGCTGCCTCGGAACGAGCGGCAGCCAGTTCCCGCAGGAGAGAGGCGGTGTCCACCTCCCCTTGTGGGGAGTGAGAGCCGTTGGCAGCCTCGAGTCCCGTGTTCGACGCCTGAGACTTGCACCCGTCCCTGCCAGGATTCGAGAGGTCACCCGGAGACGGCATCAGCACCTCCTCGACGGGCCCGGCCCGGCAGAGTTCCTCGCGCTTGTGCAACCGAGGAACGCACCAAAGACTCTGTCCTGCTGCTCCGTTCTCAGAGGTACGGGGCGCAAGGCCTTTGCCCGCGAATGACGCTGGATGATAGCATCCACACCGTCGAGCCGCAAGAACGACTGTCTGCACGCGCTGTCTGTGCTCCGGCTTTCGAGCGGGCCGGCCAGGTGGTGCCTGCTCCAGG
>CAYQMG010000194.1:0-12005 GCA_964418585.1 uncultured Gammaproteobacteria bacterium | reverse complement strand
TGGCAAAATGCCACTTTCATGTCGACCACCCCCCTCGAGGTCGGTGTCTCATCCCCTCGAGTTCCTCGACCACCCCCCTCGAAGTCGGTGTCTCATCCCCTCGAGTTCCTTGACGTGTGCTGTCGAGACCCGTGTCCTCCCGGCCCGTTGCGCGGGCAATGCCCTTCCATCGGCGCCACGTCGACGGGCACAGGTTCGGGAGGGAAGGGGGGCGGGGGAAAAGGGGCGTGGAGGTCTCCAAGGATTCTCCTCGGTACGCCGGAAAGCGGGAAGCGACAGTGGGAGGTCAGGTTTCAGGAGACAGTCCCCGGGGCTTGACCCGCGGCTCCGTTCTCCCCATGCCAAGGTGAACTCCCGGGAGCGTCCGGGACAAGATCTTCCCATCTTTCGCGACAAGCAGATCGAGACCGGCGGATCGATGCTTGCTTTCCGCACCCGGGACCCCGTACCATGACCACAGCACGACATCCACCCGGTTTTGTTGGATGTCCCCGCTCTTTGCCAGGAGACCGCCCACATGAACGACCCTGTCAAGGTGTTTTGCAGCCACAACGGAATGGACAAGCCTCGAGTCAAGGAGATCGCGGCTCGACTGGCAGAGGCAGGCATCGACCCCTGGGTGGATGAATGGGAGATCCGGGCGGGGGACGACGTCGTCGCCAGGATCAACGACGGCCTGGCTCGCTGCGACGTGGGCCTGGTCTTCTTCTCGAAACGGTCCCTCGAGTCGAAATGGGTGCAGGCCGAGGTCAGCTCCCTCACCTACCAGGCCATCGAGGACGGCAAGCAGGTCATCCCGGTGCTGCTGGACGACGACGCCCCCATCCCTGAGCTGCTGAGGCCTCGAGCACGGGTCGCGGGCGACGACCTCCAGCGGCTGATCGACGCCATCTATCATCGCGCGGGAAAGCCCCCGGTGGCCCTGTCTCGGCCCGGCGTCGATGTCCAGGTGTTGCACATCACCGTCGAGGCGCCGGATCCAGGTCGCCTCCGCGTCAGCGCAACCCTCGACGGCCACCCGGTCGCCGCCGCACAGGACGTGGCCCTGGGGCCGGACTTCCAGTTCTCCTACCGCGACTTTCTGGATGCCGAACGGCTCGCCGCACGCAAGCTGGACCTGCAGCACAGGGCGGCGAACCACGACCAGGCCCTCCACAAGCTGGGGCAGGCCATCGGGAAGGTGGTGTTCGCCGGCCCGATCGGCGAAAGGCTCACCGCCCTTCTGGATGAGCCAGGGGCTGAAAGAGGCCTCCACCTGGTGTTCGCGAGCGCGGAGGCCCGGCTCCTGGCCCTCCCCTTCGAGGCCGCCCGACTCCCCGACGGACGCGCCCCGGTGCTCGAGCCGGGGGTGAGGGTCTCCAGGCGCTACGAATCCGGAACCCCGCCTGAAGCGGTCGGTGCCCCGGTCCCGGGTCCCTTGCGCATCCTGGTGGCGGTGGGGGCCCCGGACGAGGGCAAGGGGGGCGGTCCGGTGCTCGACCTGGAGCAGGAGCTTCAAACCATCCTCGACGCGGTGGACAGTGTCCGCCGTTACGGGGACGTGGAGGTACGGATCCTCGAGGTGGGGAATGCAGACCAGATCCGGGAAGCCTTGTTGGAGCGGGGCTACCACGTGATCCACATCTCCGGCCACGGTTCGGCAGGGGTGATCACGATGGAGAACGAGGACGGGGAGCCGGTGCCCATGACCCCCCGGGACCTGGTCGGCGCCATTTCCGCGAGCGGCCGGCGGGCCCCCTTGATCTTCCTGGCCGCCTGCCACACCGGCGTGGCCGCCGAGGACACCACCGGGTTTGCCCAGGGACTCCTCGAGGGCGGGGTCACCCGGGTTCTGGCCATGCAGACCGGCGTGTCCGACTGGTACGCCACCCGCCTTGCCGGGGCCTTCTACGAAGTCCTCGGGCGCCTGGAGGTCCCCCTGGCCGGCCATGCCCTGATGCTGGCGCGGCAGGAGGTGGAGGGGGAGCGGCGCAAGGCCCTGGCGCGCGGGGAGCGGTTCCCCGGGATCCAGGCCGAGTATGCCACCCCGGCGCTCTTTCTGCGCGGGGACGAACCCCCGCTGCTGGACTGGTCCCTGGACAAGGAGGCGCCGGCGCCCCCTGTGGAGCCCCCGGTGGTCGCCGGCATGCCCCTGCTCAAGCTCGGGGACCTGGTGGACCGGCGGGAGCCCATGCGGGAGGCCATGCGGGTCCTGACCGACCACGAGACATCGGTGAGGGCTCGAGGCGTCAAGGCCGGGGTGGCCTTGTTGGGCATGGGAGGCGTGGGCAAGAGCGCCCTGGCTGGACGGCTCATGAAGCGGCTCATGGATCGAGGCTGGCACGCGGTGGCGGTGGTGGGCCACTGGACCCCGGGCACCCTCGCCGAGACCGTGGGGGTTCAACTGGCCGAGAGCCGGGATGAGACCCTGAAGGACCTGGGCCGGACCCTCTCCGACCCCGAGACCCCGGAGGCGGTTCGGCTTCAGACCCTGGCCACGCTGCTGGCCCGGCACAAGGTCTTGCTGGTGCTGGACAACTTCGAGGACAACCTCGAGGTCGGCGGGGCGCGCTTCCTGGACACCGTGACCCCGGGGATCCTGGAGCGGCTGCTCGAGGCCTGTCACAACGGGAAGGTGCTGGTGACCAGTCGTCATCCCGTGCCCGGTCTCGAGGCCTGGTTCGCCCCCATCTCCGTGGGTCCCCTCTCACCCGCCCAGACCCGAAAGCTCTTCTACCGTCTGCCCGGCATCTTCGACCAGGCGCCCGAGGCGCTTGAGCTGGTGCTGAGGACCATCGGCGGGCATCCCCGGATGCTCGAGTACCTGGATGCCCTCCTTCGCGGGGGCCTGGCCGAGGGGGTGGCCCGCTTTTCGGCCGTGGCCCGGCGGCTGCGGGCCCAGGCCGAGGACCTGGGGATGGACCTCGACCGGCCCGGGGGCGACCTGGATGCCTCCCTGCAGGACACCCTGCGCCTGGGGGCTCGAGACATCCTGCTGAACGAACTCCTGGAGATCGTGGACCGGCACGCCGGGGACCTGGAGACCCTGTACCAGGCCTCTGTCTTTGCCCGGCCGGTGAGTCTCGAGGCACTGGCGTATGCCCTGAACGGGGCCCGGGAGGCGGATCCGGAAATGGTGGCCCGTGTGCGGTGCGCGGTCCGGCGCCTGACGAACATCTCCTTGCTGAGTGCCCTCGAGGGAGGTCTGTGGGTGCACCGATGGACCGCGGAGAGCCTGAAGAAGCGTTGGGAGGAGACAGCGCGACGGGAGTACCACCGCCGGGCCGGGGAGACGCTGGCGTGGCGGGCCTTGAACATCACCCACAGCGTGCTCGATATCATGTGGGCCGTCCGGCACTTCCTGGAGGCCCGGGCCTTTGATCAGGCCGCCACGGAGGCTTGGGGGGTCGTCTATTTTCTGCGGACCTACGGCCCGATGGCCGACCTGGCGGCGTTCTGCGCGGAGGTGCGGGCCGGGCTTCCTGTCGAGCACGAGTACTATCCCAGGTTTTGCGGGGCCGAAGGGGACGCTCTGTTTCCCCTGGGCGACATCCAGGGGGTCCGGAATCGCTATCAGGAAGCTCGATCTCTGTACGAGGCTCGGGTGGAGGCCGAACCAAAACGGCTCGATCTTCAACGTGAACTTGCGGTGGTTTATCAAAGGGTGGGAGAACTCCTTCGCGTCCAGGGGCAGAGGGAGGAGGCCCAGGAGCTTTTCGAGAAGGCCCTCGCTATCTTGCAAGTTATCTTCCAATGCCTCCCACAGGACGAGCCCAAACGTGCTGATTGCGAGCGAGGGATCTCCGTACTCTACAACAAGCTTGGGGCTCTCCTCCTCGACATGGGCCAGAGGGAGGCCGCCAAGGAACGCTTCGAGAAATCCGAAGCGATTGCCGAGCGCCTGGCGCAGGAAAAGCCCGAACGCCCTACTTCCCAACAGGATCTCTCCGCGTGCTACAATCTACTGGGGAGACTGTACTCCAGCATGGGTCAGTGGCAACAGGCCGAAGATTACTATGAGAAATCCCTTGACATTGTGGAGCATGTGCGCCGGGACGCGTACGAACCTCCGGACTTTCAACTAAACCGCTGCATATCCTACGAGCACATGGGGGACTTGGCTGCTGCAGCAGGGAAGGCGGGGAAGGGCTTCCAGCTTTTCCGAGAGGCCCTTCGCATTCGAGAGCGACTGTTCCAGGATGAGCCGGAGCGGGAGGACTACCGGAGAGGGATTTCCATAAGCTACATCAAGCTCGGGGACCTCCTGCTGGCGGGGGGCCAATGGAAGGCAGCCAAAGAACTCTTCGAAAAGTCCCTCGCCATTCGAGAGCGCCTGGCGCGGGACTGCGATGACCGCGCGGACTTTCAGACCGACCTGGTGCTCTCGTTGGTGAGGATGGCCCAGGTCGATCCCACCGCCGCTCCCCGCCACCTGTCTCGAGCCCTCGACATCCTCCGCACTCTCCACGGGGAGGGCCGCCTGGGCCCGGACAAACTGCAGTGGTTGGAGGTCCTCGAGAAGATGCTCGGGACCCGATGATGCCCTGCGGTCCCCCTCTCCGCCTCCCTCGTTTCCCCCGCACGGAAGCGGCCTCGGGGGCCTCGAACGGACACCTTTCGGCCGGTAGCCGGCGGGACCGGGTGGATCCTGGGTGACCCGACGCACCATGACCGGGAGCAGGCCGTGGACCTCGTACAGCTCCGCGGCTTCTTGCAGGCGACGCAGGAAGACTTGGTCGAGGCGCTTTCGCTTTCGACCGACGGGCCGACGCGTCGTCAGTTCCTGGCGCGGCTTCAGGGCGAGGTGAGGCGGCGAGGGGTCATCGACGTGCTCCGCCACGGCATCAAGCACGGACCCCACCACATCGACCTGTTCTACGGCACGCCCACTCCCGGCAACATCAAGGCCGAGGAACGGTATCGGTGCAACCGCTTCAGCGTGACGCGCCAGCTTCGATACAGCCGCGACGAGAAGGCGCTGGCCCTGGACCTTGCGCTTTTCGTCAACGGGTTGCCGGTGGCGACCTTTGAGCTGAAGAACAGCCTGACCAAGCAGACGGTTGAAGACGCGATCGAGCAGTACCGGCGAGACCGGCATCCCAGGGAGCGGCTCTTCGAGTTTGGTCGTTGCGCGGCCCACTTTGCCGTGGACGACCACGAGGTGCGGTTCTGCACGCACCTCAAGGGCAAGGCGTCGTGGTTCCTCCCGTTCAACCAGGGCTTCAACGATGGAGCGGGCAACCCGCCGAATCCGTCCGGGGTCAAGACCGACTACTTGTGGAAGCGGATCCTGACGCCGCAAGGGCTCACCGACATTTTGGAGAACTACGCCCAGATCGTCGAGCGGAAGGACCCGAAGACCGGCCGGAAGAAGCGGGAGCAGATCTTTCCGCGGTTTCACCAACTCGACGTGGTCCGCAAGCTCCTGGCCCACGTCCTGGCTCACGGCGTCGGACACCGGTACCTGGTTCAGCACTCGGCCGGGAGCGGCAAGTCCAACTCCATCGCCTGGCTGGCCCACCAGCTCACCGAGCTGCGACGGGAGGACGCGCTGGTTTTCGATTCGATCCTCGTCGTCACCGACCGGCGCATACTCGACCAGCAGATCCGGGACACCATCCGGCAGTATGCCCAGGTGCGGGCCACAGTGGGGCACGCCGAGCGCTCCGGCGACCTCCGGCGGTTCATCGAGATCGGAAAGAAGATCATCATCAGCACGGTCCAGAAGTTCCCGTACATCCTCGACGAGATCGGCTCGGACCATCGCGGCCGACGGTTCGCCATCATCATCGACGAGGCCCACTCGAGCCAGGGGGGCAAGACTTCGGCGGCCATGTCCATGGCGCTTGCCGGGGATGGGGGCGTGGACGACGAGGAGACGACCGAGGACCGCATCAACCGCATCATGGAATCGCGCAAGATGCTCCCGAACGCGAGCTACTTCGCATTCACCGCCACCCCGAAGAACAGGACCCTGGAGATCTTCGGCGAGCGCATGACCGTCGAGGGAGAGGTCAAGCACCGCCCGTTCCACAGCTACTCGATGAAGCAGGCCATCGAAGAGGGCTTCATCCTGGATGTGCTGCGTTACTACACGCCCGTCAACAGCTACTACCGGCTGGTGAAGACCGTGGAGAACGATCCGCAGTTCGACACCAAACGGGCGAGGCGCAAGCTGCGCCGGTACGTCGAGGGTCACGAATACGCAATCCGGCTCAAGGCCGAGATCATGGTGGACCACTTCCACGAGCAGGTTTTGGCGCTCAACAAGATCGGCGGGCGCGCCCGCGCGATGGTGGTTACCAACGGTGTCCACCGCGCCATCCAGTACTTCCACGCCATGCAGGCGTATCTGCAGGAGCGCAAGAGCCCCTACCGGGCCATTGTCGCATTCTCGGGCGAGCACGAGTACGGCGGGGCCAGGGTCACCGAGGCCTCGCTGAACGGGTTCCCCTCGAGCGTGATCGCGGACCGGATCCAGGAGGACCCGTACCGTTTCCTGATCTGCGCCGACAAGTTCCAGACCGGTTACGACGAGCCGTTGCTCCACACCATGTACGTGGACAAGACGCTGGCCGGCATCAAGGCGGTGCAGACCCTTTCGCGCCTGAACCGCGCCCATCCGCTCAAGCACGACGTCTTCGTGCTCGACTTCATGAACGACGCCGACACCATCGAGCGTGCTTTCGAGCCTTTCTACCGAACCACGATCTTGAGCGGGGAGACGGACCCTGACAAGCTGCACGATCTCAAGGCCACGCTCGACCGATACCAGGTCTATTCCCCCGAGCAGGTCGACGAGCTTGTGCACCTCTACCTCTCGGGCGCGAACCGCGACCGCCTCGACCCGATCCTCGACGCCTGCGTGGCCGTCTACCGGGTGGACCTGGACGAGGACGGCCAGGTCGAGTTCAAGGGCAAGGCGAAGGCGTTCAACCGAACCTACGGCTTTCTCGCCTCCATCCTGCCGTACACGAACGCCGAGTGGGAGAAGTTGTCCATATTCCTGAACTTCCTCGTGCCCAAGCTGCCGGCCCCCGAGGAAGAGGACCTCTCGAAGGGGATTCTCGAGGTCATCGACATGGACAGCTACCGGGTGGAGAAGCAGGCGACATTGCGTATCCAGATCGCCGACAAGGACGGAGAGATCGAACCTGTGCCGGTGGCGGGAGCCGGATGCAAGCCGGAGCCGGAGCTCGATTACCTTTCGAACATTATCAAGTCGTTCAACGATCAGTTCGGAAATATCCCGTGGGTGGACGCCGACCGTGTACGAAAGCTCATCACCGAGGAAATCCCGAAAAAGGTCTCGGAAGACACTGCCTACCAGAACGCGCGTCGCTACTCTGACAGGCAGAACGCTCGCATCGAGCACGACAAGGCCCTCAGTCGGGTCATCGTCGCGTTGATGCAGGACGACACCGAGCTTTTCAAGCAGTTCATGGACAATCCGAGCTTCAAGCGTTGGCTGTCAGACGTGGTGTTCAACGTCACCTACGAGCACCGGCCGGCCAGGCAGAGGGGTGAGATTTGAACGGCGTCCTGTTGGATCGTGTCGGGGATGGTTGCGTGGACTGTCCGCCGGTAGGGAACGCCAGTCCCGGTGCGCGCGATTCCGGCCTCCGCAGGTACGGGCCTCTACCATGCACGGAGGGAGACGATGGCTCGTGCTGATCTGATCAAGCGGCTCTTCGAGTGCTACCAGAACCGCGATGACGCAGGGTTTCGAGCGGCTGCGGAGGAGATCGTGGCCGAGGAGCGGAAGAAGCATCATCCGGTGCTGGCCAACGAACTCCAGAGGATACTCGCCAACGGTGCCCGGACCATGGAACAGGTCCACGGCCACAACCGCGTCTTCGACCCTGTGCCGATGGACGGTGACCGCCGAACCCCACTCCTCACCATCAGGACACCGGACCGCTACTTCAACGACCTCGTGCTTCGACCCGACGTGCGCGAGACCCTCGAGCGAATCATGACCGAGGTTCGCGGTTGGGACGTTCTCGAGGCGAATGGACTGGCACCAACTCGTCGCCTGCTGTTCTGCGGACCTTCGGGATGTGGGAAAACCGTCACCGCGGAAGCCCTGTCCGCCGAACTCGGCCTGCCGATGCTCTACGTTCGATTCGACAGCGTTGTGTCATCACTTTTGGGGGAGACTGCCGCGAATCTCCGCAAGGTGTTCGACTATGCGTCCCGCGGGCAGTGGGTGGTTTTTTTCGACGAGTTCGACGCGATCGGTCGCTCGCGCGACGATGCCACCGAACATGGCGAGATCAAGCGGGTCGTGAACTCCTTCCTTCAGCTCCTCGACGGGTTCGATGGCCGCTCGATGGTCATCGCTGCCACCAACTTCGCGCAGGTGCTCGACCCCGCCATCTGGCGCCGATTCGACGAAGTTCTTCGATTCGACCTGCCAACAAGGGAGTTTCTCGCGGCCATTGTGGCCCAGCGCCTCCAGCCCCTCCGAGGCCGGAAAAAGCAAATCGACCATATCGTGGACGCCCTCGATGGCGCCACGTTCGCGGACGCGGAGCGGGTTTGCCTGGACATCAGGAAGCGATGTGCCCTCGAGGGGACCAGGTCGGTGAGGCAGTCCGACATCGAGTCTGCGATCGACCGCTTCCAGTATCGGCGGTCGGTCCGACGGAAAGCAGATCCCGAGGGCGATTCGCCCGAGGTCGATCGAGCGTAGGGAGGAGGACGAATGCCGGAGACCCGACGCCAGGATGATCTCCTGCATATTCCAATCGAGCGAGAGCCGGACATCGAATCCGAACGCAGGCGTGGTGAGGTGCCACCACCTCCCGCCCGCATTGCGGGTCGCTCGCAGCACGGAAAGAAGATTGCGAGCAACGTGGCTGCGCTCACAGCCACGATAGCACACAAGCGACAACAGGCGGGAGTCGACCCGTCCAGATTCCTTGTACTGGAATTCGCTTCCTGGGACGCTTCCGCGCGGGAAATCTTCGAAACCCGGCTGAACGCAACGGTCGTCGACGAGAGAGTCGAGACGCGCGCCGTGACTCGCCTTCTTGCAGTTCCCTCACGTCAGGAAGGGGCCGATGTGGCGGTCCCAGAGTACGACAACGTCGACGCGGTGGTGCGGCTTATTGAGGCGGCGGAGAGAGGGAAAGGCGACCGGCCATCACCAGCCGAAGCTGTGAGGTTGCGACGCGCGAACAAGGAAGATATCAAGAAAGCGACGCGTGGCGGCAGGCAAGTCCCAGACGTCCTGGTATCGTCCCCGTCGGACCTTCTGATTGTGGAAGCGGTGGAATGGACAGCGGAAACCGAACAGGCGCTCCATGATCTTGGTGTATCCCCGGTGGCGGCCACCCGGGAAGCGATGGAAGTCACCCGCGTCCTTGTTCAGTTTCCCACAATCAAGGAGGTAGATGGCTTTCGGAGTGAGGCGTTGCACTATGTCTGGGAGCACCGTGGTCAGACCAAACTGCCGCATGGGTTGCGCAGACGGTTTTTCGATGGCCTCGAGTGGGTCCGATCCCCAGGAAGGGAAGACCGAATAGGAGCGCGGCTTGGGGAGGAAGGATTCCCCGCCGCCGAGCGCTTTGTCCTCGATGTGGACCTCTGGCACCCTGGCACAGTGGACGGTGCACGTGCTGTTCTGGAAGAAATACGCAGGCTCTGTAAGTCGTACGGCGGAAGAGTCGTCGACGACTTGCGCACTTCCAGCCTGGTCCTTGCTCGGGTAGAAGCGAACCGGGACGTTGCCGAGGTCCTGTTGGGGCTGGACATTGTTGCCCAGGTAAACCTTCCACCAGTTCTGCCGGTAGCCTATGGGTCTTTGTTCGAGGAGATTGCCCCGTTGCCGGATCATTTCGTGCCTGATGGTACCGAGCCCGTCGTGGCGGTCGTCGACAGCGGTGTCCTGGCCAGCCACCCGCTGATCCGCGGTTGGGTGGTGGAGGAGCGCGACTTCGACAGTGGCGAAAACACGGCGGTGGACCGACACGGGCATGGAACGCAGGTTGCAGGTCTCGTGGTGTATGGAGACATCGCACGATGTATCGAATCCGGTGAATGGACTCCCAAAGTGCTGGTGGCGAGCGCGAAGGTACTTCGCTGCGATCCGATTGATGAAACCCGGCCCGTCTTCCCGGAAAACCGCCGCCCCGAAAGGCTCGTCGAAGACGCAATTCGCTACTTCCACCGGGAGCGGGGGTGCCGCATCTTTAACCTTTCGGTGGGGAATGCGCACGATGTGTACGCTGGCGGGCGGCAGTTCGCGTGGGCCGAGGTCCTCGACCAACTCGCACGTGAACTCGACGTGGTGGTCGTCGTTTCAGCCGGCAATTTCAGCTCTCCTCCTTTGCTGGAAGAACCCGCCACCCGCGACCGGTTCCAACTCGCGCTTCGAGACTTGGTGCTCGATACACCAAAGGCTCGAGTCTGCAATCCGGCGACCGCTGCGATCGCTGTGACCGTGGGAGCGATCAGCCGCTCGGCAACAAGTGCGCGTCACGTGCTCGTGGCGGCACCCGAAGGAGCCCCGGCGCCTTTTTCGCGTGTTGGGCCTGGCTACGAGCCAAAATCCACGCAACGGGGGATCAAGCCCGATTTCGTCGCCTTCGGTGGAAACTACGCTGTCCGAGGCTACCCGGGACTTCCCCCCGATTGGGTGCGAAACGATATCCACCTCGGGGAGCCGACTACTCGCCTGAACAAAGACGGGGGCCGGGCATTGACCGCCGTGTGCGGTACGTCGTTCGCTGCGCCACAAGTGAGTTTCGCAGCAGCTTTCGCCTTGCGCACGGCTGGCGACACCTTGGGTACCGCCACGCCCACGGCAAATTCCGCACGGGCCATTCTTGGTGCTTGCGCTGAGGTGCCGCCCTGCGGTCTCGAGTGGCTCCGGGATCCGAAGCGCAAGGAGACGTGGGAAAGGCTGCGACTGGTCGGATACGGACAAGTCGACGTGGACCGCGTCATTCGTGCTCTTCAGCACGACGTCTGCTTGCTAGCAGAGGACCTCGTGGCAGAGGACCACTGGCACCTCTACACCATTCGCGTACCACCAGCGTTCCAGGAAGGCCGCGGCCGCCGCGGAATAAACGTCTCGTTGGCATTTGACCCACCGGTACGAGCCAGTCGGCGCGACTACCTGTCACGAACGATGTGGGTCGAAGTGCTGAAGGGTTTGACCATCGAAGAGATCAGGCACTACCGCTCTCGGTACACAGGCGATGGGAAAGCCCCGTTACTGCCCCGGTCGAAGCTCCTGAATATGCAGCCAGCGAAGACGAAAGTCCAGTGGTCCACCCTTCAAGTTAGGCGCTACTCGTGGGTCCGCAAGGTTGCGCTGCCGGTGGCTGATGGCCAGCCAGAACCCGTGCTCCATGTCCTGGTCGGCTGCCAAAAGCGGTTCCCGTCAGGAGAGGATCCGCACCAACGCTACGCCCTGGCCGTTCGGCTTTGGCACACGGATACCAGCGTCGAAATCCATCAGCAGATCCGCAGCCGGGTCCGCGCGCGGGTTGTTGCTCGTGTGCGCTTGGAGCCACGCAGTTGATATGCAATCACGACCCTCCGATTGGCAGTCGGCATGCGTCTGGATGGCTCGGACAGGTATCTGCGACGACAGGCTCCGGGGTGGGAGTTCTAACGTGCGCGAATACGGGGCGGCTTCTTCGTGCACGCGCGTTCGTGAACGCCCCTCTTCCGTGGCGTCGGATCACCCTTCCGCTATCTCGACGCGGTAGTACCTTTTTGATTTGGCTTTGGAGGTGCTCCATCCTGACAAATGCTGAGCGAAAGACTGTGAGGTGCCTGAAGCAGTTGCACCCCCGGCTACTTCTGATCCAGCTAACGGGTGGCTTTTTCCCGAGCACATTCCCGGGCCCCCCACCAAACCCCCTCCCGGTGTCCGCCAGGGGACCTCGACCCTGCCGTGGTGGGACCTCGACCCCACCAGGGTAGGGACCACGCCGATGCCGTGGTGGGACCTTGACCAGGTCGATGGGAGGCGCCGACCAGGTCGATGGGGGACCATTCGCTGATCGTCC
>CAYQMG010000193.1:0-15031 GCA_964418585.1 uncultured Gammaproteobacteria bacterium | reverse complement strand
TGATGACCGACTCTTTGCCGTGGCCAGGGAGTACCTGACATTGAGGAACCACCAGATTCTTGAACAGACGGGCATCGGAACTCCCTTCCGTCAACAAGAAAGCCCCTTTGTGTTGCAGACGGAGCATTCGAACGCTATTGGCCAGGTCGCTCTCCGTCAGGTGCTTTCGAATCGGGCACGGATCAAAGGAACGACTCGACGCTTGCCGACCGGGGCGTGGCTTCATGCGGACTGTTCTCCGAGTGTCACGGTCAGGTCCCACCGATCGTGGATGATCTGGGGGGAATGGGTTGACAGCAGCACATCGAAAGAGGACAGGTCGACGATCCGGGCCAGGTCCTGCAGGAATTTGATCTGCCACGCGACGTGGAGTGAAAGTTCGGGTTCGTCAATGAGAACCAGGGCATCCTTTCTCACCCGGAAGAGCATCTCGTAGACCATGACGACCTCATGCTGCTCCCCGGAAGAGAGTTTCTCAGGGGGGATTTCCTGCCCGTCTTCCATTTCGAATCGAAAGCCGAATTGCTTGTTGACTACCAGGTGCTTGTGTGCAAACCGTTTGTTGATAATTTCCAAGAAAAGTTCGATCCGATCGGCCAACTCCCCGAACAGCTTCAGTTTCTCTTCAGAATCACGGACATACAAGGTCAGGGCTCGCGCGCTCTCCTGGTCGAGGCTCCTGGCGGCCTGGATGGCATGCCGGTCCTCCTCCGGGTCCAACAGGCCGAGCGTGATCAGCCGCTTCCGAGCGTTTTCCAGCCGACGGAGGCGCATCTCGAGATTCGAATAACTCAGGGTTCCACTCCTCGATTGCTCAAGCAGCCGCATCGGGAAGGTCCGGTCGAGCGACTGGGCGCGTTCCCCATATCTTCGAATCGCATCCTGGATCCGTTTCTTCATGTCTTCCGAGTAGGCCACCACCGTCCGGGTTCTCCGTCGGAGTGCCCGGTCGTCCGTACCAGGGGAAGGGGCCAGGAGCCGTTCGGTCTCGCTGAGTTGGACGTTGACATTCTCTCTCAAGTCGATCAGCCAGGCGGGGAGGTGTTCGGTCGTCAGCCGCCTGGAGGTCAGCGTCATGCCTCTGATGACCTCGGCTGCGCTGAAAGTCGCTCCAGTTTCCGGGTCGAAGTAATGGTCGGGTCGCAACCGCTCGAGACCGGCTGGACCCTCGAGCCAGTCCTCCCACGAATCCGCCAATCTGTCCCAGTCCAGAAAGTAGTCTTCTTCCCGAGTCGCGCGGCCTGGACCAAGAAGCCTGAAACGTAGTGCCCCAGCTTTTCCGAGCCGCCGATACTCCCCCAGAAGGAGCGATTCCATGATCGCGTGCCGCCTTCCGGGCCTTGCCCATTTGTTGGCTTCCTTTTTGGTATTGGTGGATTCGACCAGGAGCATGTGGCCGTCATCAAGCACGACCTCGAGTCGGCTGAAGGGGGTTTCCGCCAGGACCAGGAACGCGCCGTTGAACAGGTCGTCGATCATCCGGAGGATCGTGGTTTTGCCCACGCCGTTCACTCCGTGAATGATGGTGATGCGATCGTCCTGATTGAGTGGGATGTGGTGGTCGAACAGGCCGAACAGGCCGGCGATGTCGATGGATCGTATGCGCATCCGTCATGCTCCCACGAGGAGTTCAGAAAGGCGGTCGGTCGTCTGTTCGACCGGGTCTTGCGACCGTATGTACCGCGGCTGGTCGCCGACGTCAAGCGCGCGATGGCCGTCCCGGGGTGGTTCGGGGGATCGTGGGGACAGCGATCCGCAAAGGCTCGGGCCCCACGAAGGGGGTGCCTCCGCCGAGCAGAGGCTCGAGAAAACAGGAAGCCATGCTGGTGTGTGCCTTGCCGGGTTGGGGCTTTCTCGAGGAGCCGGTCCTTGTCCTCGGTGCCGCACCGCTGCGCCGGTTTCAGGGCTGGTCCGGAGGCTCCCGTTTGCCCAGGAGAGCGGCGATTTCCTCCTCGAGGTAATCTCGTTCGCGGCGTATGGGAGCCGGGACTCTGTCGCGGTATCGGGCCCGAGCCTCTTCCAGGAGTTCGGCGAGCTGTTTTCCCGGTTTGCCCTCTCGCCTTGCCGCCTCGACCAGGGAACCGTGGTACAGGCGGATGTCGGAAGCGAGCGTTCGGGCCGTTCTTCGAGCCTTTTGGTGGGCGACGTTGCCATCGAATCGCGGAATCAGCGCTTTCAGCCGTCGTGCGAGGGGGGCGCTTGCCGCGAAGCGGACATGGTAACGGGGATGCAGCTCGATGAGACGGCCGGTCCTGGGGTGTCGAGCCCGGCGAGGGGGGCTCCAAACCCGGTCGAAGGTCCCGAATCCAGTGAGGGTCACCTTCTCCCCGCGGACGAGACACGCCAGGATCTCGTCCAGCGTCGCGTTGAGGACCTTTCGGGTCGTCGCCCTGGAAGCCCCGGTCCGTTTTGCCACTCGTTCGATGAGTTCCGTCTTCTTCATGGGTCATCATCCTGCGGTTTGCTCGAGCCATGACCGCACCCTGGTCATTTCTGGCAGGAGCGCGTCGAAGCTCTGGTCGATGCCGTCATAGAGGTCCCGGTCTGCAGGCGTCAGCAGAGAGAGTTCGGTGGCCAGCTCGCGGCACAGACCCCGAAGTCTCTGTCGTCGATTTTCCCGCTCTCGCACCATGTAGGCCCGGGTCACGTTGATGACTTCCTGGGCCAGCGCGATGCTGATGCCGGTGACTTCGCGAATCTCCTCGGCCGTGGATCGCGAGATTGCTTCCACGGTCACCAAACCCACGGTGTAGAGGCGCTGAAGCCGACGTGGCCCGATGTACCGGACCCGGCGGATTTCCTCGAGCAGCGGGTTGGTGTTTCGCAGGTAATAGCAGGTGGAAAGGTATTTCTCACGGATCTCGGAGCCCAGGCTGTTGAGCAGGTCGTCGAAGTGAACGTTGAGGGGTTCGAGGTGGCGGTAGGTGAATGGGCCTCTGTGGTCGATGAGTCCTTCGATGTGCCGCGCAAGGGCCTCCACGATGTCGAACTGGGTCCGTGCCTCGAGAGTCTCCGTGAGCTGCATGATGGGATCGAGCAGTGCCCGGAAGTTCCGAAGCACCTTCTTCGACCGGTCGCCGGAACGAACCAGCCGGATGAACTGGGCAATCGGGTCCAGGTACTGATAGATGATCTGCCGGTACAGCTCATCCAGTTGAGGACGGTCCCGGGGATCGATTCCAGCGCCTGCGGGACCTTCGTCGCCTTCCTCCCGGGCACGGGGCGATGGCGTGGGCTCCGGCCGCTCCTGGATGAGTTGATCCACCAGGGACACGATCTCCGCGTCACCGGAACCTCGGTCATCCTCCCCGTCCAGTTCGATGTAGCGTAGCTTCTCCTCGGGCATGTGTCCTGTCTCACGTGTGCATGAGTTTGCGGACCCGGACCAGTACGTCCTTGACAATCTGGCGCTGGGTCTCGAAAACGCCTGTTCCACGAATGGCAATGGCCTCGAACTCCGGTACTCCAAGTGGGTTGAGGTGGGTTCTGAGTTCCTCCACGGGTACCGCGCCGGCGAGGTCCCTCTTGTTGTATTGAACCACGAGTGGGATGTCCTTGAGGCCCCGGGAAAAGGACGCAAGGTTCTCGTTGAGGTTTTCGTAGCTGTCCAGGTTGGCGTCGAATCGCGTTTCGTCCGAATCGGCCACGAAAACAAGACCGTCCACGTTCATGAGGAGCGTCCGGCGGGTCTCGTTGTAGAATGACTGTCCCGGAACCGTGAACACGTGCAATCGAACGTCGAATCCGGAGAGATTGCCGAGCGCTGCGGGGAAAAAATCGAAAAACAGCGTGCGCTCCTTTTCTGTCTGAAGTGACATCATGCGCCCGCGCACGTCGGGCGGAAGGTTGTCGTGCAGGTACTTCAGGTTGGTGGTCTTGCCGCTGAGCCCCGGTCCATAGTACACGATCTTGCATACCATCTGACGTTTGGCAAAGTCTACCTGCGGCATTGTCTGCTCCTTCTCCGTCTCATCTTTTCCGACACCGGTGCGCCTTTCAGGACATACCCCTCGAGTCAGGAAAACGAGTGCTCGCTGTCGGGCGTTTTCTCGCGCTCGTCGTGCCGCTGCTGCTCGTCGGGTTGCCGTGACACCGGCGTCAAGGCTGCGTCGGCCTCTGTCGGTGTGAGGTCCGAGTCATCCCATGGCAATTCGAACTCGTCGTCGAACCCGCCTTCCAACGCATCTTCGAATGCATCCTCGAAGTCGTCCTCGAATGCATCCTCGAAGTCAGGATAGGTAACTTCTTCGTACCCTCGATCCTCGCCTCCTGCACCTCGTCGCACCGCATGAGGCGGCCTGCTGGTTTTCACAGGACGGCCGGTCCCGGGCCGGGAGCTGTCGATGAGATGCTCGAAGTCTCCTTCACCCGTCTCCCAGGACAGATTCTCCAGGTGTTCAATCGTTTGGATACTGGCGGCCACAGTCGAAGGCACTTGGTGGCCCGAATCTCGGCTCGAAGCGGCCGTATCCATTCCACCTCTGGAGTCCTCAGAAAGCGAGAGCATGGCCTCAGCGACCTCTTCCGGCTCATCCGCTGGAACAGGAGCCAGGCCATCGAGCGAGACGAAACTCTCCTGGCTCGAGCGCGGCAGGTCAGGGACGGTCAACGGGACACCGCCGGTCTCGACTGGCCGTTGCGAGGATTGCTGCACGGAGTCGCGGGGGCCCCGGGACGAAGGCGGGACTTTTCGGAGCCGGCGCTCCACCGGAGGCAACGGCTCCTCGGCCGCCTTTTTCTCGCGTTCGCCCTCGAGCGCGACCTCGTTTCGCGAGGGCGAGGGAGCACCCGGCGCCGGGCTTGGGCGTCGGCGGGTGGTGTCCTGCTCTTGTGGAGACAGAGACGGTTCCTGCCGGGCAGATGGCTGCGATGGGCGAAGCCGGGCGTCGCTGCCGGTGGCTTCGAGCATGGGAAAATCTCTGAACAGCAAGCCGCCACTGACGATCTGCGACCAGTCCACATCTTCGGTCAAGGCGAAGAACCCCGGTACGGTAATCGTGATGCGCGCCGGGAATGGGAGCCCGTCCAGGGGAAAGACGAAGGAACCGTCCTCACCGGCCGCCACGGTCAGGCCATGTCCTCGAATCGTGGCGTTGGGAAGCGCGATCGTCTGGTCGTCGAAACGGACCACGCGACCCACGAGGATACACTCGACGCGGCCATCAGCGCCCTTTCCCGCCTTTTTGGTCGTGCCTTTCGGTGCACCATCCGAATGTCTCGCCACAGCAGTTCGCTCCTCCGGAACAGTCGGGGCTTCGTTGCGCGCGTGGTTCGCGGCAATGTCGGAAGACGACTCAGCGAACCGTCTACCCGGGCATTTCCCCGCCCAGATGGTCCTCTTCCCCGGCACTGGCCTGCGTTGATGGGTTCAGTTCTGGAAACACATGGAGCAGCCGGCGATAGAGCGTGGGACTGAACCCGGCCAGATGGCAAAAGAGAGCCGTGTCCTCTTCCTGCTGCCTCTCCAGTCGCGCCGTCCGCTCTGCGACCCTGGCCTCAAGCTGCTCGTTGTGCTCGTGTACGATTCGGTACAACTGAGCATTGCGCAAGGCGAGCGAGACAGCCGGTAAGGCGGGGCGCAGCGTCTCGATGTACTCCTCGACCCGGTCCATGACCGGGATGTTGTAAGCTTCCAGGACTCCCACCAGGGTCTGCTTTGCTTGCAGGGGGAGCGCCAGGTATCCGGACACACCTTCCGGACGGTCCTCGTCTTCGGCCTGCAAGCAGACCAGTCGGCCCTGGGCTGCGGCAGCCGTGGCCGGCGCCCTCCTGGACGGCCGTGCGTGCCACCAGTCCATGGCCGATTCTGGACCTGCCAGGTGAGCCCATCCGGGATGTTCCGGCCGGGGATGATACCACAGAACCACGCAGTCGGCTCCCGTGACCTGCCAGGTGATATCCAGCACAGCAGCTCCGATCTCTTCCATTTCCAGCGTCGTGGAGACCCGCGTCACCAGATCGGCCAGGAGCGCCCATTCGGCCATTCTCCGCCGCATGCGCAACAGGTCGGCCCGCAGTTTCTCGTTTTCTTTCCGCAATGCTTCAAGCTCTTCCATCCGCGGCTCCTCGGTACCCGGAGGCCTCGAGCGCAGCAGGAACGGCACACACCACTCGGCACTCAGGCTACCCGTTTCCTGTCTCGGTCCCTTTCCTCGCGCGGTACACCCTCGGTGCCAGAACCATCGCCTGAATCACCTCATCGGGCACGTCCCAGGGGATCTCCGGGCCCTGCGCGGAAAGAATGTATCCACCGCGGTCTCCGCCAGCCTGGATGGCAGATTCGGCCTGCCGCCTCATCTCCTCCACCGTCCACGTGACCATGGCGACGTTGTTGAGATTCCCGACCAGCGTCACCCGATCCCCCACCGCTTCCTTGCATGCAGCCAGGTCGTCGTGACAATCCAGGATGATTGCCGCTGCTCCAGTGTCAGGCAAAAGGTCGATGAACGGTTGCAGCGACCCGACCCCCTCGTAGACAACCGGCCCCTGGATTGCCGCTATCGTCTCCCGGACGACCGGCAGGGCCAGTTCCTCGAACTGATTGCGAAAGATCACCGATGCCGACGCCATTCCATCTGCCAACACGATGATGTCTGCACCGCGCTCGAGCTGCAGATTCGCCCAGCTTACGACGAAAGTAGTGGCAACTTCCATCAGGTGGTTCAACAAAGGGTCGCGTACCGAGGGCGACTCGAACAGGAGCTGCATCCATCGGTCCGTGCCCATCAGCATGCTCGGCAGAGAAAAAGGTGCGATACAGGCACCGAGAATGGGTACCTTGCCCTTCACCGCGGTCGCAAGTCCTTCCAGGGCGTCGAACGTCGGTCTCAGCACGTCGGAATCTGCAGGATCGGGCGCTTGCAGGGAAGAGGCTTCGTCGAATGAACGGAGCACCATCCGATCGACGCTGGGGGGACCGTCATCGAAGTAGATCAGACCGCACCCGAATGCGGCTGCGTCCTGAACCACGTGGGGGACACCCAACACGCAGTCATGTCCATACCGTTCGAGCAATGCCAACTGACCTCGAGCCAACGCTTCACCCCGGGTGAAGTATTCGGGAAGAGGCAACCCGAGTTCCCGGGCGCCCTGCATGAGAAGCACCGGGAAGACGGGCACGCGATCCGGTTCCTTGAGGGCCACGGTGGTCAACACACGCTCCAGAGAGGTCATTTCGCTCATGATGTCATCTCCTCAGCGTCTGCAGGGGCTGGGATGAACCGGCCGGTGATCGCGTCACGCCAGCGATACGTGTTGGTTCGAGGGTTGAGAAACCGGACCGGCTTGGCAAGCAACATGCGAATGGCTCTGACCGCATCGTGGGCATTTTGCGTGGTGGCGTCCGCACCGACACGACGGTAGAGCGTCGGGTCCATGTTGAAAGGGGCTCCACCCACGATCAGCTTGACGTGCGAGAGCCCCGCTTCGTTCAAAAGAGGACGGACTTCCGAGATTTTCTTGGCTGTGTGCAACAGGAGGGCGGAGACGCCTATCACGTGGGCGCCTGTTTCTCGAGCCTTGTCCACGAGCGCTGCGGGCGGGACGCTGGCGCCCATGTCGTGGACCTCGTAGCCTGCGACCCGGAGGAACGTGGCCACGGTCTTGCGTCCCAAGGAATGATTGTCTCCCTGAATGTTGCCCAGCACCACCGTGCCGAAGGTGCGGCGCTTCTTTTTCAATAGTGGAAGCAGCCGTTTCAACGCATTGTCCACGATCTGGGCCGCAGCGAACACCTGGGCCAGGACCACTACCTGGTCGGCCTGCAACTCCCCGAGCCGGTCCATGGCCACGTTGATGATTTTCAGAACCACATCGTCCGGGGTGACGCCGTTCTCCAGTGCCCGCTCGATACATTCGGCAGCGGCCTGGCGGTCCACGTTGAGCATCCCCTGCAGAAATGTCTCGCTGTATTCCGGGTCGACTTTCATGGCAGTCCCTTCCTTCGCGTACTTCAGGAGGGCGCCTGGCGCTGGAAGCGGTCTCCGGGCGTCAAGAATCCATGGCCATCGCCCTCAGCCTCCTGGCACAGCGCACCACCACCTCCTCGATCGCTGACGAATCGACATCCCCGTCCGGCAGGATCCCCACCAGGAACAGCTCAGGCACCACCCGAACGAGGATCACGCCCCCATTCCCGGACGATATGCGGATTCGCCTCACCATGTCGTGCTTCAGTTGAAATGCACACCGTTGACTCATCCCCAGCAGGCCGGCTGCAAGCGCACCAATCCTCGCGGAACGGCCCGGATCGGATATCCCCTCGGAACCCAACGTCAGGCCGTCACTCGAGACCAGAAGAATGCCCTCGAGCCCGTGGCCAGGCAAAGACAGTTCGCCTAGGACGCCGGCGAGTCGATCCCGTAGCGGCCACAGCCGGGCCTCGAACGGTGTCAGATTTTCCGACAGATCAGTCGCCGGTGATGTCCCTGGCTTCGGGACCGGAGCCATGCTTCCAGCTTGCTCTTCGTCCCGTTTCCGTATCCCCTCCAACAGAAGACCCAGTACGTTTGCAAAAATGGTCTGCGTTGGCGCCGGCACCGAGCGCTCCACCGTGAACGTGCCTTCGTTCCACGCCAGCAGGCGGATCACAGCCTCCTCCCCCGTCCATTCTCCCAGCGTGGCATGCACGATGTTCCCCCCGGACAGGTACAGTTCCGCCCGCTCCTCCTCGCCTCGAACGGTAAGCCTGGTGTCCCGCCCATCCTGGCACAGGGTCTGAATCAAGCTGAATAGATCGATATCTTGTAGATTCCCTGCTATCGCCATCGATACACACACTCTCTGCCCATCCGCCGGAACGCGCCGAATGGGAACACAAGGTACCCCTCACTCCGCTCCGTCGGCTCGTACCCCCAGTTTCCATCTTACACGGCCTGATCCTCGGAAGTCTATGAGGGAAATCATCTCCCACCCCATCAGTCCACCAAAAAAACAAAACCCGGCGCTGTCCGGTTTCAACTTGGTCGCAAACGGTCCCGTCTCGGCAAGGAACGATTGATGGGAGCGAGCCCGTTGCTTTGCCGGGTGACGGGAGAAGGCAGGTTGCGCAGAGGACATCCGGACATGTTCGCGCCGAACCGAAATCATTATGCTTCCATGGACCTGGATTGGCGGTCCCCGGCTCCCGGGAGGGCCTGGCGGGTTCAATGAATTGGGCCTGCGGGTCAACCGGAGCGGTCTGGAGAAGAGGTGGGAAGATCGAATGTCAGGATCGTGGTACCCAGGTGAGTGGCGGCGACCACAACCGGGGCGCCTGTTTTGAAAAAGATCAGCCTGGTCCCGCTGCCGGTTCCCATCCTGAGCGGTGTGCCGGCTACCTGTTCGCTGGTGACATCGAATGTTTCTTGCACCGTGCCGTCCAGCGTTGTGCGAAGGATGACCTGGTGGAGGACTCCAGGATAGCCTGCCTGGACCAGGACCTGGTTCTCCGGGGCGTACAGGTCGCCGGCATAGGCGAACAGACCGTCCGGACTCCGGATTGCGGTGTCCACACCCGGGAGCACCATCTCCAGCGCCCCCGAATCGGGCGAGATTCGCGCCACACCGCGAGGCATCCCGTCCACCTTTTTCATGCCTGCGACGGTCAACTCATAGTCGAACGGCCCCTGGTACGTGCCATGCACCACGTAGTCGCCATTCACAAGGCCCAGTATGCGTTCGAGGCTGCGTATTTCAGGCACGACCCGCTCGTCAAGAAGTGCTCCGCCCGTATCGTACCTCAGTATTCGGGCTGGGGCGCGCCCCCGGTCGACGGCGACGAGGTAACCGTCGGGCGCGAGCACCAGGCTCGTGACCGGATCGGTCGCCGTCGGGCCGGGGTCGAGCGCCACGGTGCGCACCGAGGCTCCATCGAATCCATACTGTTGGATACGGCCGGCATCGACCACCCAGATCCCGTGCTCGGTGACGGCCAGCCCCACGTGGGGACCGGTTCCTTTCAGCAAGATTTCCCGCAACACCTGGTGCTGTTGGTCGAGGAATACCAACACCCGGCCTCGATCCGTTCGGGTCACCACGACCAGGTTTCCCACCGGGGACAGGCCCGCATCCAGTACAGCCCGGTGCTCGCCGAAGTTTCCTGCAGGGAGCGGAGGGAGCGCAGTGAAAGACCGCCGGTCGCCCTGTCGGAGTTCCCGGGCGGCCTCCTCGGCGTAGTGGGTCTCGATGAACGCTCGTCGGGAAGCCTGGTGCGCTTGCACGAGACGCCGCTGCGGGTCGTCCAGGTGGTCCAGGCACCTGTCAACCTCCTGATCGAAAAGCCAGGCAGCAGCCTGCTCGTGGGGGTAGTCCTCGGCTGGAGCAATCTCGAAATGCCACCCCCCGTCCTCGGGAACGCCCGGAGCCACCGGGCCCCGATCAGGGCCTCGATACAGGCGGTAGCCGGGCCTCGACAGAACCAGGAATGTGGCTGTCCGGGTTCCGAAGATCCCGGCGCGCGGTGGATTCAACACGAACCGTCCATCCGGCCCGCTGACCGTGACCTCGTACTCGAGCACGGTTCGAAACGTCTCGGTGCCGGCGGACCGGTGCCGCTCGTGGCGGGCGATCACCAGGAACCCCTCGTCCTGGTTCACTCGGTAGCTGATTTTCTTGGTACACCCGAACAGGTCGGTCAGTAGCCAGACCACGAAAAATCCTCTCATCAGGAGGCGGTTGGCATACCTCATGATTCGCTCACCCCTCCATCCGCGCTCCAGTCCCCCGGATCAGGGTTGAACCGGCGAACGCCCCAGGGGGATGGTACAGGCCTTGTCCAGGTAGACGGTCGCATAGGTGTCGCCACTGTCGTCCGTCCTGTCCGACACCTTCGTGCTTCCCACGCCGTCCTTCACCGTCACGGCGATCGTGCCGCCGATCTGTTCGTCCGAGTCTCCAATGGTCTGCGCCAGGTTCCCGGTCGCGTCCCGGTCGTTGCCCATGTCCTGGTCGTACCACCGAAGATAGAGCGTCTGGCCGCTCGCCGGCTTCCCGTCTCGAGATACCTGGAACGTGAGCTGGGTTCCGGACCAGTTGAAGTTGGTGACTTCGACCGGTTTTTCCACCTTCCCCCCGCGCCCGGTCCCCTGCACGTTGGAGCGGCCGATGGGCACAGAGCACTTGTCGTCAGCATAGAAAACGGCGTAGGTGTCTCCGGTGTCGTCCACGGGAGCCGTGACGCTGCCAAGGCCCACGTCAGCCAGGGTGACGCGGGTAGGTCCCCCGATTTTTTCATCGGTGTCGTTGAAGCCTCCTCCCGCATCGCTGGTGATGGTGCCCTGTACCTGCCCGGAAGCGTGGTGATCGTAGCCCATGTCCTGATCGAACCACTGGACCCAGACCGCTGTCCGGGTCTTGTTCTCCGGGTCCACAAGGGGCGCGGGTTCGCCATTCAAAGTCAGATTGAAGACGAGCACCGCCCCATTCCACTCGGCGTTGGTAAGGCGGAGCAGTCTGGCTTTCTGGCCCCCGTAAACGGCCGAGCGTATCCGGGAAGCCACGTCTTTCGTGCTCGATTCGGTGCCACCATCGGTTTTCAGGGTTCCCTCGCTCTTCTCCGCTCCTTCCAGGTCTTCCTCGTAGTCCTGGGTCATCCGCTTCCAGATCGGTCCATACTTGGACTTCATGATTTCCGAATAGGCCGGCACCGGAAGTTGGATGTTCGCAGGTTCCGGGTGTCCTTCCAGGGTCGTGAGCACCTCCCTCAGCGAGGCCGCCACGTCCGTGGCCACGGTCACCAGGTCGTTGCCCGTCATCGTGTCGTCCCCATGGAAGCCGCCTCGAGAGGTTGGAAGACCTTCCGGAGAATCCACGAGGTTGAGGGCATCGTGCCAGTTCTTGGTCCGGTTCAGACCCAGTTCATCCTCCTCCAGTTCGGTCAGGCTGTTTCGGTCGAGGGCACGAGGCGCCATGTGTCCCGCCGCAAAACTGTCCTCGAGAAAATGCGAAGCAAATCCTTCCTCCAGCAGTGCCTGTTTCCTGTCTCCCCGCTGAGCAGCGGCCAGGGCCGCCTTGTGGTGCTTGTAATACTCGTCGTGGTTGAGGGGAAAGAAATGGTTGATGTTCGTCTTGGCGTTCAGGGCGACCACAACGTAGTCGTTCCCCACCGGATTGTCGGAATTCCGCTCGTTCGCCAGGGCGGAAACGTTCTTGTCATAATCTCCCCCGAACTCGCTGGCTGCGCCGAACGAGATGTGGTTCCTGACTACGATTGGAGGTCCCACCCCCTCCGGATCCTGGATGTATGTGTCGTTTGTCTCCACATCGAGGACGTTGGCGCTTCTGTTTTCAAGATCCTGGAGGACCGGGTCCGGGGAGGCTTCGGCCCCGTTGGTAAATCCCATGGCAGCGGGATCTGCAAAGTCCTTGCTCCCATGCTTCTTCTTGAAATCAGAAACGTCGAAGTTCGACGCCTGGGTGGCAATCAATACAGCCATGTTCCCCATCGCCCGGTGCTCGTGCCCGGACCAGCGCTGAATCGCACCTTGCGGGACACGCGACCGGACTTCGGCTCGACGACCCGATACCACCGCCTTCGCCGCTTCGTCTGCCTCCGCCTCCCACGCGCTCGTGCCCCCCGCGGTCGACTTGCTCTGGACCCCTTCCCCCCCACCACTCTGCTGCACCACGTGGGCCAACTCGTGGGCCACCAGTTCCCGGTCCGGCGATGTGGACTCGAATGCCACGGCATCGCCCATCGCATACGCTCGAGCATTCAGGCTCCGGGCGGCGTGCACCGCTTCAGGCCCCATGTGCGCCTTCACATTGGAAAAATCTCGGCCGAACCCTTGCTCCATCTCCTCCTTGTATGGAACCGGTCGCGCCGTCCCCGCCAGGCCGGACGCTGCCACCTGATCCGGGGTCATCGGCACGCCAACCCCGGCCCCTCGAGTTCCCAACCCCGAGGCCACCTTCCCCTCCCCGTTCCCCCTGCCGGTCGCCGACCGTTGGAATCCACGCAGCGGCCGCGGTTCCTTTGAGCGCCAATCCACCACGCCTGCTCCATCCGCAGCCTTCAATTGCAACACCCCAAGGGGCCGCACCGCCCTTTCCGTCCAGTCCCGGTATGCTCCCGTGCCACGGGATTTCGCCTGAACCATCCCGAGAGGACGGGGTACGCGCTGCGTCCACCCCATCCCACCGGCGCCGGTGGACGGCAAGAACCCGCTCTCCTCCCACCGCGGCACGAATCGGTGAGTTGCGGAACCATGTGCAACGTGTCTGTTTTGGGTTGTGCTGGTTTGTGTCTTGTGCTCGCGCTGACCGTCGCCGCTCTGCCTGTCCATCCTTGCTCCCGCCCACGCGTCGCTCGTTGAGATTTCAGGAGATCGAGCCCACTCGTGGCCCAAGCTGGAAGGTCGCGAGAGCAAGTGAACTCAAGGCGCCGGCCGGGACGTAAGAAAAGGCCGAACGCCCATCAGGGTATCATGAAACAGTGTATCGTGCCTTCAAGTGCGCTGCAATGGCAATCAACCGGAGGGGGTTGCTTTCCTCCCGGCGGGTCGCGAGGGGCGGGAGGTGGTCCTGGGGAAGCCTGAGCCGTGGGCTCCCTGGAGCGTTGTGGGTCGGCTACTTCGTGCAAGGTGGGTCCCGTGGGATTCCGGTCGCCGGACTCGAGCCTGGGTCCGTCGTGGCGCTCCAGATGTGAGTCAGTACCACACGCGATATTCAAAGACGACGCGATGAGTTCCCTGTTCCAGCCAAACGGCCCGGAGGAGGAGGTCGGCGATGAGCATGGGACGAGGTTCCCCGTCGACGTGGACATGCCAAGCGGAAGTCCAGGGTTCGGACAGGACGAGGAGTTGGTTTCGAGTTTGGACATGGACATCGAGCGCGATTCGATTCGGTTCCGAGGCGACGATATCGATGGGATGGGTCGAGCCGGTTTGGGCATGGTCCAGGTCTGGAAGCGTGCGTGGCGGCCAGTCGGGGGCGGAGAGCGGGAAGGGGGTCGTGGGTTTTTCGGGTACCGCCACCCCCACGGCAGACGCCGGTCCCGACCAGGTGGAGAGCGGGAAGGGGGTCGTGGGCCTTTCGGGTTACGCCACCATGGCGCCCAGGAGTCTCAGCATGAAGTGGGGGAATCCCGGGCTTCCCGTGCCCCGACACTTCCTCGCTCGTCCATGACCACTCCTGGAACGTCCCCCGTGGCGGTCCGACCCGGCCCGCTAGGTCTTTCTGGCATGCTCGGACCACTCGACACAACGGACACCCCACGCTTCCGATGCTATCCTTGCCTCGAACTCGAGGCCCGTTTGAGTTGAGATGAGGAACGCATCGATGTTCCTTCATGCGGACAGAAACCTGTTGTTGCAGAGTGTAGCGGAGACGAAAGCGATGTGTCGTACCAACATGTTTCCCCCGGCCGTGTCCCGGACCCGGGTGGCCCGCCGGTCGCTTCCGCTGGTGGTACTTCTCGGCAGCGTGCTGGTTGCGCCGGCCCTTCCCGGTTGCTCTCAGGATGAAGGGGAGGACTTCCCCGAGGAAAGCCTTCCGCCCACGTCCCCCTCGCCCAGCTCTGAACCCGGGGCAACCCCCACTTCGGTCCCGGGCCTCGAGCCGACCGGGACCCCACGGCCCACCTGGCCGCCCGGGTCGCCCCCCACGGCGACGGCGACACCGGTACCTCCAACACGGACGCCCGGACCGGATACCACGAGGACGCCCCCTGTCGCGACCCCCACCCTCCCGACAGCAACGCCCCAGGCGGAGAGCACAGGCACCCCGAGCCTCCCGAGCCCGACCCCGACCTCGACCCCGGTGGCGGAAGGCACCTGGACCCCGACACCCGGGACGCCATCGTCCGTGACCCCGACCCCGGTGGCGGAAAGCACGAGTCCGCCGTCACCTGAAACGCCGACACCGATACTCGAGACGCCATCGCCCGGGACCCCCTCCCCCGGTGGGGAAAGGACCTATCGAGCCCTGGTGCGTCAGACCGAGAATGGGGTGATCCACGTGGTGGCGGACGATCTGGGCAGTGTGGCGTTTGGTCAAGCCTACTTTTTTGCAAAACACCACATGTGCGTCCTGGCCGACCAGGTGGTGCGGGTCC
>CAYQMG010000192.1:0-5316 GCA_964418585.1 uncultured Gammaproteobacteria bacterium | reverse complement strand
TTCGATGGCGATGATGGCCACGTCGAGGAACTGTTGCTTGAGGGAGAGGTCCTTTTCGAGTTCGACCCGGTAGCTGGTTCCGTGATAGAGGTCGGTGAGTCCGAGCCCGAACAGGCGGTGCCATGGGATCATGAGGTCCTCTTGGAGGGGGGATATGGCGTGAACTGCCAGCAATGACGCATAAAATATGCAAGACACCACGATAGATGTCAACAGGAAGGCAGTTGATGGCAACGCGGCCGCGCCCAACGCAAGGAAGCTACACCCGTTTCTCATGCAGATCAGGTGACGGCGGCATGTGCTCGCGGTGGGGCCATGCATGGATGTTGACAGTTCGAGGGAGCGGCCGCTACGATGCAGTGGCACCAATCACGCATTTGGGGGCGGCGATGGAGCGAACAGAATTGCTGCTGGACAACATAGGGGTGCTCCTCACCATGGATTCTACAGTCGGCGAGGGGCGGCTGGGTGTCGTGTCCGACGCCGCGGTGGCCGTGTCCGGTGACCGGATTCAATGGTTCGGACCCCGAAAAGACCTTCCGGCTGAGGTGGTTGGAGCACCCGGGGTCGAGGTCGTTGATGTAGCGGGCCGGGTAGTGACACCGGGGTTGGTGGACTGCCACACGCACCTGGTTTTCGGGGGAAGTCGCGAGGCCGAGTTCGCGCGTCGAGTGGAAGGAGCGAGCTATCAAGAGATCGCAGCGGAAGGAGGCGGAATCCTGAGCACCATGCGGGCCACGCGAGCGGCACCGTTCGATGAACTCGTCGAATCTGGGGCCGCGCGGCTCGATGCCATGTTGCGTTTCGGGGTGACGACCTGCGAGGTCAAGAGCGGGTATGGACTGTCACCGGAGGCCGAGCTCAAGATGCTGCGCGTGATCCGGGAACTGGACGCGCGCCAGCCTGTGGACTTGGTGCCCACGTTTCTTGGCGCTCATTCGGTCCCGCCCGAGTTCCGTGACGACCGGGAGGGCTACCTTCGTTTGGTGATCGACGAGATGATTCCTGCGGTGGTGTCTGAGGGCCTGGCCGAGTTTTGCGATGTGTTTTGTGAGAAGGGGGTATTCGATCTGGAGGAGAGCCGGCGCGTCCTTGAGGCCGCCCGGGATGCTGGTCTCGGCGTGAAGGTACATGCGGAGCAGTTGACCCCGTTTGGCGGTGCACGGTTGGCTGCCGAACTCGGGGCCGTATCTGCGGACCATCTCGAGTGTATCGATGAGGGGGCGGTGGCTGCGATGAAGAATGCCGGAACCGTGGCCGTGCTCTTGCCCGGAGCGACGTTCTTCTTGAATCAGGATTTCCCGCACATGAACCACCTGCTCGATGCCGGAATCCCGGTGGCGGTGTCAACCGATTTCAACCCTGGAAGTTCCCCGGGCATCAACTTGCAGCTTGCGGGCACCATGGCCGCCGTTCGCATGCGGCTACCCCTCGAGGATGTGTGGATGGGAATCACCACCCATGCCGCTCGGGCCCTCCGCCGCCAAGAGCGGCTCGGCATGGTGAAGGTCGGCATGGCCGCCGACCTCGCCGTGTTCGACGTGACCGACTATCGAACAGTGTTCTACCGATTTGGTGTGAACCACTGCACGATGGTGGTCAAGAATGGGAAGGTGGTCGTGTCATGAACGGGACCGAGTGGAAAACCACCCATTCCATGATCTGGCGGGGCGCTACCCTCGAGTTACTCGACCAACGCCGGTTGCCTCGGGAGGTATCATACCTCTCTCTCATGTCTGCCGCGGATGCTGCCGAGGCGATTCGGAGCATGGCGGTCCGAGGGGCGCCGGCCATCGGTATCGTGGCGGCCTACGGATTGGTGTTGGAGGCTGGAAGGGCCTACACAGACACCGAGGAGGTCGTTCGCTGCCGGGTGGAAGAAGCGGCGAATTTGTTGATTGGCGCGCGGCCCACCGCGGTGAACCTTCGGTGGGCGGTGGAACGTATGCTGGAGGTCTTGCGGGCCAGTGTGGGGTCCGGGGCGGAGACGTTGGTGAGTCGCCTCGAGTTGGAGGCTCGAGCCATTCATGCGGAGGACGTGGCAGTCAACCGGGCCATTGGTAGCCATGGGGCTCCGCTCCTTGCCGAGTGTTCGGGCGTGCTGACCCATTGCAACACCGGCGCGTTGGCCACCGGAGGGTACGGGACGGCGCTGGGGATGATCCGACGTGCCCGGGCAGATGGCGCGCAGTTTCGGGTCTATGCGTGCGAGACCCGGCCCTTCTTTCAGGGATCACGTCTGACGGCCTGGGAACTGGACAACGAAGGAATTCCGGTTACAGTACTGGTGGATGGAGCGGCAGGCGCTCTCATGGCCGCAGGAACGGTCCAGGCGGTGGTTGTGGGCGCGGACCGGGTGGCGGCCGATGGAGCTGTGGCCAACAAGATCGGTACCTATGCCCTGGCCGTGCTGGCTGCGACCCATGGGATTCCGTTTTACGTGGCAGCCCCTACGTCCACATTGGATCCGGACACTCCTGACGGGGACGCGATTCCTATCGAATCTCGACCCGCAGACGAGGTTCGGTACGTGGGCGAAATCCTGGTGGGCGCTCCTGCCGTCGCCGTGCACAACCCTGCTTTCGATGTGACGCCCCCACGGTTTGTCACCGCCATCGTTACCGAGGTGGGCGTGATCAGGCCTCCTTTCGAGGGAGCCGTCACCGGTGCCGTCGAGCAAGGCCGGCAGTGGTCTGCCAGGCATCGGCCCGTCTCCTTGGAGGGCGAGACCGGTCCAGAATGATCCGTGGTCGACGGACCGTCCGGTTCGGTCCGGCAAGAGGCCGTGTGACGACGGTACTACAGGAGGCTTCCAATGGAGACGCTGATACTCCTTTCTCCCCAACCCCCGACAGTAGGGGCCGCCATGTGGAGTCCGGGGATCTGGGAATTGGTGCTCATACTGGTCATCGTACTGGTGATTTTCGGACCAGGAAAACTCCCCCAGATCGGGGAGGCTTTGGGCAAAAGCATCAAAAGCTTCAAGAAGGCCACCGACGCTCGGGAAGAAATCGATGTCACTCCCCACGAACTCGCACCCGGGAAGAGTGCAGACCAGAAGGTCGTCGGCGCTGAGGCCAGGGAACGTGAAAAGGAACAGGCAACGAAATCATCCGGACCGGAGTAGTGCTCCAGGTCTCGCTAGCCTGAACCCCTCCGGCCCCCCGGACCTTTGACCGGAACCAGCGGCAGATCGTCCGGTAGGCCTTCCAGAAAGGCTGCCGCCACATCGTCAATGTCGTGCGCCTCCTCCCCGGCAGGAGACGGGACGCAGCGTCCGGCCCCCTCCGCTTCACACGGAACCACCGACACCGCCATCGGTTCCGCCTCCTCCGCCGATTCCACTTCCCCCGGTCCGCCCACGTCCACCCCAGCGCTCACCCGCTTGAACGTGCGCCTCCGCCGACTCCGCTTGTGGGCCAGCAAGAACGCAGCCCGTTCCCGCACCTCCGACGACAGGCGTCGTGCACGCTCCACCGCCACCAGATCCGGCTCGCGAAGGTACCCCAGCAACCCGTGAACCACCGGCACGGGCGTGTACGGATTGAAAACCAATGCCTTCTTCACCGGGTACCGCCGGATCCACCGGGGATGACGGAAAACCTCCAGCAACGCCTCGGCCTTGGTCGGTTGCAAGGCCGCAAGCTTCACCACGTCCCGCTCCACGATCCGTGGGTTGTTCAGCAGAATACGAACCACGCCCGGATGCTTGTCATAGAGCAGTCGATCCAGGACCTGCCGATCATAGCACCGGGCCAGGCTTTTTCTGTGCCCAAGTGTCCTGTCCTCCATCTGCTCGTTCACATCAAGCTGACGCGGCGCATAGTAGGTCTTGCGCGGCGGGGAACCGGTCAGGATCGCCAAAACCGCTGCATGTCCCTCCTTCCGCGCGATTTTCTTCCATCGGCGCTTCCGGTTCTCGTCCACAGCGTCCAGCACCACCTGGAAATTGAGAAATGCGTTCATGACCCCACGGAAACGAGGGCGGTCCGCCAGAGCACCAGACAACATGCAGTCCATAAACATGACCACATCTTCGTCGGACATCGGAAGCAGCGTCTCGAGAAGCCGTGCCTGACGCATCGTGTCGTCAGGAAGCGAGTCCAGCGCCACCACCTGCGAGGCCACCATCGCGTCCATCTTCTGGGAGTGGGCCGTCCTCAGCAGCGTCAACAGTGTGGCAATCAGGGTGTCTTTCATTGTACATACCAGGAGATGTCGCCCGAACCGACCCTCGATCGGGCTCAACCTCTTCGCGGCGTCCCAGGGTTCCGGGTTCGAATTGTATCATGAAACCCAACGGACTTGACAAGGCCGCACTCCACCGACGCAAGGACCGGGGCTCGAGAATGAAAAGACGCATTCGGCTTTCGATCAAACTCTCGTCGTTCACCGTTTCCATGGTCGTCGTCTCCATGCTCGCCTCGTTCTACCTTACCCGAACCGCTTTCGGTGCCGAGATCACCGCATGGGTTTTCATTTTTTCCGCCATATCGCTCGGAGTGGGCCTTTTGTATGTCTTGTTTCTTGACAAGAACATTACGGTCCCGATCCAGAAGTTGGTGGAGTATACCTCGCGTATGGTCGACCAGGATTTCCTCGAGCCCGTGCCTGTCGAGTCCTCGGATGAAATTGGCAGCCTGGCTCAAGCCATCGACGCCATGCGGCGGAGCATTCTGGAGCAGCGACGGTCACTGGAGGAACTGAACGAGCAGTTGGATGCCAAGGTGGAGGCGAGAACCCGGGAACTGGAGGAGGTGTTGGAGAACCTGCGGCGGACGCAGGAGGAACTGATCAAGGCGGAGAAGTTGGCGTCGATTGGTCGGCTGGCAGGTGGAATTGCGCACGAGATCAACAATCCATCGGGGATCATCCTGACGCGGACCGGGATGTTGCTGGAGGCGGGGCGAGAGGCGGGGTGGCCGGAGGATCAATTGGAGGCGTTGGAAGTAATCGATCGGCAGGTTCGTCGGATATCGCGGATTACCGGGGATCTGCTGACATTCTCCCGGATGTCTCCGATGTCGAGGAAGCCGGTGGATGTGTCGCAGATACTGGCGTGGAGTTGCACGACCTATGCCGAACGTGCCCGGGAGGTTGGTGTGGAGATGAAGGGGGAGATTCCCGGGAGCGTGATGGTGATGGCGGATCCCGGGGGATTGGAGCAGGTGTTTGGCAATCTTATCAAGAATGCCCTGGATGCGATGGAGGAAACGGGGGGAGGGACGTTGCTTCGGGTGGTGGAGGTGGACGATCGGGAGGTTCGAGTTCGGTTGGAGGACACGGGACCGGGGATTCCGGCGGACGTGTTGCCTC
>CAYQMG010000191.1:0-21696 GCA_964418585.1 uncultured Gammaproteobacteria bacterium | reverse complement strand
GAGAGTTCTTGGGTGAATCGTGCGTGACGCGAAGGCTCCATACCCCCCAAGGGAACTGCGTGACTACCGTGCATCGTTGCGAATTTGGGGGCTGGTTGCAGGGTTATGTTTATTCTCTGGAATACCCGTTGTGGCCGCGCGCGTTGCGCGCCTGCGCGCCATTCCCAATTCTCGAGAATGAATTAGGTCTGAAGGCGCATGCCAGGACCGATTCATTCTCGAGAATGGAGGGCGCGCGACACGAGGAACAGCAGCCGGGAGTCGGGACAGGGGAATCCGTTCCCCGGTTCGGCCATCCCCCGACCGGCCATGGGTCCAGGCACAACCAGCCGGACCTCCCGGCGGCGGGCCTGCAGCGTGGGGCCATCCGCTCACGCCGCCGAGTTCGAATCGGACCTTGATCTCCCGATAGAAACGGTTGAATGGGCAGCCGGTTCTTGCTACATTCAAGATTCAACCAGCACCATCGCCGGGCCTGTATCGACGACTCCCGGACCGTGCCTGGGGAACTCGAGGATCGCCACCATGCGGAATGCGACAGAAGTCCGACGAGAACTGGAGCTGCTCTTTCGCACGCGCTGCCCGGCTGTCGGGCTTGCCACGTGGGAGGAGACTCGTGCCCTCAAGCTGGTTCGCGACGTGGCCCGCCTGCTCTCGCCCAGTCGCGACCTCTACACCTGGTCTGCCGGGAGGGGCATGCGCCTGGATGGTCAGCCGGTTCCCGGCCTGCCCCCTTCGTGCACACTCACCGAGGCCCTGGCCGCAGTGCTGGAACACAAGGGACCGAGCATTTTTGCCTTCCTGGACGCTGACCTCGAGGATCCCGAGGTGGCCCGGGCTGTCCGTGACCTGATTGCTGCGACCGGAACCCAGCCCAGGTCCTTGCTGTTCGTATCGCCCGAGTTTCGCGTTCATTCCACGCTCACACGCGCGATCCACGTCATCTCGGTACCCCCTCCGGAGAAGGCCGAGTTGATGAACATCCTCAAGACGGTGGCGCACCGGTGCAGTTCCCTTGTGGGCGTGGAGATTCAGCTCGAAGGGGACGCCCCGGAACGACTCGCCGAGGCGGCTCGAGGGTTGACCGCAGACGAGGCGGAGCGCGCATACATCCGGGCGCTCCTGCAAGTCCAACGGCTGAGCGTCCGGGAGGTGGGCGTGGTCCTGGCGGAAAAACGCCGCCTCATCGAGATGGACCCGCTCCTGACCTACCTTACCCCTTCCGACAGCCTCGACGATCTGGGAGGGCTGGCTGTTCTGCGCGCGTGGCTGAAGCGCCCTTCCCGAATCTTCTCCCGAAATGCCGAGGAGGCGAGTGTTCCGCCGCCTCGAGGGGTGATGCTGGTGGGGTTGCCCGGGTGTGGGAGGAGCCACGCCATCCGAGCTGCCGCTGCGCACTGGGAACTTCCCCTGGTACGACTCGAGGTGAACCTGCTCCTCGACCCGGATGAAGCCAGCAGCGGCGCCTTGATGCGCACACTTTCCCGGCTGCAGACCCTTGCCCCGTGCGTGTTGTGGATCCCCAAGCTGGACCGACTGTTCGAACCGGGGTCGGATACTGATGGTGGCTACGCAGCCACCGCTGTTGCAGCCACCCTCCAGGCCTGGCTGGTCGAACGACCACCCGGGGTCATTGTGGCGGCGACCGCGGAGGAACACGAGCGTCTTCCTCTCGAACTCCTCTGGAAGAATGCCTTTGACGAGGTGTTTTTCATCGATTTTCCAGACAGTGACGAGCGACGCCAGATCATTCAGCGGCTGCTCCGACGAATGGATCTCTTTTCAGAAGATCTCAACCTGGAGATGTTGATTGCCGCCAGCGAAGGGTTTTCCGGAGCGCAGATCGAGCAGGCCATTGCTCGAGGTGCTCGAGATGCATTCGACCAGGGGCGTGCGTTCAAGATGGTGGACATCTTGCAAAGCCTCCGGCAGATGACTCCAATGGCCGGATTCATGGGAGAATCGCGGCGTCGGCTTCGGGGATGGGCGCACCGTCGAGCTGTGTCGGCTTCGCCGGTCAAGGAAACCTGACAATTCGGGAGTGAGCCTGTGAAGGATACCGAACAGTCCGGCGAGCCCCGATTGAACCCCGGGTCCGACCCGGAGGCGCCTACCCTTGCGGATGGCTCCGGAGACGTGTCCAACCTGCTTTCCCTGGTGGATACGTCTGCGATTCCATCAGCCGGCCCAGGTGCGGACGGCCGGACCCGAGCGGCGCAACCGGGGGGAGAAAGCACGGGAGCGCCCGGCCCTGGTCCCACGGCCACGCCTGCCTCGAGGCCCGGGAAACGCGCGTCCACGCGGGAAAGAAGGCGGGGTTCTGCAGGGCGTGGGGGTCCCGGGGAGCCGGATCAAACGCTCGGTGTGCGAATCGAGCCCGGAGCAAGACTCGGACACTATGTGCTGCTCAATCAGATCGGCGCAGGGGGGATGGCCACCATTTTCCGGGCTCGAGATGTGCGCAACGATCGGATCGTGGCGGTCAAAGCGCTGCACGCTCACCAAGCCAAGACACTGGCAGGGAAGCGTTTCAAACGGGAGTACCGGGCCATACGACGCCTTGCTCACCCCAACATCGTGCAGGTGTTCGAGTACGGGGTGGAGAACGATCAACCCTTCATCGTCATGGAGTACGTGGAGGGAGAGGACCTGAAGGCGCATCTGCGCAAGCTCTGGACCCTTCCGCCCGAAGAGCAATGGCCTCGAATCGAAGACCTGGTCGTCCAGATCTGCCAGGCCCTGGAGGAGGTCCATGGACGCGGCATCATCCACCGGGATCTCAAGCCGTCGAACATCCTGCTGACCCCGGAACGCCAGGCCAAGTTGACCGATTTCGGCGTGGCCAAGCCCGAAGACGTCTCTGTTCAACTCACCCAGGCGGGCATGCTCGTCGGCACGGTGGCTTATCTGGCGCCGGAGGTGTTCGAGCAGGCACCGCTCGACCATCGGATCGACCTCTACGCGCTCGGCATCATGCTCTACGTGATGCTTGCCCACAAGCTGCCGTTTTCCGGCAAGAACATTGCCGAAATCATGGAGAAACACCTGGCGCACGCCCCGGTGCCGCCCAGCAAGCTCAATCCGGACGTTCCCGACCACCTCGAACGCATCACCATGAAGCTTCTCGAGAAGTCCCCGGGCGACCGGTTCCAGAGTGCGGCTGCGGTACTGAGGGCGCTCCGGCGGAATCGGTCCGGGGGGCGTATCGAGGCGCCGGTGGAGTTCCGGAACCGGGACCTGTACTGGCAGCCTCGTCTCGTGGGCCGCACTGCTGCGCTCCAGAAGATCCTGGATCTGGTCTCGGAGTTGATGCAGGGTCACGGCGGGGTCCTGCTCGTCGAGGGGAACGAGGGTACCGGCAAGTCTCGCCTGGTGGAAACCGGCCTGGCGGTGGCCCAACCTCGAGGTATCGGGGTCTACTCCGGTGCCTGCCTGGAAGGCCCGCAAGGATGGGGGGAGGGATTGCGCGACATCATCGCATCCGTGGAGGCCGAAGCCCACCGCACCCACATCGCCCTTCCTGCGCTCGAGCGCCTGGCGTCCTGCTGCGGTCGGAGCGACGTGCCGGTTCCTTCCAGTACCCCGGAAAGCGGCAGCGAATACCTCGAGGACGACCTGGTGGCCACGTTCCGGGATCTGACGCGCAAGAGTCCTCGAGTGGCCTGGGTCGATGACGTGGATCGTGCAGACCCGGGCACGGTTGCGGGACTGGTGGGGTTGGCCTCTCGAGTGGTTGCCGAAGGGGCTCCGCTCCTCCTGGTGATGACGGCTCAACAAGGGGACTCGGGGCTCCCGGCGGACCTGACCCAGGTCGTGGACGGGGCGATCCCGAAGGTTTCCGTCCACCGCACCCGACTGGACAACCTGTACTACAACGAGGTGGTGGACCTGCTCGAGTTCATGTATCCGGCAGACTCGAGGATCGGAGCGCTGGGCAAACGTCTCTACGAGGAGACCCGGGGCAACCCGCTGCTTCTGACCGACGTGCTCCGCTACCTGGTCACTCGAGGCAAATTGGCGAGGAGGACCGAGAACGGGAAGTGCCGCTGGACCATGGCCATGAGTACGGACGAGATTGCCGACATGCTCGCGATCCCCAAGGGACTGAACAAGGTCCTGTCCGAGCGGCTTCGGGTCTACCCGGCCCAAACCCGGACGTTGCTCCGACTGTTTGCCACCTGGGGCCGGACGGTCTCCTTCCGCTCGTTGCTCCAACTCACGTCGGCTTCCGAGGAGGCGCTCCTGGCCCACATCGAGCGTCTCCTCATGGACGGGTGGCTGGCCGAGGACTGGCTGGGCGGAGAGGAGCGGTATCGGCTGGCGCACCCGGCATATCGGCGGTTGCTCCTCAACCAGGTTTCCCCGGCCAATCGTGCCAAGCTCAGGGCGTTCATCGACGGGAAGCTTGCGCACCAGTCGGGCCGGCCCACATGAATTTGCTCACCTTCCCACAGGTGCGGCCGGCCGACTGAAAAGCGGGTCCAAAGAACTCCAGGCGTTCGGTGCGGCGTGACAGCCTGGTCTGCTCATGCAGAGGGGGAGATGACGAGGGCGGGGGGAATGGACGGCGGGCTACTCGAGTCGTGTGAGGCCCGTGTCTGCCTCTGCCACCCCCTCGACCTCGAACTTGATCCCCTTGAAAACCTGGGATACATCGAACTCGCCGGTGGTGAAATAGCCGGATCCGAGACCGGAGGGGGCGTCGAGTACGGCCAGAAACAGGCTGGACAGGTCGAGTTCCCCGGTATCGGGAGACAGGAACCCGGGCAGGGCGAATTGCCTTCCCTGTCCATCCAGATCGGAGAAGGTGCCGGTGACCATGTTCCCCTTGGGCAGGGTCTTGACCAACACCATCTGGTCAGGGAGATCCTGCATCTTCTCATTCACTGCGGCGAGCACCTCCTCGAGCACCGTTTCCAGCCCCATGATGATCCGGGCCTCCAGTTGTACAGGAAATCCGTGCGCCTCCATGAAGGCCCGAGCCTCGTCCACGATGAACTCCACCTCGCTCCAGGGAATCTGCTCGTTCTCCAGGGTCAGATCCAGATTGATCGGGATGAGCACGGTGGAATACTTGGGCGGTGTGACGTAGATATCGAGATCGATCCGGATGCCCGTGTGTTTCAGATCATACTTGCCCGAGTAGTCATCGACCTCCTGAGCGGACGCGACCTGGGTCATGCCCAGGCAGGCAAGAAGCACGAGTGGGACGATACGGTACGTTCGCATGACAACCTCATCTTCAAATGCGGATTCTTCTTCCAAGACCATGGAGTTACGCTCCGATTCGCGCCCTGGGACTTCCGAAGTCGGAGCGTCGTTCGCCTACCTGTTCCATTCGGTCACGACTCGAGCGCAACTTAACCAAAACTGGTATCTAGTGACCGCTGAGGACGAGGTTGGAGAGAAGGAGGGTGGGAGAGGCGACCGTACCCCGGAATTCGAGGTCGGAACCGACCACCTCGATGCGCTGGAGCATGTCGAGGACGTTTCCTGCGATGGTGACTTCCTGGACCGGGTGGGTCAAGGAGCCATGCTCGATCCAGATCCCTTCGGCCCCACGGGAGTAGTCGCCGCTGGCCAGGTTGGTCCCGACCCAGTAGAGACGAGTCACCAGGAGGCCTCGGTCCACAGAACGGATGATCTCACCCGGGTCGACGGCCCCCGGCTCGAGGTAGAAGTTGGTGGGTCCCACGCCTGGCGCCACATCGTACGTTCTGGAAGCGTTTCCCGTGCACGGGAGGTGCAGTTTGCCTGCGGTGTAGGTGTCGCACAGGTAGCTCCTCAGCACGCCTTCCCGGATGACCTCGGTCCGCCGGGTCGGCACCCCCTCGCCATCGAACGGCCGAGTCCCCAGCCCCCCCGCCCGGATACCGTCATCCACGATGTTGATGTGGCGGTTGCCGATCCGTTGGCCCAGCTTCCCGACCAGGAACGAGTTCCGACGAAAGATGGCCATGCCATTCAGGGTTCCCACCAGAATCCCCAGGAGGTCCTCAGCGACCACGGGATCGAACACGACCGGCACGGTCTGGGTGGACACGGGCCGAGCGCCAAGTTTCCGGATCACGCGCTCCGCCGCCTTGCGGCCGATATCCGCCGGTGGTTCGACCGCCGCCAGGGAGCGGGCCGCACTCGACCAGGTGTCGGTTTGCTTCACCCCATCCTGTTCCGCCACCAGGGACACGCCCATGCCCACCCGGGAGTGGTCGAATTGGCCGACGAATCCGACCGAATTGGCCAGCGTGACCCGTTCGACCGCGTCTTCCCACCAGGCGCCGTTGGAGTTGTTGATCCGGGGATCGAAAGCCCGTCCCACCTCCTCCATTTCGCTCAGCATCTCCACCTTGCGCTCCGTGGCGATTCCGCACACGGCGGGATCGAAGATACCAAGCGAACGGGAAACGCCCGGGCCATTTACCCGCTCGGGCAGTCGGTTGCAGGGGTCCGCGTCGGTCACCGATGCCAGTTGCAGGGCATCGTCCAGCAACCGATCGAGGGAGTTGGGGGAGAGATCGGTGGTATGGACCAGGGCGGTTGCGCCGTTCCGAAACACGCGCAACCCCACGCCCTCGGTTCCCGCTTCCTCCAGGGATTCCACCTCGCCCATCCGCACGCGGACCCTGCAGGTTCGCCTCTGCACCACATACGCATCCGCCCCATCGGCCCCCCGCAAGGCGGCCTTCCTTACCAGATCCGCACCAAAGTCCCGATAATCTCTCATGAGCCCCCTGCTATCGACCGGTCCCCCCAACGGTTATCTCCGAGATCTTGATCGTCGGCATCCCGACCCCCACCGGGACACGCTGCCCATGCTTGCCACACGTCCAGACACCGTCAGAAAACTCGAGATCGTTCCCGACCATGGTCACCCGATTCATGATCTGGGGACCATTGCCGATCAAGCTGACGTTCTTGAGCGGCGCAACCACCCGACCACGCTCGATGAGATAGGACTCGTTGACCGAGAAAACGAAATCTCCCTTGGTGATGTCCACTTCCCCGCCACCGAATTGCTTGGCGTAAATCCCGCGATCCACGCTGGCAATGATCTCCTCCCGGGAGTGGTCACCGGGGAGCATAAAGGTGTTGGTCATGCGGGGCAAAGGCTGATGGCGATAGCTCTCCCGCCGCCCATTCCCGGTCGGACGAACCCCCATCGACTCCGCACTCAACCGGTCGTGCATGTACCCCCGAAGCACGCCCCGGTCGATCAAGACGTTTTCCCGGGGCAACGTGCCCTCGTCATCGATGTTGATGGACCCTCGCATGTTGGGAAACAGTCCCGAATCCACGATGGTACAAAGCGAGGACGCCACCGTATCCCCCACACGCCCGGCATAGTTCGACAGGGCCTTCCGGTTGAAATCAGCCTCGAGCCCGTGACCCACGGCTTCGTGGAGCAGGATACCGCTGTCCGCACAGCCCAGGACCACCTCCTGGGGCCCGGCCGGAGCATCCATCGCATCGAGCAATAGAACAGCCAATCGCGCGCTCGCCCTCCCATGCTCCTCCGGGGGATGGGCCTCAAAGTACTCCATCCCCTCTCGACCCCCACCGCCATGATAGCCCGATTGCCGCCCCGACGAGGTCTCAGCCACCGCGGTCACGTCGAACCGCACGATGGGCTGCACGTCCCGCCACAAGCACCCGTCCGAATTCGCGAACAGCAAATATCTCACGTTCTCGGTGAAATGTGCCGTCACCTTCGCAATGCGAGGATCGTACCGCCTGGCCTCGCTATCAGCTCGAGCCAACAACCCCACTTTCCGGGACACGTCGCTTTCCGTGGAAAGCACCGCCACCGGGTACCGGTTGGGAAACCGCCGCTCCGACACGTTCACCGACCAGACTCGACCACCCGAGCGCGCAATCTCGGAAGCAGCCGAGGCCGCCCGGAGCATCTCCTCCATGGAAAACCCGTCCGAAAATGCGTACCCCACCCGGTCGCCTTCCACCACCCGCACGCCCACGCCACAGGAAATCCCCCGCGTGGCATGGACCACCTGCTGCTCCTCATAGCGAATCGTCGAGCTTACGCGATACTCGAAATAGAGGTCGGCATAGTGGCCTCCCCCGGTCAGGGCGGCCGACAGGACTCGTTCCATCTGCTGCGTGTCCACGTGAAAGTGGTCCTTCCAGGGGACATCGTGCTTCTCCATTTCCGCCTCCACCGCCGTGACGAACTCCAGATCATGCCGGAATCCGCCGCCTTCGAACGACCTATACCACGGTTTGCAGCGCCACGACGCGAAAAATCCCTTTTCCGCGAGCCAAACGCGGGTAACATGTCCCCGGCATACGGACGACATCGGCTCGCCCCCGCATGACAAGGAGCAATGTCCATGGACATCGATACCACGATCATCGGTGCAGGCGTGGTCGGCCTCGCCGTCGCCGCAGAACTCGCTGCTCGAGGGGTCTCCGTAATCGTTCTGGAACGGCACGAACGATTCGGCCAGGAGACGAGCAGCCACAACAGCGAGGTGCTCCACGCAGGGCTCTACTACCCCACCGGCTCACTCAAGGCACGCCTGTGCCTCGAGGGCAACGGCATCCTCCGACAATTGGCCCGGGAAGGCGCGCTGCCCCTCAAGCTCATCGGCAAACTCGTGGTAGGCAACCAGAACGAAACCGGGTCTCTGGAAGCCCTGCTCGCTCGAGCCACGGACAACGGCGTGGAAGGGATTCGCCTCTTGAGCCGCCAGGAAATTCGGCGCATGGAACCCCACCTTTCCTCCACGGTCGCACTCTTCTCCGCTCACACGGGAATCCTCGACTCCCACGCCCTCATGCGCCTCTTCTTGACTCGAGCCCTGGATCACGGGGCCGATATCGCTTTCCAGACCGAGGTGATCGGCGTCGAACCCATCACCGGTGGATTTCGACTCCACACCCGCGGCGGAGACGGGTCCCTTTTCTCGCTTGATTCCGAGCGCGTCGTCAACGCCGCCGGACTCGGTTCCGACCAGATCGCCGCCATGGCCGGGATCGATGTGGACGCGGCTGGATACCGACTCCACCCCTGCAAGGGAGACTACTTCTCCACCTCCCCGCGCTGCTGGCGGCTCGTGAACCACTTGATCTACCCGGCACCAAAACCAAAAAGCGCGGGACTCGGCATCCACGTCACCCTGGATTTGACAGGCCGGATGCGCCTCGGACCAGACGCCGTCTACGTAAGCCACACACAAATCCCCAACGCCCGGGTCGACCCGTGCCGGAAAGAAGCCTTTGCCTCCGCGGTTCAACAGTACCTCCCGGCCATCTCGGTCGACGACCTGGAGCCGGAATTCTGCGGAATTCGCCCCAAGCTCCAGGGGCCCGGAGAGCCGTTCCGTGATTTCGTGGTCACTGACGAGACATCTCGAGGGCTTCCGGGCTGGGTCAATCTGATTGGGATCGAGTCTCCAGGATTGACCGCCGCTCCCGCCATCGCGCGAGAGGTTGCCCGGATCATGACAGGGAAGAGACGAACGAGTCGATCAGGTCCGCCATCTCCCCTGGATGGAGGAAGTAGTGGTAACTCTGCGGTGCAACGGTAAGGGTGGCCTGGGCCAACGCCTTGTGCAACTGCTCCGCGGAAGTCTGTGGATGGACCGGGTCTCCGGGTTCCACCACGAGCAACACGGGTGTGGGGAAATCCTGAAGTCGTTTCAACCAGGCGTCGTCGAGCCCCGGCAGTGCGGTCACGGCTCTGGTGGCCGCCCGGATGGGCTCGAGGCGATTTCCAGCCATGGCCTGTCGCAAGGCGGAGATTTTGTCGTCTGAAGCAGTGTCCGAGGAAAGGGCGGGGTTGGAATCGAGGAGCATGTCGACGACGGCCTCCATGCCGTGGGCTGCGAGCAGTCGGTCGATGACCCTGCCCAGCCGATGGATCCGGGGCACGTCCCTGCCCACGGCACTGGGTTGATACAGGATGACACCGCGAACCGAGCCGGGATTCTTTGCTGCGAGATAGAGGGAAGTGATGCCGCCCATGGAGCCTCCGGCCAGAATCGGCCTGGAAAACCCCACGTGCGCGATCAAACCGGCGAGATCGTCTGCGAGACCGGCCCAGGAGAACTCGCCCGGCTCGCCGGTGTGGGAACTTTTCCCGTGTCCCCTTGCGTCGAAGGTGAGCAGCCGGTACTTGTGTGCCAGGTACTGAGGCAGGCCCCAGAACATGCGGTCCGAGTCGGAATTGAGGAACAGCCCATGACACCAGACCAGCTCCGGTCCCGCGCCCTCGAGCCGGTAGTACTGTTCAATCCCCCGATGTCGCAGGACAGGCATCGTGACCCCCTTTCCCGCCCCCCGGTGTCGTCCTGATTCCTGTTTACATCGAAACGTCCCGATTGTATAGTGCGTGACCAGCAGGGATTTTCCCAGGGCGCGCGGTATCGGGAAGGTGCTCCGACCCGAGGTGCGTCGAAGAGAAACCGTGTGCAGGAGCCTGCGCGATGACGGACCAGAAGGGAAAGAAGGAAGGCACGAAAAAGAAGACGAAGCCTCCTGTGTCACCTCCTGTGGAGCCGGGCAAGACCCCGGGTGGGGAGAAAATCTGAAGCCCGCACCACCCACCTGGTCGAGCCGCCGGCACCTCGAGGGGTGCCAACGGACCGGGTCGCTGCAACCGTGACGACGCAATTCGCAACGTGCTCGAGCGCACCGGGAGTGTAGCAAGGCATGGAGAGCCCAGGCGTGGTCAACGAAGAACTCGAGCACACTTCGGGTGTTCGATCTGGAGAGGGTTCCCTCGTTCGTCTCGATGCGGAGACGAGCCGAGTCCTGGGCGTACCGGTCGAGGAGAGTGCGACCCTGATCGAATATGTTTGTGAGCGCCTTGCCGAATTGATCCGAAAGGATCTCCTGGTGGACGTGCTCGGCTTCGGCTCGTTCCGGGTGAAGCTGTACCGACCCATTCGACCGGCTCGCATGGGGGACGATAGTTTTGTCGAGGCGCCCTATCTGGGTCCTGTGGAGTTCTCGCCAGGAGCGCTGCTGCTCAGACAGCTCCGAACCCAGCGCCTCGAGCCTTCGGTCGTGCCTCGCTGCGATGCGCTCTACTCCATGCTCCGGAAAGACAACCGTATCCGCCGAGGCCGAATTCCGCTCTTGATCAAGGGAACGTTCAAGTCATTCACGGCTGCTTTGATCGAGGAGAACCTGGTGGAACTCCCTGCCATCGGGTGCCTGGTGGTGCGGAACCGTCCGCCAGTGGTCCGGTACAACCTGGAAACCCGGGCGGTGGAGGTCCTTCCCGGGGACCCGGCCCTGTTCCTTCGCCTTTCCTCACGCTTTCTCGCCAAGATTCCGGCACGTTCGGTGCCCACGGGAGGAGAATGCGACGAATCGACGTAACCCTCCTCGGCCCGCATATCCGGCCACCTCGAGACCTCCCATGCGACTGACCACCAGGAAAACCTATTCCCGCGCGCGCCAGGAAGAGATACATTTCGCGTTGCGCTCGCCTTCCGGGGAGGTGTTGCTGCTCCGTCACCCGCTGGACGAGGATGGCTGGTCCGGGTTTCTGAAACTCCCGTCGCGAATCACCGCGCCTGACACCTCCTCGAGCCGTGACCTGCGCCGGGCACCCCATACCGCCTCGCGTCGACCCGCCTCGGCTCGAGGTGTTTCCGAGGCCACGATTGCTGCCATGCGTGGGGTAATCGGGGACCATCGGGTGACCGACACCCGTGTCGTTCAGCGGTTCACGCTCCCCCGGCTGTCGCCCGTGGTCCGGACCATCCACCTCGTGGAGGTGCACCTGCAAGGCACACCAACGATGGAAGGTGCGGCATGGATCTCCACCGAAGAGGTCTGGAGCCTGTGGCACCAGGGGAGAACGCTCCTCGATCCGGTCGTGCTGGCCTACCTCGGGCGCCTCCACGGCGACCAGGCGATCCCTGCGCCGGCGCAGGCGATCCGAATACGCCCGGATGTCTACCTGATGGCATTGAAGACCCCGACCATCCCTCCTGCCACCCGCACCAACACCTTTGTCATCACAGGCCCCGACCCGGTGGTCATCGACCCGGGCACCCCTCTCCCCGGGCAGCAACGGCGTCTGCTGAACACGCTCGAGACCCTGTCCGTGCAGGAAAGCCAGGCCGTGACCGTCCTGCTCACCCATCACCACCCGGACCACACGTCGGCGGTACAGGCGATCAGGCGTACCCGGCCCACGGTGGTGGCGGCGCACTCCGAGACGGCCGTCCGGATTGCTCCATCGGTGCGGGTGGACCGCATTCTCGAGGATGGGCAACAGGTTCGGGCAGGCCGTCGCCGGTTGACCTGCCTGGCCACCCCCGGCCACGCCCCGGGACACCTATGTTTCCTGGACGAAGTGGATGGCACGCTGTTCGCCGGTGACCTGGTGGCGGGCCGGGGCACGGTGGTCATCGATCCGGACGAGGGCGACCTCTGGGCCTACCTGCGCTCCTTGAAACAGATTCGAGCAGCCGGGCCTTCGGTTTTGCTCCCGGCGCACGGCCCCCCGGCCGCTGCGGCCGAGTCCTTCCTGGACACCTACATCAGACACCGGCACGAGCGTATCCGCGAAATCCTGAACGCATTGAGCCGCGGTCCCGGCACCGTGGCTGGTGTGACCGGGGACCTGTACGGAGACTTGCCCTTTATGGCCAGAAGACTGGGCAAACGCACCATACAAGCGCACCTCGACGCGCTAGCACAGGCCGGACTGGTGGTGAAAACAGGTCGACGGTACCGCTTGACGCCGCAGGGGGAATCCGCCCTCGGCACCCCTTTTGATCCGTGAGCCGGGGCTCGAGGAATCCGCGTCCTGGAAGACATTCACGTCGACCTCGCCGCCCCCGGGCTCGTGCGCGCACTCACCGGATACTCATACTCCATTCCTCGAGGAACCGTCCAGTTCGGGCAAAGCGGGAGGACAACCCAGGGTGCGGACTATTCATCTTCGCCAGGCGTTCGACCACTCCGGCCGCTGAGGAGTCGCAGCCACGCCTCTCCGTACCGCTCCACTTGCCACCGGCGCACCCCGGGCAGGTGCTCGAGCTGCTCCATCGACCTCGGGGGGTGATGGGCGAGGGTATGGAGAACAGCATTGGTGACCACCACATCGGCCGGCACCTGCTCGATCTCGGCCTGCGCGCGACGCCAATCCTTGAGTCGGGACAGACGGGCCTGAGTTCGCACGTGGTCCTGACGGCCCGCTCCGCGGCGAGCGCTGGAACGAACCGGCGCAGTGGGTTCCACGGGCTCCTGTTGACGGAGGCCTTCCTCGACCGCGATGAGGAGCAAACTTCGCAAGGCGGGTGGCATGTGACGGGGCGTCCCCCGCACCCGTTGCAACGCCTGGTCCGATGTGGGGCAGTCACGGGCGATGGCGAGGAGCACGTCGTCCCTGACCACGCGAAACGGAGCCACGTCACGCCGCCGGGCCTCCCGGTCTCGAGCCACGAACAGCGCCCGAAGAACGCGCTTGCCGATGTCGTCGAGTTGACGTGCGCCCCGGATCCGGAGGCAGGATTCCGGGGAGAACACCCGTTTGACGGGCTCCCGGTCCTCGACCAAACGCATCTCCTCGAGGGCCTGCTCGTGCCGATTCAAGGTGCCGAGTTCTTCCCAAAGGGCGTCCCGAAGCCGAAGCAAGTAATGGGTATCGAGCCGGGCATAGTCGAGGTGCTCATGTGACAGGGGTCGACGTGACCAGTCGTACCGCTGGAATCGTTTTTCCAGGTGCACGCCGCAGTAGTGCTCCACCAGCACGCTGAGGCCCAGACGGGCATGTCCGACCACACGAGCAGCGACCATGGTGTCGAACAGACCTTTCACCCGGATGTCATGTCTCCAGAACAGGAGGTCCAGGTCGTTCGTTGCGGCATGGAAGACCTTCTCGATATCGGGCCTGGCGAACGGCTCGCGCAATACGGACAGGTCGCTTACCTGCAACGGGTCAACCACGTAGTCGACCCCACCTGCCGACACCTGGAGCAAGCAAACTTTTTCGTAGTAGTGATAGAACGAATCAGACTCCACATCCACGGCGAACCGAGGTGTATTCAGGAGTGTTTTCGCGAGCGCGGCGAGTTGAGACGGGGTACGGACGTAGTGAAAGTCGGTGCGGGCCGACGAATCAGATTTCTGGCCCGTGCCGGAGATGGGCGCACACTCATTCATGGTCATTCGTCCCGATCCCGGCTCGACTCCGGGCGCAAGTAGTCGGCGGAGAACGCGCCAGGCAGCAACTCGGTGATGTGAGCCACGGTCACCTCTCCCTGGAGGTTGGCCATCACGACTCGAGCGTTCGAGCCAAGCTCGTAGATCAACTGCCGGCAAGCGCCGCAAGGGGGACAGGGGCGCGCCGTGTCGGCCACGATCGCAATCTCCACCAGTTCGGTGCACCCCTCCGAAACCGCCTTGGCGACGGCGGCTCGTTCGGCACAAATGGACAGTCCGTAACTGGAGCTTTCCACATTGCACGCACTGTAGATGTTCCCGTCAGCGTCGCGCGCCGCTGCACCGACCCGGAAACGAGAGAACGGTGCATAGGCACGCTCCCGCACCTCTCTCGCTGCGGCCAGCAGTTCCTCATGCCCCATCGAGCACCCCCCGGATGATGGTCACGAGGTCGTTTCGAACCTCGGGCCGCTCCAGGACATCGGTGATCTCGTCGTCCCGAATCGGGCCGATCGCAGTCCCGGCAGCAAGATTGGTCAGGCATGAGAGGCCGAACACGCGACGCCCCAACTGTCCCACGGCAATGGCCTCGGGCACGGTGGACATGCCCACGGCGTCGGCCCCGACGCACCGAAGCATCTGGATCTCCGCCGGCGTCTCATAGCTCGGACCGGGCATGGCGCCGTAGACCCCCGTATGCAGCACGGTCCCCTCGGCCGTCACCCGCTTTCGCACCCGCTCGATGAGGTCCGGATCGTAAAGCCTCGAGAGGTCCGGGAACCGCTCTCCGAGGGTGGAGAAGGCCAGGCCGGTCAAGGGATTCTGTCCCAGGAAATTGATGTGATCGGCGATGGCCATGAATTCCCCTTCCTTGAAGTCGGGGTTGATGGCTCCCGCGGCATTGGTCAGCAGGAAGGTACGAACTCCCCACAAGGCCAGGGCACGCGAGGGGAACGCCACCTCCTCGGCCTTGTAGCCTTCGTAGCAGTGAAGCCGCCCGAGCTGAAGCACCACCGGATGGCCGAACAGCTTGCCGGCCACGAATCGGCCCGGGTGCTGAGGATTCCTGCACAGTGGCGTGTTGGGGACATCCGCGAAACCAATGGCCTCGGCGTCCTCCAGAAGATCCTCCAGCCAGGCGTATCCGGACCCGGTGGTGATGGCCACCGGCGGTGCTGTGGGTCGCCATCTGGCCAGAGCGTCTCGAGCTGCATACAGTCGTTCAAGTGTTTGATTCATGGTCGTGCACATTCCTTGTAACGGCCAACAATGCCTGGCTAGCGGTCTCCGGTCGCCCCAACGGGTTCGACCGACTATTGCCTTCCAACTCGAGCCGGGGACAGAATCAAAGGCGTGTCGACAGCAGGCTCACTGCCTACCTGAATGGCGCCACGCAACATTTCGACGGCCTCCTCCAGCCGGGTCCGGTCCGTGGCAGCGAGTTCCAGGATCGTGTCCCCCCGGGAGACTCGAGCACCGACCTTGCGAACGAGCCAGATTCCCACGGAGGGGTCCACCGTATCCTCCTGGACCATGCGGCCACCGCCAAGAGCGATGAGAGCCCGGCCCACGGTTCGCGCGTCGATCCGTTGTACGTGGCCATCCGCCGGGGCCTGAACCTCTCCTCGCAACGGCCCCACCGGCAGCAATGACGGGTCGTCGATGACCCTGACATCGCCCCCCTGGGCATCCACCATGCGCCGAAATGCTTGAAAGGCCCTGCCGGAACGGATCGACTCACGCGCGTCCCGAGCCGCCTGGTCCAGGGTGGGAGCCAGGCGGGTGTCATACAGGAGTCGGGCTGCCAGGGCCACCACCAAGTGCTCCAGATCCGGAGGACCTTCGCCCCGCAGACACGCAACCGACTCCACAACTTCGTTGGCATTGCCCACTGCCATTCCCAACGGTTGATCCATGTGGGTCAACAATGCGGACACCTGAACCCCCGCCGCCGTCCCGACGCGACTCAGGCTCTCCGCCAAACGTTCCGCGTCCTCCTGCGTCTCCATGAACGCTCCGGACCCCACCTTCACATCCAACACCAGTGCCTGGAGACCCTCGGCGAGCTTCTTCGACAGGATCGAGGCGGTGATCAGAGGGATGGAGCTGACCGTGCCCGTGACGTCTCGAATGGCGTACAGACGACGATCCGCCGGTGCCAACGTCCCGGTCTGACCGGTGATGACCGCGTGCACCTCGTGAACCTGCCGCCGCATTTCCTCCGGGCTCAGGTCGATTCGATAGCCGGGGATGGATTGAAGTTTGTCCAGAGTCCCTCCGGTGTGCCCCAACCCACGGCCGCTGATCATGGGCACGTAGGCGCCACACGCCACCAACACGCCGGTCAGGGGCAATGACACCTTGTCCCCCACTCCACCGGTGGAATGCTTGTCCACCGTGGGTCCGGGGAGCCCCTCCCATTGCAGAACTTCCCCGGAATGAAGCATGGACTGGGTCAGCGAAAGCACTTCGTCCTGCGTCATGCCGTTCAAGAACACGGCCATGCAAAATGCAGCAATCTCCTCGTCCTCCACTTCCCCGTCACGGACCCCGCGAACGAAGGTCTCGATGTCCGAGGAGGACAGCGCCTCACCAGCAATCTTTCGACGCAACAGGTCGTGATACGGCCGGCTCGCACTCGGGAGACGGCCCCCATGAAGCGCTCGCTCGACCCCGATGCCCGGCAACTCGAGACGGTCGGCCGATACGCCGGTCTCCTCCAGCAACCGGGCGAGGGTTTCCCCCTCCTCCCGGTTCATCCCCCGCACAGCGGCGGCCACGCGAAACGCCGCCAACTGGTAAGGGCGCAACTCGTTGCCACGAACGGCGTCGAGCAGGCAGTTCCAGTGCTCTGCGGTCAACGCCATCCCATCACGCTTTCGCTCTATCACGTCAAGAACTATCACGAATGCCCTCTCTTCAGCACGGTTCCAAGAAAACTGGTGCCGACGCCCGTCCCGTCGACTCCGAAACAGTCGGCCACAGTGGCCCCGATGTCTGCAAAGGTTTCACGCAGGCCCAGCGACCTCCCGACCTCCTGGGCCGGGTCCACCACCAACAGGGGCACGTACTCCCGACAGTGGTCGGTACCGTGAAAGGTCGGATCATTCCCATGGTCCGCGGTCAGGATCAACAACCCTTCCGGCCCCAACGCCTCCACCAACGAAGGAATCGCCCGGTCGAACGCCTCCAGTGCCTCCACGAATCCCCTCACGTTCCGCCGGTGACCATAGAGCATGTCGAAATCCACGAGATTGGCGAAGATCAGCCCGTCGCGTCCCTCCCTGAGCAGTGCCACGGTCCGCTCGACAATGTCATGATTGTTCGTCGCCCGCACATGGTGTGTCACGCCCGCCCCGGCGTAAATGTCCCGAATCTTCCCCACGCCGGTCACCGGGATCCCTGCAGCGTCCAGTTTCTGCATCACCGTCTCCCGCGGAGGACGCACCGTGTAATCGTGCCGGTTCTCGGTCCGCCAGTACTTGCCCGGGGTCCCGCGGAACGGACGGGCAATCACTCGAGCCACGCCTTCCGGCGTCACCAACTCGAAAGCTACCTCGCAGCACCGGTAAAGTTCGTCCAGTGGGACGGTTTCTTCGTGGGCAGCAATCTGGAAAACGCTGTCGGCCGAGGTGTAGACGATGAGATCCCCTGTCTTCTGGTGCTGCTCCCCAAGCTCCTGGATGATCTCGGTTCCGGAAGCAGGCTTGTTCCCCAGCACACCCCGCCCGACCCGGCGGGAGAACGTCTCGATGATCGCCGGGGGAAAGCCCTTCGGGAAGGTCTTGAACTCGATGTCGCTGACCACCCCCATGATCTCCCAGTGACCCGTCGCGGTGTCCTTGCCTCGAGCCTTCTCCGCCATCCGCCCATGGAATGCCCTCGGCCGTTCAGGGACAGGCAATCCCGTGGGGGGATGGATGATGCCCAGGCCGAGTGCTGTCAAGTTGGGCAAATCCGCACCGGCCACAGCCTGAAGTGCATGGCCCAACGTGTCCGCCCCCTCATCACCGTACTCGGCAGCATCCGGCATGGCGCCGATTCCACACCCGTCGAGCACAATCAAACAAACTCGCCTTTTCTCGCTCATTTCCTCTCTCAATATCCCTTGTTCCCGGAGGGGCGCTTCCCCGTGGCAATGGCCACCGAGGCACTCGCACCGATCCGATCGGCACCGGCCCGCCGCATGGCCTCGGCATCTTCGCGCGTGCGGATGCCGCCCGACGCCTTGACTTCCATATCCTTGCCCACCACCCGCCGCATGAGACGAACGTCCTCGACAGTGGCACCGCCCGGGCCGAACCCGGTGGAGGTTTTCACGAAATGCGCACCTGCGGCCTTGGCCAGGGTACAGGCGATCACCTTTTCCTCGTCCGTCAGGAGTCCGGTCTCGATGATCACTTTCACCTTGTGTGGACGCGAGGCCTCCACCACACGCTTGATGTCTTCCACGACGGTGACGTAGTCCCGACTTTTCAGGGCGCCCACATTGATCACCATGTCGATCTCCTGGGCCCCGTTGCGAATCGCCTCCCGGGCTTCATAGGCCTTTGCGGACGAAAGACTTGCGCCAAGGGGGAACCCAACCACGGCAATGGGTTTCACAGGAGTACCACGAAGCAAACGCGCCACAAATGGGATGTTGGCGGAGTTGACGCATACCGTGGCAAACCCATACTCCACCGCCTCACGGCACAGTTGCTCGAGCTGCTCCTTGGTGGCATCCGGCTTCAACAGGGTGTGATCAATCATCCCAGCGATCGAGGGGTCCACGGCGCCTATCCCAGGTGCCGCCCCCACTCGAGCCGCGCCGTTGGCGATGATGTTCTCCACCGAGGCTTTCTTGACCGAGGCACAACGGCCGGAACCGGTGCATTCGGCTGCTGTGGCCGTGCAGTTCGTGCACCCCTCGGTGTCGCAGGTCACCGGCGCGGAGGAGATGCCCAGGCCCGCTGCGGACATCCGGGCTTTCACCTGCTCGGCCACCACCTCCACCAACCGCTCGAGTTCCTGCTGGTTCAACCCACTCATGCTCCCTCCCTGAAATCACTCGGGCCGGACATACTCCACCGCCGGCCCCGATTGTCCCGCCGCGCCCTCGGCCGGAAATCTGGGGGTGAACGTGCCATCCCCGTCCACGTCCACCCATACAGGATTCGTGAAGGCGAACGGAGTGATCGTCGTCCCCTTGTAACGGCTCACCACCGGCTCCAGACTGTCGTACCCTCGAGCAATCACGACGTACCAGGTGTCGGTTTCGGGAGCCTCCTGGATCACGTCCTGGAACCTGGGATGTCGCCCTCCCGAAGGCACCTGTAGCCGACGAACCACCTCACCGTTGGCCACAACTTCGACCTCGCGCACGTCGATCCAGTCCGGGGCGTCCACGCTGATGTCCAGGGACACGACCGGATCGCCTTGCTCGAGCGCGGGCAGGGCTGGTACCATGGAGCCGATGCGTCCCACGTGATTCACGGTGAGCCGAATAAACGGTCCATTGGTAACAACAACATTTCTCCGATCTCGTACCGCAGTCACCAGCTCCTCGGTGGTCAACCCGGCCAGGTCCTCGGTATCGACTCCGACATAGTTCCGAGGATAGCCTCGCTCCTGGGTCGTCACCCGTCTCGAGAACGAGTTTCCGGTGGCGACAAAGGTGTAGCCCCGGTTGAGGAGCAGGAACCAGTCGCGAAGCACGCTGGAGGCGTTTTTCATGCGCTTTCCACTGAAGACCTCGATGGCATGGAACCCGAAACTGAAAGCCGGGTCGTCCGATTCGGCGGTCTGAGGATCGAGGTGGAGGAGGTTGAAATACCCCTCCTTGCCTTCTCGAGGTTGATTCACCTGGAACACTCTTGGCACGTCCCCCTGGCTCAATGCGTCGAAAATCTCCCCGGCCTTGTCCACGCCGCCATGGAAAAGGCGGCCGGAGGCCGGGTCCATTGGGAAAACGTTGATACGCCCGAATGCTGGACTCACGAACTGTTCTCCCGGGATCAGCTTGATCCAGGATTCCAGTCCCAGTGCGGCCACCACGGGCGAAAGATCGGTGATATGCCCGATATCGGTGATGGCGGCAACCTCCACACCTTCGCCAAGGTTGGCCAACACGAGATCTTCCGGGCGAACCCATGCATTGCTCGAGTGACAGGAGAGCTGGTTGAAATCAGCCGCCACGTAGCCGGAAGTGTCCACGACCCGGTCCAGGCTGACGGCAAGCAGTTGCTCCTTTCCTGCGGGGAGCGTCAACACCTCCTGCCGAATGGCGTACTCGATACCTCGAGACACCACCACCTCGTACCGCCCAGGCGGAAGTTCAACCCGGCCCTGCCCGGTGGCGGAATAGTAGACGTTCAGGGAACCCGGGGCCTGGGACGCATGACCCAACACGGGGTCGGGGGTGCCGTCCCGGCCGGCGAAAGTGAGTCGACAGGGAATCAGGCCCCCGCCCGTCTCCTCCACCCGGAACACCAGAATGCTCGGCGGGGTCAGCTCCACAGTCACCGGTTCAGGCGTCCCCCGGGTCAGGTCCACCGCCACCTCCTCCTCAGCCACCCCTCGAGCACGGTGCGAAGCCGACAGGACATACTCCGACGGTGGCAAGGTCAACTTGAACAGACCCTCTGCATCCGACACAGCAAGCCCCATCGGACGATCGTTGAACGCGCCTCGAGCCTCCACCCGCGTACCGGGAACCGGCGCACCGCTTCCCATCTCCACACTTCGGCCGGTGACCGTCACCACTTCCTCGCCTCGGAGGGCGTAGGCCGAGGCAGCAATCGATTCCGTGTCTCCATCCCCGACGTGGAGGTAGCGTTCGAAACTCACCCGTCCGCCCGGTGAAAGTGTGACCGTGCCGGTTTTCAGGTCGGACCAGTTGGAACCGTGGGGTCCTGCAAGCGCTGGCTGTCTTGTCGACAAACCGTAAGAGACCCCGTCACCTACCCCGGCCACCCAAGGAGAGTGGGTGGCGCGGCCGGACACGTCCGTGCCATACCCCGGCACGTAGTGCTCCACCATTCCCCACTGAATACTGTCACCGAGTTCGTAGTCCTCGATGGTGCGCGTGCCCGTGTTGATGATTTCGGTGACCAGTCGTACCCAGGGTCGCCCTGCCTCGACGTAATACCGGGTCACGCCTTTCAAAGCGGGCTCCTCGGAATCGTGCCCGGTCACCACGATCTCGGCCACCGGGTGCAGGGATCCATTCTGCGTCACATGGAGCCGATCGTAAACGAGTTGCCGCGGAAACGTGTCGTTCAGATAGGTAAACACCTGGGCAAGTTGATCGTTGTCTTCCCCTCGCAACGTGGCGTCCAGAATGTTTCCGCCGGAAACCGCAAACCCGAATTCATGCGGAATATCCGCTATCACCACCTCGATGAGGTCGTTGTACAGCAGATAGTCCCCCACGGTCCCATCAGCGGCAGGGCCCCCCACCAGACGGGTCGGATCGACAATCCGCACCGCGCCCACCACTTCCCCCGGCACACCAGCCGCCTCTTCGAACTCAGGAACCGCAACCCCCGACCCCGCCGGCACAGCGCCCCCACC
>CAYQMG010000190.1:0-27116 GCA_964418585.1 uncultured Gammaproteobacteria bacterium | reverse complement strand
GTGACGCCCACGGGGGCGACGACGAGGACGACGACGACCACTGCGGCCACGACGAGGACGATGACGACCACTGCGGCCACGACGAGGACGATGACGACCACCACGACGAGGACGATGACGACCACCACGACGAGGACGATGAGTCATGGGACGATGAAGGTGTGTGGGACGACGGGGAGGATGACCTTGACGAAGACTGCCCCTGCGCGTCTGATACGGATGACGAGGAGGACGACGAGACCGTATTCATGGGGCCGCCATCGCCGGTGGGCCAACGGGATCTGGCGGCTGACCTTGCCTGGCCGGCGGTACCGCGGCGCTTCTCGTACTACGAGTACGACGAGGAAGCGCGTCGCCTCTATCCGGATGACAGCGGCGTGGTCTCCTATGGCACGATCGCTCGAGCCGGTGGTGGGAAATGGAAGCCCGGCTACTGGGCGGCCGGAGGGCGCAACCGTTGGTATCGGGACGTGGATGGTCGAAAGAAGTACAAGTTCTGCAACCAGTGTCCGGATCATGATGTGTGCTACGGCAGCCGGTGTCAGAAGCAGCACTACTGTCATGTATCGCGGAACCTGCGGCTGGCGCGGGACGAACTGTGTCAATACGAAGACTACGACGGGGAGTGGAAGCCGCTCAAGGGCGCGCAGTACCTCCAGGGTACGCGGAGTGGCTTCATGGACTACCGGGTGCGGCACTCGGCCGTGAGCCAGGGACCCATCCTGCCGGTGAACTTCGATCTGGAGGAGTTTGCAGAAGCGATGCGTGACACCACGCCCGGGGAACTGGGGTCTTACTTCGACGGAGGCAAGACGTTCAACGGAATCATCTACATCACGTACACCTGGCCCGGGTCGATGGACGGGTTGCCGGACGGGTATCCCAAGCCGTGGCCGGCCCAGGGGAACGTGAACGATCCGACCCAGATTCGAACGCACAATGCGTCGATGGTCCAGGGTGCCCTTCCCTACCCTCTCTGTTCGGATGACCTGGGTTACGTACCAGGGGAGGTCCGGGTTGGATTCAGTTACCCCCCCTCGGATGGGGATCCCGGCAACGGATTTGAGCCCGCTTTCACGATTCCTTCCTGCGACCCGTCCCTCAGCCGGCTGGGTAGGCCGAACGCGGTTCGGATCATCAACGGCGCCAAGATACCCCACGACCTGTTCCCGGTCGGGCTTTCCATCGTGACGAACCTGCCGGCGTACGTGGTGGGGAATTTCAACACGGGTTCGAAAACGGGCTCCATGGACGCGGAGCCCTGGATGCCGGTGATGATCGGAGCGGACGCACTCACGTTGCTTTCCAAGGCCTGGAACGACAAGCATTCACCGTGGAACAACACGGGGTCCTATTCGAAGCGGCGAGCGACCAACACCACGTACAACTTCGAGTTCCTGGGTGGGACCGTGGAAACCACCGACGCAGGTCACTACAGCGGCGGCGTGGAGAATTTTCCCCGTTTTCTCGAGAACTGGTCCGGCCGAACAGCAACCATCGCCGGTTCGTTGGTGCTGGGCTATGCGTCGGTCTACCAGAACCAACCGTGGAAGTACGGGGGCCCCATCTACCAGGCCCCGCGACGGAACTGGTTTTTCGACGAACACCTGAAGCTTCTCGCCAACCAGCCCCCCGGAGCCCCTTCCTTCAGCATCCACTCGGTCTCGAGGCTCAACCGGATCGCGGTCGTACGAGACTAGACCGGACGTACCGAGCCAAGTTCGCATTGAATCGCAAAGGATTTCCGGGTTCAATGTAACTCAGGAAGGAATGGCTGCTCGCTGCTGGAGGTGAACCATGAAGACGACACTGCCCTGCCTGGTCGTCACGATCCTCCTGCTCCTCCCGGGCGTGGGACTGGCCCAGCCCTTTCGCCTGCCGGTGGACAACGAAGGCGGGAAGTTCGTGGCGAACAGATTCGTGATCGGTGTGGACCACGACCCTGTCTACTATGGTGGGATGGAGGTCCGCTGTATCGCATACGACGGGGAGGAGAATTTCCCGAATTGCTACGACGGGCACCGCGGCACCGATTTTATCCTTCGAGGCGGTTTTACGGTCATGGACATGGAGGTCGCCTGGGTGGTGGCTGCTGCAGACGGTGTGGTGATCGACGTGGAAGATGGCCACTACGATCGGTGCCATGCATCCGTGCAGGAGATGGATGTCACCTGTGACGGTCACGAGATGATTTCAAACTATGTGTTGATAGAGCACAATAATGGAATCCAGACCCGGTACAAACACCTCAAGGCGGATTCCATTGTGGTCGGCGTCGGCGATTTCGTGACCTGTGGTCAGCGGCTCGGGCTAATCGGAAGTTCCGGTGAGTCGTCGATGCCTCACGTCCATTTCGAGGTCACCGATGCCTGGGGCAACGTGATCGATCCCTATGCCGGTGTGATGAGTCAACCGGAAAGCTACTGGGTTCAACAGAACGGCCCTCATGGGCTTCCGGCGGAGCGGTGTGCGGGACGCCCGTGACGGGAGGTCCGGGGATGGCGGGAGGCGGTCTGTTTGTGGCGGGAGACGCGAGGGCGGAGGGAACATGGGGGAGCGGCGGCTGGAACCGGCGGCAACTGTTTCGGCCTCCGGCGCGGGAGTGGGAATTGCGCTTCTGAAGCGGCGTTTGAAGCGATGGGAATCGGTCGCCGTGGTCACGACCTCGGTGGTGCTTGCCCTTCTTTTTGGTGGCAGCCTCCTGGCAGGAACGGCTCGAGTCGCCGCGTATGGCTCGGATCTACCCACGGATGGGGCCCAGGGACAGTTTATTTTCGCAGAAGTGGCTCGAGCCATCTGGGGCGACGGGTCCCTGCTATGGACGGACCGGGTCTGGTACCCGGCGGGCTATCCGTTTCTTCTCTCGGAGCAAAACATCCTGGATGCCGTGCTCCTCTCCCCTTTTGTACGACTCCTGGGACCTACTCTTCCCATTGCCTGGTTCGGGGTCCTGGTGCTTGTGACCAACGGCCTTGCCGGCGGATGGCTGGCCCGGAAGGTGGCCGATTCCCCCCGGGCGGGGGTCGTGGGGGCGGTACTCCTGGGCGCCAGTCCCTACGTGCTGGGTGAGCTTTCGTGCGGCCGGGTGACCCAGGCCTGGCTGGTGCCCATGTGCCTGACGCTGGGGCTGGCCTGGGATGGGGCGAAAGGAGACCTGCGCAAGGCGTCCCTGGCCGGAGTGCTCCTTGCATTGACGGGGTATCACTACTGGTTCTACGCTCTTTTCATCGCCCCCGGGGTCGCAGCCGTGGTGCTCGGACGGGTGGGGCTGAAGCGCGGAATCGGTCCGCTGGCAGTCATCGCGGGGGTGTCCCTCCTCCTCGTGGCCCCGGCCGTCGCCTTCGTAATCCAGCACTGGGCCGATATGCCCGGTACAAACATCGACGCGGACGCCTTCCGGTGGCCTGCGCGACTCCTCGCCGGGCTTCCCGGTCTGGACCCGGGCGGCTTGGACCACGAGACCCGGTACCTCCCCCACCTCCTCTACGCGGTCATGGCGGGCGCGGTGCTGGTCTGGCCCCGGCGGGTCGCGGTTTCCCTGGCCGCGGTCGCCGGCTTCCTGGTCCTGGTGTCCATGGGACAAAGCCTGACCGTAGGGGACCAGTCGGTCCGCCTCCCCTACGGCTGGCTGATCCTGATCCCTGGCCTCTCCCGCTTCTGGTGGCCGACTCGAGCGCTCGGCGCAGCCACCGTGGCGCTCACCCCGGTGGCAGCCCTCGCTTTTCGTCGACTCCGGGGCGCCTCCCGGGTCGCGGCCGCAGGGGGATTGCTCCTCTGCGTGCTCCAGGCCTGGTATCTGCCCGGCCGTATCGTGGCACTCGACGCCCCCACCCGGGTCGGCTGGAGCAACCGCGCACCGGCCGGGGCCGTTCTGGCGTTGCCCATGCTGAGCGAACCCGTGGGACGCCGGGCGTCCTTCATGCAACCTTTCCACGGTCGGCCCCTGGTCAACGGAAACGGTATGTGGGATGCCCACCTGTGGCCACCCGCATTTCGCGCTTTCTACAGCACACAACCGCTGCTTCAGGCGCTGCTGGCCACGGAGATCGGATCGAAAAAAACGACTCCAGCGCACCATTCGTCCGGAGTCTCGAAGCTTGCGAGTGCAGGCGTATCGGTGGTGCTTTTCCCTGCAGCATGGCTCGACCACGGTTCGGCTCACCGGGAAGTGGCCCTCCTGAACGACCTCTTGGGGCCGCCCACCTGCCTCCCGGGCGACCTCGATTGCTACTGGATCGTTCGAGGATCGGCCTCTGACAGGTAGATCGCACGCCCGTTCAACCGCTCCGTTGCCCCTCGGCCCCACGCCGTCGGACAAGCCCTGGGACCGGACGTGCCCCCTGCTCCGGGACTCGAGGACGCGCCCCGCCTTCCTGGAAAACAGGCCCCGTCGGCGCCCGGGACGCTGGAGACCCCCAGGAACGGGCCTCCCCGCCCGAGGACGCCATGGTGGATTGGTTCAGAGGGGGCCCCATTGTGGGATGTGGTTGTTGGTCGTCGGATCCTGGAGGGGCAGCCAAAATGGCGGACTGCTGGGATCGACACCGGCCTCGGCTTTTTCCGGGTCGATGGCCGAAACCCATATCTGCGGATTGCCGAATGGGACGTCGTGCCCGAATCCTCGGAGGCTCGAGAAAGTCAGCCAGAGAAGGTCGGCATCCGGCAAGGGGCCCCACCCCGGCCACGAGTTGGCCAGCATGGGCGGCGGGAGTTCCGATTCATCCGGAGGCGGTCCGACCGGGGTGGGTTCCACCACCTCCCCGTCGTCGATGAGGATGTCCTCGTCGATGGTCCCCAGGAACTCCCGGGCCACGTCGTTCAGGTTGTCCAGCCGGATGGGTGGCGACCCTCCGCCTCGAGCCACCAGGTAGACTTCCGCGGTACCGTCCATGAGGCTGTCCGCGTCGTTGGCGTCCGGCGATGTGGGCGTGGACTGGTTGTAGGCGATCCAGTTCCCATCCGGAGAATAGACCGGGTAGTACTGGTTGGCGCCCTCCACCCTGGGCGTCACCCAGTAGGGTTCCCCAAACGTCCCTGTCTCGCTGTCAAACGGGGCCGCAGCGATCCGTCCCTCGAAAAAGTGCATATCCGAGTTAAACTTGTCGGGATCGATGACCGAGAAGACCATCTCCTCGCCGTCCGGAGAGAACTTGGGATTCGCCACCGTCTCGAAACCGATGTCGATCGGGCCGATATAGTCCCATGTCTGGCCGTCGTACAGCGACAGGTGACCACCGTCCACCCCCACCGTGTATTTCTCGTCCGGCGTCGTGGTCGTGTAGGTGGCCAGGATGGCCGTGTCGTAGTCTCGCAATTCGGTCGGCGGCCCCTCCGCGTGAATCTCCAGCAATCCCTGACGGTTGCTCCCTGTGCCAAAGTACCCCACGCCCATGCGGGTCCCCGAGGGCGATAGCGAATGGCACGAGACGCAGTTGTCACCCCCACTGCTCGGCGTGAAATAGTCCACCGCCCGATCCCCATCGTGCGCAATCCGCATGATACCCATGTTGCTGCTCGACCAGTAATAGATCGACCCGGTCGCATCCAGCCTGGAGATGGAAACCTCGACCACATGGGAATGCATGGCCAGATCCCCGCCTAGCCGCACCTCCGCACCCTCGCCCTCGAGCACCCCGGAGAGCGCGGTGATGGTGAAGGACCCTCCGGAGTTGGTCGCCGCAATCGCCTGCCACTGGGACTGGTCCGGGGTCCACCGGTCCGACAGGGTGAACACCCGCGTCCGCGTGGTGACCGAATCAAGTTCGAGCACGGTGAGTGGGCGGTCTTCCACGGTGTTCCAGTGGATGGGCAACTCGTGGATGTTGCGGGGCACCACCACCCCGTCGTATGGGTAGATGACCAGTGGCGCAAGGTCGTCGTCCTCGACGATGGTGGCCTGTTCGTACTGCTGGGGAAGCGTTTCCGGCAACCCGTCCGTCACGATGTCCTGGGTGAACACGACCGTCAGCGTGGTGTATGCACGAACACCAAGATAGCTGGCCGTGATCTGCGTGATCCCCCCATTCGATGTGGCTGGTGTAAACAGTCCGTCCCAGGTCATCTCCCCCGCCACCTGGTTGCTGCTCGACCAGGCCACCGGGGCGTCCTCGGTCACGTCGCCCGTATTCCAGAACACGGTGGCGGAAAACTGGATGGGCTCTGTTTCCTCGCCGGCGTAGACCACCATGTCCTTTGGAAAGACCTCGATCCGGTCCACGGCCAGGGACCGGTCTCCTGTGACCGACCCGCTGTTGGTGCACCCCGAGAGGAGCGCCACCCCCATTCCCAGCACCAGGAACCGGTTCGCTGGTGGACCGAAGCCCTGCCCGCGCGAACGCCTCGAGCCACGCCTGCACCTCATGGTCTGCCTCCGCGACAACCCCGCAACCGAAACGACTCCACGATACCCATGCGCCTGAATCTGGATTCAACATAGCATAACGAGCATGGCATGGCACGTCTACTCGCGCTGTCAAAGCCCTCCCCGCCGCGCTATACTTGACCCGTGGGTCCCCACGGTCGTCCCTGGCCGGCGACCCGACGCGGACGGGACCAGAAGATTCGGCCAACGTGGAGGAGACGGTTCATGTTGCAGAGGTGGAAGCGGATGTTCATGTGGATGGGGGTACTGACGGTCATCCTCCTACCCGCGTGCGGGGGCTCCGATGACGATGACGACGAGGCGGTGACGACTACCCAAACCGATGAGGATGGAGACGGTGTGACGACCTCGGACGGGGACTGCGACGACCAGGATCCGGCGGTCTATCCGGGCGCCACCGAACTCGAGGACGGGGTGGACAACGATTGCGACGGGGACATCGACGAGGATCTGTCCCCACCCTCCACGCCCACTCCCACGGCCACGCCCACGCCGGTTCCCAGCGACCTCGACGGCGACGGATTCAGCGAAGACCAGGGCGACTGCGACGACTCGGATCCCACCGTCAACCCGGATGCAGCGGAGATCCCGGACGACGGCGTGGACAACGATTGTGATGGTCGTGTGGATGAGCCTTCCCTCCCCACCAGTGATGCGGATGGTGACGGATACACCACGCGAGACGGCGACTGCGACGACACCAACCCGGCCGTGCACCCCGATGCCATCGAACTTCAGGACGGTATTGACAACGACTGTGACGGCGAGGTCGACGAGGTCCTCCCGGACGGCAAGGACACCGACGGAGACGGGTACACGACTCGAGACGGAGATTGCAACGATCTGAATCCGTTCGTCCATCCCGACGCGGTGGAGATTCCCGACGGAGTGGACAACGATTGCGACGGCGAGGTGGACGAAGGGGCTGGAGACGGGGACATGGACCGGGACGGCTACACCGAGGCCGACGGGGACTGCAACGATCTGAACCCGTTTGTCTACCCGGGCGCCAGGGAGACCATCGACGGGGTGGACAATGACTGCGACGGCGAGGTCGACGAGGGGGCCGGGGAAGGGGACGAGGATCTGGATGGATACACGGTGGATGACGGCGACTGCGACGATACCAACCCGGACATCAACCCCGGAGCCATCGAGATCCCGGACGGGGTCGACAACGACTGCGATGGCGAGGTCGATGGGACCAACCTACTGGACGGAGACGGAGACGGATACTCGCGTCTCGAGGGCGACTGCGACGATGCCGATCCTGCGGTCAACCCGGGCGCGAGTGAAGTTCCGGACGATGGGGTGGACAACGACTGCGACGGCCAGATCGACGAGGCCGCCACCGAGGAGGATGGAGACGGAGACGGATATTCGCCGGACCAGGGTGACTGCGACGACACCAACCCGGCCGCGTACCCCGGGGCGTTCGAGGTGGTCGGCGATGGGGTGGACAACGATTGCGACGGCCAGATCGACGAATCGGATGGCGGCACCGATGCTGACGGGGACGGCTACACGGACGCGGGAGGAGATTGCGACGACGCCGATGCACTCGTCAATCCGGGCATGGTGGAAATCCCCGGCGATGGGATCGACAACGACTGTGACGGGGAAATCGACGAAAGTACCGGGACCGAGGACCAGGACGGGGACGGCTACTCGGTCCTGGGCGGGGACTGCGACGACACCGATCCAGCCGTCAACCCGGGCGCCCCGGAGGTCGAAGGAGATGGGGTGGACAACGACTGTGACGGCCAGGTGGATGAGAGTGCGGCCACCGAGGACCAGGACGGGGACGGCTACTCGCCCGAGGACGGAGACTGCGATGATACCAACCCTTTGGTGAACCCGGGCTTCCCGGAGGTGCCCCTCGACGGGATCGACAACGACTGTGACGGCGAGGTCGACGAGGGTGCCGGCGACGGGGACCTGGACCGGGATGGGTACACGGAGGAGGAGGGAGACTGCAACGACAAGAACCCGTTCGTCAACCCGGGGGCCACCGAGATCCCCGGGGATGGGATCGACAACGACTGTGACGGGGTCGCACTCTGACCAGGGCGCTGCCGTGCTTGCAACCGTCAGATCTTGGCCAGCGCACTGTCCAGTGCGCCGAGCAGGTCGTCCACCTCCTCAATACCCACCGAGATACGCACCAATCCGTCCGTGATCCCCCCCTTCTCCCGCTTGTACTTCGGTACACAGGCATGGGTCATCGATGCAGGGTGCTGGATGAGTGAATCCACGCACCCCAGGGAGACCGCCAGCGTGAAGATCCGGATATTGTTCATCAACTGCCGGCCCGCCTCCACCCCACCGGCCACCTCGAACGACACCATGCCACCGAACTTCCGCATCTGCTTCTTCGCCAGTTCATGATAAGGACTGCTCTCCAGCCCCGGGTAGTAGACGCGCTCCACCTTGGGGTGCTTCTCCAGGTATCGGGCGATGGTCATCGCATTCTCACAATGCTTCTCCATCCGGATGGGCAGCGTCTTGATCCCCATGCTGACCAGCCAAACGTCGAACGGACTCGGCACTCCACCGGTATCCTTGATGAACTCGTAGGCCCGATCCTTCACCCGGTCCAGAACCGTGGTCATACACCCCCCCACCACCACGCCGTGCCCGCACAGGTACTTGGTCGTCGAATGCAACACCACGTGGGCGCCCAACTCAAGCGGACGCTGCAGGTAAGGGGTGGCGAACGTGTTGTCCACCATGACCACCATTTCCGGAGCGTACCGGGCCGCAAGCGCGGCCACGCCGGCGATGTCCGTCAAGGCCAGCATGGGATTGGTGGGTGTCTCGAACAACAGGCACTTCGCCTCGGGATGAGCCTTGATCGCGTCCTCCACCTGGTTCAGGTCCGACGTGTCCACCTCGATGGCCCGAATCCCGAATCGTGGCAGAATCGCTTCCGCAAGGTGCTCGGTGGCACCATACATCACGTTCCCGGTGATGATGGTATCCCCTGCCTCACACAACGCCATGACCGTGGAGGAGATGGCAGCCATGCCCGATGAAAACGCCAGGGACGAGATGCGCGTCTCCGGAGAGGCGAGCTTCACATCCCCGCCTTCGAGCGCGTTCATCTTGGCCTCCAGGACCATCACCGTCGGGTTGCCCATGCGGGTATAGATGTATCCTTCCTTGTTTCCGGAGAAGATCTCCGCCCCGTCCTCTGCACTCTGAAACACGAATGTGGACGACTGGTAGATGGCCGTCGTGTGCGACGTGTGCTGAGGCTGTCCCACGTGCTCGCCAGCATGCAGGGCACGGGTCGCAAATCCACAGTCAAGACAGAACTTCTCCACGTAATCAGGCTGCTTGGAATCCTCCATCGGTATCCTCCACGCGCTCACCCTCGAGCGCCATTCCGGGTGTTACAGGCATTCTCCACCGCGCTCCTCGCGGGCCGGGAAATCCACGGTAGCCGACGGCTCGAACCTATGTCAACCTCGATCGCCGGCCCACGCAATCACAGCATCCATCCACCTCATCCCGACTCCCCCGCCGTGCCGAAACGCTCCCGACCCGGGCCGGCTCGAACCTCCATTTCGCGCTGCGCACCACGCAGCAGGTAAACGTGGTATCGACGCACGCTTCCACCACGTCCCACCACCACCGTCACGGGGGGGTCGACGCGCTCGAACCCGCCAAACGGAGGCGCAGACCCTTTCCCGGCCCGCGTCACCCACACCACGTCATCTCCCTTTTTCACGACCGGCGGCGGCAGCAGATCATACTGGTCCAGCCGACCAAAGCCCGGAAGTGCCACCACCCGGACCGCTCCCTGCTGATGGAAATCGATCTCGGCTGCCTCCTGGTACCTCGAGGCCACCACCAGGGAGGTCCGGGGGGACAGGACCTGGGCCACGGCCTCGGCCAGCTCGGGCCAGCCGTGGAGTCGAGCCGTGGGGTCCCGTCCCGATGGTAAGGGAAGGGGCGGTCCCAGCACCAGGGTCACAGCCAGGACGGTAAGCAGGAGGGAGGAACCCACCGCCGCCCTGCGCACCGGGCCACTCATCCGCTGCCACGGAACAGCGGCCACGGCCCCGACCCAGACCGGCGCCGGCCAGTTTGCCTCCACCGGTGTCCAGACCGACACACCGAGAAGGCCCAGGAACAGGGGAGCTGAGAACCAGGCCAGGAGACACCGGGTGTCGGCCGAGTCAACCCCCTTCCCCTCCACAGTGCGACCCATGCAGGCTCGAGTCGCCTGCCACCAGGCGCCGAGAGCGCAGGCCAGGACGATCGGCCCCACGATGCCGGCCTGACCTGCCAGGTAGGTCCCCACGCTCCAGGCTCCACCCCTCATGCCGTGTCCCAGGTTGCGCTGGAACTGGTAGGCGAACGGGTGGCCCCCGTGGTGGAGACTCCACGCAATCAGGGGGGCCACAAGGATCAGGGTGAGGACGACTGCCACGGCGAGGTCCAGGACGCGAACCCTTCCCGGATACAGGGATCCGCTCGATTCAGAACGCCGGGTGGCCGATTGAGCCTTCGCAAGGATCCACCGGTGCACGAGTGGCCAGGTCAGAACCAGGGCGAGGAGGACGAAGCCGGTCAACTTGGCCAGGCACGCAATCCCCACGCCCAGGCCGATCAGGGCCCCGGTCGCGTACCGAGGGTGCTGTCGATGCCGCGCCGTCGCCCACAATGTGACGGTCCACCCCAGAACGAGCAAGGCGTCCGGTGTGGCCAGGACCCCGCCTGCGTTGAAAGCTGGAGTGCAGGCGAAGACCAGGACGGCGTCACGAGCGCGCCGGCGGTCTCCGGACAGGATTTGGATGATCTGAAACAGGAGCGCCAGGACCAGGGAGCCCGCAAGGACGGAAACGAGTCGCACTCCGAGAGCAGAATCCCCCGCCATCCTGGTGCCGGCGGCGATACCCCAGGCCACCAGGGGCGGATGGTCCAGGTATCCGGCGGCAAGGTGTTTCGACCAGACCCGGTAGTAGGTCTCGTCCGGAACGAGCATGATCTGACGGGCGAGCCAGAGGCGTACGGCCGTGCTGACCACCAGGATGGTTCCCAGGCCGGGTTCGATTGTCGAGCAGCGTGCCATGAGGTATGCTACCCTGGAACAGCGACATGGAAAAGTGCGACGGTGGGCCGGCGTGATGTGGTGGGACCGGGTGAAGGCCAGGGTGTTCCAGCGAAGTGGCCTCGAGCAGGACCGGCGCTGGGTCCTGGTGGGGCTGATGGTGTTCCTGTGGCTCGTTGGAGGCCCACTCGGCCGCCTTGTGGCCGTTTGCCTGACCCCGCGGCTCATCCCTCCGGGAGCAGGCACCGGGGCGCGGGATCGGTGGACTCCGCATCATGACCTGCTCCTGGCAGGCGTCCTCGGCGTCACTGTGGGCCTGGCCGCACACCTGCTCTGGGCGCCCTCTCTGGTGACCGGGGGGGAAACTCTGGCGAGCGACACCGGCGAACACTTCTGGATGCTTCACAGCCTCGGCAACCCGGGATGGCAGTTCTGGAGCATCAATCGGTACCCGCTTCCCACCTTGCTCGCCCGCCCCTTTGCCTGGGGCGACGCCACGCCCCACACCTGCTGGTACCGGGCAGCCATCTTCTACACCGGCGTGACCGCTGGTGGGCTCTACCTGTGGGGTCGCGCAGTGGGAGGACGCAACGCCGGACTCGCCGCTGCCATCCTGGTCGGGGCCTTTCCGGACCTGGTACTCATGTCCCGCACCGTCACTGCCTATCCCGAAATGGTGGCGCTCTGGACCCTCGGCGCAGCCACCTGTGCCGGCGCGGTCCGCTTCCCCAACCCGATTACCTTCCTCGCGGCCGGACTCGGTACGGCTGCCGTGTTCGCCTCCGACGCCCGGGGCCTCGTCCCAGGCCTGGTCCTGCTCGCCTGCGCCTTCCTCGCCGCGCTGACTTCACGGGGGTGGCGGCGCAAGGTGGGCCACCTGGCCCTGTTTGCCGCTCCCGTGGCTGCAAGCTGGATCGCATACCACCATCTCCCGATCCAGGTCCGGAGCCTGGAAGAGATGGTCGAGGCTTCGATCGAGGTCTCCTACACACGCATGGGGCGCCGACCCCCGCCCCGGGTATTCGTGGAGGGGGGCTACCGATGGGGACATGCCGGTCCGGCAGATATCGTGCGGAGCCTTCGGGCTCTGATCGCGGCCCGATCACGCCTGAACCCGGACATCGCCCGGGACCCGCGCCAGGTGCAACTGGTGGAACGGCGCGTCTTCCCCTACCTCCTCTCCGTGGCCTTGCTCGCCCTTGCCGGCTTGCTTCTGGGTGGGGGACATCAAGAAGGCATCCAGGGCACCACGGGGAAGAATCGAGGGGGGGGAACCACCGCCGACACGTCTCCTCCCCACAACCTGTCCACGCCCGGGCCGAACGCCGCCCGCCATCGCCGCCTGGTCCCCTCTCTGGACCGGACCCGGGCCTGGTTCGACTGGCGAGGCAAACTCGCGCTCACGCCTGTGGTGGGTTTCCTGGCCATCCTGGCAAACGTGGTCACCTTCGAATACAGCATCCGCTATGCCGCACTCGGCGCCCCGGCCCTGGTCCTCCTGGCCGGCCTCGGTGTGGCAGCCCTGGGCGGTCGGAACCGCCCAGCCTGGGCAACCGTGTTGGTGACGGTCGCCGTGCTCTACCTGGCGCCGGGACCGCTCAACGTCCGGGCGCCGTGGCGCACGCCCGCCGCCACGTCAGAAGAACTGCGCGACTGCCTCGAGATCGCGGCTGGCCGCTCGAACAAGGCGCCCGTCGGCCCGGTGAAGACTTGCGTGGAAGCCCAGTCCAGGCGCATCGACCGACCCGTCGCCTGGCCCTACCGATGAAAGACATCAACCGGTGGACGCGCCCCGGGGAGGACCTTGACGGCGCAATCGCCACACCACCCCCATGGCCTCCACCACGATGCGCTTCGAAATCTTGGACTCCCCCTCCCGCCGTTCACGAAAAATGATGGGAACTTCCACAATACGAAATCCCATCTGGTGCACACGGAAGGTCACCTCGATCTGAAAGGAGTAACCCTCGGAACGAATCTCGTCCAGGGGAAGGGCCTCCAGCACCTCGCGCCGAAAACACTTGTACCCACCCGTCAGGTCCCGGTAGGGCACCCCAAGAACGGTCCGGGCATAGAGTCCACCGCCCCGGCTGAGCAATCGTCGCCACAGGGCCCAGTTCTCCGTACCTCCACCCCGCGTGTACCGCGACCCGAGCACCAGATCCGCTTGCTCAATCGCCTCCAGGAACCGCGGCAGGTAGACCGGATCGTGCGAAAAGTCCGCATCCATCTCGAACACCAGGTCATACCCACGGTCCAGCGCATACTGGAACCCCAGCAGGTAGGCCGTGCCAAGGCCCATCTTGCCAGCCCGATGCTCCACGTGCACCCTCGAGTCCCTTGCCGCAAGTTCCTCGGCCAGTTCCCCTGTCCCATCCGGAGACGCATCGTCCACCACCAGGACCTCGGCTCGAGGAACCTGCCGGTGAATCTCCTTCACCAGGTCGGCCAGGTTCGCCCGCTCGTTGTACGTGGGAAGCACGATCAGGATCGATTTCTCCGCCATGGACTCCCTCTCCGATTGCGTTCGCTCATCCACCACTCCGGCCAAACGCCGCGTCCCCTTCTCCATCGGCCCGGGCCTCCGCCAGCTCCTGAGCAACCTCTCGAGCCGCCCGCTCGGCCGCACCGCCTCCCCCCAACGCCGCTGCCACTCCCCGCAACGCTTCCCCGGTCATCGCCGCATAGGTCGGCCGCTCCAGGTAGGCTGCCAACTGGGCCGCCACTCGAGCCGGCGTCACACGCTGCACCTGCTCGGGCACGACCCGCCGTCCGGCAAGAATGTTGACCATCCCGATGCCTACCAGATCCCGTACCAGAAGTCGACCCGCCAGGTACGTGGGCCACGAAGTGCGGTACAGGATCACCATGGGCACACCCAGCGCCGCCACCTCCAACGTGGCCGTCCCCGAGGTCACCAGCGCGACACGACTCTCCGACACCACCGCAGGCACCCCGGCCCCAGACACGTCCACCTGAATTCTCGCACGCCCGCAAATCGCCTCAACACGCCCCGGATCGATCGTCGGTGCCCGAGCCACAACGAACCGAACATCCGGAAACCTTTCCCGCAGCCACTCGCCAGCCTCGAGCATGGGCGGCAGCAGAGCCTCCACCTCGGCGGGACGCGACCCGGGCACGAGCGCTACCGTGGTTCCCCCGGCACATGCCGGCCGCTCCCCCCACCGCAACGCCTCCTCCACCACCGGATGACCGACAAAGGCCACCGGAACCCCGCAACGACGGTACAGAACCTGCTCGAATGGAAAAAGCACCAACATGCGATCGACCACTCGAGCAATCCGTCGAATCCGCCCACGTCGCCACGCCCAGACCTGGGGACTCGCAAGAAAAACAACCCGGATTCCCCGCCGCTTCAGGTGCCCGGCAAGCAACAAGTTGAATTCTGCATAATCCACCAGAAGAGCGACATCTGGCCGATGGAGCCGGGCATCCGCCTTCAGGACCTCGAACGCCCGAACGACCGCTCCCAGCCGAACACCCACCTCCAACCCGCCCATCACGTTGCCCGCCTCCAGTCCCACCACCCGGACCAGTCCCGCCTCGGCAAGTGCACCGCCCCCCATGCCTCGAGCCGCCAGGCACGGCACCCGGTCACGCAAGGCCCGCAATACCAGGGCGCCGAATCGATCTCCAGAGGCTTCCCCGGCCACCACCATCAAACGCGCCCGCCCTCCCCCCATCTCCTCACCCCGCTCGATGCGACCGACAGACACCCCGGCGCGACGACCTCACAAACGCCAGCAAACGCTGAACCTCCAACACATCACCACCAAGCTCCTCCACACGACGCAACGCCTCGGACCGCGCCAGTCCTTGCCGAAACAGCACCCGGTACGCCTCCCTGAGCACACGCACCACCTCCGGCGCCACTCCCGCCCGCTTCAACCCCACCAGATTCAACCCCACAAGCCGCGCACGATCCCCCTGCGCCACGGTGTACGGCGGCACGTCCTGCGACACCATCGCCCCTCCCCCAACCAGGGCCAGCGTCCCGACCCGGGCAAACTGGTGCACCGCCGCCAACCCGCCCAAAACCGCCTGGTCCCCCACCTCCACGTGCCCGGCCAATGCCACACCGTTCGCCAGAACCACCCCATTTCCGACCACACAGTCGTGGGCGACATGGGCGTGAGCCATGAACATGCCGCCGTTTCCCACACGGGTGACCCCGGTTCCAGCCCTGGTGCCCCGGTTCATGGTGACATATTCACGAATTATGTTACCTTCGCCGACTTCGAGGCGGGTGGCCTCCCCGGAATACTTGCGATCCTGCGGCGCTGTCCCGAGGCAGGCAAAGGGGAAGACGTGGTTGCCGGGGCCGAGACGGGCAGGACCCTGGATGACCACGTGGGCCTCCAGGACATTCCCCGGCTCGAGCACCACGTGCGGGCCCACGACGCAGTATGGCCCGACCTGGACATCCGGATGAATTCGAGCCGCCTCGGAGATCCGGGCGGTGGGATGGATACGCCCCATGGTGCTCGCCTGCAAGTGGTGGCGACCCGGGGCCGTCGTCCTGGACCGCGAGGGTGCACGGGCGGGTCGCCGAGGGAGGACGAAGGGAGCCCGAGAGGGGGAAACCAGTGCCTACTTCCCGGGCTTGTTCCTCGCGTTGTAGGCCTCGATCAACTCGTCGGTGATGTCCGGAACTTCGGCGTACCAGGTGACCGCCTTCTCGAGGACCAGCGTGTAGCCCTTTTTCCTGGCGATCTCGGCGCACACGGCTTGCAGCTTGTCCGCCAACTCGGTCTGCATTTGGTTGCGAAGCCCGGCCATCTCCTGCTCCGCCTCGAACTGGGCTTGCTGCAACGCAATGGCTTTCTCCTGGATCTCGGTCATCCGATCCTTCCTCGCCTCCTCGGTCAGCACGGCGCTCTTCAGCTCGAGGTCTGCGCGAAGTTCCTGAATTTCCTTTTCCTTCTTGGCCAGCTCCTCTCGCCGCTCATTGAACCGCTTCTCGAGTTTGGCGATGGCCGCCTTGCCCTCGTCCACCTCATTCATGGCCCGGTTCAGGTCCACCACCGCCACCTTGAGGTCTTGAGCCGGCGCGCTACCGGGGCGGCCCAGCCAGGCCGTGATGCAGATCACCAGCCAGGGTATCCAAACGTGTCGCCTCGAACGAGTCATCATATCAAACCCTCTGCCTGTAGCCCGAGCCGGGACCCGGGCGAATCTAGAAGAACGAACCAATGGTGAACTCAAACACCTGCTTTCGTTCACCTTCTCTCCTGGTCAACGGGAAGCCCCATTCGAACCGAAGGGGTCCCATGGGTGAGAACCAACGGATCCCGAACCCGGTGCTCAACCTGGGATAGCTGTCACTGAGCACGCCGCTGGGGATTCCATCCAGTTCGTCGTTTCCGAACAGGTCGAAAGCGTTTCCTGCGTCGAAGAAGACCACGCCTCGGATGCCGGCCTGGCGGAGGAGGGCGAACTCGAATTCGAGATTGACGGCGAGGATCTGGTAGCCGCCGATGACGAGGGGCTGGTCTTTGTGGCTGGGCTCGTCGTTGTCTGTGACGCGGAGTGTGGGTCCGAGGGAGAGGATGTTGTATCCTCTTACCGAGTTGATCCCGCCGGCGCGGTATCGCTGGAGCAAGGGGATGAGGCGCCCGTCGGTGCTCCAGACAGCGCCGAGTGTGGTATTCCATCGGAAGACGAGGAGGTCTTCGACCTTTTTGTACATGGGGACATAGAGCCGGAAGTTGAACTGATGTCTATGGAAATTGAAGTCGCCGCCGAAGAGGCTGAGCAACTGGGTGTCTGAGATACGGAAGCCGCCTGCGAGTTCGCTGGAGGCGCTGAGGAGGAACCCGCGGGTTGGGGTAATGCGGTTGTTTCGTCGGTCGTAGATGAAGCTTGCCTCGAGGCTGGAGACATCGCCGCCCCGGAACAGTTCACCGCCGTAGTACCGTCTCCAGCTTGCCTTGAGGTCCTTGAGGCCGACGTTTTCGAACGTGTACTTGAGGGAAAAGCGGGCGTCGTCGCTTTTGCCGATGTAGTGACCGAGGCCGAGGTCCATGCCGCGTCGGTATTCGGCGAGGTAGTAGTTCTGGTCGATGTTATATGCGTCGATGCGGAAGGTCCAGCGTGTATCGAGGAAGTATGGATCGAAGAAGTTGAGGTTGAACTGCCGTTGTCTGGACGAGACCTGTGCGGCGGCGCTCATGACGAAGCCGAGGCCGAGGAAGTTTTGCTTGGCGATGTTGGCGTTGAAGATGAAGTTCTCGTAGGAACTGAAGCCCGCGCCGATGTTGAATGTACCGGTGGGTTTCTCGGTGACGGCCACGTCCATGTCGAGGGCGCTGTCTCCGGCCTTGGGAGTGGAGATCTTGACCTCTTCGAAGTATCCCAACCGTTCGAGTCGGCGTTTTCCTTCTTTCATGGCGCTGCCCCGGTAGCGTTCCCCCTCGTTGATGGGGATCTCGCGCCGAATGGCCTTGTCCCATGTGACGGTATTGCCGGAAATCTCGATACGCTCGAGGTTCACGAGGTCACCCTTGGAGATCTCGAAGGTGATGTCCACCTGGTGTGCGTCGTCGTCGATGTCGGGAATGGGGATGACGTTGGCGAATGCGTATCCCCGGTCGCTGTAGTAGTCGGTGAGAATCTGGATGTCCTCTCCGAGCGTGGAGCGTGCGAACCAGTCGCCGCTCTTGGTGGTGAGCAGGTCGAGCAGTTCCTCCTCGGAGGCGATGAGGTCTCCGGAGACCGAGATCCGGCCCATCTTGTACCGCTCTCCCTCGTGGATGCGGAACGTCACGTAGATGCTGCGCTTGTCCGGACTCAGGAATGCTCGAGGCGGGTCCACATTGGCCTGGACGTAGCCCTTTTCGTTGTAGTAGGCGGTGATGATCAAGGCGTCGTTTTCGAGTTGTTCCTCGTTGAAGGTGCCGGCGGATCCGAGTCCGCCCAGGAAGCCGCCTTCCTTGGTTTCGAGAAACCGCTTGAACTCCTTGGCCGGAATCTTCTCGTTTCCCACGAAATAGATTCGTTTGACCAGGACCTTGGCGTTCTCCTCGATGTGGAAAATGACCTCCACCTCGTTCTCGCTGATGGGAACGATCTCGGGCTTGACCTCGGCCAGGTAGTATCCCTTCTCGGCATACAGGTCCTTGATGAGCAACACGTTCTCCTGAACATCCGATTCGTTCAGGATCGAGTAGAGCTTCAAGGTGATGACTTCCTGGATATCCTCTTTCTCGAGCTTGTCGTTGCCCTCCACCCGCACGGTTCGGATCGAGGGTTTTTCCACCACGATGAAGGTGAGGGCCACCCCCTCGCCTTCCAGGCGTGCGTCCACCTGAATGTCGCGGAACAGCCCCAAGGCGAACAGGGATTTCACATCCCGTCGAATCTGTGTCGTGGAGAACACCCCCCCGGGCCGTGTCCGAATGGCCTCGAGAATCGCGTCGGTCTCGATTTTCAGGTTGCCGTGGACTTCCAACGACACGATCGGAAGCTGTTCGAACGCCGCCCGGTCCAGCGCCGCCTCCGAACGATCGGAAGAGGACGCCCCCGACTCCCGCACCTCGAGAGACGGTCCGGCGACACTGCGCGCCGGCCCTTGCACCAGCGCCACGATCGCGAGGACGATCCACCAACTTCGTCCTTGCTGCTTGCGTGCCTTGGTGATCAACCTCGGCTCCTTCACTCCACCTGTCCTCCCGAGCCGGCCCGGAGAGGACTCAGCTTTCCGTCCGCCAGCCGGTACTGTCTCGGAAGCCGACCGGCAAGCTCCAGGTTGTGCGTCACCACCACCAACGTGACGCCCAGATCATGATTGAGCTGCATCAAAAGATCGTGGATCGCCATCCCGGTCCGCGTGTCCAGGTTCCCGGTCGGCTCGTCCGCCAGCAGAATACGGGGCGACATCACCACCGCCCGTGCGATCGCCACCCGTTGCTGCTCTCCCCCGGACAATTCCCCGGGTTGATGGTGCATCCGCGCCCCCAACCCCACAGAGGCCAGGGCCTGTTCCGCCACCTTGCGCGCGCTGGCCAGCTCACTGCCGGCGATGATCGCTGGAATCATCACATTCTCGAGTGCGGTGAATTCGGGAAGCAGGTGGTGGAACTGAAAGACGAATCCGATGGTCAAGTTCCGCAATTCCGCAAGTGCCCGATCGTCCTTCTGAAACACGTCTTCGCCGTTGAACGAAACCACCCCGCCGGTGGGACGATCCAGGGTGCCCATGATGTGCAACAGGGTGGACTTCCCGACCCCGGATGCGCCCACGATGGAGATCCCGTCGCCTTGCTGGATCTCCAGATCCAGCCCTTTGAGCACGTCGATGGTGACGCCTCCCTTGTGGAATCGCTTCTCCACGCCCTGGAGCCGAATGTGGATGTCGTGTCCGAGGCGGGGATCACTCATACCGCAAGCCCTCCACCGGATCTTGCCTGGAGGCGCGCCAAGAAGGATAGAGGGCGGCCACGAAGCTGATGGTCATGGCTGCGAGCGCGACCAGTGCGAACATGGATGCGCTGATCTGGACCGGAAGCGTATCCAGGTAATAGACGTCAGGATTCAAACGGATCAACTGGGTCTTGTCCAGGATGTAGCACAGGACGAACCCGAGCACCAGCCCCAACGTGGTCCCGATGAAGCCGATGATGAGGCCCTCGATCATGAACACCTTCATGATCTGCATGCCGGTGGCGCCCACGGTTTTCAGGATCGCGATTTCCTTCCCCTTCTCGATGACCCCCATGATCAAGGTGCTGATGATGTTGAGTGCCGCCACGGCGATGATCATCCCGAGGATGACGGCCATGACGATCTTCTCGAGGTAGAGTGCGGAGAAGAGGTTTTTGTTCATGGACATCCAGTCTCGAGTCCAGTAGGGATACCCGAGCCTGGCGTCGACGAGCTGGGCGATCTCCTTGGCGAGATAGATGTCACTCACCTTGAGTTCGATCCCCGTCACAGCGTCGCCCATGGACAGGAAGCGCTGTGCTGCGGAGAGGGACGTGTAGGTGAACTTTGCGTCGTATTCGTACATGCCCGAATGGAAGATACCGACCACCCGAAACTGTCGAAACTTGGGGACTCGAGTCCCCATTGGCCCGATCTCGCCGAGTGGGGAGACCACGGTGACGGTGTCGCCCACCAGGATATGGGAGGTGAGCGCCAACTCCTGACCGACCAGCAGTCCGGGAAGCGTCGAAGCCCCGTCCTCGCCGTCCCGCCCCTGCCGGTCGAGCGCCTCGATCGCCTTCTGCTTTTCCTCCAGCGTGTTCAGCGGGCCGTCCGGCCCGAAGGTGAGGCTCTTGACCAGGTCGGTGACTGTGCCCACGGTGGCCGGGTCGATTCCTTTCAAGATCACCCCGGAGCCGAGGGTGGCGGTGGTGAGCATCACCTCGCTGTAGACGAAGGGGGTGGATCCCACCACGTCGGGCACCTCGAGGGTTTTTTTCATGACCTCCCGGTAGTCGGTGATATCGCCACCGTATTTCAGTACCACGGCGTGGGAGTTGGTGCCCAGAATCTTCCCCTTCAAGTCGTCCTCGAACCCGCTCATCACCGAAAGCACCACCACCAGGGCGCACACGCCGACCATGACCCCGAGGATGGAGAGCAGGGTGATGGCGGAGATGAACGACTGGGATTTCTTCGCCTTCAGGTATCTCAATCCCACGAAGGCTTCGAACGCACCTCGGCTCCGGCTGACCAGGGCCTTGGCCGTGCGCGGTCTCCGCAGGTCGAGCAGCATCCGGACGACGAAAACGTAGAACCGGCCCAAAAGGAAAAGGAGCCCCGGGATGAACCAGAGGGGAGCCAGCAGGCCGAGGAGGACCTTGAGCCCCATCCGGTCGGTGGAGATACGGGCGCGAGCCAGCACCGAGAGGGGGATGTTCCCCAGGTAGACGAGGAAAAAGAATCCCATCTCGAGCGTGATGGCGATGGGGTAGAGGATCAAGGCGAAAGGGGCCAGGAGGACCCGGACCGGGCCGGCAGGTCGGAACGCCTTGCCAAGGTAGCTTTCAGCAAGGAAGAACAGGCCGTCCACGCACAGGTTGCCCAACGCGACGAGCAGGTAGACGAGCAAGAGCGCGAAGGGAAACCAGATCGGCGCGGTGAAGACGGCGATGTACTCTGCTGCGGTCATCTCATCCTGCCTGACACGCGCCCGAAAGCACGCCACCGGTGCGGTTCACGGCCCGCCAGGCCGCCCCGCCGCTCATTCCGCCTCCCGTCTCATGTGCGGAAACAGGATCACGTCCCGGATGGACGGGGCGTCCACCAGGAGCATCACGAGACGGTCGATCCCGATCCCTTCCCCCGCGGTCGGAGGCATGCCGTATTGCAAGGCCCGAATGTAGTCCGCGTCATACGGCAGCGCTTCCTCGTCCCCGGCGGCCCGGGCCTCGAGCTGGGCGATGAACCGTTCCCGTTGATCCTCGGGGTCGTTCAGCTCCGAAAAAGCATTGGCGATCTCCCGTCCGGCCACGAAAAGCTCAAACCGGTCCACCGTGGACGGATCGTCGTCACTCCTGCGCGCCAGCGGAGACACATCCACCGGGAACCCGGTGACGAACGTGGGCTGTATCAGCCTGGGCTCCACCAACTCTTCGAACACCAAAGTCTGGAGCTTGCCCAGGGTCTCCCGTCCGGTCAGCACCACCTCGGTGGGCTCCAGCACACGCCGCAACGCCTCCGGGTCGTTCAACGATTCCGACGGCAATCCTCCCACATCGACCACGGCCTGCCTCAGGTCCAGCGTCCGCCACGGAGGACTGAAATCAATCGTCTCCCCCTGGTAGGTGATCGTCAGAGAGCCGCAGACTCCCTGGACCACCTCGCCGATCATCTGCTCGGTCAAGGGCATCAGATCCCGATGGGTGGCGTAGGCCCAGTAGAACTCGAGCATGGTGAATTCCGGATTGTGCCGCCGGCTCAGCCCCTCGTTTCGAAAGCTTCGATTGACCTCGTAAACCCGCTCGAACCCGCCCACGACCAGGCGTTTCAGGTAGAGTTCCGGGGCGATCCGGAGATACAGCGGCATGTCCAGCGCGTTGTGGTGGGTCACGAACGGTCGGGCCGCGGCGCCTCCGGCCACGGGATGGAGCATGGGGGTCTCGACCTCCAGGAACCCGTGCCCATCGAGGAACCGCCGGATGGTCTGAATGGTCGCCGCCCGCCTGCGAAAGACTTCGCGGGCCGTTGGGTTCACGATGAGGTCCACGTACCGCTGCCGGTAACGCGCCTCCAGGTCCTGGAGTCCATGCCATTTCTCCGGCAAGGGACGAAGCGACTTGGTCAGGAGTCGGGCCTGCTCCACCTGAACCGTCAACTCCCCCGTCCGGGTGAAAAACAGATGACCCCGCACGCCGACGAAGTCCCCGATGTCGAGCACCTTCTTGAGGAACTTGAAACCGAGGCCTGCCTCCTCGCTCGACTCCGCCGGCAGGTTCCGCTTCCCGGCCAGAAGCTGAATCCGTCCCGTCCCGTCCTGGATGGTCAGGAATACCCCCTTCCCGAAGTCCCGGCGGCTCATCACCCGACCGCACACGGCAACCGACTCCTTGTCCGCACGGTCGTTGTAGGCGTCCCGCTCCGCCACCCACGCCTCCGCCCCCCGTGCCTCAACTTCCGCTTTCCACCGCCGCAGCGGTCCGGCCACCTCGTCGATGGTCGCACTCGGTCGAAAGTCGTTGGGATAGGGATGGAGACCCATCTCCCGAACCTGCGCCACCTTGGAAACACGCACCTCGTCCGGGCGATCGATGCTCGTGTATGCTCTGGTCATCAGTGAGACATTGCTCCTTGTTCCTGAATCACGCCCCGACCCCGGGGGCTTCCCCTTGCTCCGCAGCATCCGCCTCGTGCAGCAGGTAGGCCTCGATAAAGGGCATCAAGGCCCCATCCAGCACCGCGGACACGTTCCCGGTCTCGAACTGGGTCCGGTGGTCCTTCACCATCTGGTAGGGCTGCAACACATAGGAGCGAATCTGAGATCCAAACCCGATCTCCTTCTTGTCCTGGCTCTTCTCCTTCTCCAGACGCCGCGCCTCGAGTTCCCGCTCGTACAGCCTGGCCTTGAGAATCTTCATGGCCAGGTTCTTGTTCTTGAGCTGACTCCGCTCGTTCTGGCACGTGACCACGATCCCGGTCGGAATGTGCCGAATACGCACCGCCGAGTCGGTGGTGTTCACCCCTTGCCCGCCGGCGCCTCGAGACCGGTACACGTCGATGTGCAGGTCCTTGTCCGGAATATCGATGGTGATCGTATCCTCCACATCGGGGTATACCGCCACGGAGGCAAACGAGGTGTGACGCCGGGCGTTGGCGTCGAATGGAGAAATCCGGACCAAACGGTGAACGCCCCGTTCAGCCTTGAGGTACCCGTAGGCATAAAGGCCCGCGACCGAAAGGGTGACGCTCTTGAACCCGGCCTCCTCGCCGGGCAGACTGTCGATCACGTCCACCTTGTAGCCCATGGATTCGGCCCACATGGTGTACATGCGCATCAGCATGGCGACCCAGTCCTGCGCCTCGGTGCCCCCTGCGCCGGCATTGATGTGCACAATGGCGTCCGCTTCGGATTCCTCGCCCCCGAGCAGACGCTGGATCTCCATCTTCTCCAGGGCCTTGTCCACCTGGCGGAGAATTCCCGCAGCCTCCTCGAGGCTGTCGTCGTCGTTCTCCTCCTCGGCCAGGTCCAGCAACACGGCAGCGTCATCCAGGGACCTGCGCTGGGATTCCCATGCGTCCACCACCCGTTCCAGGGCCGCTTTCTCCTTCTGAACCTTCCGTGCCCGGTCCGGGTCGGACCAGAACTCGGGATCGGCCGCGGCAGATTCCAACTCCGCTATTCGCCTGGACTTTCCGTCCAAGTCAAAGATGACCTCTGAGCTTGAGGAGCTTCTCCTCAGTGGCTCGCAAGCGGTCGCGCACGTCCGTCGTGATCATGGAAACAATCCTCCCTTCTCCCGGCCGGCCCCATCGCCGACTCGAGCAGTTTCCTGGCTACGACCTCGTCAAGAGCGGTAACTCTAGCGCGATGAACGGATCTTGGCAAGTGGATTCAGGACCGACGAGACACTTCCCACACGGCGCCGCCTCGAGGCGAGCGCTCATTCGATCACATGAACCTCGTTGTAGAATACCTGCGGTGCACCGTCCGGGGCCAGGCCGATGAAACTTCCGAGATAGTAGCCGTAGCTGGCGTCCGAATCCACCCGGGACTGGACCAGTTCCCCCGAGGTATCGGGCACCACCGCCCAGAGGCCGTCCGCGTCCCAAAAGGCGATGTAGGCTCCCTCCGGAAGCCAGGCCATCTGCGGGCCGATCATCTCTACCCCCTCGGCCACCTGGGTGTAATCGAACGGCAAGGTGGGACTCGAGGTCGCAAGGCCGACCCGGGAATAGTCGAGGATTACCGCAACCCCCACGGTCCCGTCTCCGGACCGGTGAAGCCGCGTGAACTGGTAGATCTGCTCCGGACTGGCCAGGGCCTGCCGGGCGAACAGTCCGTCCGACCCCTGGTAGGTCAGGTAGACGGCCGCGTAGGAGTCAATGTAGAGCACCACCGGCACTCCATCCCCGCGGTAACGGAATTGTGGCACGTAAAACGCCTCTGGGTCGCTGCATTCGTAGCAGAGATAGCCGTTCTCGAGCACGTCGGTGACCATCCAGGAGGGGCCGCCGGGTTCCTTCTCGTAGAGGCGCGCCACCATCCCGGTGCCTCCGCCGCCGATGAGCCAAAGCAGAACCCCCACCTTGCCCTCTTGATCCACGTCCAGAGAACCACACGCGGGCTGATCAAACACCACATCGCCGGTCAGGGTCCCGTCCGAGGCCACCGTGGCCACCACCGTGGCCAGCGTGTCGTCCGCAAGAAGGAGTCGGGCCGACCCGTCCGGGGTCAGCGCCAGGTCGTAGCACCGCTCCGCAGACGCAGGCAGCATGACCAGGTTCCAGGCCCCGTCCCGATCGGTCAGGTAGTAGGTCTTGTGCGCCTCCGTGGTGAACAGGGCGTGCAACACGCCACTGTCGTCCACCCGCATGGTGCCCGAGGTCAACTGGTCTCCGTCATCCACCGCGAGGGTGGTTCCGACCACCTCCTCTTCCCAGTTCGTGCCGGTCCACCGGCCCAGGATCAGGTCACCCCCCAGGTCGCGGAGGGCCACGGGCAAGTAGTCCCGACCCCGTGCAAACAGGCTGTGGTAGGTGGAAAACGTATCGTCCGGCCTCCGACTGATATCCCAGGTGTCGTTCGAGGACTGAGTGGCCACCCGGGGCTCCGGCGCACTGAACACCAGTGGCTCGTCGTCGCCCGAGCAGCCGGGGAGGCCGACAAGACAGCAGGACAACAAGACGCCGGCCACCTGCAAACGCCGGCTCGACCACATCATCACGACTTCCTCCCAGTTCAACAGGCCACGCCACCAGGCGTTGGACCCCCCGCGCTCCAGTCCTCGGCGCCCCTCCAGAGGCGCCCTGAATCGTTCCAACCTTACCTGCGGAGGGCCGTGGAGTTCAAGCCAAACCGGCCCGCCTTGACTTTTCGGTCACCCTCGGGCTACCATAGGCCGAGCCCGGTAGCCTTGCGATGTCACCAGGGTCGCAACGCTTTCGTCATGGTCTTGAACACCCCGACCGCGTTCTTATTCGGCGGCAGGCACCTGGCGGGAACGAGTTCCACGACGTGTGCATGAAACGCTCGATGCTGTTCTCTCCTCGAAACAAGGCGGCGGTGCGCGCAGCCTGGCTGCTTCCGCTGGTCCTCCTGGCTTCAGGCTGCCCGGTGTACGGCGAGCGCCCGCGCACAGAACCGGAGTGTACGGACACGGAAAAGGCGGCCCCGGTCCGCTCCGAGTCCACCTGCACGTGCGAACACATCTCCGCGGTCAAGTCCGGTGACCCCATCCCGGGGATGAGGCCGGACGCGATTCCCCGCAGGGGCGGCACCCTCCGCATCGTGGTCGATTCCTCGGTCCCCGGACTCAATCGGTTGCTCTACCCCGACGCCTGGGTCAAGCAGATCATCCTCCATGATGTGTATGAGACGCTGGTCCGCCAGGACAGCCGTGACTACCACTTCCGCCCGGAACTGGCCGTCTCCTGGTCCCACAACGACCTCGAGACCGAATGGACGTTCAAGCTCAGGCAAGGGGTCCGGTGGCACGACGGCGAACCGTTCACCGCCCAGGATGTGCTCTTCACCTTCGACGCATTGCTCAACCCGAACAATCGCACCGAGGTGGCACGGTCCGACTGGGTCGACATCCTCGACCCCAGGCAGGGATACGAGGCGCCCGACGACGAAACCTTCGTGATCCGCCTCAAGCGCCCGTTCGCACTCCTGTTCGCCAACCTGGACAGCCTCACCATCCTCCCCGCACACGTGTTCGGTCGGGGCGACTTCAATACCCACTCCGCCAACCGCCACCCGGTCGGAACCGGCCCGTTCCAGTTCGTCGAGTGGAACGACCAGGCCATCGTCCTGGAACGCAACGAGGACTACTGGGGACGCCCCGCCTACCTCGACCGCCTCGTCTACCGGTTCATCCTGGACCGCGACACCGCCTTCGCCATGATCAAACGGGGCGACGTCGACTTTTTCGACCGACTCGCGCCCTATCAACGAAACGAGGGTCTCACACCCGAGCTGCTCGAGCGCTACCGCGTGATCGACCTGCTCCC
>CAYQMG010000189.1:0-44835 GCA_964418585.1 uncultured Gammaproteobacteria bacterium | reverse complement strand
CTCTCGTCATTCTGTTGGCCCTGGGAGAGGGCCTTTGCCGTTGGCTTGGCCTGCCCAGGGAACCCAACCGACTCGAGGTGCAGGTGGGGTACGCAGGATGTTACTTCAAAAGGCTGCATGATGGGCGGATCGAGATGTGCGAACCATCGGCTTCGCAAGGGGCACCCGTGATTTTTCCTCCAAGGAAGCAGCCGGGTACCTGTCGGGTGGCTTTCCTGGGGGGGTCGTCGGTGCGGATCCCGGGGTCGCCGATTCGTTCGTGGGCGGATCGCATTGGCGACCTGACGCCCGGCATCGAGGTGCTCAACCTGGGTGTCCCCGGAGCGAACTCCGCAGCAACCGCCATGCGCGGCCTCGAGGCAGCTCGGTACGATGTGGATGTTTTCGTGGCATACACCGGGCACAACGACGTGGCACAGGGCGTCTACTCAGGCCTGGACGATCCAGCCGTGGCGGCTTCCCTGCGCTGGATACGCCTTCGCATGGTCCTCGCACGAAGTGCCCTGTATCGTACCGTACTCGCAGCCGTGTCGCCGCTGCGCCCGGTCCCGCGCAGCGGGGGACAGGGTATCGTGACGCGCACCAGGCCCTTGTTCGATGCCCGCGACCGGGCAGCGCTGGCCCGGGTCCTTCACGACAATCTGGCCCGACTTACCGACGGTGTCGCCCCTCGCCCGGTGATCGTGGTCGTGCCGGTTTCCAATCCCCACTGGCCACCCACGGCCACGGTGGTGCCTCGAGATCCGGATGAGGCCCGACAACTTTCGTCGCGCCTGGAAGAGGTGCGACGAGAGATCGATGGAGGAGACGTGGTCGAAGCGTCCAGGAGATTGGAATCACTCCTGGCACGTTATCCGCAAAGCGCGCTTGCCTGGTGGCTTGAATCGCGGGCGATGAGCCGGTTGGGAAGGGCGCAGGAAGCGATCAAGGCCGCGGGGATGGCAAGGGACCTGGATGCGCTACCAGTGCGGGCATTTACCGAGGTGGAGGCTGCTGTTCGCAGTGTTTCCGGGGCCACCGTCGTGGATCTCCCGTCCTTGCTTCCGCGTCGGAACGGTTTGCTTCAGGAGGGCCTGTTCTTTGACATTCTCCACCTTTCCGACCAGGGGAACGCCCGGGTGGCCGCGATTGTGGCTCCACTGATTTCGAAAGCCTGTGACCGGGTCCGCCGGTCTCAGTAGGACCGAAGTCATCCGGCCCAGGTAGGAGCCGATGGGTCATCCCGCGCGGTTGGGCAAGCGCTGGACAAGGGACCGGGCTCGAGCAACGACTTCCGCCGTGGATACCCGAAACAGGCGATAGGCCACATCAGGCTGCCAGGGATGGAGTTGCAGGCTGCGCAGGAATTCCTTGCGGGCAGTGCTGAAGCGGCCTTGTCCTGTCTGGGCGTCCGCCATGGCACGGTGGTGGTGGGCGAGCACCCGGCGCAAGAACGGAGGGGGCAGGCGGCAACGATCCGGGGCCAGGTGCTTGTCATGAAAGGCCCGAAACGCCCGCTCGAGCTTGTCGAGGTCGCTGATCGTATTGCCGTCGTGTCGTCGGTACTCCACGAGGCATTCGGGTTGGTAAGCAAATTCCCCCAACTTCGACATCCGGAGCCACAGTTCCCAGTTCTCGAGGAGCCGAAACCGCTCGTCGTAGCCCCCGGCTTGCAGGATGGCTTCGCGCCGGGCCAGCACCGACGAGGCATTGACTCCGTTGGCAAACAGGAGCTTCCGCCGAACCCATCCCTGGTACTCGGGTTTGCCCCAGACCTCCCCGGTCGGTCGTCCGTCCGGACCGATGATCCGGGCCGCACTGTGAACCACCACCACGTTGGGCCTGGCATCCAGTACGGCACATTGCCGTTCGATCTTGTCCGGTCGCCACACGTCGTCGCTGTCGAGCAGAGCAATGTAGGGGTTGCGCGCTTCTCGAATGCCCAGGTTCCGGGCCGACGCTGCCCCCCCGTTGCGCTTGTGCAGGTAGCGGACAGGGCCGGGCAGTCGTCGTACCACTTCGGCCGTGTCGTCGGTCGAACCGTCATCCACGATGAGGATTTCCGCTACCGGACTTGTTTGCGCCAGCACGCTTTCCACGGCTTTGGGAACGAGCGACGCTCGGTTCCAGGTTGGGATGACGACGCTGACAGGTGCAACCATGTTCGAGTTCTCCCTGATGTGGTGCCTGTCCGTCATTTTCCGCAGGTACGCCATGGAATGCAACAAGAAAACCACGCATTGAATATATGATAGACAGGCATAGCAGACATTTCTTGCAATACGCACTTCGGTCTTGGATGCGCTTCGAGGCGGGGAGGTTGCGTCGACGCACCGATGTCGATCTCCGGGGAGACATGGGAAGTGGGCTCAGTGATCCGATCCCGAACGAAGGCTGAGCTGGAGCAGGTTGGGTGCTTCCAGGGGAAGTATCTGGCGGGTGGGACGCCCGGCGGCAACCTCCGCGGCCAGGACAGCCAGGAGCACGGTGAGAGCGACGCGATAGGACGGCCCTGCCGGCCGTGCCGGCACCACCGGAGCCGACAGGAACCGGTGCAAGGATTCTGCACCGGTTCGGGAGGAGAACACCTGATTCAGACATCGGCGCAGATCAGGTTCACCGCTCCGGCGGGATCGATACATGGCAGCCAGGTGGAGGGCGAACCAGAGCCGATCGTACCAGCCGGGGCCGATGGATACGCCATCCCAGTCGATGATCCCCCATCGCCCCCTGTCCTCGAGCACATTCCCGGGCCAGAGATCACCGTGGACCCAGCAAGAGGGGGATGTTTGGCTCAGGGCATCGAGGTCGGAGGCCTGATCGACGAGTCGTTCGAACTGGAATCGGGTGATCATGCCGGTGTCAACAAGCCGGGCCTTTGCCTGGGCCATCCGCGTGACGAGGGGGGGGTGGCGCGGGATCGAGAGGCCCGGCGGCGAGGAGTCAGGGGGTCGCGCGTTCTGGAACCGAGCGAGCCAGCGCGACATGTGCATGAGGTCTGCGGCCATGCGTCCCGGGACAAAGGCGCGGATTCCTCGCTGGATCAAGGTCTTGAGGTTGTATCCGCGCAGTGCCCGCTGCACGAACACAGGCATGCCGCGCACCGTGGTCATACAAAGCGGTTCCGGGACCCCACGCCGCGCCTTTTGCGGCAGCGACTGCCACACGTGCTGAAGAAGTCGCCACTCCCGTTCCAATCGGGCTGCTCCAGTTGGCTGCCGGGGAATCTTGGCCACCAGCGCAGGATGGGGTCGGCCGTCTCCAAACACGAGCACAACCCGGGTCCCGTCCCGGTCCCGACTCGAGGAGAGCAGGGCAGCCCGAACATGTCGGGGCGGCCGATGGTGAGGACAGAAATTCTCCCACTCGGCTTGCAAGAATCGCTCGAGGGTCTCTATCACCTGGCACCTCCTTCCCGGTGTTGCAATGGGCCGGGTTCGGTCCGTCCGCGCGTTCTCATTCGGCCATGCCTCGTGGATTCACCCGGTCCCCTCCACCGTCTTCCTCGCAGTCCACCAGAACACCGGCTCGAGCCACGACGACAAACGTGGAGGCCAGATAGCGGTAGAGACCGGCCCGGGCAAGGCAGCGGGCGGCTCGAGCCCGCGTCCGGGCCAGGCCGGTTCCCTCCTCGAGAAGCGTATCGAGGTAATGGCGTTGGATGTGGGGCGCGTCAAACGGGAGGTAACCCCAGACATAGTCTTTCACATGGACATAGGCCCGCCTGAAGGTGAGGTGGTGTCGCGCCAGCGTTTCCTGCCACCGACTGGGCAACCCGTTCCTTGGGAAGGCTCGGGAGGGGAGGCTCCAGATGTTGTGCAGCCAATCCGCCAAGTCCCTCCCGGAGGGACGAATGGAGGGGAGGTCGTCCACGATCCAGACCACCCATCCTCCGGAACGAACCAGTGGTCGGATTTCCCCCAGTGTCCAGGGGGCAGAACTCTGCATGACTACCAGGTCGAACGATCCTCGACGAAACGGCAAGGGATGGTCTGCTTCCACCACGGAGATACGTCCGGCTGTCCCAGTCCGCGCCGCCCCTGTTCCTTCCTGGTGCTCCGACCGGGTCGCGCGCTGCACCCAGACGGTCTCCCGGGTCCACGGAGCAATACCGTGGACTCGAGATCCCGCATCGTCCCCCAGGTCGAGTACGCGCCACCAGTTTTCCACCGGAACCAGAAGTGCCACGTCCCCTGCCATGGGCTCCAAACGACCAGGCTCCACGTCCAGGGGCATTCCGGGGTTGTCGGGTTGTGCTTTCGCGTCCATTTCCACAGACCTCCTCAGGACGCCTCGCAAGGCATGGACAGTCTCGAGTCTTGAATGCGATTCTTGGGGGCAGCCGCCACCCTCTCGACTATATCAGACACATCCACGTCCGCTCCTGGTTCATCCCATTTCCTCGAGACACTCGTACACCGACGCCTGGCCCCCCCTTTCACCGGTGCCGGCTGCGCCTCAGAACGTCCCAGATCCGCCTGGCCCGATCCGCGAGCCAGGTTCTCTCCTCACGAGTCGTGCCCAGTACCAGGGTGGTCAGGCCGAACAGGAGCACGAACGCGATCCCGGTGACGATCATGGCACCCCACCCCAGATGCTGGCGGGCAAGAGAGCGCACCATCCACATGACCGCGGCAAGCACGGCCATTCCAGGGACGGCGGGAAGAAAGCCCTGTTGCACGAATCGGGATACCGGGATGTCGAGGAGGCGGAGCATGAATCCGGGGAGCACGAAACCGGACACCACGACTCGAGGCACCAGGGTGCCAAGGGCGACGCCCACCACTCCGTATTTGGGAGCCAGAAAGAGACTCAGCCCAAGGTTCAGAACGGCTTCCGTGACCATCAACCGGGCCAGGAACCCGTGCCGGCTCATGCCTTTCAGCACGGCTTGCGCAGGCATCAGGACAACGAACACCGCCATGCCCACCACCAGGATGGCCAGAATGTCGGCACTCAATGCATAGTCCGGGCCAACCCATCGCACAAAAAAGGGTCTCCCAAGAAAAAGTGAAATCCCCACCACTGGAGTCATCAGAAACACACAGTATCTGGTGAACTGCAGGTATCGCTCCCGGATAGGCCCCATCTCCGCCCGCGCCTCGTGCCCGCTCACCACCGGCACCAACACGCCGGCCAACCCCCATCCAATCTCCTGCACGTAGTCCACCAGGCTGGCGGCCAGCGCATAATAAGTGATCGCCCCCACCCCGATCATGTAGCCAATCACCAGCGAGTCGGTGTAGGCCATGAGACGGATGGAGATGGAGATCACGAACGCGGGCACACTGTAGTCGAGCAGTGTTCGGACAGCGCTGCGCTCAAAATTGCCCAGCCGCACGGGTCTGCCCAGACTCCGCGTCGCTGCGCGGTACAGTCCAGCGTCGCGCAACACACTGGTGCAGAGGAATACACCAGCGAGCAGGACGAGACCTTCCGACCCTTCGGGCATCAGGGTGAGCACCAGGCCGAAACGGAGCAACCGGACCGTGATGTTCAGTCCCTGAAGGGACAGGTAGCGCTGATGGCCGAGCAGAACACCCTGGAAAACAGAGAAGGGCAAGTTGATGGCGAAGTCCACACCGACCAACAAGAAGGTGAGTCTTGCAATAGAAAGCTCGATCTCGGGAACCGGAAAGAGTACCTCGTAGAAGGCCGTGGCTCCGAGCACCAACCCAAGTACGACAATCGCCGCCAGTGCGAAAAAAACCAGGCCGGTGGCGAGAATCCGCTGCTCCGCCCTCCGGTCCTCAATTGCTGCAAACCGTGATGTGTATCGGACGATGGCAGGGCTGACACCGAAATCGATGAGCGTGAAGTAGCCGGTAAATGCCATGTAAAGGGACCAGAGGCCGTAGCCTTCGTTGCCAAGACGGTGCACCAGGAACGGGGCGAGGACCAGCGACGTTGCAGCCGTCACCAGAAAATTTGCCCAGGTGGAGAAGATGCCGGTGACGATCCGATTCACGACGCTCATGGGTTCTCCTCCGTATCGGAATTCGTCGTGTCGGCACCGGTGCCGGGGGTCCCCTTCGAGACCCTGTGGTAGAGAATCAATCGGGGGCGCACCACAACCGGGATGAATTCGGATCCGTGGGCCAGTTCTTCGGCGTAGGTGCGATAGGACTCGACTGTTCCGTCGTTGAGGCCGAGGGCGGAGAAATCGGTCTCCACAACCACGTATTCAGGGTCGTAGTTGGAATAATCGGCCCACCGATTGACCAGGTAGAGTTTCTCGCGACGTGCCAACGCGTGGGCCATGTGTCGGGGAGCCGCGACCGCCGCGTCCGGGGGGATGGCGTCCAGCACGATGCGGATGTCCTCCACGTCGGGCCGGGGGACATAGCAGGCCAGTTGGCGCTTGTTGAGCACGCACGGGAGGCTGAGCAGGGTTGCGACGATCATCAGGCCGGCCACGGCAATCCGGGTCTGCTCCAGGGAAGCTCTTGCCAGGCGGGCCAGTTTCGAGGCGGCACGGGTCCACACCATCACCGCGCCGCTCATCAATACCGGGGGGATGTAGACACTGTAGTACATGTCGAGGGAGGCCGTCCCGGCGCCTCGAGCCAGTAGGTTGATGGCCAGGACCGGGAGAACCAGGATGGTGAGGGGGTGATACAGTGCTGCGAACAAACCGGGTCTGAGGAGTCCCACGAGGTACCGGAGATGGAAACGATCACACATGAACCCCAGGAACGTGAGTGGGTGCGTCACGGCGTTCACCACGATCGCCCGGGGCGAATCGCCGAGGTGGCTGAACAGACCCTGAATGACCTCGTTCCCACCATCACAGAAAGCCCTGGTCGTCAGGAGGGCGACGGTTCCGCCCATGACCCCGACAAGGGGAGGCAGGAGGATCCATGCCAGACCTCTGGCGCGATGGGACCTGGACAGGAGTGCCGGGAAGCCGGCGACCAGGGCCAGCAAGGCCAGGTCTTCCCGGACGCAGCAAGCGGCGGCGAGTGCAGCCAGGTAGAGCCAGAGGCGGCCACGAATGAAAAAAAACGCTGCCCAGGCCACGGCCGGAGCGGCCAGTGAAAGGACATGGAATGCGAGTTGCGTCTGGTATCCGACCACGGGATGGAGCACGTAGGCAACGCCCATGAGGAACGCGGCGACCGGGTCTTCCCGTCTCACGAGGAGAAAAATGGGAATCGCTGCGGACAGTACGGCCAGCACCTGGACGAGATGGAGCAGGTGGTAACTGGGCCACAGACGGTAGAGCGCCGCCAGGAGAAAGAGAACCGGGGAAAAGTGCATGCCGAAATGGCTCTGGAGCGGAGGCGAGTAGCGCCACCATGCCTGAGAAGTGCCCAGAAAAAAGCTCCGGCCGGTCACGAATCCCCAGATACTTTGTTCGAAATAGGCGGTATCCTGACCCAGTTCCCGGTCTCCGAAAATTGCGGCCTTGTAGGTAAGTGCGCCGAACGCCACGAAGGCAACCAGGGCCAGGAAAAGGAAGAACGCTCGAGACCACTTCTTGCTATCCCGTGCCGGCGCCCAGCGCTCGGCAACACTTCCCACGGCCAGGGCACACAGGCTGAGTCCCAGGTACAACAAGGTCCTCGGGGCCGAGGGCGTGCCCACGAGATAGTCCAGGCCGGCGGAAGCGGGAATGACCAAGCTGAACCATGGCAGTCGCGTTCGGGGCGGAATGCGGTGGAGCCAGGCGCGGGCAAGCAGCGTCACCATGCCGCCGGCAAGGGCCGTTCGTCCCCACCCATACTCCGATACCAGGGGGGCAGCCGCCAGGATTCCGTGGCTCAAGGCCAGAATCGTTGCTCCGGTGCCTCGACTGTCAGGCATGACGCTCCAGCAAGAAGCGCGCAGTTCGGCCAGCCAGGGCCACCACGGCTTCACAGTTGTGCAGCAACGGGTAAAGGCGCCCGGTGTTCATCAGGTAGACGCCTCGTCTATGCGTGCCCAGCGATTCGGGAAATCGAGGGTACTCCCCCCCTACCAGGTGGACCGGCTCCACAAAGGGATCTCGAAACAGATACACCCCATCCACGTCCTCGCCGCCAAGGTCGGGAAACATGGCCTTCAACTTGTCCACGTATCGGCGCTTCAACACATGGTCCGGTTGCCGATATTCATCCCCCTCCACAGCGGTGTACCGGGGAAGGTAGACCAGGTGCACCCCACAACGGGCCGATTCCGGAACCAGGTTGGTCGGCTCAATCACCCCGGTGAACGGAAGGGAGGCGTCCAGCAGGTAAAGGGTGTAGTAGGACGTGAGCGCCCGCTTCAGGACCACCACCACGTCCACAATGCCGAGGTACCGATCCGGTGTGCGAACCCGTGCACCCGCTCCAGCCGGGGCCGCCACCGCTTCGTGAACCGGGGTGGGAAGCGTGGAGACCACCAGGTCGTAGGGACCATGCCTCCCGCCCCCGTCCAGAACTACACCGGTTGCGTGTGCCTCCGGCACCAGAGCCGCCACACGGGCTCCCGTGTGGATCTGAACGCCTTCCATGCGGCTCAGGCTCTTCACAAGCGCTCCAACGAGCACCTGGGTTCCTCCACGCAAAATCCCGATCTTCTCCCGGACTCCTCCTTCTCGAGTAGACTGCATGCGCCGGATTCGACTCCACAAGTAGGTGGCCGGGAGCCCCTCGAACGAGCCGTCGAACTTGGTTCGAAGCAGCGGGGCCCATATCCGGTCGAACGTGCGCCGACCGCCCAGTCGCACAAGCCAGGGTTCGATTTCGGTCTGGTGCAAAGCGAGGGGGTCCCCCCAACGCTGGGCGTGGAACAGCGTGGCGGTGAGCCGCGCCTTGTCCACCAGGGTGAGGTAGGGGAAGCGGAGCAGGTCCCACGGACCGTTGAACGGAATCACTCGAGCACCGTCCCAAAAACCCGCCCGGGACGGGGTGAACGTGAGGAGGTGATCAAGATCGAGGATTCGAATCAGAGCCCGAAGATGTTCGTCACCAAGAAGAACCACGTGATAGTGGCGGTCATACCAGCGGCCGGCATGCTGGAATCTGCCGACCAAACCTCCTGCAACCGGCGCCTGCTCGAATAGATCGATCTCAGGCGGGACCGGTGCCAGGCTGCGCAAGGCATGGGCCAGGCTCAACCCCCCGACGCCGCCCCCAAGGATGGCGATACGCATTCGATCTCCTGAGTGGAACGAAATTGACAGGACAGTCGCGCTACGCGCCACATCGATCAGAACGGCAAGCGACAGACTCTCCGACCATTATAGAAAATGGCAGCGCGAAACACAAGGGATTTCATACTGTTTGGCTGTGCCCGGTGTATGCGTATGCCCCGCCGTCAGAGGCTGCCGGCAGAAATACTACTCGCCCCCCGCCAGGCGCTGGAGCCACCGAGCGATCCAGAGCAAGAGGCGGGCAAACCAGGATTTTCGTGGGGGATGGGCCGGGAGGTTGGTGCCGGGTTGACCTGAACCTTGCCCGGTCGTCCGGGTCGACGCCCCGGGTTGACCTGGTGGAATCGTCCCGATGGCCCGCTGACGCCACTCACCAGACGGTGGACCGCCCCCGGGTTGCCACGGGGAAGGGCCGGACGGTTGCTGTACCACGCCTGTGCTTCGAATGTTGCCGGTGGGCTTCCTGGCCCAGGGGGCGGCCTGTGGTGTGCCCCCCGGCGTGGCGGTCGGCAGACGGCTGGTTGGCGTGAGCCGGGCGCTCCCGGGCGTCCGCGGTGTCCGCCTACCGCGGCCTCGAGCCATCGCTTGAACGGCAAGGAGCTTGGCAAAAGAAAGCGCGTCGTAGTAGGTGAAGCTGAGGCGCCCGAGAGTCAGTACGTCGCCGCCCTTCAGCAGGGATGGGGTGTTGGGCTCGAGTCTGGATCCATTGATGAACGAGCCGTTTGTGGACCCCTGATCGACCACGTAGCACTCGGAATCCTTGAATACAAAGTGCCCGTGGTTCTTGGAGAGTGAACTGTCCGGTATGCTGATGTCGTTCTCCGGGGCGGAACCGATCAGGATCTGATCGCTCGACCGACCATCGGCACCAGTGATCTCAAACACCTGGTTGAGTTGTGGACTCCGCTCATCGTCTCCCGGCATGGCGGACAGGTTGACGAACATGGTGCCCGCCGCCTTGGCTGGATTCCGCTGGAGTTCGCTGGCGATAACTCCCAGTCCAATCAGGACCGGATGTGGGTGCTCCTGAACGAACTCCTCCAGTTTCTTCCCCTGGATCAGATCGAGATACTCGGCAAGGGGCTTCATGCGCGTGGTCTCCTGTTCGCCGCTCCGTTTTCCATGTACCCCAGGTTCACATCCAGGTCAACCATATCAGCACGATTCGGGATCCTTTGGTTCCGTACCGGACCGAAAACGGTTGAAAAGGGGTTATCTCGGCCCATCTCCCTGGACTCGGAGCGGCGCACGTCGCTCGGAACGGGATCGTCGGTCTCAAGACAGGACGAAACGGTCGGGCGGAGTGGTTTCCCGGACGTTGGAGATCACGGAGCACCGTGTCGCGAAGGGGGATGTCCAGACGGGGGCGTCCGTTCATCCAGGGAAATGGGCGGGATCGGCATCATTCGCATGTGGAGACGCCGTCTCCGTCGAAGTCCAACCCGTAGACGGCGGCGGGCACCGAATAGTTGGTCACATCGAAGTCGCCGTCATTGTAGTCGATCCGAGCCGGGGCCAGTTCCACGTACGGCGCGTCAGACGGCTGAATCTTGGTCACTGTGTAAGTGATCGCAGTGCTGTTGGCGTCCACACTCCCCCCGGTCCCGGTGACCGCCACGTCGAACGTCATGGTGATCGTGCCGTCGATGTTGACGGTGCTCGAGGTGGGTTCCGCCGATGTGGAAACCAGGGTGTACCCGTACGGAGTGGTGTCTGTGACGACGCCGGTTCCATCCAGGTAGCCCACGTTGCGGGAGGTCAGGGTGACCGTGATGTCCGGCCCGACGGCCTCGGCGGTCTTGCCGATGGTCAGCACCGCGTGGCCCGCCTGGTAGTTCCAAATGTTGTAGTTTGCCTGCACCCCGTATTCGCCCGCCCAGTCCACATGGTCTTCCACGCCGTCCGCGTCGAGGTCGGTCTCGGTTGCAATGAATGCCACGATGTCGTCCGGTGTTTCCTCGCCATAGTAGTCGAACGTCCCGCCCGGTGCGCCGATCTGGATACTCTCCACGCACCACCAGGCCGGCAGCCCGGCATAAGGCGCGTAGTATCCGTTCGCAGTGGTCCAGGAACCGTAGTAGAGGGAGTAGGTTTCACCCGGGGCCACGACGGCCGGCCCGTCGGTGACGGCGGGGTCGAAGAACATCGTCTGCGTGACGGCACTGGTGTAAAGGATCTGCTCATCCAGGCAAAGGTCGTGGGCGCCGGTGTTGGTCACGGCGACGATCTCCCCGTTCTGGGTCGAGGTCATGGATACCTCGCCACGGGCGTGGGCCTGCCACAGCGTGATACACCCGCTCGGAATGCCATCGTTGCAGGTTTCACAGACCCCGTCCTCGTCCACCAAGCCGTCTCCGTCGTTGTCCAGATCGTCACACTCTTCCTCGTCGAAGCAATTGGCAATCCCGTCGTCATCGTTGTCGAAGCCTTCGTCCACCGCGCCGTCGCAGTCGTTGTCCACTCCGTCACAGGTTTCGGTCGCCCCTGGATTGATAGCCGCATCCGTATCGTCGCAGTCGCCGTCGTTGTCCACATAACCGGCCGGGGCCGTACATGCGAGCACCGTGGTGCCCGGGTCCCCGTATCCGTCGCCGTCCGCGTCGCCGTAGAAGGTCGGCTGAACATCCTCATCCACCACCCCGTCGCAGTCGTCGTCGATGGCGTTGCAGACCTCCTCGGCCCCAGGGTTCACCGCGGCGTTCAGATCGTCGCAGTCCGTGTCGTCCGCCACATAGCCATCCGGAGGGGTGCAGGCAGCCGCGGTGCTCTCCGCGTCGCCGTATCCATCGCCATCTGCGTCGGCGTAAAAGGTGAGAAGCACTCCCTCGTCCACCTCCGCGTCGCAGTCGTCATCGATCCCGTTGCAGACCTCGTCGGCACCGGGGAAAACCGAAGCATCAGCATCGTCACAGTCGGTGTCGTCCGCCACGTACCCGGCCGGGGGCGCACATGCGAGCACCGCGGTGCCTGCATCGCCATATCCGTCCCCATCTGCGTCGGCATAGAAGGTGAGAAGCACTCCCTCGTCCACCTCATCATCGCAGTCATCGTCGACCCCGTTGCAGACCTCGTCGGCACCGGGGAAAACCGAACCATCAGCATCGTCACAGTCGGTGTCGTCCGCCACGTAGCCATCCGGAGCCTCGCACGCCAGGAGTCCAGATGCCGGATCTCCGTACCCGTCTCCGTCCGCATCGGCATAGAACGGGAGCATGACGTCTTCGTCCACCTCGCCATCACAGTCGTCATCGATCCCGTTGCACACTTCCTCTGCTCCGGGATGGATGGATGCGTCGGCGTCGTCACAGTCGTCGGCCGTGTCCGCGTACCCATAAGGGGTGCTGCAACCTGTCACCGTGACATCGGGGATACCGTGACCGTCCATGTCTCCATCGTAGTAGAAGGTCAGAAGGACGCCCTCGTCGATCTGCCAATTGCAGTTGTTGTCGTACCCGTCGCACACCTCGGGAGCCCCGGGGTTGATAGCGGGGTTGAGATCGTGGCAGTCTCCGTCGATCACTCCGTAGCCGTCGCCGTCAAGGTCCAGGGGAAGACAACTGTCAATTCCCATGAACACCATGCTGACGGCCAGGAGTACGACCGCCATTGCGGCCCTGACACCCAATTGCTCGCTCCTCATGAGGCCTCCTCCTCCCTGACAGGTCATGGGTCCGTGTGACACTGTTGACACGCCAATTCGTATTCATTATATCCAGAAATCACTCGAGCGGAAGCGCGTTTCTTCCGACGATGCATGGTTCTTTTTTCAGAAAGAAAGATTCCGGCATTGCTGGAAGCTTCCGGGCACACGGAATCCAGGCGGCCGTATCGTCTTCCTCCGTTTTCTCAAGTACCACCTCCGCAACCGGACGCCCAGATGTGGGTCCATCACCGGGGGTATCCTGCTTCGGAGGGGGACACTACAAAGGCGGGGGAGTCGTACACACGTCGGCATGGCGTGCCTCCGAGAACTCTTGGGAGGGGAAGAGTCGGTGGTGTAGTGGTTGCGCCGTCCGACCTGGAACGGCTATGCTTGAAATTGATTTTCAGTCTGCTGACATCTTGCCGGTTCATCGATCGCAACATGCCTGCGCGGTCCCGGGTGGGGGTCGCATCATGTCGGAACATCTCGTCAGGAGGTCCCAATGCAGCTCGAACAAGAGGCACCCCGACAACGGTTGCTGCCTGCCGGGCCGGTGGCGTGTCGAGGTCAGCGAGCCTGGTCCGTGTTCTTGGCCGTGACCGGTCTTTTCGTGCTTGCCGCCTGTCCGGATCAGGCGAGCGATGACGACGCCAGCGTGGAGGCGAGCACGACGCCTTCCTACAGCGCCCCTCGAATCGCGGTTGCTCCTTCGGCCCTGGATTACGGGGAGCAGGTGGTGGGCACCGCGCATGACCTTGCCGTGGAGGTCCAGAACGAGGGGGACGCGGCCCTCATGTTCGGGGCGGAGGTTTCCGCCGGGACCGAAGCGTTCGCGCTGGTGGACGAGGTGGATTCGGTGGAGGTGGCTCCGGGCGATTCGGTCGAGGTCGTGGTCCGGTTCACTCCAGGGGCTCCCGAATCGTTCGAAGGTACCCTTCGGATCACTTCCAACGACGAGGGTCAGCCCGAACTCGAGGTGCTGCTCGAAGGGATTGGCGTACCGCTCGACCAGGATGAGGACGGTTTTGCGGAAGAGGAGGATTGCGACGACAGCAATCCGACTGTCTATCCTGGTGCGGCCGAGACGTGCAACGGAGTGGACGACGATTGTGACGGCGAGGTGGACGAAGGGGTTGTGATCACGTTCTACCGGGATTCCGATGGAGATGGATTCGGAGATCCTGCCTTCCCATCGGCGCCCACATGTGATCCGGAAGAGGGATACGTGGTGGACGCGACCGACTGTGACGATACCGACACGGCGGTGAACCCTGGGGCCGAGGAGGTCTGCAACGGAATCGATGACGACTGTGACGGTGAGGTGGACGGGGCACTGGCCACGGACCAGACCGAGTGGTATCGGGACCAGGACGGTGACGGGTTCGGAACCACCGGGGATACGGTCATGGCCTGCGAAGCGCCTGAAGGCTATGTGGCGGTCCCAGGGGACTGTGACGATACCAACCCAGCGTTTCATCCCGGGGCTGAGGAGAACGACTGCGCCGACCCGAACGACTACAATTGTGATGGCTCGGTGGCCTATGCCGACGCGGATGGGGACGGCTTCCCTGCGTGCCAGGAGTGCAACGACGCGGACGCCGGAGCATATCCTGGTGCCGAGGAGGTCTGCAACGGCGTGGACGACGACTGCGACGGCTACGTCGACGAGGGGCTCGAGGTGGTCTTCCACGCCGACAACGACGGGGATGGCTTCGGGAACCCGGACGAACGCCTGGAAGGTCTTTGCGAGGCCCCCGAAGGGTACGTGGCGGACAACTCGGACTGCAACGACGTCAACCCGGCCATCCACCCTGGTGCGGACGAACTCTGTAACGGTGTGGACGACGACTGTGACGGCGAGGTCGACGGCGCTGCATCGGTGAACCAGCCGGACTGGTACCGGGACACGGACGGCGATGGGTACGGTGTGGCGGATGACACGGTCACGGCCTGCGAAGCCCCCGAAGGCTACGTGGCAACGGCCGGCGATTGCAACGACGAGGATCCGAACTATCATCCAGGCGCTCCCGAAGAGGACTGCACAGATCCGAACGATTACAACTGCGACGGTTCCGTGGCCTATGCGGACCTGGACGAGGATGGGTATCCGGCCTGCGAAGACTGTGACGACAGCACCCCGGAAATCCACCCCGGTGCCGAGGAAGCATGCAACGAGCTGGACGACGATTGCGACGGAGAGATAGACGAGGGGGTGACCGCGGTCTTCTACGCCGACATGGACGGCGATGGCTTCGGTGACGCCACGGCGTCCTCGGAACCGGGATGCGACCCCCCCTCCGGCTATGTGGAGGACAACACGGACTGCAACGACCAGAACCGGCAGGTCTTCCCCGGCGCCAACGAGGTGTGCAACGGCCGGGACGATGACTGCGACCTGGAAGTGGATGAGGAGGGCGCTCTGGGGTGCACCGCCGCTTACCTGGATACAGACCAGGACACCTGGGGCGGCGACATTGGGGTCTGCGTCTGCTCGGTCACCGCCGGCTATGCCACCAGGCCCGGCGATTGCGACGACGAAAACTACCTGGCCAGTCCCTCCCAGTCGGAGAAATGCAACGGGTTCGACGACGACTGCGATGGCGAGATCGACGAGGTCCTCGCCCAGGGGTGCTCCCGCCTCTACCACGATGAAGACCAGGATGGATACGGGCTCAGTGCGGACAGCCAGTGCCTGTGCGAGGCCACTGGTGCCTACACCGCGGCGACCGGGGGCGACTGCCTGGACACCGATCCAGAGATGTTTCCGGGAAATCTGGAGGTCTGCGACGAGAAGGACAACAATTGCAACGGACAGGTGGATGAGGGGGTCCAGTCCACCTACTACTACGATGGCGATGGCGACGGGTTCGGTGCATCCTACAACTCGAGGGAGGCATGCCAGGCCCCGGATGGATACGTGAGCCAGGGAGGCGATTGCAACGACTACAACAGCGCCATCAGTCCAGGCGCGGAGGAGGCGTGCGACGAGATCGACAACAACTGCAACGGGGCGGTGGACGAAGGGTTGCCCGAGATCACGACCTACGTGGACCTCGACGGCGACGGGCACGGCGCCAGGGGCACCGGCGGCACCGAAGACTGCCTCCGGGACACCGATGGCGATGGAATCGGAGACGCCCCCCCGGACGGACGGTCCCTGGTCGCCGATGACTGCGACGATTCCGCTTCCACCACGTACCCCGGCGCGCCTGAACTGTGCGACGGCCGCCTCAACGACTGCAACGCCACAGTGGCAGACTATCAGTGTCCACGCATGTGCACGGGAGTGTGGCCCTACTATGCCGGAGTCACCAGCGGCTACCTGCTTGCCGCCCAGATGGACGACACCAATCCCTTCGAACTCGTCGTCCAGGGCGCAGGCCGGGTCACGGTTCTGCACAGCGATGGGACCTTGAAGTGGACCCAGTCGGCATCGGTTCAGTACTCGCACCCCATGGTCGCAGACATGGACCTGGACGGTACCATGGACGTGGTGCTGAACGAGAGTGGCCGGTTGCGTGTCCTGGATGGGACCAACGGTGCCGAACTCGAGAACTACTCCGTGACCACCTCCGGTTGGAGACCAGGCCTGGTGTTCGACCTGGACAACGATGGAATCACCGACATCGTGGGATCCGGGAATGGAAGCCTCTCCATCGTGCTACGGGATGGAGCAGGTGGCGCCAAGGCCATCCACACCATCACCCCCCCTGAAGACGCCTACTTCAGCGGCGATGTGGCCGGATTGACCGACCTGGACGGAGACGGAATCGCCGAGATCGTCATCGGGACCGGCTACAGTACGTGCAACAGCTCGGGTCAGCCGCCCTGCATGGGATACGTGCTGGTGTACGACGGGGCCACCGGCGACTTGAAAAACGACCCCGAAACCACCTTCGTCGTGCCCGACCGGGAAAACGCCTACGCGGGCGGCACCTGGCCCATCTTTGCCGACCTGGACGCCGACGGAGAACTCGAGGTCTATCACTACTTCAGCAACAAGGTCGGCTCGAGCGGGTCCCTGGCCTGGAACTACGACGGGACACCTGCCACACCGGCCACGACCCTCGGTTCCTTCCCCCGGTTGGCGCCCATCGATGGAACCGGTGCTCTGCTTCTCGACGACCGGGTGACCGACGTGGGCGGTGGCGTGGTGGATCTGGACGGAGACGGCACCTGGGAGGTCGTGAAGATGGGCAGCGGAGGGCTCCAGATCATGCACGCCGGCACCCTCATGGACGGGTATCCGGTAAACGTGCCGGGAACCCCACCATTGCTGACCGACCTCAATCGAGACGGACGTCTTGATATTCTGTTCATCGGCTCGGACAACGCCTCGGTCAACTGCTACACGCTGGGCGAGGGAACCTACGACCTGAATCGGTTCCTGGCAAACGGATCCGTGGATGTGCTCGCATCCGGTATCTACCGGACCGGCGGGGTGGACCCCTTCGAACCCAATGACCGCGCCGCGATCCCGTTCGACCCCGAAACCTCCACCTCCCCCATCCAGGACTCCCGCGCTTTCCCCTTGCGCGGGTTCCTCGACAAGTACAGCTCATCCAGTGGCTGGAGCCGCGCCATCCGCGCCATGATCGGCCACCGGGGGGACCGCGACTACTACTACGCGGTCGGCTCCCAGATCTATGTGACCCTGGAACCGCTCGTGGGTCCAGCAGACTACGACCTCTACCTCCACATGTATCAATGGACCGGCGCCGCGTACGAGTACATCACTACCTGGAACTCGGAGGAACCAGGTGCCGACCTGATCTACTGTCACTCGTCCACACCGTGCCCCGACGAAGCCCACCCCGGGACCAAAACCTTCATCATCGAGGTGCGCCCCAAGGACGACGACGTCGATTTCGGACCCTGGCCTTACCTCCTCCGAATCCACTGGGGCGCATCATGAGCCCATGAGCCCACAAAACGGACACCCGCGCACGCCATGCTGCACCCCCATGGGCTCCCCCGCGTCGAGCCATCCACCACCCTACCTATCCCACCTGCTCCAGAATCCGATCCACGTTCTCACGCCTCCCGAACACGATCATCCGGTCGCCCGGCTGAAGAACCGAGGTCGGCGTGGGCAGAGTAAACCGATCATCCCCCTGACCCGCGGCCCGTTCGATCAAAATCACCTGAACTTCGTGCCGCTGACGAAGCTTCAACTCCTGCAACTCCTTGCCACACAGGTGCGGTGGCGTCTCCATCTTGGCCATCACATACCCACCCACAGTTTCCCAGGTACGCAACCGGGCCGCCGAGGAGAGCCGGGTCGAGAGTGCACCACCCAGGTCGACCTTCATGATCTCCTTGTTGTAGGCGTTGATCACGTCCTGTCGACGGATGGTTCCAATGGGCGTCATCGATTCCCCGGCCGGAAGCACCGGAAGCTCCTCAAACGAACGTTGCCCGAACCGAAGCATGGCCACGTCCAGCGTTTCATCCTCCCGAACAAAAATCGGCGGACTCGACATGATGTCGTCAGCAATGGCCAGGTCCTTCAGCCCTTCCAGGTCGGGCAGAGCCTTCCGGAGGTCGTCCACGCTCACCACGCCCACCAGGCGCTGCTGGTCATCCACGACAAAAAACTCGTAGTGCGGCGAATGCGTCATTCTGTGATAGAGTTCGCCCAGGGTGGCGGTTCGAGGCACGGTTTCGATCGCACCCCGGTGCACGTCTCGGACCCGGACCTGGCGCAGCACGTTGATCTCCCGTCCAGCCATCAAGTCGACGCCCCGACGAAGGAGCTTGATGGTGTAGATGGATTCTTTTCTGAGGCGTTGTGCCACGACGGTGGCGAGGATACAGGAGATCATCAGACCGAGGATGACGCGGTAGTCCCCGGTCATCTCGAAAATCATGAGGATGGCGGTGATGGGTGCGTGGGTGGACGCGGCGACCATGGCCCCCATGCCGACCACGGCGTAGGCGCCGGGACTGGCCATGGGGAAGGGTGAGACGGCGGCGGTGAGGATACCGGTCATGCCACCCAGCGCTGCGCCCATGAAGAGGGCGGGCGCGAAGACGCCGCCGGAGCCGCCGGAGCCGAGGGTCAGGCTGGTGGCGATGAGTTTGCCGAAGAAAAGGGCGAGGAGGATGGTCAAGGTGAGGTGGCCCTGGAGGGCTTCGGTGATGGTCTCGTACCCGACGCCGAGCACTTCGGGGAGGAGGAGACCGATGGCCCCGAACCCGAGCCCCCCGATGGCCGGCTTGATCAGTTCGGGCGCGAGCCGTGTGCGCTCGAAGGCCTCCTCGAACCAGTGGAAGAACTGGACGAAGGCCACGGCGGCGAAACCGGTGACGACGCCGAGCAGCGCATAGTTGATCATCTCGGCCGGGTGTACCACGGAGTAGCCGCCGATGGCGAACGCGGGCACATCGCCAAGCATGGAGCGAGAGACCACGGTGGCGCTGACCGAACTGACCACGACGGCGCTGAAAGACTGGTATCCGAACTCGGCGAGGATGACCTCAGCGGCGAAGAACGCCCCGGCAATGGGGGCGTTGAATGTGGCGGCGATACCGGCCGCGGCGCCGCAGGCGACGCAGGTTTTGATTCTCGGTGTGGAGAGGTGCAACCACTGGCCGAGGGTGGATCCGAGGCCGGCGCCCACCTGAACGATGGGTCCTTCACTGCCCACCGCGCCACCGCTGGCGATGGTGATGGCCGATGCGACCGACTTGGCGAGCACCACCACCGGACGGATGACGCCTCCGTGCCTTGAGATCGCATCCATCACTTCGGGCACGCCGTGGCCTTTCGCCTCTGGTGCGGCATACTTGATGATCACACCCACGATCAGGCCGGCCAGCACCGGAATGCTCAGACGCCAGTACCAGGCAGCGTTGACGAACTTGTCCAGGGGAGTGGCGCCGCCTTCTCCCCACGCCAGGTCCTCGAACGCGCCGATCAGGTACCGGAAGAAGACTGCAACCAGACCTCCGGCCACCCCGATAACCACAGCGATGATGATCATCGTCTCCCGGTCTCCGAAAAGGCGGGACAGACGCTCGAACATCAGCCGGGTCTCTTTCATGCTCAGCAGTTTCTCTCGCCCCGGGTCGGATCGGGGGGAGGAAGGTTCTATCGATGTCGTCAAGGGTAACATGAGCCGTCGAATCTCCCGCAGGTAGTCGCCTGGGTCGCCGGTCGTACGTCCGGTCACCGGGCGTCATGCGTCCTCGAGGTCACGTCCACCGCCATGGAAGCAGGCGGATTCCAACGGGCCACCGGCCATCCAGACCGCCCTTGGTCCTGACTTGGGGCAAGTAGTGTGCGCCGCACCCCGGGTCGTCAAGGGCATGTTGAATCCGATTCCGTGTTGGGCGACCCGTTCGCCTATAGGCTATAATCGACGACATTGCAAGCGAATCATGGCATCATCTCGCGGAAACGGGTCCGGCAGGGAGCGCCTCCCCTGTCGGTGAGGTATTCCCGTCCCGCTTTGGAGTACACAATGAAACAAACCTGGCGCACGCTGATCAACACCCTGTTCGCAAACGGCCTCCTCACCTATCTCGGCCTCTTCCGCATCCGGATGCTCAACTATTGCCGCCCCCGGGTCGTCTTTCTGGACGACGAACGGGTCGTGATGAAGATACCGCTCAACCGCCGGACACGGAACCACCTGGGCTCCATGTATTTTGGCGCCCTGAGCGTGGGGGCGGACGCAGCAGCCGCCTTGATCGCCATGGATTGCATTCGCAAGAGCAAACAGAACATCTCACTCGTATTCAAGGATGTGTCGGGTGAGTTTCTGAAGCGCGCAGAAGGAGATGTCCTCTTTACCTGCACGCAGGGGAAGGCACTTGCCGCCCTGGTTCAGGCCGCAGCGGAAAGCGGGGAGCGGGTGGAAATGCCTGTCGAGGTCGTGGCCACCGTGCCCAGCAGACTGGGCGAGGAACCGGTGGCGCGGTTCACGCTCACGATCTCGCTCAAGAAGCGCTCACGCTGACTCAAGGGCAGATGGTCTCGAAGTAGCGCATGGCGTTGCCCCCCATGATGGCCCGGACTTCCTGTTCGGAAAACCCCGCACGAAGGAGCGCTTCCACGAGCGCCGGCAGTTTCCCGATGTCCCCGAGGCCGGCAGGGAGAATCGCCCCGCCCCCGAAATCGGTCCCGATGGCCACACAGCCGATACCTCCCACCCGGGCGATGTGCTGCACGTGCGCCACCACGTCCTCGATCGTCGCCGGTCCCCTTCCCCGCTTCAGGAATGTCCGATGAAAGGCGACACCGATGATGCCGCCTCGCTCGGCAATCGCCCGGATCTGCTCGTCCTTGAGATTGCGTGCATGTTGCCGCAATGCGTGCGCGTTGGAGTGGGACGCATAGACCGGGCGGGTACTGGTCTCGAGGATGTCCCAGAATGCGGCTTCGGACGCATGGGAGACGTCCACCATGATACCGAGGCGATTCATCTCCCGTACCGCATCCCTGCCAACAGGAGAAAGTCCTCCCCACTTCGGTTCGTCCCGGGCAGAATCGGCCAGCGTGTTCGTGATGTTCCAGACCAGCCCGATGGCACGTACCCCTGCTTCATACAAGGTCTGCAATCGACCTGGATCGTTCAGCAGGATCCCGGCCCCCTCGATGGACAGCACGACCGGGATGCGCCCTTGTGCCTGGATCCGCCGGGCGTCCGTAGCGCTGAACGCCTGCTCGAGGTCCGGGTGGGAGGCCATGACCTCTTTGAAGTATCGGATGAAGGCGAAGTCCTTCCAGGTGCGGAATCCGGGCCGAAGGCGCGGCCGGGGGCTGCACACTGCGAAAAAGGTCAACCCAACCCCGGCACGGCGAAGTTTCGGAATGTCCACCTCGGCGCCCGGATACTCGGCCAGTAGATCCTGGTGCCGCCGCGCAGCACGCAGGATGGTGTCGGCATGGAGATCCACGAATCGGCCTTCCGCGACCAGGCGTGCCACCGTGCGTGGAATCGGGTCACCCGCGTTGACAGGGGTGGGCATCGTGTTCCGGTAGACGCCAGCCCTGCCGTTCGCTGCCTGGTCTGCCGTGCTCGAAAGGTCGAACGCTGAGTCCGCAGGGGAGAACTTGCCAGCGGCGCCGCGCACCTCCTCCACCCGGGGAGCCGGGCCGGTGCTCGAGTCCACCCGGGGTTGCTGGGTGGGCACGGGGGACGGCTGCACCAGATGATACCTTTCGGTCCCCGGTGCTTCCATGGTTCGAGCTTGATCCGTGTCCGTTCCCAACCACCAGATGCGTCCGAGTCGAAATGCAGCCAGTGTGAGGGGCATACCGGCAAGCATCACCACCAAGAGCACGGCCCGGACCGCCCGGCGGGAGATTCGCCGGACAGAATGGGTTGGGCGGGGTGGGCGGTTGTGGCTTCTCATGGGACGGCCGGCTTCGGGTCAGCGTTGCATGGTCTCGCGGTCGGTCCGGCCGGGGTCGGCAGACTCGACGCGCACCGGTGTCTGGCAAGGTATCACCGCTCGAGCCACTCTACAAGGAAAAGTCGCGAAGAGGCACGCTGGGGGCAAGGTATCGCTACGTCATCGCCAGATTGGGGGCAACCTGATATAATCCGCTCCGTGTCCTGACGTGGTGGGACCGCTCGATACGATCCCGGTGGTGCGAGGAAGGGGGGAGACGAGGCGGGGCGGCATGTACAGAAAATTCTTTCCTGCGTTGGCAACTTCGAACTGGCTCCGGTTGGCCACCCGAAGACCGCCGGTTCGAGAACCGGGACCACCGCGGGCGGAACCGTGGGAGCGGTGGTCCCTCTACATCGGGGGAGGCTGGACCTACGCCTGGTTTCGGCCGGGGCGAGGCGTCTCCCCGGACCATCCAGGGCCGGCCGTGATGTTCGGACATGGCGGCTGGGACCTGGTCGAGGATTGGTTCGACAGCCTGGATCCCTACCTCCACTGGGGCCTGTCCGTGCTCCTGCCCGAGTACCGCGGTTACGGAGAAGCGGCCGGACGCACCGTCGCAACCGCGGTCCAGGGCGACCTGGCCAGGCACCGGGATCGCCTCGTGCGCCGCGTCGAGGTGGACGCCGCCCGGATCGTGTACCACGGTCGCTCGGTCGGCGGCGCCATGATGGCCGGCCTGGCCGTGCACCGGCCTCCGGCAGCGCTCATTCTTCAATCCACTTTCACACGCTTTCGTGACCTGGCCCGACGGTTCTTCGTGCCCCCCCTGTTGCTTCGCGACCGGCTCGACAATCTGGAGGCCCTGGAACGCATCACCTGTCCCTGCCTCATCGTGCACGGGGAACGAGACCTGCTCGTCCCGGTCTCCCATGCCGCCAGACTCCATGCTGCAGCACTGGACAGCCGCCTCATCACATTTGACGGCGTGGGACACAATGACAGTCCTGGCCGGCGACGAGACCTGTCGGACCCGGTCAGGGCCGAGCGCTGGCACCGATTCTGGGAAATCGTGCACGGATTCCTGGTGGAGACCCACGTACTGCCGGCCGACCATCCGTTCGACCTCCCGGTTCATCCCGGGACGGCCGAATCCTCGAAGTGACCGGCTGGGGAGGCGTCGAGGCTCGTGGTGTCACGTCGTGAATGGCTTTTCTTGCCGGGGCGGCCCCATTCAGGGCCTGGCATGGATTGCGGCGGAGCCTGGTCCCGATTCGAGTGCGGGGGAATCGGACACGTCGGGCACAGGAAATCGAATAGAACACCGGTTTCGGCCGTCCCTCGTGCAGGCCGGGTCGCGTCGCCGGCGCCGCGGAACCGGCTCGAGTGCTGGAATCAAGATTCGTCGGCATAGCAGGAGGCACGCATGAGAACGCTGGCGCTGATCTTGGCCGTTGGAATATGCCTGATCGGGGGGGGCGCTTCGGCGGAAGAGCACCCCGACTTTTCGGGTGTCTGGCTCATGGACCTGAACGATCCGGATTCGTCCCCCATGGCCCCACTCCTGGAAGCGCAAGGAGCGTCGTGGATGGAACGACGGGCGGCGGACTCAGTGGCGGTGAAGCAGACCATCAGCCAGACCGAAGATGCCATCACCATCAAGGCGGAAAGTTCGCTGCGGACGAACACGGAGGTGATCCGGCTCGATGGCACGGTGGAGGAGCGGGTGACCGATCGGTTGGGGAAGGTTCAAGCTCGAAGTTACTGGGCCAAGGATGGCAAGACGGTGGTCACCGAAATGCGTTACAAGACCGCGGATGGAAAAGATGCGGTTTGGTCCACCCGGCGGTACCTGATCGATGGCGGCAAGAAAATTCGGGTGGATCACCTGCTGGAGTTCGCAGATGGGCGCAAGATTCGTGCGACGCGGATTCTTGTGAAGCAGTAAGGGGCTGGATGGGTGCGGCTCAGACGTTGAAGCGGATGTGCAGGATATCGCCGTCCTGGACGATGTAGTCCTTCCCCTCTACCCGGATCTTGCCGGCTGCTTTCAGGGCCGCCTCGGAACCATACTGGCGGAGGTCCTCCAGTCGGTAGACCTCGGCCCGAATGAACCCCCGTTCCAGATCCGAGTGGATCTTGCCTGCGGCCTTGCGGGCGGTGGATCCCCGCCGGACCGGCCATGCACGGCATTCGTCCGGTCCGACGGTGAGAAAGCTGATGAGGTCCAGGGCGCGGTAGGCCGCCCGAATGAATTCGTTGCGTGCCGGTTCGCCCAGTCCCAGGCCTTCCAGGAACTCCCGCTGTTCTTCTGGCGGCATCTGGGCGATCTCGGCCTCGAGCGTGCCACAGATGGCCAGTGCGTTTTCCCTGTCGGTGTGTCTCCAAGGTGAAGTTTCCCAGTCATCCTCGGCCACGTTGAACAGGGTGATGAGGGGGGGGAGGGAGAGGAGCTGGATCCCCTGGAGCGTGGCCCGCTCCGTCGCCGTCAGGGTCAGGTCGCGGAGTGGACGACCCTCTTCCAGCCATGACACGCAGGCGGTGTTCACATCGACTTCTGTGCCCTTTCGATGCTCCTTGGCGAACCGCTGGGCACGCTTTTCCAGGATGCCCAGGTCGAGCAGAATGAGCTCTTGCTCGAACGCATCCATGTCTCGTTCCGGGTCAGGAGGGGTCGTCACGTATGGACTCTCGAATGTCCTGACCACGTGCACCAGCACGTCAGCGTTGCGCATGGCCTCCACGACATGCGGAGGAAACGCTCCCCCTACCCGGCCGCCGGCGCCCTGCACGTCCATGAAGGTGGTCTCCGCGTACACGGTCCGCTGCGGCTTGAAATAGTTCGCCAGTTCGTCCACCCGGTCGTCCGGGACCTTGATGTTGCCCAGCACCACCCCGCCTCGGCTGCTCGGAGCCCCTGGCGACAAGGCCTGGAAAACCGTGGACTTCCCTGCTCCGGGGAACCCGCAGAGTCCAACTCGCATCGTCGACATCTCCTCGAAAAGGAGCGCACGGCAGCACCCAGGGGATCGCTGCTGCGCTCCAGTGCCTCCGCCATCGCAGGACACCGCCCCTGGCCGTGCCCTGGAAACGAACAAACATAGTCGCTGGTCGAGTCGGCGGCCACAAGAAACCGTTCAGCAGGGTCGGTCAGGCCTGGTTGGGGGGGCTGCTCAGGGATTCCGGGAGGGGGCTTCAGAATTTTCGTCGCGAGCGGGAGGCAGTTCCGCCAGGTAGTGACCCATGACCAGGATGTCGAGTCGGCCTTCCTGAACTGTCCGGACCGCATCTTGGGGGGAGCATACGATGGGCTCCTCGTGGATGTTGAACGAGGTGTTGATGATGCTGGGGATACCGGTCAGCGCCTTGTAGGCCCGCAGGATTCCGTAAAACCTGGGATTGTGCTCTGGATGGACGAGTTGCGGCCGTGCCGTTCCGTCCACGTGGACAGCCGCAGGCGAAAGCCGCTTCATTTCCTCGGTACAGTGGAAGGTGATGGTCATGAACCGGGCCGTGTGCTCGGCCCCGGCCACGCCGTGGTAGCAACGGTCCGCGTCTTCCACTGCGGTGGCAGGGGCGAACGGCATGAACTCGGTGCGGCGCAGGCGCTTGTTGAGCCAGTCGTTCACAGCCGGATCCTTGGCCTGATAGAGAATGGAACGATTGCCCAGGGCTCGAGGACCATACTCCATGCGGCCGTCGAAATGGGCGACCACCTTGTCCTCGGCGATGTGACGAGCCACCACTTCCTCAATGTTCTCGTGGTAGCGGGGGGTGAGACCGGCGGACTCCATGGCGTCCTTGAGTTCCGACTCCGGATACTCCGGACCCAGGTAGGCATGATCCAGCTCCAGACTCTTGCGCTCCCCTTTCCGGAACGCCAGGTCCAGTGCACCGCCCGTGGCCGTGCCTTCGTCCCCCATGGCGGGATGCACGTAAACGTGCTCCACTCCGTCGATCTCATGGACACGCTGGTTCATCTTCACGTTGGCAGCCACGCCCCCGGCGAGCACCACCCGCTTCATGCCGGTCACCCGGACGTAGTACAGGACCAGCTCCTGGACGACATCCTCGAGCACCTTCTGAAATGCTGCGGCCACGTGTTCTCTGGGATAGCGCCTCGCCAGGTCCCGCACGAACGCCATGTCCATGCCGGACAAAAACTGGAAGTCCCCGTCCCGGACCACCAGTCTCCGCCGAACCCGATCATAGAGGATCGAGGGATCTCCAAACGCGGCCAATCCCACGATCTTGCCCTCGTGTCGCGCCGGCTTGAAGTTGAGCGCCGCCGTGACAAAAGCGTAGAACATGCCCAGGGAATGAGGGTAGTGAAAGTCCTTCACCCGCACGATCCCGTCCGGTCGTCCGATGCTCACCGAACCGGCCAAGCCGCCCCCGTACCAGTCCAGCGTCACGATGAGAGCTTCCGGAACGCCCGAGGTCAGGTAGGCGGAAGCAGCGTGGGCCTGGTGGTGTTCGACTCGGTGGAGCTTGTCCTGGAGACCCAGCCGAGCCAATTCGATCTCGAGTTCCCGCCCGTAGCGGCGATGGAGGTTGGTGCAATCGACGCACCACTTGCCGTAGCGGAGAAGGTGGCCGACCTTGGCGCGCACGTCGGTCTCGGTGGTGGCCTCGGACAGGGTGTTTCTGAAAAAGCCACGCCAAAAATAGGAAGCCTCCCGTTGCCATGGGAAGAACGGGTAGGTCACCGCGTCGATGTCCCGCGGGGTGAGCCCACCAATCCGTAGGACCTCGTCGATCGCCAGGGCCGGAAAGCCTGCCTGGAGCTTGACTCGAGTCATCCGCTCCTCGGCCACTGCGGCGACGATTTCACCGTCGCATACGAGCGTGGCCCCACTGATGTTGTCCAGAGATGAGATACCAAGTATGTTCATCGTTCCTTCCTTTCCGTCGCCTCCAGGTGGCGACTCACGATCACTGGGTTCCTCCCGGCGCACCGGTCGCCCCGGGACTGGCAGCCCACCAGGCTGCGAATTGGGACAGGGTGACCCCTCGGCACCCCCACCGCTCCACCGCATGCGCCAGCACCGCTTCGAGCGTCTCCAGGAGTCGATCCACTTCTTGCATGGTCCGCGCGTACCCGCTGGCCCCGGGCACAAGCTCGCTCGAATGCAGAAAGAGGTGGATAAGGGGCACCTCGCGGGCGATCAGATCGTCCACGACACGCTTGAGCAAGGCCGGAGGGTGTCCCCAGGGCGAAAGCCACAGGTACTCGACCCAGTCCAGGTGATCGCGGCTCAGCAACCCCCGGATCCGGGTCCATCGGGGCAGATGCAGGTAGAGTTTGCGTACCCGGTTGGGCAAGCGGCGGGTAAATCCTGCGCCAACCGGCACTTCCACCAGCCTCGAGTTCCCCGGGCGGTCGGGCCGAAGCCTGCTGGGTCGATAGGGAAATACCGGCGCATCGCGGAAATCCGGACCTCCTTCGTGGCGCCACGAGATCCCCGGCGTGACGCTCGAGTCCACCTGATATTCCAGACGCTCAAGGGCGATGAGACACGGGCCGTCCACGCCGAACCGGCCAAAGCGGAAGGACCTGGGCCGCTCTCCAAAGGCGGCGGTAATGGTCTCGGTGAGGGTTTCGAGCCTGGCGGCGACGAGCGCTCGAGGGAGGTGATTGGCCCGAACTGGGACGGTTTCTGGGCCGTTCGGGAGCGGCGGTGTGTTCCACGGATGGAGGTGTGCCCCGATTTCACATGTTCCTGCCCTGTGCAAGTCGGTCAGGACGCGCCTCGAGTCGTGCGATGTGACCATGGGATAGGTTACCAGGTAGGTCGGCGGCACCGCATAGCGGTCGCAGATCGCTTGAAGGCGGGGAAGGGCGTGCACATTGTCCACCGAGATATGGGGGGACACACGCCATCCCGGCATGTCTTCCTCGACATCGACACTGAGTACCACGACCCTGGATTGCATGAGAATCCCCGGTATGCATGCATGATCCGGCAGAGAGTTCCAGTCTCGAGGGACAGGTCCGGGCAGCAGGTGCACACGAGGTCGAATGGGCGGGCACGAATCGCAACGGTCGGATGGCGCGGGCACACGCAGGTGAGCTTCCGGACTGACCGCGATGTCAGAGTATAGCGTGCTCGAGGGCAGTTGTCCAAGGGGGTTTTTCATCTTCGGGGGTGGCTCGGCAGACCCAACGCATTTTCGGGCACCAAGGGGGACGCGAAGACGCACAACGCACCGCAACGGGAACGCCGGTCTGCAAACGGGACTCGAGTTCCTGGCCAGGTAGCGGGGGCCACGCCCTCGACCCACCTCCCCTGCACGCCGCCACGGAGTCCGGCGCTCCGCGCAAGCACCGCCTCCCGGCGGGAGGCCTGCGGCGGGGGGCTCTCCCGTCCACGTCGCCGACTTCGGCGTAGATCTGGGTGACTCGGGTGCATGGCCTTTCGTGGCACGATGTGATAGGCTGCAAGCAAGAGTCCGGACGATGGAACGAGGACGTCACGGCTGTACGGCGGGGTGGCCCATCTCATGAGGAACCGTATTTGCATGCCTGGTTCGAAAGACGCCTCGAGCAGGTGGCTCCAGAGCAAGGGGGGCGATGTGTGTGGAGCTGGACTGCGTTTCGGCCGTAGTCGGTGGTCGGGCCTGTGGGCGCTCGTTCTGGCCATGTCCGCCTGTGCGGGCGGTCCGCTTCGCGCCGTGCCCGAGTACGTGCTGTTGCACCACGACATCGGGGTTGGAAGCCAGGTGACGCTGTGTGGAGAGTTGCTCGACGATCCACTGCCTCCTCCCTCGCTGGTGACACCGATGGACCGACTGTTCGATGACGAGGAGGACGGGGAAGGGCTGATCCTGGTGGAGAACGGGGATGGGGGAGGGGTACTTCGGTTTCCCGTGTCCACCGAGGACGGGCGTTTCTGCGTGCAGGAAACACTGACCAGGCCGCTCGAGCCCGGGACCTATCCCGTGTTATGGCAGGCGACCCGGGGACGTCAAGGGTTCAGCCCTGCGCGACTGCGGGTGCTTCCTTTGGACTACCGGGGACGGGTGGTCATTTCGGACATCGATCTCACCTACCTTCAGACCGATTTCGAGACCGCCGCAAGCATGGCGCGCCTTCTCCGGGAAACGGCAGGGGACAAGCGGCCGTTCGTTGGCATGCCGGAGGTATATCGAGGGCTGACTGGGAAGGATGGGACGCCGCTGATTTTCATGTCTGGGAGCCCGGGCTTTTTCCGGCCTACTCTGGAGGCACGGCTGTCCATGGACGGTATCCGGCACGACGCATTGCTGCTCAAGCCGTTCGGAGCCATCGTGAAGCGGCGACTGAAGCGGGGGAGTGTGCGGGGGGTCGTTTCCGCCTTGAAGGAGCAGGTGGCATACAAGCTGGAGCGACTCATCGCGCTGGACCGCCGCCTGCCGCAACGCGCAGGATACGTACTCCTCGGCGACAATTCCGAGTCGGACTTCGTGGTCTATGCCGTGTTCCGGGACCTGCTCCACGGCCGCTTGGCGCCGGAAGTCCTGGGGGAACGCCTGGCGGTTCGAGGTGTGGATCAGGCAGACGTGGCTCGTATCGTCAGCGCTGCTGCGGAAATGGTGTCCCGCAAGGCCTCGCTGGCGGTTCCGGTGGACATCTTCATTCGGCGGGTGAGCCTGGACGGGCCTTCCGGGATGGATCCGGGAATCCGGTGGCATTTCGACAGCTACCAGTTGGCGCTGGGGTTATTCGAACTGAGCTTGATTTCGGGCGAAGACGTGCGGCGTGTGGCCGACGCTTTGGGGACCGGGTGGACCGGCGATCAAGCTCGGGCCCGGTCGGCCCGATGGGCCCTCGAGCACGGTTTGATCTCCCGGGAGCGACTCTACCGGGTGGTGACCGAGACGGAGCTGGGCGCGATCGATGCCTGCCAGGACTGGGACACCTGGTTCGACGCACCCTCGGGGTTGTCCGAGTCGGGTGAGCCGCACTGAGCGGCTTTCGTTCCGGCGCCCGAGGGGAAGCGTGGGTCAAAAACAGCTCTCCTGATCTTCCACCACTGCGGTTCCGCTGTTCCTGGGTGCCCACGCTTCGCCGATCACGTTGTTGGGGAAGCTCCCCTTGCGACCCACGAGCGCCCAGGCGCCGCGGTAGTCCAGGTCGCGGATGAGACCGGCGCCGACACTCTCCAGGGCCACGTATCCTTCCTCGGTCATCCCGGCGGTTGCCTCGTCCTTGACGCCGGCGAGCACCAGCCTCCCTGGATCGAGGCTTCGGATGAAATAGGCCATGGCCGAAGCGTTCGACGTGCAGCAATGGGTGTCGAACGTGGCCCAGTCGACCAGCTCACCCGTATATTCATCCAGGACCACGATGGTGATACCGCGATAGGTGGCAATGTCCAGGGGTTCGCCATCCACGGTGAAATGGACGAAGTTGCCGTCCTCGTATCCAGCCGATTCGACCCTGACCGGGACCGGGGTGGCGAGCCGGAAGCTCCCCGCGGTGGCGGTACCGGTGCCTCGGAGTACGAGGCGCTCGGCAGCCTGGCCGGGTGCGATGCCTTTCCGGCCGACCAGAGCGAAGCTGTCCTTGGTCCCGATGGAGCGGATGAGCGCGCTTCCAAGGCTCTCGATGGCCTGGAAGGCTTCCTCGGTCATGTTGGCCGAACCATCCGCGCGCACGGCCACGAGCACGATGCGTCCAACCGGCAGCCCCATGATGTAGTTGGCCATGTCCGGCGCGGCGGTGCTGGTTCGCCATGTGTCGAAATTGCGTGCCTCGAGCACCTCACCGGTCACCGGGTCCATGGTGACCAGGTTGTAACCGTAGCTGTTGGTGCCGACCTGGACGCCTTCCACCAGGATCCGCGCCCGGTCGCCATCTTCGAACCCGGCGGATTCGATCGCGACCTCCACCGGAGTTTCCCCGGGGGCGAGTATGCCGTCGCAATCGTTGTCCACGGTGTCGATCACCTCGGAAGCACCGGGATGGATGAGGTCGCAGAAGTCGTCACAGTCGCCGTCGTCGGTGGTGTACCCGTCGAGGTCGTGGTCGATGTCCGGGCAGGGACCGTTGACGGTTCCCGGGGAGCCCAGGTCCCCGTCGCCGTAGGGTTCTCGAGCCTCGCACCAGAGGTCCGGGTCGTCATTGGTGGCGTCGGCAAGGGCTTCGGCGTCCAGGGTCATGGCTGCTGCACCGGCGATCGGCCAGTCTGTGGTCCATGAAACCTCGTCCACGGTCAGTTCGGGAATGGAGAGCTGGAGGGTGTCCTCCTCGGCGAGCGTGAGTCCTTCGACAACCAGGTCCGGCTCGAGCCCCCCGTTGGCCACCGGGTCACCGGAAGCTGCGAGCACCACGACCTGGCCGGGGTCGACGGTGAGGGATACGTGAGGGGTGAGCACGAAGGTTGCCGATGTGGTAGCCAGGCTCCATCCCATCAAGTCCACTGTTCGGTCCGTGGCGTTGTAGAGTTCGAGGTACTGTCCGGCAGGGGCGGTGGGCAGTATCATCGCCTCCACGAACAGGATGTCCCCCGGCTGGACGAAGTCCTCGTCCACCAGGCCGTCGCAATCATCGTCGGCCCCATTGGGGTCACCGAACAGGTCCGCCTCGGGCGCATCAGGATAGATTCGGTTGTCGCTGTCGTTGCAGTCGCCGTCCAACTCGGAGAATCCGTCCTGGTCGTCGTCAAAGGCATCCGTGCCTTCGTCCACGAGTCCGTCGCAGTCATTGTCCACACCGTCGCCCTCGAGGATGCCGTCTCCGTCGGTGTCGGTGCCTTCGGGAACGGAGGGGTTGAGGGTGGGATCGGTGTCGTCGCAGTCGCCTTGCACCTCGGAGAATCCGTCGGCATCGTCATCGTATGCGCTGGTGCCCTCATCGGTCACGCCGTCACAATCGTCGTCGACTCCGTTTCCGTCCAGGATTCCATCGCCTGTGACATCCACGCCTTCGGCCGCTTCCGGGTGAATGGCAGGATTCCGGTCGTCGCAGTCCCCCTCTTCCTCGGTGTAGCCGTCCCCGTCGAGATCGGCGCGCGTGCAGGGAAGGTCTTCGCCGTTGCAGTCGTTGTCCACACCGTCGTCACAGACCTCTTCGGCGTCTGGGTGCACCGCGATGTGGCTGTCGTCGCAATCCCCATCCAGTTCGGAAAACCCGTCTCCGTCGTCGTCGAAAGCGCTGGTGCCCTCGTCGGTGACGCCATCACAGTCGTTGTCGAGGCCGTCCCCGTCCAGGGTGCCGTCCTCGTCGATGTCCAGGCCCTCGGCGGCGGAGGGGTAGATGGTAGGGTCTGCGTCGTTGCAATCGCCGGCCAGCTCGGAGAATCCATCCTGGTCGTCGTCGGAGAAGCTGGTATCCTCGTCCACTGCTCCGTCGCAGTCGTTGTCAACCCCGTCTCCTTCCGGGATGCCGTCGCCGTTGAAGTCGTGACCTTCGGGCGCCGACGGGTAAACCAGGGGGCTCCGGTCGTTGCAGTCCCCGTCGAGTTCGGAGAACCCGTCCCCGTCGTCGTCGGTCAGGTCGGTGCCCTCGTCCACCTCGCCATCGCAGTCGTTGTCCTTGCCATCGTGCTCGAGCACGCCGTCGCCATCGGTGTCAGGACCCTCGAGTGCGTTGGGGTGTACGTCGGGGTCGGTGTCGTCGCAGTCGCCGCGCAGTTCGGTGTAGCCGTCCCCGTCGTCGTCGTAAGCAGACGTCCCGTCGTCCACGATGCCGTCGCAGTCGTCGTCGAGACCATTGCCCTCGAGGATGCCGTCGCCATCGGTGTCCACCCCTTCGACGGCGCCGGGATAGATTTCGGGGTTGTCGTCGTCGCAATCCCCATCCAGCTCGGAGAATCCGTCTCCATCGTCGTCGATGGGGTCAGGGTCCTCGTCCACTTCTCCGTCGCAGTCGTTGTCCAGTCCGTCGCCCAGCTCGAGCGCTCCGGGATACACGGTGGTGTTTGCGTCGTCGCAATCGCCGTCGAGTTCGCTGAAGCCGTCGCCGTCGTCGTCGATCTGGACGGTGCCCTCGTCGACGATGCCGTCGCAGTCGTTGTCCTTTCCGTCTGCGTCCAGGCCGAGTTCGACCGGCGGGCCTTCGGGAGCCGTGGGGTAGATGTCAGGGTCCGAGTCATCGCAGTCGCCACTGGACTCCGAGTAACCGTCGCCGTCGTCGTCGTACCTGTCCGTGCCCTCGTCCACCGTGCCGTCGCAGTCGTCGTCGACGTCATTGGCCTCGAGAACGCCGTCGCCGTCGGAGTCGACGCCTTCGGCCGCCCCGGGATGGATGTCAGCGTCTGTATCGTTGCAGTCCCCGTCGAGTTCGGAGAACCCGTCCCCGTCGTCGTCGTGGGCGGACGTCCGGTCATCCACCACCCCGTTGCAGTCGTTGTCCAGGCCATCGCCCTCGAGGATCCCGTCGCCGTCCAGGTCGACGCCTTCCGGTGCGGACGGGTAGATGGCCGGGTTGGTGTCGTCGCAGTCGCCCTGGAGTTCCGTGAACGTGTCGCCGTCGTCATCCACCCGGTCGGTGCCCTCGTCGACCGTACCGTCGCAGTCGTTGTCCTGTTCGTCCCCCTCGAGGACACCGTCGCCGTCGGTATCGATTCCTTCGGGCGCGTCCGGGTACACCGCCGGGTCCAGGTCATCGCAGTCGCCCTGGTCCACGCTGTACCCGTCTCCGTCGCCATCCACCATCACGGTGCCCTCGTCCACCACGCCGTTGCAGTCGTTGTCGACCCCGTCACCCTCGAGGAAGCCGTCCTCGTTGGTGTCGACTCCTTCGGCTGCACCGGGATGGATGCTGGCATCCGTGTCGTTGCAGTCCCCGTCGAGTTCTGTAAAGGAATCACCGTCGTCATCGAATGCGTCGGTGCCCTCGTCCACGAGGTCGTCACAGTCGTTGTCGATGCCGTCGCCTTCGAGGACACCGTCGTCGTTGGTGTCGACGCCCTCGGGGGCGCCCGGGTGGACAGAAGGGTTGGTGTCGTCGCAATCCTCCGCGTCGTCGAATCCGTCCTCATCCTGGTCGACGGTGGAGCGGACGCCTTCTCCAAGGGTGGTCACCGGGGTTTCGGGGAAGTCCTCGTCGTTGCTGAGGACCAGGAATCGCTCCGAGAAGTAGCCGGTGAATTCGGGGGAGAAGACGATGTCGATGGGAACGTTCTCGCCGGGTTGAAGTGTCACGGCAGAGAAAGGGACTTGAAGGGCGAATGCTCCACCGGAATCACCGGCCACGGTGATGTCGACCACCTGGAGGGCTGCGGTCCCCACATTGGAGATCGTGAATGCCGAGCTGGATTGTTCCCCGACCTCGACGGCCCCGAAGTCAAGTGCAGTCGGTTCGACCTGGATGACCGGAACCGTGACCACCTCCACGGAAGGTGTGGGAGAAACGGTGGTGGCGTCGTCATCGTCGGTGGCGTCAGGACAGCCGAGGAGCGTGGGCAACGTCACCGCAGCGAGGGCACAGAACTCGAGGTGCTTCCACAGGAATGAGTGCGTCATGGTTGTGTCTCCATCGTGTCGAGAACGGTTCTGGAAGGGAATTGTAGCCGCCAAGGTGGGTTACTGTCACGGGGAGGATGGTCTAAGCCTTGACGGGAGGGGGCGAAACCGGCGGGGGCTAGAGCTTCTTCAGCAGTTCCTCGGCCTCATCGCTGGTCTTCTTCACCGCAGCCACCGACTTGGCCAACGCAGCCCGCTCGTCGTCGGTGAGGTCGATCTCGAGGACCTTTTCGACGCCGTTCTTGCCCAGAATGACCGGGACGCCCACGAACAGGCCTTCGATCCCGTACTCGCCCTCGCAGTAGGCAGAGCAGGCCAGGATCTTGCGCTTGTCGTAGATGATCGCTTCGGCCATTTCCAGGGCCGCCCAGGCCGGGGAGGCAAAGGCAGAGCCGAAGCCCAACAGCCCGACGACCTCACCACCCGCCTTGCGGGTTCGGGCTTCAATCGCGCTCAGGGTTTCGTCGTCGACGAACTTGGAGACCGGGATACCGGCAATCTGGCACGAGCTTCGAACCGGAACCATGGTGTCGCCGTGGCCGCCGAGGACCAGGGCGTTCACGTCCTCGACCGAGACGTTTGCGGCCTGGGCCACGAAGTACCGGTAGCGGGTGGAGTCCAGGACCCCGGCCATACCCATGAGCCGGTTCTTGGGCGGGCGAAGCTCCTTGTTGAGCGTGTAGACAATGGCGTCGAGCGGGTTGGCCACGTTGATGACGATCGCATCTGGGCAGTACTCCTTGATACCCTGAGCGACCTGGCGGGTGATCCGGAGATTGGTGGTGAGCAACTCTTCCCGGGAGGGGAAGGTGCCGTCCGGACGGGCCTTGCGAGGCACGCCTGCAGTGCTGATGACCAGTTCGGCGCCCTTGAGCACGGAATAATCCTTGGAAGCCTCGATGGTCACATCCCGGCCGAGGATGGGGAGGCCTTCGGAGATGTCGAGCGCCTTCCCCTTGGCCACCGACTGCTTCTCGGCCACGGCCTGCTTCTCAGGCGGATCGTTCGGGTTCACGAACGGAGCCGGGTCCATGAAGCCGACCGTGCGGGCCAGCCGGCGAGAGACGACCTCCTGCACGAGCACACCACCAATGAATCCACCACCGATGATTCCGATTTTTTTGAGCATTCCAGGACTCCTTTCCTTGGTTTGGGGGGGAGCAACCTCCCCTGATCACCAACGGACAGGACGAGAGAGAGGCTGCTCGGTGAATCTGTCCGTCCCACGTTGCTTGAACATCGACAGCACCATATATGGTCCGTTCACAATAATCAAGTGAACTCGGCAATCCTGGTTTAACATTTCTCTGGTGACCGGCATGACCTTGATGAAGTGGTACGAACGATGGTCCGGTGGCCCGTGCGCGCCGCCGGTGGCATCGTGTCTCGAGCGTGAGGGGGGAACGGACGGACGATGGATGGTATCTCGAGCATGGATGCCGGGGCGCTCCCGGTGGATGGGGAGGAACGGGGCGCATCTTTGGAGAAGGCCTTGGTGGACGCCGCACTCCAGGGAGACGGCGGGGCGTTTGCGACCCTGGTGAAGCCGCACCTGCAACTGCTCTTTCGGGTGGCCTATCGGGCCTGTGGGGACGCGAGCCTGGCCGAGGATGCGGTGCAGGAGACCCTTGCCGTGGCCTATCAGGGCCTGAAACGCTATCGTCCGGGCACGTCGTTTCGAGCCTACCTGGCGTCGATCGCGGTGAAGCGGGCCCATACCCTGTTGCGCTCCGAACTGCGGAGAGGCCGGTACGAGAGCGGAGCGGATACGCCTGCCGGGGGACTGTCGGCAGACACGCTGTTGGAAGCCGACGAGACCATGGCTCGGATTCGGGACGCCCTGGCCGATTTGCCTGAGAAGCGCCGGGCCGCTGCACTGCTCAGGCTCGACGCTGGGCTCTCCTACGAGGAAATCGCCCGCAGCCTGGGTATCTCCCAGGGCTCCGCTCGAGTGCATGTGCACCTGGCGATGAAAGAGCTGCGAGCCCGGCTGGGAGACCTGCTGATCTCGAGGGGGAAGCAACATGCGTGATAGCCACTTCCCTGGAAATCGGATACACGGCGGCACACCCGGGGCACCCACCCGGGGTGATGACGCGATGGAGGGTATCATGAAAGACGGTCGAATGGATGAGGAGCTCGAAAAGAGCCTGAAGGGGCTGTTCGACGAGACGACTCGGACCGCGGACGACGCAGCTCTCGACCGCATGTTGGCGGCAGCGTTGGAGATTCCTGGCCGTCACCGCTCCCTGTGGCAACGCTTGCTTGCCGCCTGGCCTCGAGCCGGCTGGATCGCCTTGCCGGTTGCGGCCGTGACCGCGCTCGTGCTGGCACTGGGACTTCCCTCCCATCCGGAGGACGGTGGGACGCGCGGAACCCCGGTGGCCATGCTGTCCACTTCAGCCAGCAGAAGCGCCACGAACCCCGGTGCGGGCGAAACCGGAGCTGTCCAGGGTACTGACACCGAGGTCGCTGTCGTTCCGGCAGACCCGTTGGCTGCACTGGACACCGACATCGACCCTATCGAGGATGACATGGCGCTCCTGGACCCGCCGCACATGGCCTTCGACAATGTGGACGACTCGGTGTGGCTTGCGGTCTACGATGAAGTGCTGGACGGCAAAATTTCGCTTTAACACCTCGACGCCGAGCGGCATGTACGGGGTGAAAACAACAGACGGCAGACAACCGACACCGGCCTCCCGCCTCCGGGCAGGCTAACCGCCAAGAAAAGGAGTCAATCATGAAACGCATCCGCTTTTCCATTCTGTTGCTCGTCGCCGGCCTTTGGGTTCTCCCTGGGGTTGCTTCCGCCCAACCGTTCCCAGGTCCGAAGGGCGACTGCCCCAATCCCCAGGTACAGCAACGGTTCCGGGAAGTCCGGGCCAAGGTGCTCCGGGAGCATGTGGGACTGGACGAGGCGACCGCGGCCCAGGCCGAGCAGATCATGGACGAGTTCATGTCCAGAAGGTGGGACCTTCGCGCCGAGGTCCGGGAGCACCGGCAAGAGCTTCGTGCCTTGATCGTGGCCGACAGCGATGACCAGAAGGCGTACGCCAAGGCGTTGGATGGCCTCACCGAAGCCCAGGACAAGCTCTACAAACTTCGGCTCGAAGAAATGGACGCACTTTCCGAAATCATGACCCCGAAAGAGCAGGCCAAGCTGCTCGATGCCATGCAGGAAATGCGTCGGCGTGGTGGTCGAGGCATGCATGGTCGGGGTCCCGGGCGGGGCTACGGCGCGGGTCCCGGTCGTGGATACGGCCCCGGCGCAGGCGGGTACGGCGCAGGCGGGTACGGCGCAGGCGGGTACGGTGGTGGTCCCGGCATGGGCTGGTAACGCCCTTTTCCTCCTCGCCCCCGTTTTCCTGGCTTCCTCCCCCACGCTCGCAACGGTTTTCAGACGAGATCTCCAACCTGCCCTGTTCGGCCTTCACTCCTCTTGCGCCAGAAATCCCGACGCTGGATCGCGTCGGGACCTGCCCGTTGACGCTGCCAGGTCTGCGGGCTACATTGTGTTGTGGCAACTCGTCGACAGCAGACCGCGGTGCACGATGGGTGGTATGGCTCGTTCGGGGCGGGACACCGCGTTCGGGATCGGGCGGGATGTGAAGCACCGGCGGATCGCGGCCCGACAGGGGAGGTTCCATGAGCACCGCGCGCAGGCAGGGACGAGCAACGTTGCGATTGGTTGGGCTGCTTCTCCTGGGAATCCTGGCCGCGGTGGCCGGGCAAGCCCGGGGGGGGAGCCTCCCCCCGGACGAGGGCACCCTGCTCCGGGTCTCGGTGCTCGATGTGGGGCAGGGTGACGCCATCCTGATTCAAACCCCGGACGGCAAAACCTTGCTCATCGATGCCGGCCCGGGGTCGAGCAGCGACCTCTTGCTTCGGCAGTTGTCGTGGCAAGGAGTCGCCCGCATCGATCTGGCGGTGAACACGCACCCACACGAGGACCACCTGGGAGGATTCGTATCGGTTCTGGAACGAATGCCTTGCCGCCTGTTCACCGACCCGGGGGTGGCCCACACGACCCGAGCATACGAGAACCTCATGCTGGAGTTGAAGGCGCGTCAGATCCCCACTCGAGTTGCGCGGCGAGGTCAGACCTACAAGGTGGGGAGCGCTGTGGTTCTCGACGTATTGGCTCCGGAGGAGCCGCTGCTGGACGACACGCTCAACAACGTGTCTGTGGTCACCCGCCTGACCTACGGGAACTTCAGCATGATGTTGATGGGGGATGCCGAGGCCGAGGTGGAAGAGCGTCTGTTGTCCCATGGAGTGCAGCCCACCGTGGTGCTCAAGGTGGCGCACCACGGGAGCCATTCATCGTCCACGGGACCCTTCCTTGATCGACTCAATCTCCGGGTGGCCATCATTTCTTGCGGGGTGGACAATCGCTACGGGCACCCACACCGTGAAACCCTGGAAGCGCTTGAGCGTCGGGGTGTGGCAATCTACCGGACCGACCAGGATGGACAGGTCCGGGTTCTGACGGATGGTCGGAAACTTTGGGTGGAGACCTTTGCGCCCCAGGCGATTCGGAGCGGTGGTGTGGACCAACCACACCCGACGCGGGTGGATGGGCCGTTCAAGCTCTCGACCGGTTCGACCGGACAGTTCGAGCGTTCGAGCAGTGTGACTCCGGGGGGGCAAGCCTCCCCCGGAGGGGACCAGGCGAACCAGACCGCAGTGCCTCCGGGCGGCTATGTGGCCAGTATCCACTCCAAGGTGTTCCATCTGTCCACGTGCGCCAATGCACGTCGGATCTCACCGGAAAACCTTCAGCATTTCGATACACGGGAAGCTGCGATCGAGGCGGGGAAGACTCCAGCCCGTTGTTGCAATCCGTAGGTGGCGTCGGGGTTCGTCTCTGACGCGGTTTTAGTGGGCGCATTTTTGTGTCATGCGGCCACCAGGTGAAGATTTTTCTTCCGATTTGCAGCGGTTGATGCCACGCTTCGCAGCAACGAAGGGGTCAAGGCGGGCCTGGTGGACCCGACGTGCGTCGCAGCATCGGTGCGTGTCGGTGCTCGAGCGCCTGTGTGAGGGGGGGTGGGCGTATGCCGGGCGGCTTCGACGATGGTGAGGTAGTGAACAGGGCCTGGAGGGGCGAGTCGGTAGGCACCCGGGGCGCCTTTGGGGGGAGCGCAATCGGCGAGCGTGGACGGCAGCCTCGAGGAGACGTGCCATGTTGAATGATCCGCGTGTGGACAAGTTTGCGGATGTGCTGGTCAACTACTCGATCGGAGTTCAGAAGGACCAGCGAGTGATCATCCAGGGAACGACGCTGGCCGAGCCGTTGCTTCGGGCGACCTACACCGAAGTACTCCGGGCAGGAGGTCATCCGATGCTGCTGATCACGTTGCCGGACCAGGATGAACTTCTGTTTCGGTACGGGTCGGACAGCCAGCTTCAGCATGTGTCGGACGTGCATCAGCACGCCATTGGGACCTACGATGCAATCCTGGTTATTCTGAGCACGGCGAACACGCGGGCGTTGAACAACGTCGATCCAGCCCGCTCCGTGTTGCGGGATCGTGCGCGGAGCAAGCTGACCGAGACGTTGTTGGCCCGGTACTCGGCGGGCGAACTGAAGTGGACGGGCACGCTGTTTCCTACCAACGCATTTGCCCAGGATGCAGACATGAGCCTCCACGAGTACGAGGACTTTGTGTATGGCGCCTGCATGCCGGATCCGGACGATCCGGTGGGCTGGTGGCGGGCGTTGTCGGAACGGCAGCAGCGGATTGTGGACTGGCTGAAGGGTCGGAAGGAAGTCACGGTGGTGGGTCCCGAGACGGAACTGACGCTACGGATCGACGGGCGGACCTTCATCAATTGCGATGGTCATGAAAACATGCCGGACGGCGAGGTGTTTACCGGCCCGATCGAGGATAGTGTGAACGGGCACGTTTGCTTTTCCTACCCGGCGATCCATGGGGGCCGGGAGGTGTCCGGAGTGCGTCTCTGGTTCAAAGATGGCAAGGTCGTCAAGGCGACCGCGGAGAAGAACGAGGCGTTCCTCCTGAAGACCCTGGACACGGACGAGGGAGCCCGGCGGGTGGGCGAGTTTGCCATCGGTACCAACGCCGGGATCAAGCGTTTCACCCGGCAACTCCTGTTCGACGAGAAGATCGGCGGCAGCTTTCACATGGCGTTGGGGGCGGGAATTCCCAGTACCGGAAGCCGGAATCGGTCGGCGATCCACTGGGATATGATCTGCGACTTGCGGCAGGGAGGCGAAATCCGGGTGGACGGGGAGCTTCTAAACAAAAATGGTGAGTTTGTCATCTAATTGACATGTAACCGGTTCCGTATCAGTGCATACGTGCCTCGGCCGCCCCGATGTCCTCATCGTCCTCCTCCATGTCCTGGTCCGGCGGCTCCTCCTTTTTCCGTCTCACGTGTTTGCTGACATCCACTCCCATCCTGGATGGGTCGAGGATACGTGCAGGCCGAAGATGGGCCCGCGTTTCGTAGAGATCGAGTTCCTGGGTAGCGTCAGTGAATGTGCCGTCGGCTTCCCGAACAATGCGGACCAGGGGCCAGGAGAAGCGTTCGCGGTCGCGTGCTCCGGAGATACTGATTGCCCAGCGGCCATCGGTAAGCTCGAGGAGTGTGCCGGGAGGGAAGAGACCAAGGACCTGGACGAAAAGGGCCATGAGGTGCGGGTCGTACTCGGTTTCCCTGGCGGCCCACATGCGGGCCAGCGCCATGGCCGGAGACATGGGCGGGGCCTGTCCCGGGCGAGGCGAAACGAGCAGGTCGTAGTCGTTGGCGATCCGCAGGATCCGTGCAAAGAGCGAAGGCATGCGTTCGGAGCGCTTGAGCTTTGCCGCGGCCGCCTGGTCTTTGGGGGTATAGGGATCGTGGTGCTCGAGCACCATGAGCAGGCGGCGAATCTTGGCTTCATGGAATCCCCGCTGCCGGAGGAGGAGTCGGGCGCCGGCGGCGCAGTGGCCGGTACGGTCCGGAACCTTGGTGTACCCGATGTCGTGGAGCATGGCGGCCACGCCGAGGTCGCTGAGCGCACCTTCAGGGAGTTCGAGTGCCTCGCCGAGCGTCAAGGCCAGGCTGGTGACCGACAACAAGTGCTGCTCGCCGGCCCGACCTGCGGTCCGACGGAATGGCTCCAGGCTGCCTTCCACCGGATCCTCACGCAAGCTGTTCACCATGTCGATGACCGCGCGGCGGACAGGAAGCGGATTGGGGATACGGTCTGCGGCCAGGTTTTGTACGGCCTCGGCGACCACGGTGGCGCCTCGACGCATCGCCTCCTCATAGTCCTTTTGTTGTTGGGTCGGCTCACCTCCAATCCGGAACCGGTGCGTGCCGGTGAGGGCGATGTCACCCAGGGACGAAAGTCGTTGTTCCAGAGTGGCTCGAGGGCTCTCGTCACTGGGTTTGCCGGCGATGAGGTGGGCCATTTCTCGAACAGCTTCTGGCTGGAGCGGTCCATGGAAGGAGACGCCGCCCACGTTATGCCGGGCCAGTTCCTGGACAAAAGCCTCGATCATTTGCTGCTCTCGCGGATTGCCGCGCAGCCGGATGTCATTGACATAGATCTGATCTTCCACGCAGACCACGTGGACGGCGCCCAGCAAATCGAGCAAGCCGTTCAGAGTGATGGCGAACTCCTTGGACGGAGCCTCGAACGCGGCGTTGTCCTTGTCGTGGAGCCGGCTGGTTCGAAGCAAACCGTGGAGGATAAAGACCAGGCGGCGCCCTTCTTCCCGAACCTTGCCTGCAAGTTCGCGGTCATCGGCCTGAGCTGCGGCTTGCAACGCCTTTTCCAGGCCTTGCTGCATGTGATCGATCGTGCTCATGACGCCACCCTCCCCGCTGCTGCACTCCGGTGATGGGACAGAGCCCGGCCGATGTAAGGTTGGACAGATGGGTCGGCGACTCGAAGCGCGGTTCGCAAGGTCTTCTCTGCCGGTTCCACAGGAATTTCGGCCAGAGCAGTCGCGGCTGCAATCTGTTGCGCGGCAGATCCGGCCAGGTGTTTCTTGAGCCATCCCTTTGGAGTGAGCCACTCCTGCCACCGCGAGAGGTAGCGCTCACCCCCAAGTTGGCCCATCAGCCTGCCGATCTTCCCCGCATCCTCCGGCTCGATGTTGGTCCCCTGCTTCTCAAGCAGCCGGGCCAGATTATCGACAAATCGCCGGTCTCCAGTGTGTTTCATGATGTCCAGCAGGGCCTCCCGCCGCTCGCTCTCAGCCTTCTTGAATGCCTCGAAAATCGCGCGGCCCACCTGGCCCGAGTAGGGCATGGCTTTCAGATGGCGCATGGCCTCGCTCTGGATCTCCGTATCCGGGTGGGAGCATTGTTTGGCCACAAATGGCGCAGCCTGCTCCCCCCCGATCCGGGCGATGACCCGGAGCAAGTCCCGTGCCTGGTGTCCGCTGGTTGCCTCGAATCGCACCTGCAATTCCTCGATGCGCTCCTTGCCCAGTTCCTCCAGGAGTTGGCGCCCAATCGCCCGAGACGCACTGCCATGCTCCTGCGCCAGCGCGTCCAGAACAGCGGTGAACGGATCTGAGCAGGCCCGCTTGATCACCTTGAGCATCTCCGGGTCCAGGTGCCGCTCGTCCACCGGGATCGAATGCAGGAGTTTCCGGACCGCGCGGTCGTCCCCACAGCCTTTCAAGAGTTCGGTCAAGGCGATCCGCCGGGTCTGGTCCCACGGGGGCGGCTCGGCCGCGGCCATCTCTTCCAGGATGTCCATGAAACGCTGCAAAGGCTCCAGGTGCTCGGCCACCAGGAGAAATTCGCGTACTTCCTTGAAGATGTGTGAAATTTCTCCATAGGTCCAACGGTCCGCCGGGTCGTCCAGTTGCTTGCGCAAGTGGCGAATCAGGCGAAGACAGTCGGTAGGGAGTGCTGCTCCAGAAACCTCGGACCGATACCGGGCCTTGATGTGAGCAGGAACGTCCACCCATTCGGGCTTCACCTTCTTTGGCAGGTGCGGCGGGGGTAGGTCCACGTCGTCCGGGAGCGGCGCATCGGTCTCCTTGCTCCGACTCGACGCCCCTGCTCCCGGTTTCTCCAGCTCCTTGTCAAATCGGAGAGAAAGCGCTTGAATGTCCTCCTCTTCCTCTTCTTCGTCCTCCGGGACAAACCCCTCCACCGCCACCACCTCGAGGTTCTTGAAATTGGCCTTCCACAGCAAGGTTACCACGTCATCTTCATGCTGATGAACACCCGTGTAGCGAATGGAAAGCACCTCGAGCAGCTTGGCCAGTTCCTCCCAGTGAAATCCGGGCAGGAAATGTAGTCCTCGAACGCCGTCCCGGTAAAACCGGAAGGCCAGGCTTCGTTCCCGATCCCGGTTGAGGTAGACCACCTCCCCTTCGTACCAGAGTTCGAACGGCTGGACCATCAGTTTAATGGAGCCATCGTTCAAGCAGGAAACGATATTGTCGAGCAACTTGGTGAGAAAGTGGTGAATCGCCTTGTTTCGTGGATCGTACAGAAGGAAAGAACGCGCCACTCGAGCCATCTGAGTCAGCACAGCAGAGACCTGCTGGTGCCGCTTGCTCGTGCCTCGCTGCCCCTCCTCCCCGTCCTGGACTGACAGCACGTCGTCCAGATCCTCTTCCAGGGATTCTCCTGCGCCTTCGCCCGAATCTCCGGGCACCTCATCCACCGGGGGTGGGATCTGTTCGGCTTCCGACTCGGGGGTCTGGGTTCCTGCCTTGTCTTCCATGGTCGCCCTTCCCGCACAGCATGCCGCCGGGTCTCGCCCGCACTCCGCACAGACGTCACCCCTCACGTGACCGCAGCGTGCTCAAGCATCGCCTCGAGTCCTGGACCGTCCGCGTTCGGTCCGCCAACACTGTATGATTTTACCATCGATCGGCGTGGGGAGGAAGCCTCTATCGTCACCACGGTCGCGTTCGTTCGAGGTGAGGGAAGGCGCAAGGTGCGCATCCCTGCCAGGCAAACCGCAGGGAACTCGAATGCGCTTCGTGCCATGCACTTGTGGGGCTCGGCCGAAAAAAGTCGGGGTGGTCCCGACTGCCGGTTTCTACACTGGGTTCGTTCCATTCGCGTCGTTGGAGTCGAGTGCTCGTTCGGTACGACCTGTTGACATCGAACAGACGTTGCAGCATCTTCTTCTTGCCATAACGTGCAGTTTGCGGCAAACCCAGTATTCCATCTTCTCGACGAGGACCTGATGATCCCATGGCACCGCCTGTTCGGGCTCGGACTCACCGACCTCTATCACGGAACCAGCTACCGGGTCGAACTCGAAAAGGACCTCTCCCTCAAGCAACAGTTCCTCGACGTGGCCATCATC
>CAYQMG010000188.1:0-149433 GCA_964418585.1 uncultured Gammaproteobacteria bacterium | reverse complement strand
GAACCGGCTTCCGGAGCGCTTTTCACGTAGTCGGCCAGCGCCAGGAGTACTGCAGCCGTGTCCTTGGTGCTGGCCCAGTGGTCACCGCGCCGCTGACTCATCAGCCAACGGACCGCCCTGTGCGCCTGGGCCGGTTCCAGCCTTGCACGAAGCAGCGCTCGAATCGCGGCAGCGCTCGTCTCCACCGGGTCGAGCGCCCACCGGTAGGACGAGGTCTCCGCGGGAATCCAACGCACCATGTCCTGCTCCGCGTCGTAGGAAGCGTTCCGGACCAACTTCTCGGCCATTGCACGGGCTGCGTCCGGGACGTTTCCTTCCGCAAACGCGAGCGCCACCAGGGCCTGACCATACGGAGTCAGCGATCGTGCACGCGCCACACGCTCCACGCCTTTCGTGTGAGGTCGGCCGGCAAGGGCCAGGGCGTAGAGTGCGTAGGCCCGCGTGTTCGGATCCACCTCGGGCAGCATACTCACCGCCTTCAGCCGCTCGATCCCTCGAGTCATCACATGCTCGGGTACGGGGTAGCCGAGACGACGGGTCAGGGCCAGGCCGGCCATCACGTGGGCAGTCATGTAGGGGTCGGATTCACCTTCCCCCCACCAGCCCCATCCTCCATCCGACTTCTGCATGAACGCCAACCGACTCGTGCCGGCCGCGATGTAGCCGGGAAGCTTCTCCTCCACCTCTGGATGGTGCAGTCCCAGGTCTTGCAAGACCTGGGCCACCACCAGATCCGGGAGGAAACGACTCATGGTCTGCTCCACACATCCATGAGGGTACTCGAGCAAGTAGTCCAGACTGCTCAGCATCACGGACAGAAGTCCCGGGGCGATTCGCACAGACAGCCGGGCCGAGCCGGGCCGAACGTCTCGAGGCAGGGTCAACAGCACCGTCTCCTTGCGGGGCACTTCCGCCGGGGGGAGATCTCCCGAGACCACCAGCGTATCCTCGAAACCGTAAGGGAGAACCGGCATCGGCGCCACCAGGACATCCGACGCTTCCGCCCCCTCGGCCCGTGCAGTGAGTCGTGCATCCCCAGGCGCCTCAGCCCGCACCGTGTAGGCCACCGTGGCGGATCCCCGGGGCTCCACGGTCACCCTTGAGGGTGTTCCTTCGACACGAACCCCTTCCCCAACCAGCGACAACGTCACTTCCCGCTGCTCGGCTGCATAGTTGTGCACGATGACCAATGCTTCCCCGGAATCGCCTTCGCGGAGCAGCCACGGCGCCGCAAGGTCAACCACCAGGTCTTGCCGCGTCCGCACCGACAACGTCCCGGTCCCCACCCGCGTGTCCGCAGTAATGGCTCGAGCGGTCACCCGCCATTCGGTCAGGTTGTCCGGAAAGGTCACCTCGAGCCGGGCCTTCCCGGTTCCGTCGGTCTTCAGAACCGGCTGCCAGGCCAGGGTATCCACAAACTTGCGCCGCACCCGGGTCCCCAGGTTCTTGGCTGCGCCGAATCCATCCCGCCACGACCCAGGCCGCTCGAGCCCGCTCTCGCCGAGGTCCCTGGCAAATCCGTAGAAGCGAAAGTCCAGGCTACACCCGTTCCGCACGTTGTTGCGTTGCTTCGGGTAGAAGAAGCGCTCGATGGGCACCGCCACCTCTCGACTGATCGCGTAGATCTTGGCGTCCACAACGGACACGGCCAGTTCCGCAGCCACGCCGTTGCCGTCCCGATCGGTCACCTGGAACGTGAAAACCCCTCGATCTCCGGGCCGATAGGTCGTGCGATCGCTCGAAACCGTCACATGAAGGAATCGATCTGCCGGAGGTACCACGACCGACCTCGAGGCCTCGTAGTGATGCCCATCGTACACTCCGGACACGGTGACAAAGAAGTTGGGCGTCAGCTTCCGGGAGATCGGCACGTCGAATAGGGCCGTGTAGCCGTGGACCGGAACGACTCGAGCCTCGTACAGGTCCGCACCCTCCACGGAGACCAGCAGATGGCCCTCCGCAAACGGCGTCAGGGCAAGAAACACTGCATCGTCTCCGGGACCATAGGTCCGCCGATCGGCGACCAGTTCCAGCGACCCGGGCACGAATGCCACCCCTCCTGCTGCGTCCGAGGCGAAAATCGTCCGTTCCTCCGCCACGGTATGCCCCTCGCTGTCGGTGATGGAAGCACGCAATGTGTACATCCCCCCGCGGTCGAAGGATACCGTGAACCGGGCCATGCCATCCTGGACCGTGGCGGTCTGCTTGCCGAATTCATGGATCACCGGCGCTCCCGAATCCCCGGTGGTACGCGCCAGGACCTCCAGGTCGACCGCCTGTTCCTCCAAAGGGCCTCCGTCGTGACGTGCAACCGCCACCTGCACCTCCACCGGCCGTCCTGGGGCGACCACCAGCCGCTCCGTGGAGATGGTCAACCGAAACGCCCCCCGAACCACCCGGATGGAACGGGTCCTGGACAGGGTCCGCCCCGTCTCACCGGTCACAAACGCCTCCACCACGTAGGTGTAGTCCACGTTGCCGGGCTCGGTTGAAAACTGGAACTCGAGCGCGCCCTGTTCGTCGAGTGTACCCTCGCCTCGAGCCACCCGGGTCCGCCGGGCCGCCTGGATCTCCGACCCGGAATAGTACCAGGAGAACTCCGCGTCCACGTACCAAGGCACGTGAAACCGGGTCCGATACACCTCGTAGACCACCTGGGCCCCACGCAACGGGGCTCCGTAAAAATAGGCGCCACGAATGGTCCCGGAAACGGTATCCCCGGCCTGATAGACCTCGTGCTCCGTGGCGATGGAGACCTTGAAATCCGGACGTTTGAACGCCTTGACCTTGAATTCCCCCTGGTACGAGCGCCCGTCGATCCGGGCCACCACCCGGTACATGCCGGTCCGTGCCGCGTCGTCCAGGACGAACGAACCAAAGAACGAGCCTTCGGTGATGGACACGACTCGAGGCGCCAGGCCCACCCCCGTGGGGTCCACCAGGGCCACCTCGGCCTTCCCCGATACGGGAGGGGCGAACCCTTCGTCGACCCTCCTGCGCACGACACCCTTGAAGTGAACCTCCTGGCCCGGACGGTAAACCGGTCGATCCGTGAACAGGTAGACCATGCGGTCCTGGAGCATGGCCGGATAGTACCGGGGATCGTGAACAGCGAAATCCGCGTCCCGGTCAGCCACCACCAGAGATCGAGCCACCTGAACTGCTGCCTCGTACAACCCACGCTCGTCCGTCCTACCCTCGGCGAGCAAGCGCTCTCCATCAAGCACCCGAACCCTGGCTCCGGACACCGGTTCCCCGGTCGCAGCGTCGGCCACATACGCCGTGATTCCTCGAGGCCCCTGACGGGTGACGAGTGCAATCCGGGACACGATCACCACGGTATGCGCCCCCTGGGCGCCCCGAACCGCTTCCACCAGGTAAGCCCCCGGTTCGTACAGAGGCAGGGCGAGATCCCGAAACACCCAGGCGCCGGAACGGGGAAGTCGCTCCTCAAAACGCAACAGCAAGGGAAGATCCCTCAACGGGTGTACTCGATCCAGCTCACTCCCTCGCTCCACGCTCCGGGAAAAGGTCGACACCAACTCCCCCGCACCCTCCCGGCCGGCCTTTCGACCCACCGGATTGAGCCGTGCGCGAAATCCCTCGTACATCGCACGCTTGCTGCGCCGAATCCCCTCGGCCAGAAGGGCCGTGCCATCCGGTCGCCGGGGCTCTCCATCCACCCGGGGCCGGTGCGGGTCGGCTTGAACGCCAATGAATCGGGCCGGGTCCGGCAGCCGATAGACGCGCACGTCCAGACTCGAGACCAACCGTGCCTCGAGGTGAACCGTGACCGGCTGCCCCGGCAGAAAAATCCGGTCGGTGGAGAGGTAGAAATCACGACTGGCCTCAGCGGTCGGGCCCACGCCGAGCCAGGCCACGCACGCGACCACCAGCAGCGCACCGTTTCTGACCCACGAAAAGCGCTTCCGAAGCATCTCGTTCATCTCCCCCACAAGATCCGCCACCGGTAGACTCCGGAAAAGGCCGGATTGTCCCCCCGCGGACGCCATGATGGGTCCGGATGTTGAAGCAGATCCTCGAGCCTTATGTATCGAACCGACCCCGAACCATCCGGTGTGCTCACCCCCTCGGTGATCGGGCCGGTGTGATACACAAGCTGAATATCCCCCTCGCCCGGGCCGGTATCCTCCACCACGACCACCATGGAATGGATCACCGGTCCGGCTCTCCCCCCATGCTCGAAAAACAGCAAGTCCCCGCTCAAGGCATCCGCCACATTCCGGCTGACGAGCAGGGCGTTCTCGTCACGCAGCACTCGAGCCACGGCCACGGGACCAAACGGTGCCTCGGGGTCTCCGGTCCGAAACAGGCTGGTCCCGACCAACGGCACGTCTGGATAGTGGTAGCGTCCCACATCTCGAGCCGTGCTCACATGCACGCCGGGATGGGCGGCAAACCAGGCGGCGTCGTGACGCCTGAGTGCCTCCTTGTACGCATACCGGAGAAGTCCGGCGCAGTCCTGATGTATCACCGGCCAGTCCCGTGCCAAACTCGAGGCCTGGGACACGGCGATGGCGGTGAACCACCGACGGAATGCCACCCGGTCCTCCTTGCTCACCAGTTCCACGGCGTTCGGAAACCCGTCCCCGTCCGTGTCCCCCTCGTCGGGCACCAATGCCACCGTCTCGTCAAAACGCCACCCCTTCTCGCCACGAGTCACCAATACTTCCAGTTTCACCCGACCCGGAACCATCCCGGCGATCAGGTCCTGCCGCCATCGCCCCTCACCGCGAACCACCTTCCCAAGGCGCACCAAATCCCTCCCTTCGGTGGCCCGAACCTCCACCCGCACACCATCCTCGCCCCCATGCCACCACCGGTTGCGGCCAACCTCCACCAGCACCGACACGCTCGACACTCCGTTGGCAGGTAGTTCCTGCGCGGACAGCCGAACCACGGGCACCGACGGTTCGCTCCACACCATCCACACCAGCGCCACACCGGCCAGGAGCACCCCGATAGCCAGCGCGAGCCATTCCAGCGCGATTCTCAGGCCCTTCGCCTTCATCCTCGAGCCTCAGATGGCCGTACCCCGAAGACGAAGCAGCCGCCCCGAAGCCCGGCCGCGCTCCGTGGACCACAGCTCCCCGCCATATCCTCCCAGAGCGCCCAACGCCCCAAAGAACGGCTCGAGCACCTCGTGCACCTGCGCGGTGGTCATCTCCTCGTCGTCGCACATCGAGGCCAGGTGCGCCACCAAGGCACGGCTCAGGCCCTCGAGATCGATCGCAACGGAAACCACCTGCGCGCCCTCATGACGCCCGGTCGCAGACGCCAGACGGTCCACGATCCCGGCCGACCGCCCGGAAGCGACCTCGAGCGCCTGTCGCAACGCTCCCTCCGGGCCGACCAGCAGGTAGTCCCGGTGCAAGGCAAAACAGAACGGGTCGGCCGCTCCGCCTGCACAAACCAGTCGCGCGCCCCCATCCTGCTCCAACACGGTTTCCCGAACCGGCCCCCGGAACGCCTGGTTCCAAAGAGTCCTCACCGGTTCGCCCACCTCGGAATCGGCCTGCAACCTGAAACCAAAAACCTGAGACACCCCGACGCGGGACGGGTCGGTGCTCAACCCGAGCAGGGCATAGAAGGCTTCACCCTCGAGTCCGGCCGCAATCGCGGCCACCGAGGAGAGATCCAGCTCACGACCCAGCTCTCGAGACCATCGTGCCCTGGCGTGCTCCAGGAACGTGCGCACTCCGGTGGAGGCGATGCCCACGTAGGCCAGGGCCCCCTGCGGGACATATCGCCGTCCGGCCAGTTCGTGGGTCCCGGCCGTGTTCGACCGGGACGCCGGCACCCACACCACGTCCACGCGGTCCCCTTCCAGGGGCACGGTCACGCCCAGTCCGCGAACCCCCAACGACTCCGCCACCACTCCCCATTCCGGGGCACGCTCGCCCAGTGCCTCGAAATCGGCCACCAGCGTCACCCCGGAGCCGAACGACGGCAGCCACCCTCGAGCACGGATGGAATCCGATTCAGGCCGCACGCCCGAGGCAAGCCCGGCAGCCACCGTAATCAGGCCCTCGTCGTTGGAAAAAACCACCAGGTCTCCCGTCTGAAAATAGCAGAGGGTCAGCGCCCCCTGTTTCAACCGCCGATAGGTGATTCGTTCCGGCTCCGAAACTTCCACCTCTTCCCCACCGGCCAGCCAGGCATGCAATGCAGAGGCCACGTTGCGCTGCGACAAATCCAGGTGCTTCACCACCAGAAACGCCCGGTCACGTCCAGCCCGACTCGGCTCCTGAACCGCAACCAGGGCCGGACCGTCCAGCATCTCGTCCACCAGCACCTGGCCCAGGGGTATGTTCTCCAGGTGCGAAACCGCCGCGGCTGCACGCCGGAGAGACACCAGGCCCGGCAGCAGCATGATGTCGTGCCACATGGCCGTGTCGAACAACCGCTGCCACCGGGCCGACTCGTTCACCGCGTCCCGCAGGGCAGCCGCGTCGTCCACTCCCACCATCCACTGTATCGCACCACCAGGCACCACCTCTGCCAGACGGTCGACGCGGTAGGTGGGCGTCTCTTCCTCCTCGTCCTTGCACCCTGCGCACATCCCGACGACCATGCACAGGACGGTTCCGACGAGCACGTGTGTCGTTTTCGAGTCCATGGCGCCTCCCGCCACCACCCGGGTACGGAGCGCACGCGCGGCTCAGCGTCCGGGAACACCCCTTGGATATCTGTCGTTCTGTCCGTGGATCTCACCCTTTGGGCGAGCGTACCACTCTATGGATTCGAGTTCAAGGCGCCAGCACGTGATCGGAGCCGGAACAGGGCCAGATAGGGCACTGAGAAGAGCAGGGCGAACCAGACCACGGGCTGCGGTACGTCCCCGAGGGGAAGCAGGAGGAAAATCAATTCCGCCGCCGCAATCCGCGGTACCACCTCGGCCATGGCGATGTTCGCGTGGTCCCGAACGCGCCACGCCGCCAGAGACAGGGCCAGCATTCCCAGGGCCTCCACTGCAAGTGTTACCGCGTCCGGGACCGCCATGGAGGACAGCCGGTCGAACCCAGCAAACCAGAGCAGGGGGACGGCCAGGTGGACGGCCATGGGTCCTGCCACCGGGAGGATCCAAAGCCGCCCGGCCTCGAGCGCGGCGAGTGCTCCGAACGCGAAGGCGCTCCAGCCGGCAACGCCGATCAGAGGGACCCCGAAGATCCCGTCCCCCTCCCATGACCAAAGTCCGGCGGACACGCACACGACCTCGATGAAGGCGGCCTCGAGGAACGTGATACCTGCGCCGAGGAGTGCGGCCCGGAGTCCTCGAGTCCCGAGCCGGTGGACCAACTCCCAGGTGGAGAGAAGCAGCATGGGCCAGATGAGTATCACGGCCAGGGGCACGTCCCCCACCAGCACGTGCCAACCACCCGCGGCATAGGAATAGTAGTGGTAGAACCGGATGGCGGTCTGCTCGCCCACCCACGCACTCAGGGCCAGCACGATGAAGCGTGTTGCAAACACCCGGTCGCCCATCGCACGCCGCTGGTGCAACCAGAGCAGGATCCCGGGTACGAACAGCCCCACCTCCACCACCAGCGCCGGCGAAGGGACGAATCCGAGCGTCAGCGGCATCCCGGTCCGCACCCATACCACGTAGCCGGCAAGCATGCCGAAAAAGAGATAGGTCAGCCAGGTGCACAGCCGCGCGGTGAATCCATGGCGCAGGCCATGGCTGAAGATGGCCAGTTGCACCACCGGACCAACACCCAGGATTACCTCCTGAAGTCCGAGCCGTCCGAAGGCGGCTCCCCAGAGGAGTGCATGCAACGCCGCCAGGTTGAGGAGCACCACCAGGGCGCCCGCCCACCGTTCGCCCTTGACCACCGGATAACTTTTCACTCCGTGGGCCGCGTCCCCGCGCACGTCCCGAAGGTCGTAGATGACCTCGAAGCTGTACTCGAAAGGAGCGAAGTAGGCCACGAGAAGCAGGACGTACCAGACATCCACGCCGGCCCGCAACGGGAGGAAAACCAGGGGATAGATGAACAGGGTGACGAGGAAGCCGGTGCAGGACGCGGTATTCTTCACCCCGTACACGGTCTTGAGCCGAACGCGACGGCCGCCGACCGGCACCAGTGGCAGGTTGTAAGCCAACCCAAGCAGGTGCAGCAGGATTCTGGGGCCGATCAGGCGAGGCGCCCACACCAGGTGCAGGGCCAGGCTTGCCGCGCCGATCACGACGAACAGTCCAAAAATCTTCTTTCGGTGCCGACCCGCCGCCTCGGCCCCCAGAATGTCGTTGACCTCGTCCTCCCCTGTGTCCACGGCCCGGTTCATCAGATTGACCAGGAACCAGTCGACCCCCACCAGGAGAGCCAGCCCCGGATGAAACGTTCCGGTCAACAGCCATCCGAAGACAAGGGAGCCCGCGATCGCGATGAGCACGATGTGAAACCGCGAGAGGGAGAAGGAGGTGACGACGGCTTCCTTGAACCGCATGCTCGAACTACCTTGATCGCTTTGCCCTGGCCGCCCGAGGTTCCCGGGACTTCACCCTGTGGTTCCATGCTCGAGAGCCCCGGCCCCGGACCGGCCCCGTTGTTCCCACGGTGTTCGGTGCCGACAGGGGTCAGGGGACGCGGCGCCCTGCGGCCTCAGCCCCTTTCCCGTCCGGCCTGCACAGGCAGGGAGACACGGACCTCCGCGAGCGGCGCCGCAGACCTCGCCCCGACCATGAGCAGGTAGAGACAGAAGAGCAGGATGATGTGGCTCAGATCGTTGTGATTGAACCAGGGGTGGGGCGAAATCCTGAACTGATGGATGATCGCGGTCACCCCGCTCAGCAGGATACCGGCCACGATATACCCGCTGCCTGTGTCCAACGTTTTGCGATACCTGTGAAAATGGACAGCCGTGACCAGGCCCAGGAGTCCCACGGCGGTATTCACCGTGACGACCGTGAAGGTGCGAAACGAGAGCACCGCGCCCACGAAAAGGGCCAACTGAAGCCAGGTGAGCCATCCGAGCATTTTTTTCTTCCGTTTTCCCGACACGACCGGAATGGTTGCCTGTTCGGCACAGAAGACAGCCACTCCGGCTGCCATCCAGGAAGCGACTCGAGCGGTTTTTCCGAAAGCGTAATCGAACCCGTGAGCCAGACCACCCAGGAGGGTGGAAACGGCCATGGCGCCGAAGAAGAGTGTCCAGAACCCGGCGAGAGGCTGGGTGTCCGTCCGCTTCCACACGGCCCAGGCGTACCAGAAGCAAGCAACGGACAGGACAAGGTCTGTGAGCAGTGTGGTGGGTTCCCGGACCAGGACACTGCACACCTCAATGCTTGGTGTTCCCATCGACGGCTCCGGCTGAAGAAAAAGGGAGCATTATAGGCGGAGCACGAGTCGAGCGCAACGGAAACAGCAGCACCAGACGGCGCTTGACATCCTCTTCGCCGGTGCGATACAGGAATGGTTGTGACGACTGGACAGGCACTGGGACTGTCGACCGGCTGCCAGGTGCGGACGCGGGGGTTGCAGCAGGGGGGTCACGCCGCGGCCGCGATTTCGGACGCGACACGGGTTGGAGGTGCGAGTCATGACCGAAGCAACGGAACGCAGGGGATTCTGGCAGGTGATGTTCGGGCCCGACACCTTGCAGAAGGCGGGCTACTATCGGGTCGCCGGCATCGTTTTCACCATTGCATTCGCCTTCTTGGTGCTCGGCTCCGCCCTGTTGCTCAAGAACGTACCCCTCTTGATTTTCATAGGACTGGGCCTGGGCGGATTTTGCACATTCGTCTCGAGCGAGATCCGCCGGCGTGTTCAGATCGAGACCGCCTTGCGCGACCTCCGGTCCGACCTGAACGCGGTACAGGAGTGGATACGCAACCACCCGACGCAGTCTTCGACCGAAGCCGGTCCCAGGGACGGGTGAGCCCCTGGCCGACCGGCCGTTCCCGTGGAGCCTGAAACCGTGCGCAGCGCCACGACGCTGCACCGGTGGTACGACTTCAGGGAAACGACCTTGAACGTGCTCACCCCTTGCGTCCCTGTCGGCCCACCGACCGGTCCGGGCCCGTCGTGGGGGACATCGGGTGGGAGGCGCGACCGCACCAGATCGCGGCCGACAGCCTCCCCGGGAGGGTAGTCGCCGTTGTGAACTCCTCGAGCATTTCCGGGAACAACCGGCACACGTCGTTGATGTCCGGGCTCCTGGAAGGAGACCGACACGGGATTCGATTCCGCCTCAGTGTCCTCCTCCTTCTTTCCACCTTCAACGCGGTGGCCCTGGCCGCCGGCGCCACGGTTCTGTTTCGCGCCATCCTCGCCGGCCCCACCCCTTCCGATACCAGTGTGCGAGCAGCCATGGACGCGGTCAACGAGGTTCAGAACGACCTGCTCCTGATGGCGGTACGAGGCCACGGGCAGGAGGCTCCACGGAACACCGACCCCCGCTCCGTCCTCCAGGAGGTCATGCACGATCTGGCCGCCCTGGGCAAGGCCGCCCACGTGGTGCAACGACACCTGGGCGCATACGACCGCCTCGTGGGCGAGTGGCTCGCATACATGGAGGAACGCCGCACCGAACAGGGCGGCGCCGACACAGCCGGGGGGACACTCGGTCCAGTGCTCGAGGCCACGCCCGGTGCGTCTCCGGCCGCCACGGGAACCCCGGGTCAGACTCCCCCGGTGACAGCCGGCATGATCGACGCCCTCGCTGCAGGAGACCAGGACCTGTCCGTGCTGCGTCTCGACGACGCTGGGCAGGCCCTTCTGGCGCGTCTCAACCGCCAGTACCGAACCCTGCTCGGCGAACTCGCCCTCCTCGCCACCCAGGTGCGCCCGGACTGGATCGACAAGTCCACGCCCTGGATTCCCTGGGTCATGGGCTACGTGGTCATCTTTGGTCTCATCACCATGGGAATGGCGTTCCGACTCCGGACCGTCCTCAGCATCCCCCTGGAAAAACTCAGGAGCGCCGCCGGCGCCGTCGCTGCAGGCCGGATCGAGGATATGCTCTCCACCCCTGATGCGGCCACCGAGATCCGGGAACTGGCCCAGAGCATGGAGACCATGCGCGAACGCCTGGTCAGCCTCATCACCCGCCTCGACGCTCGCACCCACGAACTCTCCTGTATCCTCTACAGCCTCTCCGACGGCGTGCTCGTTCTGGACGACCGGGAGCGCATCACGGAGTTCAACCCGCGCGCCCAGGAAATCCTGTCCGACCGCCAGGGGTCGGCCATGCGCCCTGTCCGTGGTGTTCCCCTGGACCGTGTACTCCCGGAACTGGGAGACGGTTCCCTCCTCGAAAAACTCGGACAGGACATCGAAATCGTTCTGGCCCTCCAGGGCGGAAAGGAACGGCACGTGGTGGCTCGAGTCGAACCGGTGCGCCGGGAAGGAGCGGGCGAGGTCGTGGTGGTGCTGCGGGACGTGAGCCGGGAACACGAACTGGAGCGCATGAAGCGCGACTTCCTCTCCGTGGTCACCCATGAACTGAAAACGCCGCTGACCTCCATCGAAGGGTACAGCCGCCTCCTGGTGATGGGCAAGGGGGGGCACCTGACCGAAACGCAGCGGGAGTTCGTGCAGACGATCGTGGACCAGAGCCGAATCCTGAAGGAAATGGTGCAAAATCTGCTCGACATCACACGGATCGAGGGACAGAATCTCCCCATCAACCCGGCCCTCGTGGACCCGTTCGAGGAAGCCAGGACAGCCGCCGGACGGATACGAGGCAGCGTGCAGAGCCGGGGCCTCACCCTGGAGGTGGACATTCGGGAGGTGCCGGACACACGCATCCACGTGGACCCGTTCCGGTTGCAGCAGATCCTGGGCAACTTGCTGAACAATGCGCTCAAGTTCACCGAACCGGGAGGCACCATCACGCTTCGGGCCTGGCGCGACGCGGGAACGGTCCACATGGCCGTCGAGGACACCGGGCGTGGCATCCCGGCGGAGGCCATCCCTCACCTGTTCGACAAGTTCTACCAGGTGACTCAGGGAGACACGCGGCTGTCCGGCGGGGCAGGGTTGGGACTCTACATCTGCAAGCAACTCGCGGAAGCACAGGGGGGCACAATAGACGTGGTCTCGGACGTTGGCAAGGGGAGCACCTTCACCCTCAGGTTTCCTGTCGCCGGGACCGTCGAGGACACGGGAGATGAGGCGTCACGGGAGGACTCGGACACCGATCGAGACTGACCGGGCCTGGAACGCCCAGGGGCCCGTTCACGAGGGGCCGCGGGGTCAGGACCGGGCGCGAGTGGCCGGGCCCGGAGGCTGCATTGCGGAGGCGCCGACAACAGGATACCAGTCGGAGGCATGGTGACGAACAAACGAATCGGGGAAATCCTGCTCTCTCGAGGCTATCTCGACGAAGAGACCCTCTCATTGGCATTGAAACGGCAACAGGAGGGGGAACGCCGACTCCTCGGCCATATTCTCCTCGACCTCGGCGTCCTGGACGCTGAAAAACTCATGGAATCCCTGGCCGCACAGTGGGGCATCCCCTATGTGGATCCCACCCGGGTCCGCGTCGACCCGGCCCTCGTGGCCCAGGTCTCCCGCTCCTGGGTCGAGCGTCACCTCGCCATGCCCATCACACGACTCTCCAGCGGCATGGTGCAGGTGGCCATGGTCAACCCCAGGGACATCGACGCCATCCGCGACCTCGAGTTCCTTCTCCATGCCACCGTCACCCCCCTGGCCACCACCGAAAAAAAACTGCGAACCGCCATCGACCGACACTACTCGCTGGAGCAGCAAGCCCACAAACTCCTCCACGACATCGACGAGGACATGCGGGCGCCCGTGGTCTCGCCCATCACGCTCGAGCTGGACCAGAAACGCATCATCGGTCATCTGAAAGGCGAGGGCTATGGCGGCTACGTGGACCTGCTCAACTTCCTCCTGGTCAATGCCATCGAGCGTCACGCTTCCGACATCCATTTCGAATCCCAGGCGAACGACATCCGGATCCGGTTCCGGATCGACGGCATGCTGCGCGACGTGCTCTCCCTGCCCAAGTGGGCCGGGCCTCCCCTGTTCAGCCGGATCAAGGTGGTCGGCAGCCTCGACCTCGACGGCATGAAACCCCAGGACGGAAAAACCACCGCCAGGCTCGGAAACCGTTCCGTGGACCTCAGAATCGCCACCATTCCCAGCCAGTTCGGCGAAAAGGTCGTCATCAGAATCCTCGACCCTTCCATGCTCAAAACCGACCTCGGCGACCTCGGTTGGGAACCCGAAAGCATGAGGAGCTACTACCGCCTGGTCTCCCAACCTCAAGGAATCGTCCTTTGCGTCGGCCCCACCGGCAGCGGCAAATCCACCACACTCTATGCCACCATCCAAAGACTCTGCTCCGAAACCACCTCCATCATCGCCATCGAGGATCCCATCGAGTATTCCCTCCCCGGAATCACCCAGATCCAGGTCAACCCCAGGGCAGGCATGACCTTCGACCGCGCCGTCCGCTCCATCCTGCGCCAGGACCCCGATGTCATCGTCATCGGCGAAATTCGCGACGCCAATACCGCAGAAGTCGCGTTTGAAGCCGCTGCAACCGGACACCTCGTCCTCTCCACGGTCCACACCGGACACTCCGTCGCCGCCATCACCCGCCTGCTCGAGCTGGGCGTCCCACCCTATCTCCTGGGCTCCACGCTCAACGGCATCGTGGCCCAGCGACTCGTCCGTCGGGTCTGCCGCGATTGCTCGTTCGTGGCGGCCCCGGAAGAGGAAGACTGGGCCCTCCTGGGCATCGAGCCTCGAGACCTGGGCGATCAGGTGAGAAGAGCCGGACCGGGCTGCCCCTCCTGCCACTATGCCGGATACGCCGGCAGGGTCGGCGTGTTCGAAATCATGACCATAAGCGAGTTCACCCGCCAACTCCTCCTCGACCGGGCGTCCCAGATGGAAATCTGGCTGCAGGCGCGCAGGGAGGGCCTCGTCTCCCTGCTCGAGGACGCACTCGGGAAAGTCGCCCAGGGAATCACGACGCTCGAGGAGGTGGCTCGAGTGGTTCCGGTGGACCCGTGGCGTGAGTTGCCCCAGCCTGCCGAACCGGAAGCGATGGCCGGGAGTGAGCCTGCGGTCAGGGGAGAATCGGCGCCTCCCCCTCTCCGCCTCTACCCTGGACTCGAGTCGGGACGGCGTATCCGGATCATCCAGCGGGGTCCTTCGGCCGGTATGAGTCACGGGGCAGGGCCGGACACGGGCGCCACCATGGACGGTGCGAAGGGCACGGCGCCCGCGGTTGTGGGCCAGGAGCGCTCCGGGTCCCCGCCGGCGGCCGTGGAGGCGCGTGACTCTTCCGGCCGGGGTTCTGAACCCAAGGCACCGGACCCGGCGTCCCGTCGCCCGGTAGTGCTCATCGCAGACGATGCCGAGGAGATCCTTCGACTCGTGACCTTGACCCTGGCCGACGACTACGACATCGTGCAGGCGCGCGACGGGGTGGAGGTTCTGGAGAAGGCCGAGCAACAGGTGCCTGACCTGTTCATCCTGGATGTGATGATGCCCAGGATGAGCGGATTCGACGTGTGCGAGGAACTGAAAAAGCGGCCGGAGACCGCGCCGGTACCGGTGCTCTTTCTGTCGGCTCGAGGTGAGCCTCCCCAGGTAAAACGGGGGTTCTACGTGGGCGCCGACGACTACCTGGCCAAACCGTTCGACCCGGAGGAATTGCTGCTCAGGACCCGCGCACTCCTGCGCCGCTACCGCCAACTCGGATGACAGGCGACCTCCTCGAGGACTCTGGAAAACCCATGGCTGACCCCTCCAGCGACCCGTTCTGGTACCGTATCTTTCTCGACGAGGTGCACGCTCGATTCCCCGACCTGCCCGGAGACGACGTCGCTCTGGCCCGGTCGCTCCACCGGGAAGCAGCGGCCCTCTCCGACGGGCTGACTCGAGCCCGCCCACTCCCTGGCACGCGCTATCTGGATGAGACACCACACCTGCTCGCCTACCTGATCTACTACCTCCCGGCCAACTTCGTTCGGTCCCGCGCCCTGTTTCGCAGCATGCTCCGACACGCCCGCGCCCCTCTGCCCGATGTCCTCGAGGTCCTCGACATCGGGTGTGGACCGGGCACGCAATTGTGGGCGCTACTGGCCACGCTCGCCTCCCCGCCCACCAACCCGGAGGCTCGAACCGCCGCCCCGCCGCTGTCCCAGGTGCGCGAGGTGGTCTACCACGGTCGAGACCACAGCGTGGCTGCACTGCGCTGGGTCCGCCGTATCGCCGACCGGGTCGCCGCTTCCGGCCACCCTGCTGTGCCCCGGGTGACCCTGGACCTCGAGAACGGACCCTGGCGCAAGGTCCTCGAGCCCGGGCCCGGGGCACCCCACCTGCTCGTGCTGGGCAATGTGATCAATGAACTTCCCGGCTCCGACTCGAGACTCCTCGACACGGTCTGCGCCCAGGCCGCCGCCACCCGCCCGGGAGGCTTCACCGTGATCCTCGAGCCAGCGCTCAAACCATCGGCGCAACGAATCCAGGAACTGAGGGAGGCGGTGCGGACCCACCCGGACCTCGAGGTCGTCTCGCCCTGTACGCACCAGGAACCCTGCCCGCTCCTCGAGAACGCCATCAACCGGAAGCACTGGTGTCACCAGGAAATTTCGTGGGACCGCCCTCCATGGATTCAGGCACTCGAGGCCCGAACCGGCCTGGGAGGTCCCAGGCTGGCCCTGTCTCACCTCCTGCTCCAGCGCAAGGGGATCTCCCCCTCGCCGGACGCTGGTTCCAAGAGGATGGCCGACCGTGTGGTCGAGACCACCGCGGGACCCCAGGTCTATCGGGCAGTGAGCCCCACCCTCAAGGCGTCCGGGACCTTTGCTGTGCACCTGTGTGGTCCAGAGGGGTTTGTCGAAGCCATGCTGCTGAAGCGGCACCTGACCGAGCAGAACCGCCCGTTCCGGCAGGTGAGGCGCGGAGACCGGGTCGTGCTCCAGGATGCCCCCCGCCGCCCTTCCGGGCAATTGCGGCTCGACGCAAGTTCCTGCGTGGATGTGGAACCGTTCTGACCGGGTGGAAACCGGACCTCCGGCTTGTCGGACCAGGCAGGGGAAGATACAATGCAGCGTTGCAGCGTTGCAGCGTTGCAGCGTTGCAGCGCGGCACGCACACCGTCCAGGAGGAACTGGGAATGGAACACTGCCTGAACCACCCGGAAACGGCCACGAGCCGCCGCTGTGCGCTTTGCGAGCAGCCCTTTTGCGGCGCATGCCTCGAGGTGGTGGAGGGAGCCGGTGCGGTCTGTGTGGAGTGCGAGCAGGAAATCTCCGCCATCCCCGTGGAGGAACGCCAGGAGCGCATGCCGACCCTCCGGGAAGAGATTCAGCGGAGCCTCCCCCGTCCTCGCCCCTGGTGGGGTTGGACCTTCCTGTTCTGGGTCGCCGTGGCCACACCGTCCATTGCCACGGGGGCCTACCTCTATGACCTCTACCGATACCACCAGTTCCTGTCGTTCCTCTCGAGGGAACCGGTCCTGCCCGGGATCACGCTGGGACGGCTGGTGGACGTAAGCACGGCTCTCGAACGCTACCGGATGGAAAACGGGCAGTACCCGGACGACCCGGCAGGGGCGATCGGGGAGGTGGAACCGGAACAGGCGACCAGCCGACTCGCCGACCCTTACTCATTCTCCGCGGCGCCATTCCTCTATCGCAAGGATGGAGATCGCTACCGGCTGTGCAGCGTGGGTCCAGACCGCCTGGACGACCATGGCGCGCCTCTGGACCGCTTCACCGGCAGGGGTGACATCTGCGTTGGTCTCCCCATGCCTCGATAGCTCCCCACGATTCTTGAATCCCCACACCCGGCAGCGGCTCGAACCGGGCGGGCGCTACCTGGATTCGGTGGCTCCGTGCTCTTTCTGATACTGGGCATGCAACGCCAGAACCCGGTCCATCGACTCAGGGGTCACCACCTCTCCCCGCATGGCGTTTCGAAGTTCCTCGGCGAACGCCTCCCACGCCGCAGGATCCGCCGGTTCCACCACGTTCAGGCCCCGCTTCTTCATCTCTTCGATCGCCTGGGTGTCAAGTTGCAGTACACGCGCGTTGAGATCCTTGAGGACATCCTCCATGATATCGAGAATCCGGGCCTGGTCCTGCTCCTGGATCTTCTTCCACGTGGGCAGCCACACCACCGTGGCCCCGATCATGGGTGCCCACCGAATGTTGAGCATGTTCTTGCACAACCCAAACCACTGGAGCGAAAGCGCGGTCAGGGCACTCGTGGGAAAACCGTCGATCATACCCGTCTGCAACGCAGGAAGCACATCGGTGGAAGGTACAGTGACCGGCTTGAGTCCCACCTCGAGAAACGCACGCGACGCCGGAGGATCCCCCTCCCACGCATACATCTTCACCTGCTTCAGCTCCTCAGGTGTCCGGACCGGCGCCTTCGTGAAAAAGTAGGTCCAGCCAATCTCCGCCCAGGCCAACACCTTGAAATTCTTGGCCTCGATACGTTCGTCCAGGTACTTCTCCATGTGCTTCCGCACATACCGAAGCTCCTCGAACGACTGGATGACTCGAGGAAGCTGGAGCGCAAGCGCACTCCGCTCGATGTCGATCAGACCGACCGCCGTGATACTCGCCGCATGAAGCTGCCCGAACCGAATCTTCCGGATCACAGCACTCTCGTTGCCTGACACTCCGCCCGGGTAGATCTTCAGCTTCACACGCCCATCCGTGGCCGCACGAATGCGCTGATCCGCCTCCCGAAGGCTGTCGTACCAGACACTCCCTTCCGGCGCGAGTGTGCCCAGCTTGATCACCACCGTATCCCCTGCCCAGCCGGCCCGCTCCACCCCCACAACAGTCAACGCCAAAACAGCCACGGACGCGACGAACAGCGCCCAGTTCATGCTCCTTGGTATTCCCTCGCGATCTTTCATGGTCCCAGCAATTCCTTTCCCACCGGAGTGCCCCCGGTGATACTGCTCAATCAAACAGGTCGTCCACGTGCTCCAGTAAATATCGAGCCTTGCGCTGCGCAAGCAGGTTGCTCACCCGATAGGCGGGCACAGCGTCCGGATCCACGGCCAACGCCTTTTCCAGCCAGGACACAAACCCCTGCCGGTCCCCTGTCTTCAGCGCCACGCTGGTGGCACGGGTCACGAACAGCGATGCTCGTTGCCCGCCGGAAAGCGCCAGGGCCCGCTCAAAGTGAGCAAGCGCCACCTCCTTCCCTCCTCCAGCGCCAGGGCCTCGAGCCATGGCCAGGGCCACGAACAGTTCCTGAAGGCCCCCGTCGTCGTAGTCCGGGTCCAGCGCCAGGGCCCGCTCCAGCAATGCAGTGGCCTGGGGCAATTCCGCAATCAGGTCCGGACGATCCGCGGAAAGCGAGATGGCGCCCAGCCAGGCGGTTCCGGTCCAGTAGAGCAAAGGCAGGGTGTCCTCGGTCAACCCTTCGACCGCTGCGGAGGGATCCTCGGACAACTGGGTTTCGAACCCGGGCTGTACCAGTGCCAACCCTTCCATTCCCCACTGCCGTGCGCGGAGGTACCGCTTCCTGGCGAGTTCACGATATGAGCGGTACCGGTCATAGTCTTCGAACTTGACCAACTGTGCCTCGAGGTCGGCCCACCCGTAAGCATACTGGGTGAAGCCGGAGGCGAGGGCGGCGCGCAACGCCACGTTCTCGGGCGCTTCTCGCGCCAGTTCCTCCATCATGAGGAGCGCGAAGGGGAGTGCGTCGCCCAGAAACGCGGGGTCGTCGTCTTCCCCCAAACTCGAGGTACCTTCTGCCAGCATGCGTCCCACCGCGTTCGCGGCCATGCGTTTCGGCGAGCACCCTGTCAGGGCGGAGAGAGCGACCAGGCCCAGGAGCAGCCGACCCACCCGGGTCCAGGTGGACAACCGGTCCATGCCACCGTGCACCTCCACCCCGGACGTCCCATGTGTGCTCGCAGCCCGGGATCGCCGCCGGTCCATCGGTCCTTGAAACACGCCTGTTGTCCCGCGTTCCAGCCGTCTCACTGGGGCACCTCGTCCACGGCCCGCAACGAGGAGGAGACACGCTTGGTGTCCACCGGCACCTCGTCCGTCCGCTTCCACAGCCTCACCGTCCGGTCCTGGCTGCCACTTGCAAGCCAATGATCCGCCGCGCTGAGCGCCAGGGAGGTGACCGGACCCTCGTGGCCCACGATTCGCTCCACCTGAAAACCTGTCTCCAGATCCCAGACCGCCACCTGATGATCATCCCCGCCCGAGTAGAGCCACCGCCCATCCGAGGAGAACACCATCGCCCGAACCGTCCGGTGGGAAGAACCGAACCGCAAGGCCACCGTGTGAACCCCACACCCGTCCGTCCGACGAATCTCGATGACTCCGTCCGCGGTGGCAGAGGCGAGAATCCGACCGTCCCTGGTCAGCGCCAGTGCGGTAACCTTGCCTTTCTGCGTCGAAAAATCCACCTGCTCCCCGGTCTCCAGGCTCCAGCTCTGCAACGATTCGTCCCGCCCACCACTGATCACACACAACGCCTCCGGCGCCACGGCTATCCCAGTCACCGCCGCGCTGTGCCCAAAATAGGCCACATGACGACGCCCGGTGATGACGTTGCGGACCCACACCGAATCATCCGCACTCGCACTGGCAATCAAAGTGCCCCCTGCCAAAAACGCCACATCCGTCACCGTGTCCCGATGACGCTTGTCCAGCCACGCCTCGGCCTCCATGGTCTCCAGGTTCCACACCCGCACCAGACCATCCTTGCCACCCGTGGCCATCTCGGTCCCGGATGGGCTGAATGCAATGGCCGTAACTCCCTTGCGATGCGCCGAAATCGACTGGTAACCGCTGGTCCCGGCCACAGGCCACAACCACACCCGCCCATTGGCATCCCCCGCCGCCACCACACGACCATCCGGCCGAAACGCCACCGACAACACCGCCCCCGGATGACTGAAGACCCGGTACGGCGCTCCGGTCACCCGGATCGGAGGCTTCCGACCTTCCAGCGATTCAGAGTGCGTGGGAGGAGCAGTCAGGGGAGGAGGCCCCGGATCCTGTTCGCCGGCCACGGCTTCGAGTCTCAATGTCACCAACAACAGACTCAGCCAGACGAACCTGTGCATCCGACGCCCCGTGCCGAGATTCCTTCAGCAGACCTTTCAGAAGCATAACACCTGGGCGGACCGCCCGCAATCGGGATCCACGCTCCACGCTCCCGGGAACAGCCGGCGGGCGACCTCGGTCGACCTTCTGTTCACCCGCACTCGGCCTTCACCCTCCGCCTCTCCCCTGCCGGGGACGGTACACAAGAGAGGGTCGTGCCCAGGTCCCCACGTAAGACCCCATGGCTCGACCCTTGAAACGCAAGACCTGGTCCCTTTCGTAGTATCGGCGCAGTTCCGGCGGGTAGTTCCCCAACGACCGGCGTTTCGGATCCCAGGAGATCACCACCAGGTCATAGTAACCCTCCCGAAGCCTCTCCCGAAGGTCCTCCGGCCACATCCCTTTCTGCTTGTGTCGAAGATCTTCCAGTGCCATCGAATGATAGGAAGGTTCCTTGCCCGCAAGTACCGCATACCACGGATGCTCGGGAATCAACACCGGACCGGCACTGCCCGCCAAAAGCGATATCAGACGCTCCCCGTCCGCCACCTCCTCGTCCGTGGGGACCTGGGCCACCGGATTGTAGGCCAGCATGAAAAACTGCGCCAACAACGCCCACGAGGCCACGAAGGACCAACGCGCGCCCCCACGATTCCAGGCCCAGGCCAACGCCCCACTCGCCGGAATAATTCCAAACAGGTAGAACGGCAGGAAATTGTTGTCGAATCCACCCTGCCAACTGTACGACAGGACTCCAGAAACCAGGCCCGCCGCTGTGGCAAGATACCAACACGCCCCGGCCACCTCCCGCACACTTCGTCCCGACAGATCCCACACCGCCATCAACACCAGACCGGCCAGCAAAAATGGAACATCCCCGGCCGCCTTGCTCCAGAACCCCCCCTGAATTCGCGCCCAGTTCACCGGCTCAGAGGCCACCACGTCCCGGACGTAATAGGTGTACCACCCGTCCGTGGCTTGATCGATCACCAGTGTCAGGACCGTCACGATCAAGACCGTCCCCAGGAGAAACGCCAGACCATGGGAGCGCTTGTGAGAGGCGAGAAGCGGAAATGCCAGAGGCACGAAAAGCAGTGCGGTCTGTTTCGTGAAGTAGGCAGCCACCATCAGGACGACCACCAACAACACCGATTGCCACCGCCCCGCGTGATACTTGCCCACATACAGGGCCCCAAACACCAGCGCCATGAACAGGGTATCCACCCGCGCCAGATCGTACCAGTATCCGGTCACCGAATACAGGGCAAACAAAAGCCCAACGCCGGCCACCGCTGCTCGAACGCTCCCGGTCTCGCGCTGAACCGTTCGAAACAACAGTCCCGCCACCACCCAGGTCGAAACGACGCTAACACCCCGAGCCAGAGGAATCGACAGCCCAACCCAGTGGCCGATCAAGGCCACGACCACGCTGTAGAACGGCTGATATATGTAAGGGATAAACTCGACGGAAGGCGGCCCGAACAGCGACCTTCCTCGGAGCAGACGGAGGCTGTGCGTGACCATGCCCCCTTCCATCCACTCCAAATCGTAGGGATACCCGATTCGGGAAAAAGATACCCACAAAAAGCAGAATACGAACCACACGGCAGCCAACAATGCCAGAACCTGCACCCACGTCTCAACCTTCGCGTCAAGACACCGCACCACGGCACTGCAAAGCCTTCTCCTCGAAGGCGTTCGTCGTCCTTCCGGCATGCTGCCTCAAACCGGTCGCCCGGGCTCACTCCGCAGATTCTTCCGCCGCCTCCACCTTCTTCCCAACAATCCGCCCTCGGCTCAAGCTCCACTCAATCCGATCACCTTCCTTCCCAATCTGGGAAACAATATGAGCCGGAACCTTCAACGTCAGATACGGTACCTTGGCCCGTCCCTTGAACAGTGTAATCTGGGAAATGTTGTCCGGCGCTTGACGCCGCCGACGCCCCCCGGCCTCCGCCTCCTTGAACCTCACCGGCTCCATTCCCTCCAGCACACACTCATAGAGTCGTGCAGAAATGTTGTTCGCAAGCGTCCCTTCTTGCTTCGCAAACTCCTTAGCCGTCAAACCCCGCTTCGCGGCCTCCCGCGCACGACGGTAAAACAGAACCAGATCCCCTCGTTCCTTCTTTTTCGCAACCATTTGAGAAACTCCCAACTAGATCGTACTTCTGGTCTTGACAGTAGGTTGCCAATACAGCACCCTCGGCCCCCCTAACATAATCCGCTGCTGCCATCGTGTCAAGACAACCAAACCAACTGGACCAAGACAGGTCATCAAGTTCCCATGCCATCCAAACACGAACCCACAACGGGCCGATTCATTCCAGAATCCAATCGAAAAGTCCACCATACCTTGCCCTCTGATCAAGCAATTCCATAAATCGGATAACGTTGTCCGATTTTCCGAAAACGAAAAAAAACCGACAGGAAGATGCTGAAGGAAAGCGGTCTCTGACGCTATTCGATCTCCTCGGCCTCCAGGCCGGGTTGACCGCCGCCGAGGCGGTAACATTCCTTGGCCTTGGAGAGCTGACCGAGCGCCTCGTAGGCGGCGCCCATGCCCTTGTAGGCCTCCTTGTCATTGGGACGGACCTTGAGGACCTGCCGGTAGGCGGTGATGGCCTCCTGGTAGGCGCCCATCTTGAAGAACGTGGTGGCCAGGTTGTACAGGGCGTCGATGTCTCTCGGATTGAGGGCGAGCGCCTTTTTGAAGGATTCTGCGGCCAGTTCATACTGGTACATGACCGCGTAGGTGACGCCGAGGTTGTAGTGGTAGTTGGGGTTGGAGGCGTCGAGTTTTGTGGCCTTTCGAAATGCCTCTGCTGCGCTGTCGAATTCTCCGGCCTTGAAGTATTTTTGTCCTTCCTGGAACGCCTGCCGGGCGGCGGCCCGGTCGAGGGTATCCGGGACGGGGACGCTGGACACGAGGCCGCTGGGCAGAGGGGCGGGTTTGGGGAGTCCGGCGTTGTTCCGGGAGGATCGGCCTGTGCGGACGGGGGTTTCCACGGTGACGATGGTGACTGCGTCTTCGGGGAGTTCCACGTCCTTGCACAGGGCTTCCACCTGGGCGATGCGGCCGGCCTCTCGGAGGGCCTGGCAGCGGTAGCGCAGGATGCTGCGGTCTCCCGGGGAAGCTGCCGCGGCGCGGTCGAAGGCCTCGAGCGCCCGTTCGGGCTGGCCGGATCGAAGGAGGGCGATGCCCATGATTTTGTTTAGCTGGAAGTCGTTCGGCGCATGGACGGCGGCCATTTTGAGGAGCGTGAGGGCCTGGCCGGTGTGTCCTTGCTTGAGGTAGAGTTCTGCCTGAGCCACCTGCAACGGGATGGCTTCCGGGGCGAGTGCGAGCGCCTCTCTGAGCAAGCTGGAGGCGCGGGCCAGGTCCTCGGTCTCGAGGTAGACGCGGATGAGTCCCTGCAATGCCTCAACGTCATTGGGGGACCGGGTGAGGGCCTGTTGATAGCTCGTCTCTGCCTTGTCGAGGTCGTGGAGGGCGAAGTAGCTTCGGCCCAGGCCTATCATCGCCTGAGTCCGTGAAGGGTCGAGCTTGAGCAGGGCGAGATAGGCGGTGATGGCCTCTTCGAACTTCTCCTGCCGCTCCAATGCCTGTCCGAGCAGGAACTGGACGTCAGGCTGATCCGGTTTCAGCGCGATGCTCGCCTTGGCGGCCTCACCGGCCGCTTCCACCTCTCCTGCCCGCAAGTACTCCTTGGCCAGCTTGTTCAGGTAACCGACGCTCGAGGCGTCCACGGCCACCTTGTCCACCACCTTGGCCACGAACTCGCGGTGCCGCCCCTCCGCCTCCATGAGTTGCCGGTACGCTTCCAGGTACTCCTTGCTTTCGGGCGACCGGTCCAATGCCTGCCCGTACGCGGAAGCAGCTTCGCTCGTTTTTTTCTGCTTCTTGTACGCCAGTCCGAGCAGAGCCCAGGTGTTGGCATGGGTGGGATCGAGCTGAGTGGCCTGTTGCAGCGCCCGGACCGCGTCCTGATACCGATTCGCCCCCAAATAAGCCTGGCCGAGTTCCCGCCACGCCGTCGGGTCGTTCGGGTGCTTCTTGGTGGCCGCTCCATAGACCTTGATTGCTTCCTCCGGGTTCGACACGGCCAGGAAGGGGTCGATGGGCTGCGGTTCGGGCTGTCGGTGGCAGCCGGCGCCCGCGATCAAAGTAGCGGAGAGACAGACCAGAACGGTGCGCGAGATGGTAAGACCCGAAATTCGCATGGGGCGCTCCTGTTGATCATGACACCTGTGACGACGGCCAAACAACTCATCATGGCGAGACGTAGCGCTGCTCCGGCAACAGGTCCAGGGCGATCTCGACCCGCTTCGTGCTGTCTGCAGGGACGCGAATCACCTGTTCCTTGGTGGCATACCCTTCGCGCTCCACCTTGATCACGTAGGGCTTGTCTGCCATCAACTGCCGCCGATAGGCGCCCTCGACCCCTTCCAGAAGCTGGTCGTTGAGATAGACTCGAGCCTCGGGCGGATAGACCGACAGCTCGAGTGTTCCCATCTCCTGCTCGGCGCTCACGAGTACGAAGTTGTACTGGTTGACCACGTTTGGACGCAGGAGGACCCGGGCGTTGGCCGGTTCATACCCGTCGAGGGTGGCGCGGAGATTGGTGTATCCGGCAGCCAGGGGAACCGGGATCTCGAACGGGGTTCTACGTGGATTCATTTCCCCGGGCACATAGACGAGGGCCCCCGGTGGATTGGAGGTGACCCGGAGCAGGGTCATGGTGGGACCGGCCTCCTTGACCACTGTTTCGCCCCCCGATCCCCGCAACGCCACCATGGCGACGGACCCGAAGAAGATGACGCCCAGAGCCACGGCGCCCACGATGATGTGTTTCCGGTCAATGGTTCGAAGCAGGTCGTTCAGGCGTGCAGCCAGGGCGTCGAACGGGGAGCCCTGGGCGCCCGTGGTCGTCCCGGCCACGGCCAGTCGCTGGGTGTCTCCCGCCCCGGCCACCGAAGGAGCCGGAGCGCCCTGGGGCGCCGCGGCCGAGGTGGCGGGCTTGCCGGCGCCCGGCGGAGGCGGTGGCGTCTGTTCGGCCCCCTGGGAGCCGGGGATGGCATCCCCCACGACCGGAATGGTGGATCGGGCCGTGGGGAGAGCTTCCATCTCTTCCTGGATCCAGTTGGGCAGGTAGGCCTGCTGAGACAACCGGCTGAGCACGCCGCGCAGGTGAGGAATCAGTTGCTTGGCCTCCGTGGGTCGGTCCCACGGACTCGCGCCCAACATGCTCTTGAGCAATGGCAGCAGCCCCTTCCCCACCGGGTGCTCCGCCAACTCCTGAAGCTGCTCCTCGCAACGTCCCTCCTGCACCATGCGCAGGGTTTGCAACGGGTTGTCCATCACAAACAAAGGCTTCAGAGTCAACATCTCATAGAAGATGGCCCCCAAGGAAAAGATGTCGGAACGGTTGTCGATGTCCTCTCCCTTGGCCTGTTCGGGCGACATGTAGGCGGCCATTCGGAGCATCAGACTCCCCTGACCGGCGCCCATGTGATGGCCCGCGTTGATGAGGCCGAAGTCACATACCTTGACCACTCCGTGCCGGTTGATCATGATGTTGGAGGGCTTGAGATTGCAATGAACCATGTGGAGCTGCCGCCCACGGTCATCCCGCGCCCAGTATGCATAGGTGAGCGCTTCACATACTTGCAAGATGATCTCGATGGTGATCTCGAACGGAATGGCCAGAAGCTGACGCTCGTGCCGGTCGAGAATGGCTTCCAGGGTCAATCCGTCGATGAACTCCTGTGCCACGTAGTGCTGCCCGTCCGCCACCCCGGACTCGTAGGTCTGGACAATGTTGTGATGGTTCAGACAGGCGCCCTGCTCGGCGGCGAGAACGAACCGCTTCATGAACTCCTCGTCCTGCGCCAGGCGGTGATGAACACGCTTGATGACCAGTTCCCGGGCGAACGAGACCTGAGCGGTGCTCTGGGCGAAGAACACCTCTCCAAGCCCTCCTTCGCCGATTTTCTCAATCAGGTTGTACTTGCCAAATTGCATTTTGTTTCACCATCGCTTCGGCTGGAACCTACCGTTCTGGAATGCATGCTCCATTCCGGTCTCCGCACAGGCCGATTGTAGTTCGCTCCCGGGAATAAATCAACTTTCGTTTGGCAGGTTCTCCTCCCGGGCCGCTGCAGGTATCCAATCGTACTCGAGGGAGGAGGGAACCCGGGCATTCGGGCCGTGGCATTGAGCTGCAATCGGCCTGGATTGGGTGGAATTTCGGTCAGGCCCGGTGGGTTCCCGTCAGGGACCGGGGGTGGCATTCGCCGGCGCCTGTTCGGGAATGGTTGGTGCGGGAGTGGCGACCGGCTCCAGGGGCAGTTCGTGCCACCACGGAGGGGTTCCCTCACGCCGCACCGCGACCTCGAGCGCGCCGATGAGTCCGACGCAGGAGTGCTGGTTGAAGTCGATCCGGAGCTGATTGTCGACCAGGCCGGCCCGGAATCCGCCCATGACCCGGTCCGGACGGATGAGGAAGAAGCTGTTCTCCGGCCGGAACTGCTGTTCGATCTGGTGCTTGGCCGCGAACAGGAGGGAGTCCTCATAGGGTCGGGCGTCCACACCAAGCGCCCAGGCGGTGCGGACGGCAGCGGTCATGGCCTCCGAGCGGCTACCCGCCCGGGTCGTGCGAGGCGTCTCGTTCTGTCGCCGGTACGCCCCGAAGTAGTCCGGAAACGGTGGTGTGTTGGGTGGGCACTGGGTGTCGATATAGCTGTCCGCCATGGCGAGCGCCGCCTCGGCATACCAGCGGTCCTGCGTGTGCCGATAGAGCTGGTACAGGCCCTGAATGACCCAGTGGTCGGCCATCCTTCCGAGATTGAATCTCCGGATCTGTCGATCGGCAATCCGCATCGCGCCATCCAACCAACGGCGATCCCGGGTCTGCTCGTACAGCTTTGCCAGCGCCAGCATCGACTCCCCGGGGTAGTAGAGGGGTTCCTTGTTCACCCGCTTGACTCCATTCACCTCCTTGGCCCCCTTGTAGGCCAGGTACCCCTGGAACACGTACCCGCGATCGTCGATCATCTTGAGCAGGAATCGCCCCAACCCCTCCTCGTAACGGGCATAATCCTCGGTGCGCATCTCGGCCGGCATGTTGACGAACGCCAGGAGTCCCAGGGCCGCCGACCCGGTGGGCCACGCCTTCCCGTCCGGGATACCCAGCAGGTCCGAGCCCGACTGCGGGCTGCCGATGTTTTCGTACAGGTACGGCGCAGCACGCCGGGCAGCCTCCAGGAATGCAGGCTCCTGGAAGTGCCGGTACAGCTCGAGGAGACCGTAGACCGTGCCGGCATGCCGGACCGCGTTGTAGGACTTGGAGTAGCGGTCCGTATTTGGGTTGTACTGATAGTTGAACTTCCCGTCGGGCCGCGCGTTGTTGAGAAGCCAGGCTGCGCCGTCCTGAATGGCCTGATAAATGCGTCTCGAGGTCACTTCCTCGGGCTGAAGGAGCACGTTGCCCCGGAAGTAGGTACGCACCCCCTGTCCAGGTACCGGCGCCCCGAAGCTGATGGTCCGAAACCGCTCGATCCGCGTATCCGGCTCCTTCCAGATGTTCCTCCGAACCCGCATCTCGGCAGCGGTCATGGAAAGCAGTTTCTCGACACATTTCACACGGCCACGCACTCGAGGCGTGAGATATCCTCGAGTGACCGCGTCAGACGGAAGCAGGTAGCCGGTGCGCGTCCCCTGGCTCAGGATGATTCCGTCCACGCCGGGTTCCACCGCGAAAAAGAGATACCACCCCCGAATGCTGCGTAGTGGCGCGCGATCCTGGAGAATATCCACCTGGATACGTATCTGGTCCCGCTGCCGGAGCCAGCTCTCCCGGTCCTTGGCCTGCTCCAGGGCCTGCCGGGTCGCCGTTCGTAACGAACGGTAGATGTTGGCCTCCTCACCCCGGCCTCGAGTCCCCGGAAGTTGCGGCAGGTAGAGCGACACCCACACCGGCCTCGGGTCCCTCAGGGTGAATTTCTCGGGCACGTCTCGAGGCGCGTCTCCCGGTGTGGCCGGGGCTCCGAAGGTCCGGATCGCTTCACGAACGATCTCGACCGCAGCCTCTTTTTCGTCATCTGTCAGCCGGTAGCGCTCGGAAAGGGCGAAAAACCGGAACATGAAGTCTGGATTGAGCGTCCGCCAGGGATAGGTCGCCCAGGCGAGGGCAGCACCCATGATCACGACGCCCACGCCGATGCCGAGTACCAGGGAACGTCCGCGCATGTCAGCCTCATTCACGATTGTTGGGGGAGCATACGGGGTCGAGATCTTGACGGATACCCGCAGACATGTCAAGTAAAGTCCATGGAGGTCTGTCGTGGCTGAAGGGCGGCGACCGTTCCGTCAGGAAACCCTTTGAGGAGATCGCACGTCATGAGAGAGCGATTCAGTGGCAAAGGCCAGGACAAGACCGAGGACTCGAGACGCTCCTCGGCCAACCTCCGGCGGATTGCATCCAAGCTCATCAACACCGGTGCGGAGGCGGTTCACATCACTCGAGACGAACTGCGCGCCATCGTTGAACTCAACCCACGGGATGCCATCAGCGTGCTGGTGGAGAACCTGATGAAGGGGACGGACCAGCTTCAGACCATCCTGGTTCGGGAGGCGCAGCGATATCTGAATGCCATCGATCTCCGGGACGAACTGGGCAGGGTGCTGTCCAACTACAGCATCGAGGTGCACGCCACCATCAACTTCGTTCCCAAGACCAGGCCCGGGGGCCGAAAACGGGACAAGAAAGGAAGCGACGCCGCCGAACTCGAGACCGAACGACTCAAGGTCACCTTCGTCCCCAAGAAGGATGAGGATTCCGGCGAGGAAGCGTGACCCCTCCCCACCACCAGCCCGGATGAATTCGTCCAGCGCCAACGCAGTTCCCGCGCGGCCTCATCCCCCCGCCCCTGGCATCGAGACGAAACCCGGCCTGTGATTCTTGACACCTCGAGACCTCCCCATCTATACTTGGCTTGGCGCAATTCGGGCCTGAGGAGGTATTGTTGCGATGGCGGAAGGGCAGCGCTCGTTGTGGGACAGGGTGAAAACGGTCTTGAAGCCGATACAGGCGGTTGGGCTCGCCATCACCAGATTCATCAACCTCGTGCTCGTCGGCCTCGTCTACTTCCTGGCCGTCGGCCCACTTTCGCTCATTCTCCGCGTGACCGGCAAGAAATTGCTCGAGTCTCCCCAATCCTCGGACAGCTCCTACTGGGTGGACAGGACACAACCAATCGCTGAGTTGGACAAGTTCCAGCGGCAGTTCTAGCATTCCGAATTCCTATGAAAATACTTGGAATCTCCGCGTACTATCATGACTCTGCCGCTGCCTTGCTGGTCGACGGGAAGCTCGTCGCCGCGGCATCGGAAGAACGATTCACGCGCATCAAGCACGATCCGGATTTTCCACGCAATGCCATCCGGTTTTGCCTGGAGCGGGCGGGACTGGAGCCCAACGATCTGGATCACATCGTTTTTTACGACAAGCCGTTCGTGAAATTTGAGCGTATCCTGGCGTCGGCGGTGACACACTTTCCGAAGAGCTTTCCGCAATTCATGCGGGCGATGCCGCTGTGGCTCAAGGAAAAGCTCTGGGTACCGCAGACGATACGGGACGAGCTTCGCTACCAGGGGAGTATCCTGTTCAGCGATCACCACATTTCTCATGCGGCGAGTGCGTTTCTTTGCTCTCCGTTCGAGGAGGCGGCGATTCTCACCGTGGACGGAGTGGGTGAGTGGGCGACCGCGACGGCGGGCGTGGGCCGGGGGACGGAGATCGTGCTGGACAAGGAGATCCGGTTCCCGCACTCCCTGGGCCTCCTTTACAGTGCGTTCACCTATTACCTGGGATTCAAGGTCAACAGTGCCGAGTACAAGGTGATGGGATTGGCTCCTTACGGCCGACCGGAGTACGAGGAGCAGTTCCGCGAACTCATCGATGTGAAGGAGGATGGCAGTTTCCGGCTGAACATGGCCTATTTTTCCTATGATTACGCCATGCACATGACGCATCCCCGCCTCCATGAGCTGTTTGGAGGCCCGCCGCGCCGTCCGGACGAGCCTCTGGAGCAGCGGCACAAGGACATCGCAGCCAGCTTGCAGCGGGTGGTGGACGACGTGATGGTGAAACTGGCCAACGCGCTCCACAAACGGACTGGGTTGACCAGGCTTTGCATGGCCGGCGGTGTGGCGCTCAACTGTGTGGCAAACGGGCACATCCTGCGTGAGACGCCGATGAAGGAGCTTTTCATTCAGCCGGCGGCGGGGGACGCGGGTGGAGCGCTCGGTGCGGCTCTGTACGTGCACAACACCTTGCTGGGCAACCCGAGGACATTCACGTTCCGGAGTCCATTCCTGGGCCCCGAGTATTCGGACGAGGAGATCGAGTCGTACCTGAAGTCGGTCGGCGCAGTCTACCAACGTCTGGACCGGGAACCGTTGCTCGAGAAAACCGTGTCGCTCATCGAAGACCAGCACGTGGTGGGCTGGTTCCAGGGCGCCATGGAGTGGGGGCCTCGAGCGCTCGGCAACCGGAGTATTCTGGGGGATGCGCGCAATGCCAAGATGCGGGACACGATCAACCTGAAGATCAAGTTTCGGGAAGGGTTCCGACCCTTTGCGCCCACCGTGTTGGCCGACCACATCAGCGAATGGTTCGAGATCGACTGCGAGAGTCCCTACATGCTGCTGGTGGCCAATGTCCGGGAGGACCGGCGGACGATTCCTTCTGTGACCCACGTGGATCACTCGGCCCGTATCCAGAGTGTGGATCGGGAGATGAATCCGCTCTACTACGACCTCATCCACAAGTTCTACGAAAAGACGGGGACACCGGTCATTATCAATACGTCGTTCAACGTGCGGGGCGAACCCATCGTCATGACGCCTCGGCACGCCTACGAATGTTTCATGAGAACGGACATGGATGACCTGATCATCGGGCCGTTCTGGTTGCGGAAGGAGGATCAGCCGCCCATTCCCGGGCTGGTCCGGGGAGACAGGGCGTTCGCACCGGATTGATTCCGGAATTTCGGCCACGGTCACCGGGTCATTCCAAAGGGGGCGGCACGATGAAGCCGCGTTCCGGAGCGCGGGCAGCGCCCAGGCGTGGCAGGCACAATCACCGCGGCGGGGAGGCGGCGGGACACAGGGACGCAGCGGAGGTCGGTCATGAACTTGAAGTATGTGGTCATCGCGATCGTGGTGCTCATTCTCCTTTCCCTTCTCATCGAGAAAGATCCGGCCGGCGGGTTTCGCTTCTCCAGGAAATTCACACTGCTTGGGGAATTCTGGACGTTCATCAAGGAGCGGAAGGTCTGGTGGATTACCCCCATCATCGTCATTCTGGCCTTGCTGGGCATCTTCATCGTGCTGACCGAGAAATCCGTGGTGCTCCCATTCATCTACGCCGTGTTCTAGCCCACTCGGCCCCTCGATGGAGCCCCTCCAACACCTGCCCGAGGCCGTCAGGCCGGCCCTGTCCAACCTTCGTCGGCCAGCAAGTGCTATCTCGTTGACCTTGGGCCTCGGTTTCCGGTAGTCTTTCTCCAGCGGTCCCGGACCCTCCACGGCCGAGGAGCGGAGTGGTGGAGCACTCCGAGACGAGGGGACCGTCCGTTCGCGGCGACGGAAGAACGCCGTCCATGGGTGTGCACCATGAAAGCGCAGTCGACCTCTCTCATCGACCAACGGGCATTCCTCGATTGCCTGAACGAAGACAAGCCGCCTTGCATCGTGTTCATCCACCCTGCCGGCCCGTTGATGGGCGTCCGCTTCGTGCTCGAGGCACCTTCCTACCTCCTGGGTCGGGACGCGAACGCAGACATCCGAATCGACAGCCCAACCGTGTCCCGGATCCACGCACGAATCACCCGGAACGCCCGCGGATGGGTCATCTCCGACGAAGGGTCGACCAATGGAGTGCTGATCAACCACCGCAAGAAACGGACCCGGCACCTCCTCATGGACCGCGACGTGGTGACCCTGGGAGACACCTCGTTCAAGTTCCTCTCCGGGAACAACGTGGAGGCCGCGTACCACGCCGAGGTCTACCGACTCACCATCATGGACGCACTCACCCAGGTGCACAACCGGCGCCACTTCTTCGATTGCCTCGAGCGGGAGATCTCGTCCACGCGGCGACACAAGACCCCGTTGTCGGTCATCATGATGGACCTGGACCACTTCAAGAAAATCAACGACACCCACGGCCACCTGGTGGGCGACCAACTCCTCAAGGCCGTGGCGGACCGAATTCGGCCGAACATCCGGCGGGAAGACATCTTCGCGCGTTACGGGGGGGAGGAGTTCGCAATCCTGCTGGTGCACACCCCCCACGAGAACGCGCTCCAGTTCGCCACCAAGATTCATCGACTCATCGGAGGCACACCCTTCGTCATCGGAGGCAAGAAGATTCCACTCACCGTCAGCATCGGGGTTACCACCTATCTCGGGAAACGCCAGACCGACGTGGAAACGATCGTGGCCCAGGCCGACAGAAATCTGTACCGGGCGAAGGAGCGGGGCCGCGACCAGGTGGTTGGGTGACACGATGTCAAGAGGACCAGTCGCTTCGTTCCTTTCCCCTTCAGCGCCCAACCGGGTACCGGTCGAGTGCCCGCGAAGAAACCCGGCACGACGCTCGAACCGACCGGCCGTTTCACGAACGCCGCTCACCCTGCTCTTGCTCCTGCTGCTCCAGGTATCCGGGGCATGCCGTGACGAACCTCAATCCGCCCGGTTGCCTGCAGACGGACCTGTGCCGCAGGCGGACAAGGGGACCGGAGCCGGCACCGCCGACCTGGCCGCAGCGCCCGGGCAGGTGCCGACCTTCCCTCCCGGAGTGGTTCCCGGCCAGGCGCGTACCTGGCCGACATGCTCGTTCGTGGGCGCGGCGGACATCGATGGGAACGGGGACGACGACATCCTGTGCTGGAACAACGGCAGGTGGTCATTCTGGCACCCGGGCGACGAGGGGCCGTTCGAGACGTTCCTGCCGCCAACCGACCTCGAAAAAAAGCTCATCGGCGCGCCCAACGCGCTGCTCGTGGCCGACATCGACCATGATGGTCGGGAAGACGTTCTGATCGGCTACGGGATGAGCAAGGAACAGCGCGATGTGCCGGTGCACCTGGTAGCGCTCCGGGTCAAGGGCAAGAGCGGAAGCCACCGTCGGGTGACCACCTCCCTCTACCGGGCCGCCTCGAGTCGTCCGCAGGTCGTCGGTCTCCTGCTCGCCGACCTGGAGGGAGATTCGAGGCCGGAAATCCTGATCGCCCACCATGACAGCAAGTACTTTGTCACGGCCTTCGTGCTCCGACCGGCCCCTGGCCGCGACCCCCTGGCCGGCCCACTCAAGGCCCGGCGCCTCACACGAATCCGGATGGCCTCGAGCTGGACGGCGGGGCGCCTGCCCGGCCATCGAAAGGCGAGCCTCTTCGTCGGACGCCCCTACGGCGAAAAAAAGCTCGATCCCGGCGACCTGTTCATGCTGAAGGGCAAGGAACGGGTCCACATCAGCACGCACCTGGGCGTCCGAACGGTGGTCTTTGGTGATGGCGATGGAGACGGCAGCCCTGACCTTCTTTTCGGCGACGGGTGGCACTACGACTACGGACACAAGGCGTCCGGAAGGCTCTCCATCGCGCGGTTGGAACCCTACGGCTGGTCCACGCACCTGATCCAGGACACGCCCGGGCAGTACGAAATCCGGAAAATCCGCATCGTGGACGTGGACATGGATGGACGGCCGGAGGTGATTGCTGCCGGCAACCGACGCATCAGCCTGTTCTGGTTTTCCGCCGATGGCTGGATGACCCGAACGCTTGCAGATGGAAGCGACTTCGAGGTAGCGGTCATCGGGGGGGCAGCCCACCTGATCATCCCGGGAACACCCGTCCGGGTCGTGCGGATCGAAGGGGGAAGGCGAGACGGCGTGCCGGTAAGCTGGACCCACCGGACGCCGGCTCCATAGAACAGACCGCGCCACCCCGACTCACAGGTGCCTCCACCAAAAGGCCACCGCAGGCGGCGGGTGCATCAATCCTCGGAAACAGCACGATAGATTGCCATCGCGATGGTGGCGCCCACCACAGCCAGAAGCAGATGGAGCACCCTCGAGTTTTCGAACATGGCCTTTCCAGCGAACCGGCCGATCACCGCCCCGACCACAGCCACCACCATGGTCGGTGTCATCCCGGCGGACCGGCCGCCGCTCCGAATGAAACGATAGGTGCCCCCCACGACCAAGCCGGTCACAATGGCTCCAATCAGCGATACCATGTTCCATTCTCCTTGCCGGCACAACAGTGCACGCCGTCGCAGCGGGTGCCGGGGTCAGAGTTCGAGTTCCGCCAGTTTCAAACGCACCTCGGCAGCGTTCGGCATGTCCGGGTTGATCTCGAGGGCGCGACGAAAGTGATAGGCGGCCCGCTCCCGGTCGACGAGCTTGTCGTAGTAGATTTCCCCAAGATGATAGTGGCCCAACCAGCTATCCGGATCGGTCTTGACCGCCTCCTCGAACGCCAATGAGGCCTCGAAGTAGAGTCCTTTCTGCATCTGGGCGTAGCCGAGGTTGTTCCACGCCTGGGTGTAGTTCACATCTGCATAGAGGGCGCGACGAAAGTGGGAAATGGCCAGATCCAGCTTGCCCTTCCTGGCGTAGACAAGCCCCAGGTTGTTGAGCGCGTCCACGTAGGAATACTTGTACTGGACCCCGGGAAGATGGACGCCCATGTCCTCGTACGCTCGAATCGCTTTCTGGTAAGCCTCACCGGCATCATCCAGGCGCCCCTGTCGGAAGCAGGCGTCGCCCAGCGCATAGTAGGCGTCCCCCGAGTGGGGCGCCAGTTCGGTGGCCCGTTTCCACAGTGCAATATCGTCTTGCCAGACCCGGTTGTAGAGAAACGTGGTGACCGCGAGCGGCACGGACAGAGCCGCCCCCACGGCCCAACAGGGAATGCGCCATCGATCCCGTAGACGCTTCAATCCTTCTCCCACGATCAGGAGCAGACCGAAACCGACCAGATACATCCGGTGCTCGGCCATCACCTCCTTGAGTGGAATGAAGGACGAGGTGGGCGACAGGGTGATATAAAACCATGTGATGCCAAAACTTACAACAGGAATCCGCTTCCAAAGAAGGAAGGCAGCCGCAACCATGGCCAGGTGGAACGCAATCGCCAGACCGGTCCTCGGATTCCAGGGGTTGGCCACCGCCGGATAGTCGTGGTAGATACTCAGGCCTCGAGGCCAGACGAACAACCGGAGGTACTTGATCGTTGCCTCGGCCTCGGTCACCAGGTTGGTCGCAATGCTCCGCACCTCCACAGGCGGCATAAGCGCTCGTCGCAAGGCATTCCCCACCCCTGTCTCCGGGGCCGGGGTGACCTCGGCGGCCGCGTCCGGTTCGGGCCTGGGCTCCGGCATGGCATTGAAGAGGGTGACACGTGCGAGCACCAGGGCGGCCAGGACGATCCAGAACGGGGCGGAGCCGAGCCACCATTTTTGCAAGGAGCGGCCCCGGCCGGAACGGGCATCGGGCCTGGGGGCCAGGAGGAGGTCATAGGCGAGGATTGCCGCGGGCAGGCTGACGCCCTCCTCCTTGGTGAAGATGGCAAGCAAGTAGGCGTTGACGCTCAACAGCAGCCATGGCCAGGCAGCGCCGTTTCCTCCGGAATGGGACTCCCGGACCTGGGCGTCGCGATAGCGGACAAAGGCGGCAAAGGCTCCGAGATAGAAGAGGGTGGCCAGGCTCGAGGAGCGACTGGCGATATAGGTCACGGCCTCCACGAACAGGGGGTGTACGGCGAACAGCAGGCCCACGGCGAGCGCGGGCGACCACCCTGGAGGCACCTCGAGGCCCCTGGGTTGCCTCCCCGGCCGTTCCCTGGTGCGACCGAGGAGTTTCTCGGCCAGGAAGTAGACCAGGAAAGCGTTCAGAAGATGAATGACGAAGTTCTCGACATGGTAGGGAAACGTGTTTTCGCCCCACAGGCGCAAGTCGAGCGCGAAGGTGAACATGAGGAGTGCCCGAGCCGGGTTGTATGCGAAAATGGTTCGCCAGTCTCCCAGGTCCTCGAGCGCCCGGTTGCCCACGATCTCCCACAAGTCATCGTAGTGGAACGGCACCGAGAACGAGGGCAGGTAGGCCAGGAAGGCGGCCGCGGCAATTACGAGACAGGCCAGAACATGCCTGCCGGGACTGTATCCGCCTCGCGCCGCTCCGTTGCTCTCGGACATCTCGCGTTCCTTCCTCTCGACCAGGGCACGACCGGTTTCGACAAACGTCCCCCTCCGGCTCCGGGTCGGCTCCACCCGTCCAGGGTCCCCGCCTTGACGCCTACCTGCATCAGAGCCGGGACTTCTGCTCCGACGGACACCGGCCAAGCCGTCCGGTCCGGTAGTCCCGCAGACCCAGCGCGTAGTGCCTGAGCCCGGCCATCAGCCCGGCTCGACGCTCGCGCACCACCTGGAAGCCGTGGAGCGCTGCCACATAGGCCAGCCGGACCGGCCGGAGTCCGCGGCTCAGGGGCATCCCGTGCTCTTCCACCACCCACAGATGATTCCGCACACCGTAGTAGATTCGCTCGGGCCGATCGCCCATGGTGCCTGCGCCGGCATGGTAGACAACGGCTCGAGGAGACACGTAGGAAGCAAACCCTCGAGCACGGGCTCGCAGGCACAGGTCGATGTCCTCGAAATAGGCGAAGTAGCCGGGGTCGAACTGCCCCACCGCCTGGACCAGTGCCGCACTCACCATCATGGCAGCCCCGGCGACTGCATCCACCTTGTGCGGATATGGGTAGACATCGTCCGGGTGTGTGCCATGGAACCGAAGCTGGACCCTTCCGGAGAACCGGTTGACATCGATCCCAAGCGATTCGACACGTCCGTCCGGTTCAGGGAACCGAATGCACGGCCCCACGATACCGGCGTCCTTGTGGAGCCGAAAGATGGCCAGAAGCCGGTCGATGAGCGGTGGGGTCACCCGCACGTCGTTGTTCAGGAGCAGCAGGTGCGTGGCGCCCTGCTCGAGGGCACGGTCCATGCCGACATTCATGCCTTCGGCGTAGCCCAGGTTCTCGCTGTTGGGAATGGCGCTGACCGCTGGAAACCGGTCCAGCAACGCCTGGAGGGCCTCGGGGTCCGACTCGTTGTCCACGAGATAGGTACGCACCCGGTGCTCGAGCGTCATCAATGAGGCGAGACATCCGGCTGTTTCCTCCGGACGTCGCCAATTCAAGACCACCACTGCGACCGATTCGTCCGTGCGTTTCCCACCCACCTGTCTCGCCACCTCTCGCCCCCGCCTGAGCCGCTCTTCCCAGTCCGTGCCCTGCCCATCATGCGCTCTCTCCATTCTATCCAGAAAGCGCACGTCGGCACAACAGGCTTGACCCCGATTCCATCCGCTAGGGTGCGGAAAGGCGCTCGAGTTCGCTCCGGAGCCGGGCCATCGTGGTTTCGGAGCGCTGAGGATCCGGGAGGCTGCGTGCGAACGCGATGGCCTCCTCGAGGGTCTGGACCGCCTCCTCCGGCCTGTCCATGTCCTCCAGAATCTGGGCCTTGGACAGGTAAACCCGAAGCTTGCGCGGACCGTAGACCCGGTCCAGTGCCCGGTTCACGGCCGCAAGCGCTTCCTCGTACCGGCCGAGTTCCCGAAAAGCCACGGCCAGCCTGGCAGGCGGATTGTAATCTTCGGGCAGGTCCCGCTCGGATCGCTCCAGCGCAGGAATGGCTCGAGCCGGGTCCCCCAGGCGAATGCAGGCGGTGAGCAGGTGCGAGTCGAACGCGGTCCGAGCCTCCGGTGTGGGCGCTCGAGCCGCCTCGGACTCCAGAAAGGCGACCCAGGCACCGGCCAACGCCCGCTCTCCTTCCGTGTCCCCCGCCCGCTCACGGACCTCGGTGAGCAGGTAGTAGTGGCTCGAACGCTCGTCGGCCAACACTCCGTCCATGTTCAGGCTCCGCTGGAGCAAGGATTCCAGCCCGGGCACCACCTCACCCACCCACGCGGCGTCTTCCGGCCCTGACAGGGCGCAATAGAGGCCCAGGCCTGCGGTGTTGGCGAACGATGCCCCGGGGGGCAGCGACTCAGCCTCACGCAACGCCGTCCGTGCACACTGCTCCAACTCCCCGGCGGCTTCCAACACGGTGACCAGAGACTCCACGACACGAGCGCGCCCTGCCCGGCCCTCGGGCCAGATGTGCAGCACCTGCTCGTATGCCGAAGCCGCTTCCACGAACCGCCGTTCCCCATTCAGCCGGTCGGCTCGAGCCACCGCTGCCTCGACCGGGTCCGCCACATCTCCCTGAAAAGCCATTTCCCCGTCCTGGAACAACTGCTCGAGCTGGGCCACGGTGGCTCCACCAGACCAGGTAAGGACCACCCGTTCCTCGTCCCCGTCGATGACGAGCATGGTGGGAAGTGCCGTCACAGGGAAGTGCTCGAGGAACTCTGCATTGGCCGTGTCATCCACATCGACGAAAAGCCAAACGAACCGCCCGGCATGCTTCGCCAGCGCCTGGTCGGTGAGGATGTAGGCGCTGAGGAAGCGGCAAGTGTGTCACCATTTGGCCCACACTTCTGCAAAAATTGGGACGTGTCGCGCCACCGCTTCCTGTCGTGCGGCCTGGTAGTCGTTGTAGTGAAAGGGGAGCGCAACCGGTTTCTGGGGATCCCGGTGCTCGCGCTGTTCGGGTTCCGGTACGGGAGTACTTCCAGCCTCGACGACCCCTGTCACGCTCGCACCCGGGTCGGGAGGACGGTGGCCGGCGCAGGCCATGAACAATGCGCCCGCCACCCAGATGGTGGACGCCCGGGTCCCCAGCACCCGAGGGAGACCACGCCGGCCGCTCGCTCCGGCCCGGACCCCGGTGCCCTCGTTCTCCCGTCGGTATTCCATGTTCCTCCTCCGTCCCCTGGTTCACTTCTTGCGGTACACGATCAGGACCTGGCCGGCCTCAAGGTGGTCGGCGTCGGTCAGACCGTTGACGGCAGCCAGGTAAGCGGGGTCCACCTTGAAGCGGTGGGCAATGCCGATGAGCGTGTCTCCCCGTTTCACCCGGTACCGCTGCGCCACCAGGTCCTCTCCGGGATAGATGATGAGCTTCTGACCCGGATAGATCCGGCCGCTCGAGAGGTTGTTCCAAGCCATGATGTCCCGGAAATTCACGTCGAACATGGCAGCGATCATGGAGAGGTTGTTGCCTTTCTGCACCACGTACGTCACCGGCCGGCGTCCTCCCCCACTCGTCCCCAGGTTGCGTTCGGCGATCTGGGTGGCCTTGCCGTGGGTATAGATCACGAGGCGCTTTCCCGCATGAATGACATCCCCCTTGAGGCCGTTCCAGCGTCGAATCTCATCCACGGAAACCCCGTAGGTGTGTGCGATTCCCCCCAACGTATCCCCGGCCACGATGGTATGACGCCACTTGCGATAACTCCAGTCCAGATCATAGATGAACAGGGTATCTCCCGCCTGGAGGCCCCGCTTGCGAAGGTACGGGTTCCATTCCTTGAGCTTGGCCACCGAGGTCCCGAAGTCCTCGGCAATGACGCTCAGCGTGTTGCCAGGCTGCACGCGATACTTCACGTACTTGGTCTTCTCCTTTGAAGCGTGCCCGCCCCCGGAACGGCTCGATGAACCGCGTGCAGCGTGCCCTCCGGCTTCCTTGCGGCCCGTGGTCTTGCCCTGGGCGGAAGCGCGGGATTCCTTGGCCGCAGCGACTCGAGCCTCCTCCCGCTGTTTCGCGATCCGATCGAGCATCTTGGTGACCTTGCGTTGCCTGTCTGCGGGGATGAGCAGCCAGTAGGGCCGCATGTCCGGGGTGGTTTGTCGGCCGGACCGGATGTCCAGATTCATGGCGCGGAGTTCGTCCACCGTGATCCCGCAGGCGCCGGCCAGTGTGTCGAGGGGAACCGGGAAATCGAGTTCCACCACGGTGTAGCGTTCCGGGTCGAGGTACACGGCCGCATCGCCAAAGCCGAACCGTTCGGCGTCCTGGGCGACGATGGCCGCGGCGATGACGCGGGGGATGTACTCCCGTGTTTCCTTCCGCAGGCAAGGGGCGATGTCCCAGAACGTTCGCTGAGTGAACGGGTCTTCCACCTGCTTGAGGCAGTACTGGACCTTGCCTTCCCCGGCATTGTAAGAAGCCATGGCCAGCAAGAAAGAGCGGGAACCAAAGATGGCGACCAGGTCGAGGAAGTACTCGCGAGCGGCGAGCGTGGACTTGACCGGGTCCTTGCGCTCGTCCAGGCCCCGGCTCACCTTGAGTCCATACGCCCTGGCCGTGCTGGGCATGAACTGCCACAGGCCGACCGCGCCGGCACGCGAGACCGCGCCGGGCCGAAACCCACTCTCCACGAACGCAATGTATGCCATGACGCCGGGGACCCCCTTTTCTCCCAGGATTTCCTGGACCATCGGGAGATACTTGGCAGATCGGATCATGCTGCGCCGGAAAAACCCACTCAGGTCGGTCTGGTACAACTCGATGAACCGTAGCACCCGCTCCTCGAAGATTTCCGAATTGGGATACTCGGTTTCACCAAACGCCTCGAGAATCCGACCGATCTCCTGACGAACGAAGGCGATGTCGTCCGGCGAAAGCGTGCTGCTTTCCAGACCGGCTGGAGGCTCTGTCTCCTCACCGGCCCCCTCCTCGGCGCCGGAGCGCTCCTGTCCCATGCCCTGAGGCACCCCAATCTCCGAGGCCGAATCCCCCTCGCGCACCTGCTCGGCGTAGGTGGGCGCCTCGTCCGCATGCCGCCCCGCGTCCCGGTAGACCTTGACAAGATTGTAGTCAGAATACCCGGGCGGAAGCTGTTCTCCGAGGGTGCGCAACGCACCGCGCCGCGTCCGGGCAATCCCGGCCTCGAGGGTTGCTTTCACAGCCGTATCCAGTTCCTCGAGGGTGCCGGCGAAATCCCGGGCGGAATAGGCATCGAGCCCCATGATGACATGCACCACGGCTTCCTGGAGAGCCGCATCCTTTGCAGCATCGCGGGAATGGGTGTTCCGGTCGCCGAGTCCGTCGTCAGACCGGGCGACCGGGATGGAACAGGCGGTCAAGGCTGCAAGGGTCACCAGGCACACCACAGCCCGCACGGGTACCTGGAGGGAGAGACGAGGAAACGAAAACACGAGCCTACCTCCTGGTCCGGGCATGGCGCGCATGGGCCGCCGGCTGCCCGTGTCGTCCGACCATGACGGGTCGCACACCCCCATCCGTTCCTGAGCCGGAAACTCTCGACATTCGTGACACGCGCGCCGACCTCCCGGCGACATCGAAGTTGACGTGCTGAAAAAGCAAGGTATTCTACCCCTGTCAACAAGGTGCGTCAATCGGGTTGGTTGCCTTCCCGGATGCACCGGGCACCGACTCCACGATGTTTCGGACGCCGGCGCGAATCGCCGGCACATCCGCCCTCAAGCACTTGCGAGGATTCGACTCATGGAACACCCGCTCGGTTTCAAGGCAAAAGAGTTGGGACCGGAAACCCTCTCCTCTCTCAGGGATTTCACCCGACAGGCCCGTGCAGACATTCTCACCATGACGACCCTGGCGCGGTCCGGCCATCCGGGCGGATCGATGTCGTCCGTCGACCTCTACGCCACCCTGTACGCTTGCGCCAACGTGTATCCTGACGCGCCCTACCGACCGGACCGGGATCGCGTCGTGGTGAGCCATGGTCACACGTCGCCGGGGGTCTACGCAACGCTCGCACGGCGAGGTTTTTTCGACATCGACGACGTTATCTGTGGTTTTCGACAACCCTGGAGTCCATTCGAGGGGCACATCGAGCGGGAGGTTCCTGGAGTGGAGTGGTCCACGGGGAACCTGGGCCAGGGCTTGAGCGCCGGCTGCGGCATGGCATTGGCCTCCCGGCTCACCCGGACCGACTATCATGTGTTCGTGTGCATGGGGGACGGCGAACAGCAGAAGGGCCAAATCTCCGAGGCACGCCGGTTTGCAGTCAAGCACGGCCTCCAGAATCTGACTGCGATCGTGGACTACAATCGACTGCAGATCAGCGGGGACATTCGGGAGGTCATGTACCAGGACATTCGGGCCTGCTGGGAAGCGGACGGTTGGCGGGTCCTGGAAATCGACGGCCACGACTTCCAGGAGATCTACAAGGCCCTCCGCACAGCGGTGCAAACGGACGATCTGGTGTGTATCCTCGCGCAGACCACCATGGGCAAGGGGGTGCCTGCCATGGAGAACCAGGCCAAGTACCACGGCGCCCCCCTCGATGAGCAAGCCCATGGCGCCGCCATGGAGGCACTCGGTACTGAAAACCGGCTCGAGTACTACCGCAAGCTCCGGACGGAAGCTCGCAAACGGGTGCCGGTCTTCGAAGTGCCGGAGAACTTCCCGCAGTTGGTCCAGGGGTCGCCGCGGACCTATGAACCGGGCACCAGAATGGACAACCGGGGTGCATTCGGGAACGCCCTCGCCGACCTGGGGGAGCAGAACCCCGACATCCCGATGGCCGTGTTCGACTGCGACCTGGCGGTGTCGGTCAAGACCGGCGCATTCGCCCAGGCACGGCCGGGTTCCTTTTTCCAGGCCGGGATACAGGAGCACCATGCAGCCGTAGCTGCGGGCGCGCTCTCCACCCAGGGCGTTGTGACCTTCTGGGCGGACTTCGGTGTGTTTGCTGCCGCCGAGGCCTACAATCAGCAGCGGTTGAACGACATCAACAGGGCGAATGTCAAGGTGGTCGCCACGCATTGCGGGCTGGATGTGGGCGAGGACGGCAAGACGCACCAGGCCATCGACTACATCGGGTTGATGCGCAACCTGCCCGGGTGCAAGGTCGTGGTGCCTGCCGACCCGAACGAGACGGACCGAGTGATCCGGGCCATTGCCTCGGAACCGGGAATGTTTTTCGTGGCCGTGGGTCGGTCGAAGCTCGACATCCTCACCACCGAGGATGGAGCCCCCCTTTTCGGGGGGAACTACCGGTTCGCATATGGCAAGGCGGTGGAGGTGCGTCCAGGAACGGACCTGGCCCTCGTCTCCACTGGAACCCTGACTCACCACGCGGTGGCGGCCTGGCAGATCCTTCGCGACGCCGGTATCTCTGCCATGGTGCTCCACATCGCCACCCCGCTGGCCATCGACCGGCAGGCACTGAAACGGGCCGCGGACACCGGTCTGATCGTGACCTGCGAGGACCACGGCATTTCTGGCGGCCTGGGCACCAGCGTGGCTGAGACGCTCCTGGACATGGGGACCTGTCCCCGCCTGATCAAGCTGGGGGTGTTCGGCTACCAACCTTCCGGCCCCTCGAAAGAGCTGTTCGCGCGCGCAGGATTGAATCCGGAATCCATTGCACGCCGCGCCCGGGAGGCCCTCGAGCAGCGGACCTGAGAGGTCCCGGAAATCAAAGAACGGAGAGGCAAGGTCGGCAGCGCCTGCCACCCGCACATACCCATGCTGAAGCTGACTCGAGAACGCAGGCGGTACCGGCTCCGGGGTGGTCCTCTCGGGGGGCTGGCGCTCGTGCTCCTGTTCCACGTGCTCTCGAGCCTCCACTGGCAAGCCATGGACGCCGGGCCGCCGGACGGAGATGAGGCGGGTCATCTCGGCGCCGTGGAACTCTACAAGGACCTCATCGACGACGCCGGGATCGCCCGGGCAACCTACACGGCCTTCACCAGCCCTTCGGACTATCCCCCGCTTTTTGCTCTTCTCAACGGTGCCATCCTTTCGTGGCTCCCCGTCCAGGGTCCGTTTCCTCGAGGTATGGGCGGGCTGCTTACAGCCTGGTCGAGTCTTGCCCTGGTGGCCGTGGCCTGGATGACCACGGTTGCAGCCGGGCAGGAGCGACTAAGAAACGAACAGCGGGTTCATGCACGGGCCTGGCCACGGCGTTTTCGCCTGTCCCCAGGAGAGTCGGGGTGGGCCGGAGTGATCGCAGCACTGGCCTACGCAACCTTCCCCCTGGCCTCCGCCACGGCCAGGCACGCCTTGCTGGAACCCTTCGTGGCACTGTGGGTGGCGCTCTCTCTGGGGCTTGCGCTCAGGACCCGCGGATTCTCCCGAACCATCCCGACCCTGTTGCTCGCGGCCACGATCGCAGCCGGCCTCCTGTCCAAGCAGACGTTCCTTCTCTACGTGGCCGCACCACTGGGACTGCTGGTGATTGCCGGGATCCGGACCCATGGCGCGGCTGTGCTGAGCCGGCTCGGACTCCTCGTGCTCACAGCCTTGCCACTCCCCGCTCTCTGGGTCGCAACGCACTGGGAAAGCCAGGCAGCCTACGGGGCCGCCTCGATGGCGGCCAAGGCCGACGTGGGGCTACTCCTCCACCTGGCCTACTATCCTGTGGTCCTGTTCGGCCTCGGCCTGGGACTGGCCTGGACCCTGCCCCTGCTCATCGGGGCCTTGCACCTGGGCGCCCGGAGCCGAAGTTGGCTCCTTACCGCCTTCTTTCTGGTTCTGGTCACCCTGACCTTGATTCCCAAGAAGTATCCGCGCCTGATCGTGCCGGCCCTTCCCCTGGCAGCGTCTCTCCTTGCGGTGGGAACGGCCACCCTGGCCTCACGAAGGGGGCGGGACCTGCTCGTGGGCGGTGCCGGCCTGGTGGGCCTGCTCCAGCAGGCTGCAGTCACGATACCGATTCCGGGAATCCCACCGGATGCCGGCACCTGGCGCCCGGCGTTCCTGCAGAGTGTCGACCCGGGATGCCCTCAGATCTGGATACGAACGCCCCGACCAGACGCACTCGGACTCGACCCACTCCTCCAAGTCTTGAAGTCACTCGACCACGACTCCTCGGAGCGCCTCCGCGTGGGGTTCGTGCGGGAGCCCACCATCCCCTGCGAATATGAAACCACGTTCGACTACGCTTACCACCTGCTCGAGTTCGCGCGACGACACGACATCCAACTGGAGGACATACCGGTATTCGAAATGGACCCGGATCGCTTCCTGATGCGCGGGGATACGCTGGACCTGGTGTTGAGCACGGAACCCTGGTGCAGCCCGGGCGCGTCCTGGAAACCGCCGCCGCAGGCCTGGACCCCTCCCCCGGTGTCCTGGCGTATCGAGAAACTGGGCGACCGACTGCCCGCCTCACCCGCACACGGATCGGCTGAAGTCCTACACGGTGAGAACCAACCGCCCAGGGATCTCTGTGACCTACGAAAAGACTTCGAACTCGTCCGGGAATTCACGCCTCAGCACAACGCCCTCCAGTTCCATCTCCTGTTGTACCAACGGATACGACACCAACGCTCCGGACAAGATTGAGATTCGGTGAACCGGAGGAGCGGCCTGGTTGTGCGCCCTGCCGGCGCAGGCCCCCCGCGCGGCACCGGAACGCAACGGTCCGCCCGTGCGGTCACCGGCAGGCAGCGTCGAGCAGGTCGAGCGGTCGGGGGTGGGTCCGCACCTCGACACTGGCCGCGTCAGGCGCGCCATCCCCATCCAGGTCCACATCGAGGACCAGGAGGGCAGAGACGCCTTCCACTCCCAGTTCCTGCTCCATGCGAGCCACGTTCTCCGGCGTCACCGCCCCGGTAAGCGTGAATTGGTCCATCGTGGTGATGTCCCCGGACTGCTCCAGGGTTCCGGAAAAACGGGGTTGTGCGAGATAGAGATGGACTGCCATTCCATCCGAGTAAAATGGAATGGTCGCCTGGAAGCCTCGACAGGTGAGGGTACCGTCCCCGGAGATGGCGCATTCCGGGAACGAGGCGGTGTACCCTTCCGGATACAGAACCTTCTCCTGGATACCATCCTGGTTGCGCCACGCGCCCATGGCCGCCTCGAGCCCCTCCACCGGGAAGGTCTGGCTCCTGGCGATGTCTTCCAGAAGCAAGGCGATGGGATAGTCGTCGCTGTAACGCTGCAGCAGGGCATTCAGTGCGTTCAGAGCCCGCTCGCCACCGCCCAGCCGCACCACGGCGGCGTCGTGCCCCACGTCAACGGGCACACCGCACGGCACCCGGGTCGTGAAACAGGCTTCGTGGACCAACGGCCAGACTGCCGGCACAGCAGCTTGCTCCGCGATCTCCACGGTCATGCAGTAGTCGGTGTCTGCCTCGAGAACCGGGAGGAACGTGGCCTCATCCTCGAACAAAACCACCTGGGGAAACTGAACCCGCCCCCACTCGTCCTCGATGGCGACCAAGACCTTGTTCACATCCCCGGGGTATGGTGCCGTGAAGTAAATCTTGCCGGCCAAGGCCGTGGCCACCGCCTGGAACCCATCGTCAGGAACGGTTCCGAGAATGTCGAACGATGCGCCGGCTGCATCATCTCGACCACATTCGCCATCCTGGTCCGGGTCATCCGGGTTGTCGGACGGACACGGATCGCACACATCCCCGGCCCCATCCTGGTCCGTGTCCCGCTGGGACGGGTTGGCAATCTCGGGACAATTGTCCTCCCAGTCCGCTACCCCGTCCCGGTCCGTATCCACCGGCTCAGGTGTCGCCCCATCCACACCTGACGGCGTCGGCGTGATGTCGCTCCCATCACCCGGCGTTGGTGTCCCGGTGGGAAACGAACCGTCATCGGGACCTTCCGGTGTTGGGTCGGCCTCCCCCACCGGTGTGGGCGTCTCCTCCTCCACTGTCCAGGAGTCCGGGATTTCGGGGGACTCGACCGCACCATCTTCGCAAGCTCCCAGGAGCAACACGAGGCTGCTTGCGACCAGGATTCGTTTCACCATGACTTCCCCTCCTCCGCAGAGGAACCTGCACGGTGAGGTTGCAGAGTTCGTGCCAGACAGGTGCCAGGCGGTGGGCAGCACTCCCCTGCTCTGCCCCTGTCCACTCCGTGCAAAAATTGGCACTACCAACAATATGCTGGCTATTCTTCCTTCTGTACAGAATTAACGGCATCCACGGGCAAAGGATTGCACTTCGAATGGTCGATTCCCATTCACAGAAGCAACGCCACCCCACGCAGGCCGGTCGACCACGTTCCGCCGGAACCCTCGAGGAAGACATCGGGAAGCGACCCGGTTCCCAGGAAAGCCGGACGCCCTGTGGACGGCCCTGGCGCCCTGATGGGATGGGGGCGGGTGCCCGAAGTGGCGTCAGAAGGCGTGTCTGAAGGCGATCTTGTCGGCGAAAGACGTTGCGGAGAAGAAGTTCCTGGCGTGGTACTGCGTCCAGAAGTATCTGGGCCGGGAGGGGGAGCGGAAGCCCGGACGAACGAATGGCTCTGCGAGGAGCAACGCAAGGAGGCGATGGAGATGGACCGGACTGAATGGTCGGAATTCGAGACCAGGGCGGCACGGAAGGCCGCGAAAAAGGAGAACGCAGAGGCCGGGAGAAAGGACGGGTCGAGGGGTTGCAAGAGATTCTGCTGAACCATGTGCGTCTGCGTGTTTTCCTCCTCGGTGAGAATGCTGGCCTGCACCTGAAGCACCGCTTTCCGGCGGCAAGGCTGCGGCGGGGCGGCCATCCGCCTGCGGCAGCGAGAACGGATCACGCCTGGTCAGCAAGTGGTGGGCGGTGGCGCGACGAGTACTCCTGGTGTAGAATCAAGAAGCCCGGGCGGACGACCTGGGAGCGAAAGAGTCCCGGGTGAGGCGCCGGGAGGTGGACGAGGGGGTCACCGGGCCGAAGGACCTCCCCGAGGTTCGGGCCAGACGGGGATGGACGGAGCCATGGCGAAGAAGAGAGCAGACAACGAGCCGGGGCGGGAAGGAAGGAAGGGCCGGAAGGCTGCCCGTGCGTCGATCAGGCGACGGTCACGAGATCTGAGTCGCAAGCGAAAACTGGCCTACATCTTGAGCCAGGAAGTGCGGCGGATTGTCGAGGATCTGGAACTCCGTGAATGGCTGTTGATGGAGATTTGGACCAAGATGCGGGTACGGGAACCGCTGCTGAACGTGCTGAAAAGCCGGTACGAACAGGTGAAGCCGGACGATCTGCTGTCGCTTCCCGTGGAATGCCTCGACCTTTGCGACCGCTTCTATCGACTCCTGGACGAGTTTTGGCTCTACCTGCGGACCACCGAGGACATGCCAACGGCCATGTCCGTGAACTACCGGCGCTATCGCATGCAACTGAAGCGTATCGCCGAGCCATTGCTCGAGGCCCTGGACACGTGCCACGGGTACGAGAGCCCGTTTCCTTCCCTTTTTTCCCACATCGAGGAGTCGGTGGAACGCCCTCCCACCGGTGCGGAGGTCCCGATCACCACTTTGCAGGAACCGTCGCTCGAGTAAGCCGGCTGATCCAGCACCGGGACAGACCCATGAACGTCCCGGAACCGGCGCCACGTACTCCCGGCGGACACGGAACGCCGTTTCGGCGAAGAGGGGCTTCCAGCACCCGGCGTGACAGACTCGAGGCGGGGATGGGCCGGGGCTAGATACTGAAGAGGTTCTTCAGCTTGTTCTTGGCATCGATCTGGGCGCGGTCATCCCCTGGCGCGCCGTCACGGAAGACAAAGTCGTTGCAGTAGTTGGCCCGGTCTCTTTCCTTGACTCGGTCCGTACCGGGAATCTGGCATTCGTTGTGGCGACTGACGTCGTGGAACTTGCAGTTGAGGCACACATGCAAATCAGACCCGCACCAGGGGCAGGTTTCTGTTCTGAGGATCCGGGTGTCCCAGGGCACCTCCCGCCGACAATGGTGGCAAATCTTCTTGGTGGTCTGGGTGTATTGAACGGTCATGTTGTCTCCTCTCCGTGGCTAGGGCTGGCTCTCGTCCGTGTCATTCCCGGAGGAGCAACGGGGGTCATCGGCATCGATCAGATAGTCTCCGTCGTCGTCCACCCCGTTGGCACACGCGGGCGGTGGAACAAAGGCGGTCTCCGACTGGCCGCGGGGGTCATCGGCGCATGCCGGATCAGCCAGGTCGATGAGACCGTCTCCATCGTTGTCCACCCCATCGTTGCAGGGGTCCTCCTCCACCGGTGGCGTCTCCCCTGACAGGCAACCGGGGTCGTCTCCATCCACCCACCCGTCTCCGTCGTTGTCCACCCCGTCCTCGCAAGGAGGCAGCTCGCTCCAGGGGGACAGGGTGCAGGCGCTGTCGTCGTCGTCGATGGCCCCATCCGAATCGTTGTCGACGCCATCGCTGCAGGCAGGAGGAAACGAGTAAGACAGGGCGTTGGAGCGACCGGCGCGGGTCACGACCTCGATCCAGGACAGGAGGTTGCCGTCGTCCGTGCTGGTTCCTCCCGCCCCCGGCAGGAGCAAGGGCACGTCAAACTCGACCACCTGAATACACCCCGCGCAGGCGGCGGAGCAGCCGCCGCAACCGTTCGGGTTCTCCTCCATGCAGGAAGCGCAGGTGGTGCAATTCGAGTAGCCGTCCAGGACGGACCCGTCATCCGCCAACTGGGCGTTTGGCACATCGGTCAACGACCGTTCATAGGCACTGGTCACAATGGCGCGTCGCCCGCTGATTCGCACTTCGATGTCGGCAAGTTCGTCGTGGGCGGAAACCTGCGGTGTCGATGTGGGCTCTTCCGAGGACCCGCTTGCGGAGGTGTCCGGGATCCAGAGATAGGTCCCTTCAACCAGAAGCGTTCCTCCTCCGGTGGAGACAACGGCTCCCTCGTCGGCAGGCTGGACCACATCGATCCGCGGGCTGCACAGGACGTAGGTGACGGTGGTCTCCTCTTCCTGGCACGCGTGCAGGACGGGTGCGACGAGGGCAAGGGTCAAGATGGTTCGAGTCCATCGCGAGTGCATGTTTCAAGCTCCCTCACAACCCCTGGTCTGCGGACAGGAAATCCTCGATCCCCACCTGGCCCGGGTCGGGTGCGGCCTCGACCGGAGCCTCCCCACGCTTGAACGGGAGACGCACTTTGTGTTCGCAGTGCTCCCCGGCGAGTTTGCCCGTTTCGGTGTCCACAGTTGCAAACTCGATGTCTTGTGGCACTGGATATCGGGAAGGAGGGTAGACCTTCAAGGCGTCCTTCATGTACTCGATCCAGAACGGCAATGCCGCATCGCCGCCTGCCTGACCGTAGCCCATGCTCTTCGGCTGGTCGTAACCGACCCAGACGCCGGTCACGAGTTCGGGGGTGAACCCGATGTACGATGCATCGACGAAGTCGTTGGTGGTTCCGGTTTTTCCGGCCGTGATCTTGCCCAGCTTCAACGCCTTGATACCGGTGCCGTGGCGGACCACGTCCTGGAGCAGGTCGGTCATGATGTACGCGGTGGAGGCAGGCATGACGCGGGTGCGCGTGGGTTCCGGGGGCCGTTCCTCCAGGACGTTCCCGTCACGGTCCAGCACACGGTCGACCAAAACGGGTTCGACGATCCAGCCACCGGAGGCAAAGGCGGAGTAGGCCCGACAGAGTTCCATGAGGGTGATGGAAGAGGAGCCGAGGACCATGGAGGTATCCTTGTTGATGGGGGACTCGATGCCCAGCTTCTTGACGTACTCGTAGGCGTAATCCACGCCGATGTCGGCCAGGACCTTCACCGCCACGGTATTGCGACTCATGTAGAGCGCCTTGCGAAGCATGATTTCGCCCAGATAGTCCTTGTCGTAGTTGGCCGGTTTCCAGAGGAGTTCGTACCCGGGCACCTTGGGCGCATCCTCACCCATATGCATGGTAATCGGCGCGTCCAGAAGCATGGTGGCCGGAGTGTAGACCTTCGTGGGATGGTCCATGGCAGCGGCATAGATGAGCGGCTTGAAGGCGGACCCCATCTGGCGCCGCGCCTGGAACGCCCGGTTGAATTCGGACCGCTCAAAATCGTACCCTCCGACCAACGCAATGACTTCCCCGGTCTTGGGCGAGTAAGAGAAGAGCGCCCCCTCCACCGCTGGTTCCTGGAACAAGGTGACCTCCGGACGCTTCGTATCCGACCCCGTCAACTTCTTCGCTTTCGGACAGGCCAGGTTCAGGACCTCCACCGTGAACACGTCCCCACGCTTCATGACCCGCGTCAACTTGTCCAGGCTGCGGTGCTTCCAGTTCCGTTTCGGATTGACTGGATAGGCCCACCGAACGTTCTCCAGCGGCAGGATGGCCTCGTTGCTTCCAATCCGCACCAGGGCATGGCGGTCCTTCACCGTCATCGCCACCGCCTTGTACCGCTTGCCTACCTCCAGCGGCAGCGGTCCCTCGGGTGGCGGACCAAAACGTTCGATCCCCCCCGGTCTCGAAGCCTGAAGGTCATGTTTGAACTTCTTCTCGTAGTCAGCCAGCCACGCCTCGATCCGCCCTTCTTCCAGGTGCGTCTCCGGTCCCCTCCACCCGATGTGCCGATCGACTCGCTCCACCCCCCACTTGACCGCACGCTGCGCCGATTGCTGCAACGCCAGGTCGATGGTGGCATGCACCTCGAGCCCCCCGGTCAGCACCTTCTCGTCTCCGTACTTTTTCACGAGGTATCGCCGGATTTCCTCCACCACGTAGGGAGCCACCGTCTTGTTGATGTTTCGCCGCGGCTTGAGCGCCAACTCCTCCTGCTCCGCCGCCTCGGCCTCCGCTTCCGTGATGTACCCGTCCCGGACCATGCTCCGGAGTACGTACCGCTGTCGCTCCTTGGCCGCATTGAAATGGTCCAGCGGAGAATAGCGGCTCGGCGCAGGCAACAACCCGGCCAGCAACGCAGCCTCGGCCAAATCCAGGTCCGCGGCGTCCTTGTCGAAATAGACCTGCGCCGCTGCCTGCACGCCATAGGCCCCCTCCCCCAAGTAAACCTGGTTCAGGTACAGGTAGAGGATATGCTCCTTGGTAAAATTCGCTTCGATCCGGTACGCCAGGAGCGCCTCCTTGATCTTGCGCTCGAAACTCTTCTCCCGCGTCAACAAGAACGAACGGGCGACCTGCTGCGTGATCGTGCTCGCCCCCTGGGCCAATCGCTGCTCCCGAAGATTGGCAATGGTGGCCCGCAGAATCCCCATGTAATCCACCCCGTGATGATGGAAGAACATGGCATCTTCCGCCGCCACAAACGCCTCGATGAGCAGCTTGGGAATCTGCTCGAACGGCAGCACATAGCGCCGCTCCTCCCCGTGGAACTCACCAATGAGTTCGCCATCCCGCGCATACACCCGGGTCGGCATGGGGGGTCGATAGGTCTCGAGCGTCTCCAACGACGGGAGATTCTGGGAGAAATGCCAGTAAAGATATCCGCCGAACCCGGCCGCCCCCAGACCCGCGACCACCAAAAACCCCAAGGCCACGAGGAGAAACTTGCGGCCTGGCGAACGCCTCTTCCGCGATCCGCGCGCGCTCGCCTCGCCTTTTCCTTCTGGATGACGCCCCTGATCCTCTGGATAACCCACTCGCTCCGGCTCCGGCGGACGTGCCTGGTCCCGCGACCCACCCTCCGCTGAAACCACTCGCTCCGGCTCCGGTCCACCGGTGTCCGCTCCGGGGCGCCCCTCTGAATCGGTGGCCGGAGACGTCTCCGGCCCCCGGCCCGGCTCAGGTGTGGGTGTGTCAGCAGACCCGGCCCGGCCAGACGGACTGGTGTCGGAGCTGGGCAACAATCCGTCAGCCTCGAGTGCACGTAGGATATCCGGAGGGTAGCTCACGCGAATGACGGAGCCGCATGTGCAGCGGTAACGCCTGCCTGGAAGGGGGTAAGGCTCCGTGAGGCGATAGGCTTTCTTGCAAGATGGGCAGGAGATCTTGAGGACCATCTATGTTCCGCCGTTTGTTCCGTGCCAGCCGAGGCACTCCCCGTGCCCGCGCCCAATTTTTTGAGGAGGGCAGCAAAAAGTCAAGCGTTTTCGTATCGACGCCCTTGAGCAAGAACCTCGGGGAGGGGTGGGCGCAGGGGAGCAGGGCAGGGGTTTTCAATTGACACTGACCTGCCGGGAATCTAGACTTTTTCTCATGAGCTTGCATCGATCGCCCGGGCGACGAGCGCCGGCTTTGACCAGTCGGGAGAAGTACCTGACCTCTGCGTTGAAACCCCTGGTCATCGTGCTGACGCTTGTCAACATCTTCCTGTTCGTCTCGCTCTACGGCAACCAGGGGGAGGGCAGTCCGCTCTTCTCCTCCTACGGTGCTCGGGACACCTCATCCTATCGCCTGTCGGACCTCTATCTGTTTCAAAAGGTGGCCTTCCAGGTCGAACGAGACTACGTGGACAAGGATCGCATCCACCCAGCCGAGATGTTTGAGGCTGCCCTGGAGCAGATCGAGCGGGACATTCCAGAGGTCCTGTTCCACCTCGATGTCCCGGCGGGTGTGCTCGAGGTCACGGTGGACTCGGCGCACACCGCATTGCCACTGGCAGATATCGATTCCCTCCATGACGTGGTGACCTCGCTCCGGTCCGCCCTCGAGTTCGTGGAAGCGCACCTCTATTCCGACATGCCCATGCAGGAAATCGAGTATGCTGCGATCAACGGCTTTCTCAGCGTGCTCGATCCTCACAGCATCCTGCTTCCCCCCGACATGGCGCGGGACATGGACGTGCAGATTCAGGGCGAGTTCGGGGGATTGGGTATCACGATCTCGCTTCGGGGTGAGGACCGACGCATCACCGTCATCGCCACATTGCCGGATACGCCGGCGGCGCGAGCGGGCCTGAAACCGGGAGATCGGATCCTCCAGATTGAGGATGAACCGACCATCAACATGAGTCTTGACGAGGCGGTGGACAAACTCCGAGGGCCGGTGCGAACGCCGGTGACCATCCTGGTGGAACGGCAAGGGTGGGACCGCCCACACAGTATCACCATTATCCGAGAGACAATCCACATCCCCTCGGTGAAAGGCTGGACGCTCCGGGGCGGAGTGGGATACGTCCGGATCAAAACGTTCCAGCACAACACGGCCCGGGAACTGCATGCCGAACTGGAGCGCCTGAATGCGGAATCCGGCGGGCTGAGAGGCCTGGTTCTGGACCTTCGCGGCAATCCCGGGGGACCGCTCACCCAGGCGATCGAGGTCGCGGACACCTTCGTGGACCGGGGCACCATCGTGTCGACCGTGAAAGGGATCGACGGGGAAGTGGAAGACGAGGCGGCCCGGTCTCGAGGGACCGAGCCTCCCTATCCGATGGTGGTGCTCGTGGACGCCGAATCTGCGTCGGCGTCGGAGATCGTGGCCGGCGCGCTCAAGAACCTGGACCGCGCCGTGGTGGTCGGCGATCGCACGTTCGGCAAGGGGTCGGTGCAGAATCTCTACTCCTATCCCAACGATGCAAAACTCAAGCTGACCATGGCCAAGTATCTCACCCCAGGGAGAAAATCCATTCAGTCCCTCGGCATCACGCCCGACATCCGGCTCGAGCCTGTTCACTTCGACGAGAAATCGGCCCACCTCTACACCAGCCCGGTGGTCTATCGCGAGAGCGACCTGGACAGCCACCTGGAGCAGGAGGACGAGGCGCTCGAGGATCCTTTGGCGGTGGTGCGCTACTTCAGCGCGGAACGGTTCTCCTCCTGGACAACGGACTCTGAGGACGAGGTAGGGGAGGATACTACCGCTCCGTCCGTCGACGACGACACCTACGTTCCCGAGGATGATTTCCAGGTGGCGTTCTGCCGGGACCTCCTTCTGGAGGCCGGCCGCTCCACCCGTTCGGCCACCCTGGCCGGGGCCACTCGATTCCTGGAAACTGTTACCCGAGAACAGGCGGACCGGATCGACCGGCAGTTCGCTGCCACGGGCATCGACTGGAGCCGAGGCCGGGAGACCGTGCCGCCGCAGTTGAAGGCGACGCTCTCCCTGGGCACCGACGGTTCGGTCCAGGCCGGAGACCGGATTGAGTTGACCGTGACGGTCTCGAACGTGGGAGACACCCCGGCATACCAGGTGCGAACCGAGTCCGAAAGCGACCTGGGGGTCCTGAATGCGATCGAATGTTTGTTCGGCCGGATAGATCCGGGTGAGCGTCGCACGGCCACCCGGACGGTACGATTTCCGTCCAATTTGTTCGCATTGAAGGAACCGGTGAAGCTGCGGGTATTCCGGGATGCCGAGGTGTTGGCCGGCGAGGTGGCGATTTCTGTCCACGTGCTCCCTCAGCCGAGTCCCCGGTTTGCCTACACGTTGACAGTGGTGGATGACGGCACGGGCATGTCTCGAGGCAATGGAGACGGGCGCATCCAACCCGGGGAGGAGATCGACCTTCTGCTGTTTCTCCAGAACCTGGGAACCCAGCCGGTGGAGAAGGTGTTCTCGAAACTTTCGGTCAAGGGAGCCAAGAAAGTCCGGGTTCGTCGAGGAACGGTGAACATTCCCGAAATCGGTGCCGGGGACTGGGCGGTGGGCCGCTTCAGCCTCTCCGTGGGGCACGGCTTCCGAGGCCGACGCATCCGGGCTGAAATCGTCTCCGGAGACGCACGGTTCCTGTTCACGCCCAGCGATTCCATCGTGCTGGAGGTGGACGATGAACTTCCCGGGCTGATCGAGGAGGCTCCGGGGCGGGTCACGGCCAACGGCGACCGGCCGCTGGAGTTGCGCGGCTGTGCGGCGCTGGAGTGCCCGACGTTCGCGATGGCCAGTACCGACGCGGTGCTGGACGTGACCGGGAAGGTCCCCGGGTGGTTTCGCGTGCGGGTGCCGATGGGCTCTGACGTGGCCAGCGGCTGGGTTCCCGGGCCTGCAGTCCACTGGGTGTCCGATTCATGGCCGCTCTCTGGCGGAGAGGAGTTCAAGGCCGTGTTCCACGCGGTACCACCGCTGGTCACGGTGACCTATCCCGAGCTGGAGGTCCCATGGGAGGACGACACGGTGGTGGTTCGGGGCGAGGTGACGGACGACCGTTCGATCCATGCGCTCTACCTGTTCGTCAACGATCGAAAGATCTCGTTCCAGGTTGTGGACCCGGCCGCATGGCAGCGAACCGAGGACGGGAAAGTTCGCTACCCGTTTTCCCAATCCGTATCTCTGGAAGAAGGAAGCAACGTGGTGGAGGTCTGGAGCCAGGATGAAGACCGTCACCAGGCCGTTGATGTTTTCCAGGTGTTTCGACTCTCCCGGTCCGACGGATCCCCCGAACGTTCCGTTCTGGCTGTCGGAGGTGCGACCAACTGAGCGCGACTCATCCGGCAGTTTCTTCCCATCCCCACCTCGAGGATGGCTGCCGGCCACGCGGGCCGGGGCGAGGCCGTGTCATGCAGTGCCTTCTTCTGCTGGAAGCAACGCCTGAACCTGTTTTCGCCTGGGGTCCGAGGGATCGGGCAGGCGCTGGAGCGCTTCCATGGCGAACGTGCGGGCCTTTTCGTCGTTTCCTTGCCAGTGATGATATCTGGCGGCCAGGAAGTGGTCGTACCAGTCCCCCTCGCCCTGTTGCGCCCTGAAGAGCTGGCCGAGCAATGTATCGACCCGGCGGGGTTGACGTTGCTCCTCGACGTAGATCTCGATGAGTGCTCGAGCCAGGATCGGGTTGGGAAGGGCTGCGGGATTGCACCCGCAAGTCTTGATGCCGTTCTCCAACACCTCGATGGCCCCATCCCGGTCTCCCCGGGCCACCAACAGCCGAGCCTTGAGCACGTGGGATTGGGGATCGGAGCGGTTGCATGCCAGCCCTTCTTCCACCAGCGGCTCGGCCTCGTCGAGTCGCTCCAGGTGCATCAGGAGATCGGCCAGGGCGGTCTTGAGAATGACACTGTCCGGCTGACTCTTGAGGCCCACTCGAAGCGCCTCGGCAGCCTCCTCGCGCCGGCCCAGATAGAGGAGCGCCTCGTACCGCAGGTAGGCCACGGAAGGATGATCCGACAGGAAGATGGGCGCAGCTCCCCGAATGGCTCCGGTCACGTCCAGCCAGTAGAGTGCGCGCTCGTAATCTCCGACCGCCAGGAGGGCTCGAGCCTTCTCGAAGGCGAGCAACCCGGCAGCCTCCTCATTCACCGGTTCGACCTCGTTGAGAAGCTCGAGCGCTTCTTTGGCCTCTCCTGAATTGAGGTGAACGTATGCCCGGGCAAATGTCTCACCAAACCGCGCGTAGGCCTCGGCCACGTCCGGAGCAAGGGCGGCCAGGTAGACCTGGAACTGGTCGTCCACACTCCCCTCCGTCGCCTCCGCTGCACGGCCGGCCTCCGCCGCCTCGGCCTCCTCACGCCGCCGCGTTCTGGCAAGCCGCAACTCACTCGTCAGCGCCTCCACCTCGGCCCGGGTCTCGTCATCCGGCGCATGACCGCGAGCCGTGTCCAGGCACTCCTTCGCCCGGGTCAACTCACCGGACTGGAGGGCCAACCGCGCCTCCTCCAGATTCAACTTGCAGATCCCACGCACCGCAGCGGTGAACACCTCCCGCAGCGCCGCCTCCACCTCGGGGTCCAGATCCTCGTGGCCCAGACCCTCCTGGGCGTCGTCCCGCGCGTACGCAAACTGCTCGCGCGCCAACTCCTTCTGCGCGCGCTCGAGGAAGAACCGTGCATCCTTCTTCCTGAAGAAATCGAAGATACCCATCTCACTCTCCGGTTCGTGCCGGGGGCGGTTTTCCTGGTCCCGCGCAACTCCGGCGTATCTAATCACGATGTTTCAAGATGTCAACTCCGCTCGTAGCATTTGTCCAGTATGAGACCCGGCCACTTCCGCCACCTGCGCAGGCGTTCCCACGGCCACCACGCGACCACCGCCCTCACCACCTTCAGGCCCGAGATCGATCACCATGTCCGCTGCCTTGATGACGTCGGGGTGGTGCTCGATCAGGATGACTGTATTGCCGTCGGCCACCAACCGATCGAGCACCGAAAGGAGCCTTGCAATATCGTCGAAATGCAGCCCGGTGGTCGGCTCATCCAGGAAATAGACGGTCCGTCCCGTCTCCGGCCGCGCCAGTTCCCGCGACAGCTTGAGGCGTTGGGCCTCGCCGCCGGACAAGGTGGGGGCGGGCTGACCCAAGGGGAGGTATCCGAGGCCGACCTCGATCAAGGTGTGCAAGATACGGGCGATTCGCGCGTGGTTGCGCAACAGGGCGTACACCTCCTCCACCGTGGACTCGAGGATGTCCGCAATGGAGTGGCCCCGGTACTTGACCTCCAGAGTGGATTCATTGTACCGCCTTCCACCGCAGACTTCACACGGCACGTGTACGTCAGGCAGGAAGTGCATGGCGATGCGTCGCGTCCCCTCCCCAGTACACGCCTCGCACCGGCCGCCCTTTTCGTTGAAGCTGAACCGTCCCGGACCGAAACCACGCACTCGAGCTTCGGGGAGGCGCGCAAAAAGTTGGCGAATCGGCTCGAGCACCTTGGTGTAGGTGGCCGGGGTGGACCTCGGGGAACGGCCGATGGGTCCCTGGTCGACACGAACCACCTTGTCCACGTATTCCAGGCCCTCGAGCACGCGATGTTTCCCCACGGGCAGATTTGCGTGGTGAAGACGGTTCGCGAGCGCGGGGTAGAGGGTACCGTTGATCAAGGTGGATTTCCCCGCGCCTGAGACGCCGGTGACCACGATGAAGCGACCGAGAGGGAAGGAGACATCCACGTCCTTGAGGTTGTGCTGAGAAGCACCCCGGATGGTAAGGTGGCGCTCCGAAGGGGGCCGGGGGGCCCGGGATGGGATACGCAAGCGGCCCGAAAGATGTGCGCCGGTTCGGGACTCGGCGGCCTCGAGAAGGGCCTGCGGTGTTCCCGAAAACAGGATTCGCCCGCCGGCCCGGCCGGCACCGGGGCCGAAATCCACCACATGGTCGGCCTCGAGGATCGTCATCCGGTCGTGTTCCACCACGAGGACGGTGTTGCCGAGGTCTCGGAGGCGTTTCAGGGTGCTCAGAAGACGGGCCGTGTCCCGTGCATGAAGGCCGATGGAAGGCTCGTCCAACACATAGAGAACCCCGGTCAACTCACTCCCGATCTGACTGGCGAGTCGGATTCGCTGCCCTTCCCCCCCGGACAGGGTGGGCCCCGCCCGGCCCAACGTCAGGTAGGATAGACCCAGGTCCACCAACAACCCAAGCCGGCCGCGGATTTCCTTGAGCAGGTCCTCTGCCACCCGGGCATCTGTACCGGAGAAGGTCAAGGCACCGAAAAAATCCAGGCACCGATCGAGCGGCAACTCCTGTACCTCCGCGATGCTCCTGCCTCCCACGGTCACGGCCAGGGCGTCCGACCGCAGACGCCGCCCCGCACAGGTCGTGCACGGTGTCTCGCTCAGGTATGCCATGTAGGACCGACGAGCCTCCTCACTTTTCGTCTCCCGAAGCCGCCTCTGGATCAAGGGCACAATCCCCTCAAACGGAACGTCCCAGGTCGACCGCCCACGCTTGCTCTTCCAACTGGCCCGGAACGTCCTGTCGCCCGCCCCATACAGGACAACCTCTTGCTGCTCCTTCGTGAGGGCTCGAAACGGTACGTCCACCGGGATGTCCAGCGCTTCCAAGGCCGCAGTGATGGTGGCGTAGACGGTGCCCTTTCGGCGTGCAAAAACGTTCGCCCAAGGCACCACCGCCCCTTCCGCCAGGGTTCGCCCCGGATCGGGCACCAGCTTGTCCGGGTCCGGGACCATGCGCGAACCGAGGCCCTGGCAATCGGGACACATGCCTTCAGGGTGGTTGAAGCTGAACAGCCGCGGCGTCAACGCCGCCACCGAGGTGCCACATGCAGGGCATTCCGGCTTTTCGGTATACACACGGTCAGGCTCTCCAGTCACCGCCACGACACAGCGACCATGACCGTAGCGCAACGCCGTCTCCACCGAATCGGCAAGCCGTTGCCCCATGCCTTCGCGCTGCACCAGCCGATCCACCACCAACTCCAATGCGTGGGGCTTCCGCACATCGAACGGGGGAACTTCCTCCACGCCGTAAACCTCCCCGTCGAACCGAACCCGCACGAATCCCTTGGAGCGCGCCTCTTCCAACGCCCTTGTCGCATCCTCGGACACACGCAGCGGCACCGGTGCCAGGATACTGTAGCGCGTGCCCGGCGCCAGCTTCGATATCTCGAGAACGATTTCCTGGGCGCTCTGCCGCTGCACCCGCGTCCCACACGAAGGGCAATGCTGCTTCCCGACTCGAGCATACAGGACCCGTAGGTAGTCGTGAATCTCGGTGATTGTGCCCACCGTGGACCGCGGGTTGGACGTATGCCCCGCCTGGGCGATGGCAATGGTGGGAGACAGCCCCTTGATGGCGTCACAGGCGGGTTTCCGAAGCTGGCCGAGAAACTGACGCGCGTACGCAGACAGGCTTTCCACGTAACGCCGCTGCCCTTCGGCATACAACGTATCGAACGCCAAGGACGACTTGCCCGAACCGGACACGCCCGTGAACACGACGAGTCGGCCTCGAGGCAACGTAACGTCGACCCCCTTCAGGTTGTGCTCTCGAGCACCCCGCACCACGATGTCGGGGAGGTCAGGGGAGGACATGGACACCCCAGGAACGCAACTTCCAAACTCTCCGGGAAAATGGTGAAGTGTAGCCCGACCAGGCGGTTCCGTCCAGCACGCACGATGGAACCGGTGCGCGACTCCTGGATTCCAGGTTACCAGGTCCAGCCGACCGTAAGGGAGCCCCGCCACAAACCGTGGGCTGCGGCCCCGCTGGTGAATCCAGGGCTGAACCCCGCGCCCAGCTCCAGTCCCACGAGCATGCGCTCCTCGAAGAGGTAGTCCAGCCCCACCCACCCCTCCGGCGTGCCCTCGACCAGGAGCTTGGACACATCCCCCACGGCAATGACTCGTGCGGCCGTGAACGCGCCGCCCAGCCCCAATCGCGGCACCAGTCGGCCCGTCCAAACCGCAAATTCGGGACCCACACGCACCCCGTAGAGTCCCAGGAAGGTGTCCGTTCGCGTCCCAAAATCGGTCCCATAGAACAGGCCCACGTGTACCCCAACCACGCCGGCCACGGGAAGCGTGATCGACGGCAGCAGACCGGCAAACCCCTCCCCTTCGTACACGGTCCGGCCCACACCGACCCGGGCGACCGTCCGGCGTTCCCACTCCCGACGCCCCCGCACACCGGCCGTCTCGGTCCGCTCCGGCCGCTCCACCGGCTGAGTGACCACCACCGGAGCCTCCGGGGAGGGTTTCGACGAGGTCCCACCGAACGAGATCCCCGACTCGTCCGCCTGCATCTGCTCCCGCCTCGCTTCCTCGGCCTCCCGCTTGCGCTCCCTGCGCCGTGCCAGGAACCCCAACCGCCCCGAACTCCGCTCTTCCTCCGGTTCCCTCACCATCGGCGGCAACGGTTGCAACCCGTCCGGGACACCAGGCGTCAGCCCCGCACCCGGCAGATAGGTCGCCAACTCCTGGGTACCCGTGTCCACCGAAACCACCACGAAAATGATGAACGGATGATTCCGGAGACGGCAATAGGCGTCCAGGGCCGTCCGCTGGGCCCGCTCCAGCCGAAGTTGCTGAATTGAGGTGCGAAACAGGGCGTTGAGATACGAGGTGGAACCTGGAGGCATGATGTCTACCAACGACCCCAGTGAAGTCGTACCCCGGGCGTCCAGGAAAAACGTGGCGGTCCTCGCCACCCCATCCTGGTTGAATACCTGCGCCACATGAAAACCGGGACGAAGCGCGATCCGGCTGTCCAGCTCCGGCACAGGGGCTCCATCCACCGTAACTCCGGCTTGCTTCAATGCCGCATCCACCTCGAGCTGGACCTCCGGCAACTCGGGCAAGCGAGCCGCAGCCCGATCATACATCTCGGTGATGTCGGGAGGAAACCCAGGTACCGGCCCCGATTCGGCATCGATGGCCAACGAAGCCAGGAACGCACGCTCGCTCCCCGCCTCATCCCCCTCGTAGTACCGCGCGATCCCCTCGAAGTAAAAAATCCGCCGCAACACCTCCCGCTCAATCCGCTCGTGACGACAGGGCAACGTCTCGAACGCCCGCCGGAGCGTCACCAGGGCGCGATCCAACTCCAGTTCCACCACCATGCTCCGGGCCTGCTCCAGAACTTCTTGCAAGCCGGCCGTCTCCTCGCACACGAGGTGTCCATCAGCAGGGTAGAGCCAGCGGAACAGCTCGAGGAACTCGGGCGAAGCGCCACTCAGCAGGGGATATGTTCCCGGCTCGAATGGTGTGTTTTCCGAAACAAGAGCCTGAACCGCCTCGGTCCGGGGGTCCTTGGTGAGCGTGGTCATGTCCAGGACGAGAGGACGCGGCACGTCGGTCTCATCCTGAGCTTGCGCACCAGGCACCGTCACCGGGAGCGCCAACATCGAGGCGAGCACGAGGAAGCACGATGAACGATTCATGGGACCTCATGGGGATGCGTCGAATCGGACGATCTCCTTGAATGTTCTCCCAGGTTCTATCTGAATGTCCAGCGATTTCACCCTGCCGTCCTCGGTGGTGAGAGTCACCTTGTGAGGACCCGGGGCAAGCTTGTGACGAATGAGCGGAGTGGTCTTGATGCGGACCCCGTCGATCTCCACGTAGGCATAGGGGTAGGCATTGAGTGTGAGGAAGCCGCTCTCCTGCTGCGCTGTGGTCCCCGTGGTGGTTGCCTTTGCCGTGCTCGAGGTGGCGTTTTCGCGAGTCCGGGAAGCGGTCGAGGTGGTCGCAGAAGGGCGGGCCGATGCGGTGCCTTCCTTCGAGGTCCCGGCAGCGCGTGCAACAGGCTTGGCAGCGGTCCCGGCGGCGGGTTTGCTCCCCTGGGTGGCGCGTGCAGCCACCGGCTCCCCGGGCTTCGCGGTCGACTGGGACGATTGCTGCTTCCCGGCGGCCGTTGCCCCCGATGGTTTCGCCTTGCGCTCGAGTTCGAGTGCAAGTTCAACCGGGGTGGAGGAGACGATTTCGAACGTCTTCTCGAGATCGACAAACCCCGAGCGGGAGACGGAGACAGCATGTTTTCCGGCCGCGAGGTCCGATACCACGTATGGGGGCTTGCCCTTCAATGCCTTTCCATCCAAGGCGACCGTGGCGTCCTCCGGATTCACCTGGATCCGGACGCTCCCACGCACAGGGGAGAGTCGAACCAACACGTCCCGCTGACGGCGCGATCCGGTCAAGTGGGCGGCGGCGGTCTCGTAGCCCTCGAGGACCGCTTCGATGTCCATGCCGGTCCGGGGCACCCGGATGCGGGCCGGTGCGGTGCCAAGCACGTTGCCCTGGACATCCCGCAAGGTTGCTCCTGGAGGGACCGAGCGAATGACCACCGGCGTTCCTCCCCCTGTGGCCAGCCGAAATCCAACGGCGCCGACCGCGATGATTCCTACCCAAAACGCTATCCACACCTCGGGACGACGCCACCATGCCTTTTTCTTTCGACCGGCCCGAGGCGGCAAGGTCTGGCCGGAAGTGGCCGCCTGGGGCGGTGGCGTCCTCGGGTGCGGGGTTTTCGGCGGCGGCGTTCGAACCGGAGCCGACGGCCCGGCAGGATTCAGAGACGGCGTGTTCGGCGGTGGTGTGGTCGGGGGGGCATGCAGCGCATGGCGTGCCGGCGGGGACCCTACCTGAATGCTGTTGGTGGTCCCCCGAACCACGAGCGGACTGTTTGGGAGTAACCGTTTGAGATAGTCCGACAATTCCCACTCGAGGTTGAACTGATTGAGCACTTCGCGGATGTCTCGAGCCAGGTGGAAGGCGTCGGGGTGCCGGTCGTTCGGGTCGTAGGCGAGCATGCGGCTGAGGAGTTGGTAGAGATGAAGGCCCTGTTCCAGGCCCAACACCTTGGGAAGTTGCTCCGCATTCTGCCCGTCCTGGACCATCCGGAGACAGGCGAGATAGCTCTCCTGGGGATAGAGGCGCTCATTCGTCAACAACTCGAACAGAATCGATCCAAGTGAGTAGAGGTCCGACCTCCCGTCGATGTCCCGCCGGCCCAGGGCCTGCTCCGGCGACATGTAGTAGACGGTGCCCTTGACCTCACCCGCCAGCACGGTCTTCTGCACGTTGCTTTCCGCTCGAGCCACCCCGAAATCGGCGATCTTGCAAACCCCATGGGCATTGATCAGGATGTTGGACGGCTTGAGGTCTCGGTGCACCATCCGCAGCGGCCTGCCGTCCGCATCCTCAGCGGTGTGGGCATATCCGAGCCCTTCCGCGATCTGGAGGGCGATCTGGAGGGCCATGTCAGGCGGCATGGGCCTGCCCTGGGCCTTCTGGGCACTCAGCACGTCGGCGAGGGTCACCCCGCGGACGTATTCCATGGCCAGATAGTAGAACTTGCCGAGTCGGCCGAAGTCGAGCGTTTGAACGATGTTGTGATGGTTCAGGTACCCGCCGAGCCGGGCCTCGTTGATGAAGCTCTTGGTGAACGTCTCGTCCTGGCTCAGGTGTGGGAGGATCCGCTTGAGCGCCACCAGCTTGGTGAATCCTTCCGGCCCCTGGATCTGGGCAAGGAAAACTTCGGCCATCCCGCCGTCGCCCAGCTTTCGCAACAGTGTATACTTACCGAACTGGGTGGACATCGCCGCCTCTACCTGGAGCCTCGGACTCAGCGGGCCTCGCGCGGCCCAAGTTCCGATCATAACCCGGGACAACCATTTCCGGCAAGGGAGAATCACGGAAACGGACAGCCGAGTCCATCTGAATGGCTGAATGGCGCCGACGCGGACAGGCTCCTGTTGTCGCACCGGAATATTGATATATAATGGCACGATTGGCGATGTGTCCGGAGCGACGCTCGCCAGAAGACCAGGTTGTACGCACCCGCCGTGACGCACGGCGTTTCCCTTGCTGCGTGTTGGAGTGTCATGCGTTTCCATCGTGACAGTGCGACGATCCGAAACCTCCCAGCCCGAACGGTCCTCACGATTGGCAATTTCGACGGGATCCATCTGGGCCACCAGATGATCATTCGGGAGGTGGTGGAGCGGGCCGGCAGACGCGGGTGTATCCCGGCGCTCATGACCTTCGACCCTCCGCCGTCTCGAGTGCTTGGTCGCGCGACCTTGCCTCAAATCATGACGCTTCGGGACAAGTGTGCCGTGGCAGGCGAGTTGGGGGTGGAGCTTTTTCTGTGTGAGACGTTCAATCTTGCACTCGCCTCGATGCCGCCCGAGGTCTTCATGCGGGAGATTCTCGAGGAGCGTTTGAATCCGGTCGAAATCCTGGTGGGATACGATTTTGCGTTTGGGAAGCAGCGGCGGGGTGATGTGGGGATGCTCCGGTCCTATTTCGAGCCTCGGGGGTGCCAGGTGGATCAATTCCGGCCTCTGCGGGCGCGTGTGGGTCAAGGAGAGGAAGGGATTGTGAGCAGCACCCGTATCCGGGAATTGCTGTTGGAGGGGTCGGTCAGGCAGGCCGGAGCGCTCTTGGGGCGGCCTCATTTCGTGAGCGGCCCTGTGGTGCACGGGGATGCCCGAGGACGAAGGCTGGGGTTTCCCACCGCGAACCTGTCCGTGGAGAACCTGCTGCCGGCCAACGGCGTGTACGCGGTGCGTGCCCGGTTTGAGGGTCGGGTGTGGCCGGGTGTGGCGAACGTGGGGCGGCGTCCCACGTTCCGTGGCGCTGTGGTCCGCGTGGAGGTACACCTGCTGGATTACGAGGGGGATCTTTACGAGAAGCGTCTGTGTGTGGAGTTCATCGAGCGACTTCGGGGGGAACGGAGGTTCGAGGGTGTCGAAGGGTTGAAGCGACAAATCGAGCGGGACATACGAGCGGCGAGGCGACTCCTCGGCGCCAGGTATCCGGAAACCGGTCCTTCGTGCATGGAGGGCCTGAAAGTTGGAGCCTGTGGATAGGGCCGGATACCCGGGACACCTTTGCGACGCTTGACGCATTTCGTATCCGCGTGGTAACATGCACCAGATTCGGCAGGGGTAACGACCTGCGGAAGCGATGAACCGCTGGCACGGCGGCGTGCCGCATGGAGGCGGGCAAGACATGTCGGAAATCGTGGTCTATGTCATCGCCGGCTTGATGGGAGCTGCGACGTTCATTGCCGTACTCTATGTGTTTCCGGACCCGTCGGAAGCGGAAGTGCGCGCCCGTCTCGGCGTGGGAGGAGGCGTACGTCGCACCCCTTCCCTCCTCCTCAGGATGGTCCGCCCCCTGCTCCGGTTGCTCGTGCCGCTCACGGCCCGGATTCCCGCCCCTTCCTATCGGGAAAAGATCAAACGGAAATTCGTTACCGCCGGCATGGATGAACTGTCGGTGGACGAGATGCTGGCCTACAAAATCTTCATGGCCGTGGCGGTGCCAGCGTTCTTCTTCTTTTCGGCAAAAAGCCTGCTCGGCAAGATCATCCCCTGGTGGGGCGTCCTGCTGTTGATCGCATTCGGCTTCTTCTTCCCGGACCAGTGGCTCAACGGGCGGGTCCAGATGCGCCAGAAAGAGATCCTCATGGCGCTCCCCTACGTGATGGACCTGCTCACACTCTCGGTGGAAGCCGGCCTCGACTTCGTCGCAGGCATCGGCAAGGTCGTGGAAAAATCAACCCCCTCGGCCCTCATCGACGAGTTCCGTCTCCTGCTCCAGGAGATCCAGGTGGGAAACACGCGCCAGCAAGCCTTGCGCAACCTGGCGTTTCGCGTGGACATGGTGGAAATCAACTCGTTCGTGTCCCTGTTGGTCCAGGCCGATGAACTCGGCGCATCGATCGGACCGGTGCTCCGAGCCCAGTCGGACCTCTTCCGAACACAGCGGTTCCAGCGCGCAGAAAAGGCCGGCGCAGCGGCAGCCCAGAAGATCCTGTTTCCACTCGTGCTATGTATCCTCCCGGCCGTATTCATCGTAATCTTCGGCCCCATCGCCCTGAGCTTCCTCTATGGCGGTGGTTTTGGAGCAAAAGCAGGGTGAGGTCGTGCGTTGATCGAGGTCTACAACGCCACTCGAGAAAAGGTGCTGGCACGCTCCGCTGCCGTCGCGGATACCTTGCTGGCCCGCATGAAAGGACTGCTTGGACGCGACAGGCTCGAGGAGGGCGAAGGTCTGGTTATCGACCCGTGTAACTCGATCCATACCTTCTTCATGCGCTTTCCGATAGATGTCCTGTTCGTGGACGGAGGCGGCAGAATCGTTCGGACGTTCGGACGCCTCGAGCCGAACAGAATGACCGGGATTTACTTCGGCGCACGGTGCGTCGTGGAACTTCCCGCCGGGGTGCTCGAGGCCACTGCGACTCAGGTAGGTGACCGGATCGAATTTCGACCGGAGTCGCCTGGGGCCTCACGGGTGGAAGAGGAATGAAACTCGTCATATTGACCGGCCCGATTCGAGGCAAGGTACTGGACCTTGCCCCGGGCAACAACTTCATCGGCCGAGCAGAAGAAAACTCGATCACGCTTCCCTCCGGCCAGGTATCTCGACGCCACGCCTGTATCTCCGTGGCCGGGGGCCGCGTCTACCTCGAGGATCTGGGTAGCTCCAACGGCACGTTCGTGGACGAGCAGCGCATTCAGCAAAAAGTTGCGTTGCGTCCGGGCAGTCGGTTCCGGATCGGGGAGTTCCTGATCGAGTTGAGCGTGGACGGCCGTGTGAGTGACGTGCCGGCCCAGGTTCCGACCAAAGGCCCCCCGCCGCCGGGAGCAAAACCCGGTGCGCCGCCGGCAGGCCAGATGATGCCCATCGTGGTACCCCATGGCACCCACGGAGACGAGTCACCTTTCTGGCAGTTTTACAGCAAGGTGGCCTTCCTCGGATGGCGGGGACAGATGATCCTCGGCGCGCTCGGAGTCGCCATCCTGATCGTCGGCCTGGGCGTCTATCCCCTCCTCCTGGAGGAGCAGCAAACACTCACTCAGGAGGTGCTCAAGCGGGGCGCCGTCCTGGTCAACCGCCTGGCCATGCGCAACGGCGAATTCGTCAAGAATCGGCAGGAAACCAACCTGGACACCGCCCAGATCATGACCGAGGAGGGCGTAACCGAAGCCTACTTGCTGACCCCAGAACTGATGGTCCTCAGCCCGGTGGAGCAACGCGGCCGATCCCTCACCAACCGCATCGTGTGCCGTAAGGCGTTCACCAGCGGCGATGTGGTCGTGGCCTCGGAGGCCGAACTCGACATCGGCAAGGCACGCAAGGGCGTCTATCACATCGCCACCCCGATCCGGGTCTGGGCCAACGAGCAGGGAATCTACAAAACCTATGGCGTTGCCTACATCGTGATGGACGCACGTCGCGTCGCTGAGACCAACGCCAGGTCCGAGTTCAAGTTCTCTGCCGTCGCCCTGGTCGTGGGCCTCTCCATGCTCGCCTACCTCGCCATGGCCTTCCTCGTGACCAATCGCCCCATCCAGGCACTCGCCGACGACGGTGAACTCGTGCTCCGGGGCGACCTCCGATCCGTGGAAAGTCGGGCAAAGTGGAAAGAACTGAACAACCTCGCACACACCTTGAACCGAAGCTTCGACCGCTACCACCAGGCCGCAGCAGCTTCCGCAGCCGCCACCGTGGAAGCAGTCGGCCCATCATTCGTGGCCCAATCACAAGACGCCACCACCGAGGACGCCAAGGTCGCCGCCATCGCCGACGCCGTGACCGAGGCGGTCCTGATCACCGACGAGATGCAGCGCGTGGTCTACCTCAACCAGACCGCAGCCATGACCATGGGCACCACACTCCAGAGCGCTCGAGGTCGTCACATCATGGAGGCGATCGCAAACCAGGAACTGCTGGGCAACATCCTCGACCTGTTCAAGCAGTTGGTCGGCTCGGACAAACCCAAGGTCTCCATGAAGGCCACCCTGCCCGGCCCATCCGGGCCCATCGAACGGGAACTCGTGGCTTCAGGCGTGCGCGACAGCTCCACCGGGCAACTCAGCTACGCAGCCATCGTCATACGTTAGGGAGGTGATTCGACGTGTCGCCAGCAGCGGAATGGAAACTGACAATGGTGAGCGGCGGCGCAAAAGGGGCGTCCTATCCGTTGACTGAACAAGGCGTCCAGATAGGACGAAGCGACGACTGCGACATCACACTGGCGAGCCAGAACGTTTCCAGGCGGCACGCGCGGGTCTTCGTGTATCAGGGCCAGGCCTACGTCCAGGACCTCGGTAGCCGCAACGGCGTCTTCGTCAACGGCGTCAGAACACAGGAACAGGTCCTGGCTTCCGGCGACACGCTCACCATGGGGGAATTCGTCTTCCAGGTGACCTCCGGATCAGACCCCGTGCTCGCCGGAAAACGCTCCAACAAAACCTTGCTCTACACCGCCGCCGCCATCGTCCTCATCCTCGGAATCGCCATCGCCTGGAAACTCACCACAGGCAACAAGGCGGTCGAGACCGCAGCCGTAAACACACCGGCGGCTCGCTCCTCCGAGGTCCAGAGCATGTTTGCCACGTTCGACAACACCAACACATCAACCAGTTCAATGGCTGCCCCAAAAGCGGGACAGCCTGCTCATACTGGGGCGCAGGAGGTGCCTGCCGCACCGGCAGGCGACAAGCGCAGCGCAATGGTAAGGGAATACCTGGATCGAGCAGAACTCCTCCAGGACGCCGGGAAACTCACTGAGGCTCTCAAACAGTACAAGTTGGCGTTGAAGCTGGACCCGCTATGCACCCTGTGTCAGACGCGAAAGGAGCGGTTGGAGAAAGAGATTCGCGCAAGAATCAACAAGCACCTCGAGGATGGGATGAAGAGCTTCAAGGCACTGCGATATCAGGAAGCAATCAATTCCTGGGAACTGGTCCTGAATCTGGACCCGGACCCGGGAAGCCAGTCGCACCAACTGGCCAAGCAATATATCGCGGACGCCGAGGCCAAGCTGGCCGCCCAGCAACGATTCTAGCACGTTCGCTTGCCTCCGCGCCCCTGAGTTCGTTCCAGGAGAGACAGGGGCATGGAACTCGTTATCTTCCGTGATTCCAAAGAGGTGGGCCGACTCCGCCTGTCCGAAGGGTCCTTCTCCATCGGTCGGGGACTGCACAACACCATCGCGCTCGACGAGCAAGGGGTCTCGAGACGGCACGCACGTATTCGCGTCGAAAACGGACGCGTGTTGGCGGCCGATCTGGGGAGTGTCAACGGCACCCTTCTCCACGGCAAGCCGCTGCGAGAAGAAACTGAACTCGAAAGCGGCGACGTCCTCGAGATCGGTCCCTACTTCATCCAGGCCATCCTGGATGACGACTTCGTCTCCCACGAGATGGAGCGCACCGAGTCCCACGCTTCACTGAAGGCGCTCGAACGACAGGCCCAGGAGGATTCCAGGGACACGTCCAGCCCGGCCCGGAAGACGACTCCCGACTCCGCCGCACCTGCTGCAGACGATCATTCCGAATGCCTCGGACCCCATGAACTCTTCGGCCTTACCGAAGACGGCTGGCTCGAGCACGATGCGACGAAACCAGACGAGCCAGCACCCGCGGGGGAACCGTCCTCGTCCCGCGGGCGTTCCGACGATGCCAGGGAGCAGCTCCTCGAGATTGTAGAAGGTGATGGAATCCTGCTACCGGTGGACGACATTTTCCCCTCGGATGAGGATGACATCGAACTGATTGAGATTACAGATCAGCAGGAAGAACCGGCCGGGCCAAAGCCGGATCAAGGAGCCCAGACCGCCGGGGAGGAGTTGAACTACGACGACTGGAAGCCTGCAACTCAAACACCGACGGAGACGCCGACGCTGCCTCACACGCTGAACCTGGCGGAGCAGGGCTCCCAAGCGGAGGACGATCGGGCCGCGGCTGAGCCCACCAACGCTCGAGACCCGGACATCCCGCGCCTCGTGGTACGACAGGGCTTTGCCAGGCAGGACCATTACGAACTGGGGGACGGAACGCTTTACATCGGCCGGGCCGAGGAAATGGACATCGTGTTGCTCGACACCAATGCGTCGCGACGACATGCAGCGGTTTCTCGAGAACAGAGCGGGTACGTCATTCGTGACCTTTGGAGCCTGAATGGAATCGAGGTGAATGGGGAACGCCGGGACGCGGCGTTGCTGAAGCACGGGGACCAGGTTCGTATCGGAGACACGGTGCTCGAGTTCGACTGGCCGGCGCAGGCGGTGGCAGCAGCGCAGGCGGGACTGAGTCGGCCGTGGCCGGGCATCGAGGAGGAAACGGGCCGAGCGGAGGCGGTCCGGGGTGGTGAGGCGCAGGCGGATGGGCCGCAGTCGGAAGCAAAGGGCGGAGCCGTCGTTCCGGGGCGAGAGCCACCGGAGGCGTCGGGAGAACGGCGGAAGGAGACGGAGGCGGTCCACGAGGTTCGAGTGCCCGGCAAGGCCCGACATGGGGTCCGGCGACGCACGCACTTTTTCACCGTCCCGACGCTGGTTGTCGCTTTCACGACCATGGCGATTGTGCTCACTGTGGGCGTGATCGTGCTGACTCGAGACCGCCACCGAGAGGGAGCCGGCGCGAGCGGTCGTTCTGAGCCTCCCCTGTCCCTGGAGTCACTCCGCCTGATGGCGCAGGCCGAAGCAGAACTCGACGTTGGCGACTATCAACGAGCGCTGGATTTGGCCACCCTCGTCCAGACGAAGCAACCAGGCTCGCAGCGCGCAGCCCGCCTGATCCGCGAGGTGTGTGAGTCCTGGACCATGGCGTGGCTGTTGAACAGCCTGGGGGGTCGTTCGGAAGACCCTCTGCACCCGGGGCCTGGAATAACCGTTACTCCTCCGGTGACGCCGGTTCCTACTCCGCTCCCACCGGAAGAGCCCCCCGAATCTGCCGTACGACCGACCGACCACCGGGATTCGGCCCCGTCTGGGACCCCGGCCCCGGTGCGCGTGGCCTCGGTCTCGACGAACCCTCGAGAATCCGGTCGGACCACGCGGCCCGCGGTCAAGCGTGGCGAGGAATCCCGACGCCCGGAGACGAGAGCGAAGGCCGGGGCGGGGAGCACCCGGGACCAGCAGGTGGCCCGTCTTTACGAGCAAGGGCTGCGTGCGCGCGACCAGGGGAGATACCTGGAAGCGGTGCAGGCGTTCGAGCAGGCGAAATCACAGGACCCTTTCCGGGAATCGGAACTCTATTATACAATTGAAGATGAGATGAAGCGGGCCGTGGCGGCTTTGCACGAGCAAGTTCGTCCTCTGGTGGGAGAAGCGGCCGCGCTGGAGCGGGACGGGCGACTGACGGAAGCCCGGCAGAAGCTTGCGGAGGCGGTATCCCGGGATCCCTATTACAGTCCTGCGGTGGCCCGGTTGCGGCAAATCGAGAATCGACTTGCCGAGCAGGCCCGCGAGGTCCTTGGGGAGGCACAAGCCAGGGAAAAGGAAGGAGACCTGGACGATGCGGCGCGGTTGTATCGGAAAGTCTTGACCCTGGTGCCGGATCCATCGAATGTGTATCATCAGGAAGCAGCCCTGAGGCTGGAGCAACTCGAGTAGCTTGGGGGCCGGGGCCAAGGCCGGCACGCGGGTGAACACGGGAGAAGCGGGGAGGCGGATGCAGCGGGAGCAGGACAGGCAGGGGTCTCGAGTGCGCCCTCCAGGCCGGTTGGCGCGGCGGTTGCTTCCGTCCCCGATCGACGTGTTGCTCATCACGGTGTACCTGTTCTCCATTGCACGCCCCATCTTCACCGAGAACCTTTGGTGGCGCCTCGGAGTGGGCTCCTGGATTGTCACCCACTTCGACGTGCCACGGCGGAACCTCTTCTCGTTCGCGGCGGAAGACTACCCCTGGATCGACCATGAATGGTTGACAGACGCCTTCCTGTTCACGGTGTTCGACCGCCTCGGACCCGGGTGGCTTCTCTTCCTCCGGGGCGCCGTGCTGTCCGCCATCCTCGCCGTGCTCTACCGACTCCTTCGACGACGTGGCGGGGTCGTCCCCGCCACCGTGCTCACCGCCGGCGTCGCCGCCGGCCTCCTCAGGTACGGCGAACTGGGGCCCCTCCTGTTCGCATGCTTGCTCCTCAGCCTGCTGCTCACCCTGGTGGAGGACCCTGCCTGGCGCCAAGGCCGCACACTGATTCTGATCCCCCTCCTCTTCCTCTTTTGGGCCAACGCCCACGGAAGCTTCCTCGTCGGCCTCGTGCTCCTGGGCGCTCACGCCCTTGGAGGACGGGCCGACACCCGACGAGGACGCGGCAACGGCGGACACAGGGGCCACCTCGTCGCAGCCGGACTCGCCATCCCACTCACTCTGTGTAACCCCTACTATGGCTCCCTTTACGTCCTGGGATTCGAGGACCTGTGGCAACTGCTCGCCAGCGTCCCGCTCCGGCTGAAACTCCTCCCCTGGTCCTTCGTGACCCTGGCCGGTGTCCTCACTTTCGGGGCATGGCTCGTGATCGCGCTCGCAGGGCGGGAGGTGCGCTGGCGCCTCGTGACCCCCTTGATCCTGCTGACGCCTCTCGCCTGGTTCGCCCCGCCTTACCTCTCGCTCTGGATCGTCTGGGCGTCGGTAACCCTGATGGAACACCTGGAACAACTCGCAGAACGAGTCCAGCACGAACGGACGGGCTACCTCGAAGATGTCATCGGGTTCTCAAAGTTCATGCGACGGCTCGCCCCGCCGTTCGCCGCCCTGTCCAGGTTCGACCGCTATCTCGTCCATGGCAACTATGCCGCCTTGACCGTGGCCATGGCTCTTGCCTACTTTTCCATCCCACCGGGAGACACCTTGACCGTACTTGGCACGACGGTCTCCGGGTTGACTGTGGAGGAACTGGTGCACGAGGAAGCCTTTCCGCGGGGGGCGGTGCGTGCCCTGACCAGTACAGCGGGTGACGATGTGCGCGTCATGGCGCCCATCGCCTGGGGTGGCTACCTGATCTGGGAAGGCTTCCCCAAGCTGAGACCGTTCGTGGACGGCCGGGAGGCAGCGTACCCACTCGAGGTGGTGGAAGACTACGATCTCTTCGCTGACGCAGGCCCGGGTTGGGAGGAGGTCCTGGAGCGGTACGAGGTGGACTTCTTGCTGTGGCGTTCCAAGGAGTTCCAGGTACGTGCGCTCCGTGCCGCGGGACTGTGGGTGCCCCTGTACGAAGACACGGTCACCACCGTGCTGGGCCGAAAGTACCCGCTGATCCACGCCAGCGCTCCACCCATGGTCATCAACGACGACCCGGAGGCCATCCGCGCTCCGGAAGCACGCCCCCGGCCGGGAGAGCCGACCCCCACCCCCTCCCCATCCGTGTTCGGCCTCTTTCGACCCAACCGCTCCGGCCCTCGACGATGACAGCACGTCATGCAGGCCAGTGCAAGAGGATGATCACTGTCGTCCCATACAGCAAGGCATTCACCACCATCGGGCGGTCGGAAATCAGGGTCTGTTCGGGAGCCCCGCCTTCACCAAAACGGGATACCAGATACTGGTACCGGAAGATCCCGTACAGGACGAACGGAATGGTCAGCATGAGACGCCGGGGCTTGTCCGGGTGGGCTCCCACATCGAACGTGTAGAGGGCATAGGACATGATGGCCCCGGCCGTGACGATGTTGATCATGCGTTCCAGCAATTGCGGGGTGTACTCCCCGAGATTCTTGCGGTGCTGAGTCGCCGTTCGCTCGAGAAGCAGGAGTTCCGACAACCGCTTGTTCATGGCGAGAAACAGGGAAAGGAACGCCACGCAAATCAAGAACCAGGGCGAAATGGCCACATCGATCGCCGTCGCACCGGCCACAGCCCGAAGAATGAACAGGGCTGCAATCCCCATCACATCCAGTATCACCAGGTGCTTGAAGTAGAGGGTGTAGGTGATGGTCAGGGCGAGGTAGGCGAGGCATGTGAGGCCGAAGCCGGTGGAGAGCACAAAGGCGGCGGCGAGGCTTCCTGCGCCCCCAATGATCATCGCCGCGACGGCCACCGGAGTTGGAAGCCTTCCAGAAGCGATGGGCCGTTTTCTTTTCTCCGGGTGTTCGCGGTCGGCGCGGGCGTCGAACAGGTCGTTGAACAGGTAGCCCGAGCTTGCCAGGATGCAGAAGAGCGCGGTGGCGAGGACCGCTTTCGCCACATAGGGTGGATCGAACGTATGCCTGGAGAAAATCAAGGCAGCGAACAGGATGACGTTCTTGAGCCACTGCTTTGGCCGCAAGGCTTCCACGAGCGCGCGGGCAGTCGTGGCGGCTGGTGAATGGAGATCTTCGGATGCAGTTCGAGCCATGTCAATCCTCGGGAAACACGGGGGTCGAGCCGGAGCGCTGCGCGATGGGCGGTTTGGGAAGGCCTGCAGAGGAGGCGACCTCGAGCACTCCGTGGGGGGCGTGCTGATTCGACGCTGACGTCCGCCGCCAGACCGGGGCGCCTGCTGGAGCACGCGCCTCGTCCCCCCGGACATCGGCCGCGGGCGCGACCCGGGCGGAGACTCGAGTCGACACGCTGGTGGTGGACGAGGATTCCAGGTCGACGCCCTCGCCGGTTCCGCAGAACGGGGCGCCAAGCAGATTGGCGAGCACGAAGCCTGTGAACAGACCGGCCATGAACGCAGAACCTACCGGGCGCTCCTTGAGGAAGCGCCACGTGGAGGAGAGCAAGTCGGCAGGCTCGACGCTTTTGGGGACCTCCGGTGCAGCAGCAGTCTCCGGTGGTGATGGTCTTGCAGGCTGCTCTGCAACGCCAGCCTCAGCCCCACCGGAAGACGGTGGTTGGACACTTCGCACCGAGTAGCCTCCAGCCGCGGAACCAGACGGCCCAGCCTCAGCCCCGTACCCAGACGTGGGGAACACCGGCGACTCGGAGGACGGGGATGGCTCTCCTTCCGGTGCGTAACCAGGAGGAGGGAACACGGGCGACTCGGTCGGCGGAGAGGATTGGCCATCCACCCGCCCAGGCTGTTCCGGTTCCTGCCTACCCGAGATCACTTCCGTCTGTTTCGAAGGCGCATGGATGGGCGTGGTCGGTCTGGCCTCCTCGTCATCCCGGCCGTCCCGTGCCGGACTCCCCAGGTCCAGTTCCGTTTTCGTTTCCGGTCCCGAGGTTCGCCGTACCTCGAAGCCTGTTCCAGGTCCTCCGGAGGGTACGGTCTCGGCGCCAACCGCTCCCGTACCAGGTCGTGAAACCGGTTGCTCCCGGCTCCGTTCCCTGGTCGCCCCCGCGGCCGCGGACCGCCCTGCGGACGTTCGGGCAATGTTCGGCGCACCATCCTTCCCCCCCCGGCCTCCAGCCCGCCGCATGTCCGGAACCACCTGGATCGTGGTCACCGCTTCGGAATCGTCTTCCTCGGTAGGGGGAGGGACGAACGTGGCATCAAAATCAGGAGACACGTCCGGGCTATCGAAAAAACTCACCGTTACCTTGCCATCCGCAGCCGGAATGGAGGAGGGTAGGCGTCGCCCCCCGGCAGCGGCTCCGGGCGCAGGCCCCCTCCCCCCGCCCTTGTCTCGCTCCAGGCGCTTCCCCAGTTGCTCCTTTTGAACCAGCGCCTTCAAGTCAATGGCTTCGGTAACCCCTTCGTCGTCGTCCTCGCCCGGATCTTCTGGAGGACTCGCCGCCCACGCCCCCCCACGCCGCCGCTCACCAGGGCCGCCGCGCGCCCGAGACGAACGGCCGGCCGAGGCCACCGTGTTGCGATCTCCACGATCCTCCACCTTGCCAGGGGCCACGGAGGAAGCGGTGCGTCCTGCGGCGATTTCCTCGGCGAACAGCTCCGCCATGAATCGTGAGAGCTTCGTCGCATTGGACACATGGCCCGACTGATACGCAAACGACAGCAGGTCCGCCCCCATCTCGCCGGCCCGAGGATACCGCTTGTCCACGTCCAGCTCGAGCGCCTTCATGATGATCTTTTCCAGCGTCTTCGGAATCTCTGGATTGATCTGAGAAGGAGGCACCACCCGGGCGTTCCGCACGTTGTTGAGCACCTGCATGTCGGCCTCGGCGAGGAACGGATTCCTGCCAACCAGCATCTCGTAGAGCAGCAACGCCGTGGAGAACAGGTCGGTCCGGGCGTCCACGGCCAGACCGGAAGCCTGCTCGGGTGACATGTACTCGAACTTGCCCTTCAGAATGCCTGCCGCGGTCTCCATCATGCGGGTGGAGGCCTTGGCGATCCCGAAGTCCACAATCTTGACCTCTCCCTCATACGACAACAGGATGTTCGGAGGACTGATGTCCCGATGTATGATCTGGAGAGGCACCGGTGAGTCCTTGGTCCCCGCCCGCTTGCTGTGTGCGTAGTCCAGTCCCTTCAGCACCTCGGTGGTAATGTAGATCGCATGGTGAATCGGAACATGGATCTTCCGACGTGCACACCGACGCAGGATCTCTTTCAGGTCCCCACCCTCGATGAACTCCATCGCAATGAAGTAGGTGCCCTCGATCTTGCCCAGGTCGTACACCTGCACGATGTTCGGGTGCGAGAGGCAGACCGCGATCTTGGCCTCGTCGATGAGCATCACCACGAACTCGCTGTCGCTCGACAGGTGTGGGAGAATCCGCTTGATGACAAGGTGTTTCTCGAAACCGCCTTCGCCGCGCACCCGTGCACGAAATACTTCCGCCATGCCACCAACGGCCAGGCGCTCGAGCAATTCATACTTGCCGAAAGGGATGGGTTCGGATGTCTGTTCCAACGGCGCACCGGGCGAGAGGTGGGAGGGTTTGGCCCCTGACTGCTTGCACCCACAAACCTGCTTTCATGGTACCAGTGCTCCGGGAACCGCGTCAACAGGTTTGTCACCCCCGTTCGTCCTCCAGTGCCTCGAGAACGGATCGCCCGTCGCACCAGGTGCTGACTTTTCTCGGAGCGACGTGGGCTGCGACACCCGGTGCGACATCAACGCCCCACCTCGAGCATTCCGGCCCGTAGACCTGCCCGGGGCCGGACCCGATCACTGACCGGCCCCCTTGAATTTCACACACAACCGTACCGAACCCCAGGGACGCGGTGCACCCGACCATCTCCGGTCGAGCGCATGTTGAGGATCCCAGGGGAGGTGTGCGACTAATTGGTCCCAGTTGTGCGGGGCGGAAGGGAAATGTGGCCCGAGTCGCTGTCCCAAAAATGTCCCACGTTCTCCTGAGAATGCCTGGCAGGCTCGCACGTTCTCACGACTTCGCCACCTAAACGCATCCAAAAAATTACTGAGATCTCTTTGCGTTACCTCATTTCCCCTCTCCAGTTGCACCACGAAGGCGGTTTCTGGTACAGTGGTTGAAAGAAGAAAGGGTACGCAAACGGTGAAGCATGGAGGAATCTCATGCGTTCGGCACTTGCTTCGTGGGTCCACCGATGGCTGTCGGAGGAGGATGGTCAGACAGCGGTCGAGTATGTGCTCGGTATCTCGGTGATTGCCATCGGGATCTCGGTGGCGTTCATTTACATGAGTGACTCGACCAAGACGATCTTCAACAATGCCCGGCGCATGATCGAACTTCCGTACCCATGACCGTGAGTTTGTCTGTGACCCCGCCTTTCGGGGTGACGGAGCGTCGAAATCTTGAGAAGGAACCCGCAACCCAAGAGGAGGAGTGACATGTTGGACCTCGTAAGAAGCCTGATTCGGGATGAGGAAGGGCAGACCGCGACCGAGTACATGCTGATCATCTCGGTGATCGTGGTGGCAGTGGTGGCGGCGGCGTACGTGTTCATCGAGCCGTTCCAAAAAGGTGTGAGCAACCTGGCGAACGACGTGCGGACCATCCTTTCCGGCGGTTTCATCAACGGCGAAGGCGTCAAGCGCTGAGAGGCGCCGTGGCGGCCACGGGGGACGGTTGACGTAGTTTCCGTCCCCTTTGTTGTTTCTTCGCCGGGTGATGACGGATGGAGGACATTTGGGTCTGGACGCGGGACGGAGTCCTCGTGCTCCTGGTGGTGTTGACTTCCTACACGGATCTTCGCCACCAAAAGATACGGAACGTGCACACGTTTCCCGGCATGGTCGCGGGACTTGTCCTGGGCCTGTTGCTGGGGGGGTGGTCCGGTCTTGGGTCGGCTGCAGGGGGCCTGGGACTTGGATTGCTGTTGATGGGCGTGTTGTTCGTTCTGGGCATCATGAAGGCGGGGGATGTCAAGCTTGCGATGGCGTTTGGGGCTCTGTGTGGTCCGGGGGAGGTGTTTCGGGGGCTGGTTCTGTCGTTTGTGCTCTATCTGCCTGTGGGGATAGTCACAATTGTGACACGGAGCGGCATTCGCAATGTGGGGCGTGCGCTGAAGCGACTGGGGCGATTCGTGTACACGGCACTGCACCCGCTCTTGAAGGCGGAGTCCCTGGACACCGAAGGCATGACGATGGCCCCGTTTGGGATGGTGATGGGAGCGGCCATTCTCCTGGTGCATTTGGGGGGGTGGATGACCGATTCGAGTCTGTTCCCATGAGCGTCTCCGGGAAGGAGAGGCGGTTGACAAGGAGTCGGTGATTGCCGTAGAATTCATCTGTAGGGCAAGCAAGTTGGGAGTGTCGGACATGGGATCCGCAAGGGGGCGACGGAGGGAGGAGGTCGGGCAGAGCACGGTCGAACTGATGCTCATGATTCCGATCATCTTCGCGATGCTGTTCTTCGTCATCGAGATGGGGCTCTACTTCAGTGCCGTGCACTATGCCAACTATGGCACCTATGTGGCAGCGCGGTGTCGAGCTGCTGGTTACGGAGCCGACGGTGCGGGGGGGGGAGGCAGGGATGCGACCTACGTGACGAAGCTGGTCCTGACAGGAAGTGTATTCAAAGGCAACTATTTTGTGAGCGACACCTCGAGCCTGGGTGTGACCGTTCAGATGCAGTCGTGGGTGTCGAACTTCCCCTTTATCAACGCCCTGCTGCCGGACATGGCCTTCGCCACGTCTGTCAACCTCGGCCCGGATGAGAGTGTCTACGAGCGTACCACAGGCGTGCCTTGTACGGACAACGATATTCAATCCAACCCGTGTTAGACTCGAGGATGGGGTTGTGTGCGGGCCTGGTCTCGAAAGAGATTCCGGCCAGGAGAGACGACCGGTCGTTCATGGAACGTTTTGGGTATCGGCTCGAGAGGGGAGGTGGCGCGATGGCCTTTGCACCGCGAAAGCGAGCGACGGAATCCGGGCAGGCTGCGGTGTTGATTGCACTGTGCCTGTTCTCCATGGTGGTCTTTCTGGCCATGGCCACGAACATGGGCATTCTGGTCAACGACCGGATTCGCATGCAGAATGCTGCGGATCTGGCAGCCTATGCCGGTGCGTTTGAACAGGCCCGTATCCTCAATCGACTGACCCAACTGAATCGCCGGATTTTCAACGTCGCCGCCATGACCCGGAAGCAACTGACCTGCCGGGATCTGCCCGACCTGGATGAAGCAATCCACTACGAATCCACCATCGACTGTGACCGGGGTACCCGCACGTTGGTGGCCTTGGGGTGCAACCGCCCGCCCCGGGGTCCAGAGGCATACATCAAGGCGCAAGTGGCGCGGATGAAGATTGATGCAGCGATGTTCATGGCACTGAACCACCGGGGAAAGGGGTCACCGAACCGGGCGGCGCGGTTTACGGCCATTCGCAACTTCCCCGGCCTCGGTCGGCCCAGGCACCATTCATTCTACGACTGGATGGACGGCTCGCCGACCTCCAAACTGCCACCGAAGCCCCTGATCAAGGTGGAGCGGGCCCAGACCACGTTTCACTATGCCCAGTGGTATCGCCGCGGCCAGTGCTCGTTCTGCCCCGCCTGGAAGCGGGTAGGTTTCATCTGGATTCCCATCAACATCGGCGGCTGTATCTTCGTATACCCGTCAGGGCCCCACAAAACCTGGTTTTACAAGTCGCCTCCGGGACCCAACGTGTTTTTCCCGGTGCGGGTCAACGGGGTACCCAAGAAAGGTTTTCTCGACATCCGCAACCTGCGCGGGGGATACTTCGGGGGCGACGCGCAGCGGGGCGTCATCCGCGGCACGGACGAACTGTGGGCGTTCGCCGTGGCCAAGCCCTACGGTGGTTTCATCGGCCCCTCTGACGGGCAAGGCGAGGCGCACAGCGTCACGTTCAAGTTCTGGATCAAACGCAAGACCGCCACGGTGTACGACTGGGATTCTTTCAACCGCAACGGGGTGGGTGCCAAGTTCTTTCCCACCTACCGTGCGCGGATGGCCGGGTTGCAGGAGCGCATGATGGCGCCGGAAGGGGGACCTCTGAAGCCCATTCAGCTCATGATGCGGGATATTCAGATGGCGACCCACGTCAAGGAAGACAAGATCATCCGGTACATGCTACATTGACGGAGGCGGCCGGATCGTCCGGGCATTCGGGCGTTTCCGGGGAGCGATGGCGAGGCAAGCGTACCGATTGCGAAATGCATGGAGGGACGACATGGTTTCCTGGAAGAACGAGAAGACGGGACGCCGGGCAGCCGTGCAGCGGGGTCAGTCGGCGGTCGAGACCATGTTCATGATTCCGCTCCTGATCCTGGTGTTCATGGGGATGTACGAACTGTTCACCATCACGTTCGCCGCCCAGAACGCCCACATTCGCGCACGGGAGTACGTCCTACACAACGGCGAATACACGCCCGGCTCAAGACGGCCGCCGCCTGAGGTGGGCAATTTGATAAGCAACGGGTCGCTGAACACGGGCGGGAATCCACCACTGTTTTCCGGAGGCAACTACATCATTGCCGATCCCGGTATCTGGGGAGTTTCCTCGGGGATCGCCTCGGGCGGTGGGGGCGTGAAGAAGGGGTGGAAGGCCCGGTCGACGGACCGTGGAATCCCAGGTGTGGCCACATCCAACAGCGACCGTGGCACTCGAGTCACGGCCTACGCTTACATCTGCAGTCCCATGGGTTGTCCCCGCTAGCCTGCCCGGGAACCGCCTTGTTTTTTGTTGACACGACCGGCCCGTGTTTGATATTCGAATGAGGGGTGCGGTGACCTTCGAGCGCCTGTCCATGTGTGATTGCCGGGCAGGCTCCGTCCGTGATGAGGCCCACCGTCTTGTACGAGAAATGACCAGGTTTCGACGTTGTGAGGACATGACAGTCCCGGGGAGCGATTGATGAAGAATCCGAAAGCCTTCCTGGTGGCGCTTGCGCTGGCCGTGCTCGCTTTTGGGTGGCACTGCAAGTATCTCCAGAACGAACGCGCCAAGATTCTGATGGAGGGCGAGTTGATCAGTACCTTGGTCGCCACGCAGGACATCCCCAAGAACTTCAAACTGGACGAAACAATGGTCCAGGTGGTGGAGGTCCCGAGAAAGTGGCGGCAACCGGGCGCGCTCATGGCCGTGGAAGACATTCTGGGTCAGATTTCCGCGAATCCGATTCAGAAGGGCGAGCAGGTCCTGCTGACCAAACTTGTCAGTCTCGAAGATGCCGGGTTGGCCTACAAGATTCCCAAGAAGAAGCGAGGTATCGCCATCGCGGTGTACGACATCAACGCGGTGGGTGGGCACGTGAAGCCGGGCAACTACGTGGACATCATTGGCACGTTCGACTTCGGAGAAGGTGACAAGGCGGACATGAGGACTGTCACTCTGTTTCAGAACGTGCACGTACTGGCCGTGGGAGACGATCTGGGCCAAACGGTTCCAAGGAATCTGGATTCGAGCAACAGCAACATAGGTGCGGAGAATTTTGCCCGTCAGACGCGCCGGAGCAACGGAACGATCGTGGTGAGCCTTTCGCCGTTGGACTGTCAGAAGGTGGTACTTGCGCAGGAGATGGGCACGTTGACGTTGAGTCTTCGATCCTTGTGGGAAGACAGGCGGTTTGTCGAGCTGGAGAAGACATCGATCCACACGGCCATCGGTATTCCCAAGAAGGTTCGTTATCGCCGCAAGGCCAGCTATCGGACGATCCGAGAGGGTGTGTGGTAGTGAAGGAAGCTCCGCCTCTCTGGTCCCGCTGGCGTCCGGGGAGACATCCGCCGTTCTTGCCTGTATCGTGAATCAATCCTGATGGAGTGCATGGTGAACCCTTCGCGGAAGGTAGTCGGTTCTCGCCTCGTGCTCGGGCTGCTCGTGTTTTTCGTCCTGTTGAGCGCCCGCTGGAGTTCCCCCGTGGATGCGCAGGAAGACATCGGGGGCCAGTCAACGGGTACCAAGCAGATCACATTGGTGGTGGGGCAGCAGAAGGTCATCAAGACCCCGTACAAAATCGGGGACATCTCGATTGGGAACGCACGCGTGATCGCGGTGACTCCGTTTCGTGAACGCCGGGAGATCTTGCTCCAGGGGTTGCGGGCCGGTACCGGGTCCCTGTTGATCTATGACACGCGCCAATACCGCCGGGATCAGTATGAGATCCAGGTACTGTCCGAGGACCTTCAGCGGACGGTGAACAACATCAAGGCGTTGCTCAACGATGTCGAAGGGCTCCGTTACCGGGTCGTGGGCAACCAGGTGGTGATCGAAGGTGAAGTTTACCTCGAGGAGGAGCTGCGGCGGGTGGAGGCGATCGCAGACAAGAACCCGAACGTGACCGCCATGGTGACCCTGTCGCGGGTGACCCAGCGTATCATCGCCAACACGATCGAAAAGGAAATCGGACGCCCGGACATCACCGCGCGCCCATTGCGGAATCAAATCCTTCTCGAGGGTGTGGTCTACTCGGAGACGGCCAAGGTTCGGGCGGAGGCCATTGCCCGTGCCTACTATGGCAACATCGTGAATGTGCTCGAGGTGCGCAAATCCGACCGGCCGCCCTCGAGGGACAAGACCATCGTCTTGATCGCCCACTACGTGAACCTTTCGAAGTCTCTTCTGAACAGTTGGGGGATTCAGTGGACTCCTTTGTTCGTTGGTGGCGGAACGGACTCCGGTTCGGCGGCTTCGATGGTGGATGCCGAATTGGAAGCCCAGTACGACATCATGAACAACAACCTGACATTCTCCCCGGTGCAGATCACCTCCGCGGCCTCGATACTCCTGCCGAACATCTCCCGTGCGCGCTCTTCCGGCTATGTTCGGGTGATTGAGAACCCGACCGTGTCGGTGAAGAGCGGCGAATCTGTCAAGATGTTTGCCGGTATGCAGTATCCCTACCCGGTGTACAGCAGCATGGGTATGACCATTGAGTGGAAGGACATCGGTGTGACGCTGGAGGCCACTCCCTACGCGCAGGGAGACAGTGTAGACATGCAACTCAAGGTCGAGGTCACGGATCTGGGCCAGATTTCCAATTCGAATGGAGACCCTGCCATCGATACCAACCGGATTGAGACGCGCCAATTCTGCAAGCAGGGGGAATCCATTGTGATTGGTGGATTGTCGCGGCTGTCCGACTCGGTGGTGTACAACCGTCCGCCGCCGGCGGCTCAGGGTGCGCTCATCCAGTTGTTCAAGTCCAAAGAGTACAACAAGGCGAAGAGCCAGTTCCTGGTGTTCATCACGCCGCAGATTCACGAGACATCGTCCACGGCGAACAAGGAGATCCAGGAGAAGTTCAACCTGAAGGAAGTCAAACAGTAGCACGGGCGACCATGCCATGCCCGCGGCATCGACCCTGGTCAGTTCACCGGCGGGTTCGGCATGCATGTCGAGGAGTGGCATGATACGCAAGCAAGTTACCCTCCATCGTGCTCCGCCGCCGGCGGGGCGCCAGCAACCCGCCCCCCGCCAGCCTGCTCGTTCGCCGCAGCAGGCGGTTCCACGTGCGCGAACCATCTCGATCATCGGGGCCAAGGACGGGGTGGGGAAGTCGGTTTTTGCCACAAACATCGCCATATCCTTTTTGCGAGAAACCAAACGGCGCGTGCTGCTGATCGACCTCGACTGGAGCTTCTGTGGCGACATCAAGAGGTTGTTGGGGCTTCCCGAAGTCAAGTCGCTGACCGAGATAGCACCATTTGCCGATCGGCTGGACCCGAGCATTCTTCGGGGGTTCATCACACCGCACCAGTCGGGCATCGGGGTCATGCAGCTCTACCGGGACAAGAACGATCTCAAGCGGCTGTCTCCGGATCTGTTTGCTCGAGTGCTTGATCTGCTTGGGTCGATTTTCGATTTTATTCTCGTGGACGGCGGGACCAACATCAACGCCATGCTGATCAAGGCGATCGAGCGTTCGACCGTCACTTTCATCATGGCGACCCCGGACCTTCTCGGGCTGCACCAGACCAAGCTTTTGGTGGACAAGCTTCAATCGCTTCACTTCCCCAAGGAAGTGTTGAAGGTAATCCTGAATTGTTACGAGCCGCGGAACCCGGTGACGCTCGATATTGTCACTCAGAAGCTTCAGCGGCAGGTGTTGACCACGGTAATTCGGGACGACGCCCTGGTGCGGGATTCGATGCTGGCCGCGGTGCCGTTTGTGCTCGGCCAACCTCGTGCCACACTTACCCGGAACTACGACGAGTTTGTCAGGAATCTGATCGAGCGCAAGATTCTCGACGCGCTGCAAGGTATCCGGAAGCCAATGGGGGTGACCCTGGGTCCGGATGCGGAATCCGGGGAGGCGGGTGAGGGTGCGGCCACATTTGTGGCCGAGGCCCAGAAAGAGATGAAGAGCTGGCTGGAGGGTCGTTCCAAGAGGCGAGCGGGTCGTGGCCGCGAGATGGATGCGCGCACAGCCCTGAAGCTTCTGATTCACAAGCGGCTTCTCGAGGTTCTCGACCTGAAGAAACTGGACGCGGACCTGAAGAATCACGAGGAGAAGGACCGGATTCTTCGAGAGCGGACCGAACGGGCGATCGTTCAGATCCTGGATCAGGAAGGGAAGCACATCACCTCTCGCGAGGAGCGTGGACGGATCGTGAAGGAGGTCCTGGACGAGGCCCTGGGTCTCGGACCGCTGGAGGATCTGTTGAACGACCCTACCGTCACCGAGGTGATGGTGAACGGTCGCGATCAGGTGTACGTGGAACGGGCGGGCAAACTCCAACTGACCGATATCACGTTCACGGACGACACGCAGCTTCTTGCGGTGATCGAACGGATTGTGGCGCCGCTGGGCCGCAGGATCGACGAGAAGTCTCCCATGGTGGACGCCCGCCTCAAGGACGGGTCTCGAGTCAACGCCATCATCCCTCCGCTTGCGATCGATGGCGCCGCGTTGACCATCCGAAAGTTCTCCAAGGATCCGTTGGGATACAAGGATCTGATCCGGTTTGGGTCCATGACCGACGAGATAGCAGACTTTCTGCGTGCCTGTATCGAAGCACGCTTGAACGTCATCATTTCCGGCGGGACCGGGTCCGGGAAGACGACCTTGTTGAACGTTCTTTCCTCCTTTATTCCGCCGGACGAGCGAATTGTGACGGTAGAGGATTCGGCGGAGTTGCAGCTTTCCCAGCCTCACGTGGTGCGACTGGAGACACGTCCTCCCAACATTGAGGGCGTGGGAGAGATCACGATTCGAGATCTGGTCAGGAACTGTCTCCGGATGCGGCCGGACCGAATCGTGGTCGGCGAGTGTCGTGGCGGAGAGGCTCTGGACATGTTGCAGGCGATGAACACGGGGCATGATGGATCGTTGACCACGATCCATGCCAACAGCCCTCGAGACGCCCTGTCCCGTCTGGAGACTCTGATCATGTTCGCCGGTCTCGAGTTGCCGTCCAAGGCGATTCGAGAGCAGATTGCGAGTGCGATTCACATCATCGTGCAGCAGGGTCGACTCGCCGACGGTAGTCGAAAGATCGTGAAGATCAGTGAAGTGACGGGACTGGAAGGGCAGACCATCACGCTGCAAGACATCTTCCTTTTCAAGCAAACCGGTGTGGACAAGAACCGGCGGGTGATCGGCAAGTTCGTTCCCACTGGATTCATCCCGAAGTTTATCGAGGGCCTGTCAGCACGGGGGATCTCGATTCCCAAGGGCCTGTTCAGGCAGCAGTTGTAGGAGGGAAGATGACCTCGTTACTCTGGTTGCTCGCCTCGCTGTGCACCGGGCTTGCCGTGTTCACGATCTTCTATGGCATGTATGACACGGTTGTGGAGCAAGTCCGAATCAAGCTGGACATTTACTCTGACTACATTCGGGAACAGCTTGACAGCATGTTCATCGACGTGAGCAAGAAGCGGTGTCTGGCGATCGTGGTGGTATCCACGGTGGCCATCGGTATGATCCCTCTCTTGCTGCTCGCCGGCAAGGAGTACACCTGGGCCTGGAATCTGGTCCGTTTCCTCTTTGTGTTGGCTTTCGGCTACCTGGGATGGCGCATGCCCCGGACTGTGTTGCGGTTCATGTGGAATCGCAGGGTTGCCAAGTTCGACGAGCAGATGCTCGATGCACTCACGCTGATGTCGAACGCGCTCAAGGCGGGTCTTTCTTTCATTCAGTCGATGGACACGGTGGTCCGGGAGTTGCCCAATCCCATCTCGCAGGAGTTCGGGCTGGTCCTTCGTCATCAGCAACTGGGGGGCGGAGTCAACGAATCGCTCGAGGCGCTGGAGAAGCGCATGAGGTCGGAGGATGTGCGCATTGTGGTCACGGCCATCATGATTCTTCGCGACACGGGCGGAAATCTGTCGGAGACGTTCGATACCATTGCCTATACCATTCGCGAACGCAAGAAGGTGAAAGGAAAGATCGCCGCGCTCACGGCCCAGGGTGTGATGCAGGGGATCATCATCTTTTGCATGCCTTTCATCCTGGGCACCATCCTCTACATCATGGATCCTGTCTTGATCGCCCGCATGTGGCAGACGGTGCTCGGTGTCATTCTTCTGGGCGTCATGCTCTTGCTGCAAGGAATTGGCGGTCTGATCATGAAAAAGGTGGTCACCATCGAGGTGTAGGAAGACCTCTGGCTGGCACTGTCGGATTGGTCTGACGCACGCGGGGTGCGTGGGAGCGCAGGTACGCCCACGCCCAGGAGGCGACCGTCCGGGAGGCGATGGATCCGCCCGTGTCCGGAGAAGGATTGTCGTGGAACGGGACGTGTGGGGAAGACCGACCTCGCCGGTCTTCCCCGCGCCGGAAGGGAGAGCGGAAGGAGGGAATCAGCCTGCCAGCTTTTGAGGCTCGACCACGGGGCCGTACTTTTCCTTGAGTTCGAGCAGGCCCTTCTTCTGCTCCTCGAGCACCTCGAAGAGGCGCGCGGGGATGCCCTCCTCCTTGCCGTAGGCCCCGATCTGGAGTTCGATACGTGCCAGGATGTTGTCGATGTAGAGGGAGAACTGCTTCGTGTAGAGGTCTTCCGGGTACTCCTTGTTGATGCGCTCCATGAACAGGCGCTTCAAGTCGTCGTAGCGCGGGATCACGCCAATGGGCGTCCGAATGCCCTTGACCTCACCGTGGGCATAGCGCTCGAGCCAGGCAAGCCATGCCTTGACGTCGCGCTTTTCGCCGAGAAGGTGCTTGCCGGTGCCGCCTCGAGCCTCATGCGTGAGGAAGTAGTTGAGCCCGGCGATGACAGGCCGATGTTCTTCCTTGATGTCCTTGCTGCCCCAGAACTTGAACTGGGCGTCCATGTAGTCGCCCAGCGCACCGGGGATGAAGGGCGCGTTGGCCCAGGGTGCCCGCTTGACCCCCTTGGCGCCGACCTCGGTGGCGGTGGCGGCGGAGACGATACAGGCCCCGATCACGACGCCGTGGTCGGAATTGGGCGCAACCCAGACTGGAGGCATCGTGTCGCTGTCGCGACCGCTGTAGGTGATGACCCGGGTAATGACGCCTTCGGGATTTTCGTTCTCAGGCGAGTAGTTCTTGAGTGCGCTGGCGGAAACGGTGCACCGGGCGTTGGGATGAGACATGGGGACCGGCTTGCCATCCGCGTCGGTCATCCCGCGGGTCCACTCGCCCTGGAAGTTGCGTCCGTGCTCCGGTTCCTCTTCGCCGTCACCGGTCCAGCGGGGCACGCCGTTGTCGTCGATCAGCACGTTCGACCAGATCACCTCGGTGCGCTGGTTGCGGAGCAGGTCCATGAGGTGCGGGTCGCCTTCCCAGTTGACATCCTGAACGATTCCGAAGATCCCGGCCTCGGGATTGACGGAACGCACGGTACCATCGTCGGCGATCCACATCTGGGCCAGGTCGTCTCCGACGAAGTGGTCCCCGGCCATGGCCGTGGTGGTCTTGCCACAGCCGCTCGGCGCGGCTCCTGCGAACCAGGTGACCCGTCCGCCAGGTCCCTCGATCCCGGTGATGAACATGTGCTCGGACAGCTCCTTCCCGCGATTGAGATAGACTGCCTTGTCCACGGAGAAGCGGTGGTTGCCCTTCTTCATGAGCAGGGTGTTCCCGGCGTAGGTGCAGAGCATCGAGTACGTGGTCCAGTGGCTCCGGTCCATGAACACGCGGGCGTTGGGGAGGTCCTCGGGCCGATTTTCGCCCTCGCTGTGGATGTTGGTGTAAAAATGCCCCGTATTCTTCACTTCATAATTGAAGTCCGTGAACGCGTTCCGATACAGAATCTCCGCGCTGTGGCACACATAGGCCGAACTGGTGATCTCGATTGCGGGGTTCGAAACCGGGGCACCCGCAGGACCGCGGACATAAAAACCGACAATCATCGTGCGGCCTTTCATGATACCGCTCATCCGCTCACGGATCTCCTCCATGGCCCTGGCGCGTACCATGCTCTTGGCAAGGGAGCTGACCGCCTCGTCCTCATTCACGATGTAGAAAGTCCGGTCCACGATGCGGCCCTGCTCCTCCTTGAGATCGAAGTGGATGGTGTGATCCTTCATCGGGAGCTTCTCTTCTTCGCCGCGCTCGAGGGCGAGCCTTCGCAGGAATTGCTTGTCTGCGGTGGAGCCTGTATTGACGAACACATTGTCAGGCTCACACAAAGCAATGGCGTTGGCGATCTTGAGGAGTGCGTCTTCGACGGTGATCTGATTGATCCGGGCGAAGTGCCGGTCATCCATCTTTTCCCGGAACAGGTTTCTGGCCTGGTCGAGCGTGCGGATGCCGCCGAGTTCCGTCACGATATCGACGCCTTTGTTTCGTTCCAGCATGAGAGTCCTCCACTCGAAGGTGTTTGAAGTTGTAACATGTCTGCCGGGAGCGACCGGGTTTGGAAGCGACACCACGTCGTGTCACCCGGTTTCGCGGGTAGGCGATCGGCGCGACATGCCGCAAGGTATCCGGGGTCGGGGGGTGAAGATGTCCGGCCCACGCCGGCAAGGGTTCTTCTGGTCCCATGCCAGGCCCCCATCCCCCGGAGAACTGGAGTCTGGTCATGGCTTCAAGAAGTCATTCGGGTAGTTTTAACGAAGCGGTGGCCGGGGTCAAGGCGAAAACGATCCCACCGTACCGCAAAAGCGCACGGTGGGGCCAGGATGGGGTTCTGCGATGGGGGGCTCGGGTCTGTGTGTCCGGTCTCCTGAGGTGGTGCTGAGCGAGGGAGGGCATTTGACAAGCAGACCTCCCGGACTAATATATGGACACGACGAGCACGAGGCCGTACGAGTGTCCTGGACGTGCGGTGAGGCAAAGGAGCGTACCCATGGCTCGCAAGAAACGCATGGTAATCGGCGGCGTGTTGATCCTTTTGGTGTTCGCCGGATTTCTGGTGTCCGTGGTGGACCAAGGTATTGGCGCACTCCAGTACTACCACACGCTGGACGAGTTCGAGCAAGCTCGACAACAAGGGAGCATCGAGCCGGGGCAGGGACTCCGCCTCAATGGCATGGTGGCTCCTGGAACGATAGAGCGGGACCTGAAACGGATGGAAATCCGGTTCGACCTCACGGACGGCACCCATTCGATTCCGGTCGTTCTTACACGACTTGACGTTTCCGACCTGTTCAAGGACAATGCCAACGTCGTCGTCGAAGGCCGATTCGGTGCAGACGGTGTATTCGTGGCAGAGACCCTGATGACCAAGTGTCCCACCAAGTACGAAGCCGCAGAGGGGACGCCGGGCGGGTCTTCGCAATGATTGCAGCGGCCTGACGGCCTCCCCACAACGTTCACACGCTGGAACACGAGTTGCCTGATGAATGCCCATCTGGGGTACTACCTGCTCTGGTTCGCCTTGATACTGACCATCTACGCGGGGGCTGCAGCCGTGGCCGGGGTTCGCACACGCGAAGCGCGTCTCCATGAAAGCGCGGTCCGGGCCACCCATGCGACTTTCCTGATTTTGTTGGTGGCCGCGGGATTGCTCGTCCACGCGTTCCTGACCAACGACTTCTCGCTCAAGTACGTGGCAGGTCATTCCAGCCGCGTATTGCCCCGACTCTATGCAGCGACCGGGTTGTGGGCCGGAATGGAAGGTTCCCTCACCTTCTGGTCCCTGGTGCTCGCCGGGTTCACCTCCTTTGCCGTGTACCGCAACCGCGACCGCGTCCAGGAACTCATTCCGTGGGTCATCGTGACGCTTTCCGGAGTCCAGGCGTTCTTCCTCTTCATCCAGATCTTCGTTTCTGGACCATTCGAAATGGTTCCAGGATTCATCCCCGCTGACGGGCGCGGAATGAACCCCCAGCTCCAGAACCCCGGCATGGCCTTCCACCCGCCCACCCTCTACCTTGGCTACGTCGGCTGCGCCATCCCATTCGCTTTCGCCATGGCCGCCCTGATCACCAACCGACTCGACGACGCATGGCTGCGGGTCACCCGCCGTCTCACCTTGCTCGCATGGCTCTTCCTTTCCATCGGTATCATGCTCGGCGCCTGGTGGGCCTACGTCGAACTCGGCTGGGGCGGATACTGGGCATGGGACCCGGTCGAAAATGCGTCGCTTCTCCCCTGGTTGACCGCCACGGCGTTCCTCCACTCCGCCATGCTCCAGGAACGACGGAACATGCTCAAGATCTGGAACATGATCCTCGTGTTCCTCACCTTCTTCCTGTCCATCCTGGGTACGTTCCTCACCCGTTCCGGATTCGTACAGAGCGTTCACAGCTTTGCAGCATCTTCGATCGGGTGGTTTTTCGTCGCCTTCATGGGCGTGATCCTGATCTATTTTCTGGTCCCCTTCTTCATGCGCATCCCTGCGCTGAAGGGCCGTGCGGAGATCGACGGGATCCTGAGCAAGGAAGCCAGCTTCGTCTACAACAACTGGTTACTGATTGCGGTACTCGTAGTCATGCTTGTGGGAACGTTTGGAGAACCGATCTCCAGAGCACTCACCGGTGTGGCCACCACGTTCCGAGGCCCCTATTTCAATACTCTGAACATCCCGCTGGGTATCCTGATCTTGATCCTTACCGGGATCTGTCCCGCCATTGCCTGGAGAAAGGCGACGGCGGCGAACCTGAAGCGGAACTTTGCGGCTCCCATTGTAATCTCGGTCGTGCTCACGGGGGTATTCGTGCTGATTGCCTACCTCCGTTGGGGGTTTGACCCGATCGAGATTGCCCCTCACCGGTACGCGCTGTTGACTGTCTGGTCGGGCGCATTCGTCACCGCTGTGGTCGCGATGGAATTCCACAAGGGCGCGCGGGCGCGGCGTAAGCACCGGGGCGTGGGATACGTTCGAGCACTGCTGGATCTGCTCCGGGTCAACGGTCGCCGATACGGGGGGTACCTGGTGCATCTGGGCGTGGTTGCCATGTTCGTGGGGTTTGCGGGCAATGCGTTCAACACGGAGTCGCAACATGTGGTGAAGCCGGGTGAGACCATACACGCCGGCCACTACGACCTCACCTATTCGGGGCAAAAGGACATCTCGCGCGCCACCTTTGCCGGGGTGGAACTCACCATGGACGTATCCCGCGACGGACGTAAGGTTGGCTCTTATGGACTCCAACGACGATTCTACTTCCGGGAAGAACAGAACACCACCGAGGTTGCTATCCGGTCCACGTTGCTCGAGGACCTCTACCTCATCCTGGTGTCTCTCGAGGAAGACGGGACGGCGGTGGTGAAAATCAAGATCAACCCCCTGGTGGCGTGGGTCTGGCTTGGGAGCGGCCTGCTGGTGCTGGGGACCTTGGTGGCCATGGGGCCGACGGTTGCGGAGCGGCGGGGGGCAAAATGAGGCATTCCTGGATACGAGTTGGCATGCTCACCCTGGCATTGTGTTTGCTCGGAGTGGGTTCGCGCGGACTGGCCTACCCGGGCATGAAGAAGTCTGCCGGGCAGGCTGCAAAGGCCGAACAGGAGCCGGGACCGGCGGCCTCTGCTGCTGCGCTTCCGGGCGAAGCACCGCCGGCGGCGACCGTGGCCGGCCTCGAGTCGTTGTTTGACACCGGCGGGACGAATGCAGCCGCCTCGACATCTGGAGACGGCGTGCTCGAGGGTCACGTGGAGGTGCGAGGCGCTACCGAGGCGGTCATCGAGGGTCTCGAGGTACTGCTGGGCGTGGTGCAGGATGGCAAGGTGGTGGACGAGCGGCGGACGCAGACCGACGGGGAGGGAGAATTCACGTTCGAGCGTCTTGCCACGGGTGGTACCACGGCCTATTTTGCCAGCGTGATTTTCCAGGGAGCGCGGTACGCCACTTCTCCCGTGACCTTTCCTGACGAGAAGTCTCGAGTTGAGGTGTCGATCCCGGTTTATCCCTCGGGACCGGCACCGGGCAAGTGCCGCGTTTCGGGCATGCACGTGATCCTCGATGTGGACGACCAGAACGGTCGGGTGCTGGTTACCGAGATGCTGATGCTGGAGAACCCGGAAAAACGCACACTGGTGGGTAGCGCCGAAGGCACCGTGACTCTGGTCCTCAACCTACCGTCCGGCGTCTCCAGACTCGAGTCGGTCCAGGGACTCCAAACAGACCTGGTCTCCCTGGGCAATGGGATCCTTTACTACGGTGGCCCCATTTTTCCGGATACCAACCAGGTGCTCGTTTCCTACTACGTCTCCCCTGCAACTGGATGGACGTTCCAACGCCAGATGGATATGCCCATTGACGCCTTCGACATCTTCGTTCGAAAGTCATCCCTGCAGATCAACAGTCCGGTGCTGGGTACGGCAGAGCGGCTCGAGATGCGCGGCACGGAATTCCTGCGCTACCACGGCGGTCCGTTCGCTCCAGGGGAAGCGCTCACCTTCCGCGTGGAAGCCGCAGGAACTCAGAGCGGTGGGGACAGCACTCGTACTGGCGGGGGAAGCACGACTTTCGTGGTCGCCTTGTTGATGGCAGTGGGATTGAGTGCGTTTGTGGGCTGGCCCCTCCTGCGCCGCTCACCCTCCCCGCTCCCTTCCCGCGCCACGGACCTCGAGTCCCGGCGCCGGATTCTGGAACAGGAACGGGACCGCCATTTGTTGGCTGCAGCCGACCTGGATTTTGACTTCGAAAGCGGCAAACTCGACGAAAAAGACTACCACCGGCTTCGGGCCGAGCACAAGCAGGCCGCGATGAAGGCGATGGAAGCGCTCGACCGGCTGGAGACCGGGGGTGGGGCGCAAGGGACCGAGGATGACGAGGACATCCCCCGTTTCTGCACCCAGTGTGGGAAGCCCCTGGATGGAGCGGACCGGTTCTGTGCCTACTGTGGAGCCCGGGTCAAGCAACGGACGAAGTGACGGTGGCGGTCCATGGAACAGCCAGAAAACGTTCCGGTCATCGAATTGACCGGCGTCAGGAAGCGATTCGGGCACCGGTGGGCGCTCGAGGGGATTGACCTTCGGGTGTTTCGCGGGCAACTCCTGACCCTGTTCGGTCCGAACGGTGCAGGGAAGACGACCCTGATTCGGATTCTTGCCCAACTGGTGCGTCCCACGGCCGGGGAGATTCGTGTCGAGGGGCGTCTGGTGGAGGACTACGGAGCGGATCTTCGGCGCAAAGTTGGAGTCATCTCACACCTGACCATGCTCTACCCTTCCCTGACCGGTCGCGAGAATCTGGCGTTTTTCGCACGACTGTTCGATGTACCCGACCCGCAGGCTCGCATCGAGGCGGTTCTGGACCGGGTGGCTCTGACCTCCCGAGCGGACGCACCGGTCCAGACCTACTCGAGAGGGATGGCCCAGCGGTTGGCGATTGCTCGAGCCATCTTGCACGACCCGCCGATTCTGCTGCTGGACGAGCCCTACACTGGATTGGACACGCAGGCGTCGGACCGATTCACACGCTTGCTCCGCGAACTTGCAGACGGGACGCGGACGCTGGTGCTCACCACGCACAATCTGGAACAAGGACTGGAGCTGAGCCATCGGGTTGCTGTCCAGGTTGCCGGACGTATCGTGTACGAGGCGCCGGTGGCGGATCTCGACCTGGGCACGTTCAGGGAACGGTATCTGGAACTGACTCGAGAGGTGCGCACGTGAAGCTCGCTCGAGACATTCGCACCATGGTGGGCAAGGAACTGCGCACGGAGTGGCGCACCCACGAATTGGTGACTGCCATGGGTGTGTTGGGCGTGCTGGTGCTCATCGTGTTTGCCTTCTCGTTTCCCCCCGGGACGGTGAGTTTCCAACGGCTGGCTCCAGGGATCCTCTGGGTGGCGTTCGTGTTCGCGGGCATTCTTGGTATGAACCGCGCAATGGCGCAGGAACGTGAGGAGGGCTGTCTTCAAGGTCTCCTGCTCACCCCGGTGGACCGTGGCGCTGTCTACCTGGGCAAAATGATCACCAACCTTCTCTTTCTTCTGGCAATCGAGGCACTGATTGTCGCTCTGTGCATCCTGTTTTTCAACGTGTCGTTTGCTCAAGGTCTTGGATTGTTTATCCTTGTCACATTTCTTGGCTCCGTCGGGTACGTGGCCGTGGGGACCTTGTTCTCGGCCATCGCAGCGCAAACGCGGTTCCAGGAAGTGCTGCTTCCCGTACTCCTCATTCCACTGGCTGCTCCCATCCTGGTGGCAGTAGTCAAGTGTACTGGGGCCGTGCTCGAAGGGGGCGGATTCAGCGCCATTGCATTTTGGGTGAAGTTCCTGATAGCGTTCGACGCCGTGTTCATCATCGGGTCGTTTCTCGTTTTCGAATATGTGGTGCAGGAGTAGACGCCATGACGGTCACCAGTCACCTAGTGCTTGCCTTCGCGATTCCCACCGCCATTTTCGGAGGCTACCGGGCCTGGATGGCGGTGCGGCGACGCCGTCTCCAGCAGGAACTGTCGCGACTGGAGGGCTCACCGGACCGGTAGGGTACCGAAAGGCTGCCCCTGTGAGCCCGCGAATCGGCTATCCAGTGCTGGCAGAGAAAGGAAAGGCCATGGCCTTCCGCACATCGGGGAGGTCGAGCAGGAGCATGATCAGTCGGTCCACGCCGAGGGCGATCCCACCGCAGGGCGGGAGGCCGGATTCGAGCGTCTCGAGATAGTCTGGGTCGAAATCGAACGCTGGCGCTCCCATGCGCCGGCGCATGGCGCGTTCCTGGAGGAATCGTTCTCGCTGAACGTCCGGGTCATTGAGTTCGGTGTAGGCATTGGCCACCTCCATGCCTGCCACGTAGAGTTCGAATCGTTCTGCGACTGGATAGGAGTCGTGACGTACCTTGGCCAGGGCGGCGAGCCTTGCAGGATAGTCCATCAGGAATACGGGGCGCTCGAGGCCCAGGGTCGGCTCCACCCGGTCGGCCAGAAGCCTGGAGAAGGCCTCGTCCCAGGTGGCGTTGGATGGCACATCCACGCCGATCCTGCGGCAGGCCGGCACGAGATCCTGGTCATCCCCCAGGGACGCCAGATCGAGTCCTGTGGCTTCTGAAACAGCCTCGCGCACGGTGATTCGAGGCCACGGTGAGGCAAGGCTGACCGTATGCCCCTGCCACCGAATGGCGCCTCCCAGGCGCAAGCGGTCAGCAATGAACTGCACGAGCCGCTCCAAGTCCGCCTGAATTTCCACAAAAGATGCGAACGCTCGATACCATTCGAGCAATGTGAACTCGGGATTGTGAAACGGCCCGAGTTCTCCGTTGCGAAATACCCGGGAAACCTGGTACACCCGCTCGACGCCCGCTGCGACCAGCCGCTTCATGGCATACTCGGGCGATGAAAGCAGAAAGACAGGCGTGCCCGGGAGCGTTGGGTCCGGCCGGTACCGGGATTCGAACAGGTCGATGTGTGGTTCCATGCCCGGGTGGCGGGCCATGATCGGCGTCTCGACCTCCAGAAACCCGTTGGTGTCGAAAAACGAGCGAATCGCACGTAGGATCTGCGCGCGGTGAACCAGAGTATCGAGGGTGGCGCCTCCTCCGGGGCCGCCCTGGGTCGGTGTGGACAACAGCCACGGGGCTGGCCTACGGGCCTTGGCAAGCATACCCAGCCGCCGAACCCACCAGGGTTCTCCCGGTACTTCCACCTCGGCCTGGACCACGTCCCCTGGAACAAGCAGCGGCAAGAGCGTTTCCGGGGCCAGCATGTCCGGTCCATCCTCACCGGCTGAAGTATCGACGCCTTGCGCCGCAATGGGTGCGGGCACGGTCAGCCCCTCCGGGCCCGGGGTCGCACCGTTCCCTTGCCTCGGCACCTGGAGCCAGACGCTGCCCGATGCGTCGGCAAGTCGAAATCCGCTGTCTCCAACCGCTGTCACCCGGCCGGCGAGTACGATTCGTTGGGCACCGGACGGTGTGCCCGGCGGGTCGATTCGGATCTCCTCGACCAGGTGCGTTCGAGTACAACGGGCGGGATAGAGCCGCAGCCCCTGCCGACGCGCCGCTTGAAATGCGTTCCAGTGGTCGCACACGGGCTACTTCTTGATACGCTCGAGATAGGTATGCGTGCGGGTGTCCACCTTGATCCAGTCGCCCTGCTCGACGAACAGCGGGACGAGGACAGTGGCGCCGGTGCTCAGGGTGGCGGGCTTGGTGGCGCCGGTGGCCGTGTCCCCCTTGATACCAGGCTCGCAGTGCGTGACCTCGAGCGTAACGAAATTGGGCACGTCGATCCCGATGGGTTTTCCGTTGTAGAGCAGGACCTGGACCACCATGTTCTCGGTGAGGTACTTGATGGCGTCTCCGAGGTCATCCTTGTCAAGCTGAATCTGCTCGTAGGTCTCGTTGTTCATGAACGTGTACTGGTCGCCGTCCTTGTAGAGGAAGGACATCTCCACTTCCTCGGTGTTGGCCAACGCCAGCTTTTCTCCGGAGCGGACGTTCACATCGATCACGTTGCCCGTGATCAGGTTCTTGAACCGCGTCCGGGTGAAGGCCACGCCCTTTCCCGGCTTGACAAACTGGTACTCCACGATGACGTAGGGCTGGCCGTCCATGACGACCTTGAGACCTTTGCGGAATTCGGATGGTGTTACCATGGGGATTCCCTCTCGTTGCTTTTTGTTGGCCCGACCGGATGCGGGAACCGGTATCAGGAAGGTGCGAACCGAAATCGGCGACGCCCCGGCGCCCAGTCTCCTCCTCGCTGGACGACCGGGAACAGCGCGCCTCGTCCGCCCGGGCACGGAGCCCCCTCGGCGGCTGAACACCGCGCCTGCTGTCTGCCACCGTGGAGCGACGAGCCCCCCGGGAGGAACCCGGCTTCGGCAAAGAGGATACACCAAAGACCGTTTGGAAAGGAAAGAAATAGCCGAAATCGGAGACCGGGTCAACCCGATTCTCGCGAACGTTGCCAACCTGGCCACGCACGGGTACAGTGTGGGCAGCCCGGGCCATCTTGTTCCGGGCGTGCTCGAGCAAGCAACATGGAGGCAACCGAGTGGGAACTCGCCCGGAGCAATTTCCGGTCCCGCACCCAAGGGGCCCCCTGCACATTCCGATCCCGCACGAAGAACTGGTCCGCTCTCTTGCTGAAGCGGTGTCTCGAGCCGGGGGACGCGGCCTGGTGGTCGGTGGATGTGTTCGGGACGCCCTGATGGGTGAGAGGCCGGGGGACGCAGATCTCGAGGTCTTTGGGATACCACCGGCTCAATTGCAGCAGATTGCGGAACAGTTCGCCCGAACACACCTGGTGGGCCGTTTTTTTGGGGTGCTCAAGGTGGGGCCACTGGACGTGTCCATCCCTCGGCGACGCTCCCCAGGGGGGCGGGCAGGATTTCAGGCGAGCGACCCGCACATGACCCTGGCCGAGGCTGCTCGACGCCGGGACTTCACGGTGAACGCCCTGGCCTGGGATCCCCTGGATGGGACGCTCTACGATCCAACGGGTGGGGTGGCGGACCTGGAAGCCGGCCTGCTCCGGGCCGTGGCGCCTGATACTTTTGTCGAGGACCCTGTCCGGGCGCTCCGGGCCGTTCGTTTCGCCGCCCGGTTTCCCCTGGAACCGACGCCTGAAACACGGAATCTGTGCAGAATACTGGCCCCGCGGCTTCAAGAAGCGCCCCGGGAACGCATTTTCGGCGAACTGAAGCGCCTCCTCCTGGAAGGACGACGCATTGGATTTGGTCTGGACCTGGCCATGCACATGGGGATCGTGGCGTCCCTGTGGCCGGAACTCGAGGCCCTGAAAGGGTGTCCTCAAGACCCCATCTGGCACCCGGAAGGCGACGTCTGGACACACACTTGCCTGGCTTCCGACGTGGCGGGCAAGGAGCGGACCGGGCTGGATGCGGACGATCTGCGCGTGGGCCTCGCCGTCCTGTTTCACGACCTGGGCAAGCCCGCCACCACCCAGGTGACCCCATCCGGTCGGATCCATACCCACGGACACGAACGGGTGGGAAGCAAGCTGGCCGGACAGGTGATGGGCCGGCTGACCAACGAGAAGGACTTGATCGAGGACGTCTGTCGACTCGTGCACTACCACCTGGCCCCCACCGCTTTCTTCCAGCAACGGGTACCGGACCGGACCATCCGCAAGCTGTCTGCGCGCGTGCGTATCGGTCTCCTGGCCCGGGTGGCTCGAGCCGACCTGCTGGGTCGCACGTCGGATGAAGCCCGCCGCGGCGCGTGCCCGGCCGTCACCTGGCTGCTCGAGCGGGCCGAGGCACTGCAGGTAACGGATGGGCGGCCCAGACCGATCCTGTCCGGGCGCCACCTGCTGGAACTCGGGGTGGAGCCGGGTCCAACCGTGGGTGCACTCCTGCGCGACCTCTACTCCCGCCAACTCGACGGGGAGTTTTCGGACCTGGCCTCCGGGCTGGAGGTGGCGAAAGTCCTCGTGAGAGCCACCACGGGCAAGACCCCCTCCCAGGACAATTGAGCGGAACGGCTCACGGCGCGGTCCGCGAGGTGTTGAAGTAGACGACGCGACGCTCCACGGTCCGGTTCCCTGCACGGTCGGTGGCCACAACCTCCACCACGTTTTTCCCCGGCTTCAACGGGCAGGAACCCAGGACGCGCTTGCCACGAACCCGGACCGGCCGCCCATTGACTCGAACATCCTCGAGGTTCGGTTCCTCCAGCGTCCCTGTCACCGGAACTCGCGGCAACCGCAGGTAGATCCCGTTGGCCGGGCGTTCGAGCACCAGCCGAGGAGGTCGGGTGTCCACCACCACGTCGAGCACCCGGGTCTCGGACAAGGTCCGCCCGAATCCGGTGATGGTGACTCGGGTGGCACCTTCGGGGAGCTGAAGTGGCGCCTCGAAACGGCCATCCTGGACCGACACCTCCCGCCCCTGCACTTCGACCCGATGGATTTCGCCTGGAAAACGGCCTTCCAGGATCACCTCGCGGCCCCCGACCACGACCTCCCGCCCTGCCTTGTCCGTGTCGATCACTATGGGTTTATGCTTGCTCGAGCTGGCGTGGGCGACCGGAACGGCTGATGGACCGTCCTTGCGCCGGGTCCTGGTGGCCGAACGTTCATCCCGGCCCGCCGCCGGCCCCGACACAGGCGTCGGTTCAGAGCCGGACGACCCGGAGGTGCGGTGAGCAGCCACATCGGTCTCCTCGCCGCTCCGGTCGGAAGACGGTGCTGCTGTTCCAGTGGAAGTCGGCGCTCCTGGCAAGGAATCGTCCCGGTCCGCCTTTCCAGGCCCGAGGAACCCCAGGGCGAGCAGATTGTCGAGTGCAGTGGCAAGTCCTGGGTTCTCCTCGAGCACGGTTTGAAAAGCCCCGGGCAACAACCCGGCCACTGCCCACCGGGCCAGACCGACCACGGACCATCCCAGAAGGAGGAGCAGGAGCGCCACGGCCAGCCACCGCCGGACCCGCGGCCGCGCCGACTTGCGGAGGGTTTCGTCTGGTTCCTGGTTGTCACGAGATGGTGTCTCGCACTCCGAATCCGCGCCCGCCCCTCCCTTTTCCTGTTCCTCCCGAACCAGCCCACGCTCGGCCTCGAGTTCGGCAGGGTCCGCCAACCCGCCTCCGGAGCCGGGCCTGCTCTCGGTCTCGGCTATCGCCCCGCCCGCGCTTCCCCCACCCCGCTTTTCCAGGCCGCTCAACGTGTCGGCAACCTCCAGGGCCGGAGACACTCTGGAAACGAGAGGGGGCGGGGACCCGGTGCCGTCCGTCCTGTCCGGTGTCTCCTCCACCGGCCGGATGGCCGCGAGGGTGGGAGGAACCTGGTCGTACTCGCCGCTGTCCAGACTCCCGGAGTGGCCGGTCACGCGGATTTCCCCGGGTGACCAGGTCGCAGGCCGATGAATGGGGGTTCGTGTGGCCGCCGCAGTCGAGTCCTCGCGAACGGTTTTTCCCACCGCCCGTTCGAGGGTGGTGTCATCGTGGTCCAGAAACGCCCGCAAGGCCTCCAGCATGACCCCGGCCGAGGGAAAGCGGTCGGCAGGGTCCTTGGCCAGGGCCTTGTTCAGGATGGCCTCGAGGCGTCCGTCCGCAAGGTCGGGCATGTCGTCGGGCAAGGGGGGCGGCGGCTGGGTGAGGTGCTTCATCAGGAGGGCGTGAACCGACTCGGCGCTGAACGGTGGTTGGCCAGCCACACATTGATAGAGAACGACTCCCAACGAGTAGAGGTCCGATCGCCCGTCGATGGGTTCTCCTGCTGCCTGCTCCGGACTCATGTAGAGCGGTGTGCCGATGGCGTTGCCTCGGGTCAGGTCGGTGTCGCGGGAATCTCCGGCCATCATTTTGGCGATTCCGAAGTCCATCACCTTGACCTGATCCTGTTCCTCGGAATCATCGACCATGATGTTGTCCGGCTTGATGTCCCGGTGCAGGATACCGTGGGCGTGAGCCTCGTGCAGAACTTCCGCGACCTGGGCGGCGATGTGCACGGCCCTGCGGGGAGGCAGCCTACCCACCTCCTCGAGGATGGCAGAGAGTGGCCGACCGGGACAGAGGTCCATGGTGAGGTAGGGTCGGTCGTCCTCGGTGACGCCGAAGTCCCGAAGGATGACCGCCCGGGGATGGACAAAGGCATGAGCGACTCGAGCCTCGCGCAAAAAACGGGCTCGAAAGGTGGGATCGGTCGCGTAGCGGGGATGGAGGACCTTGACCGCCAGGTCGATGTCCAACTGGGCATGTCGGGCACGATAGACCACGCCCATGGCGCCTTCGCCCAGTTTTTCCCCGAGGACGTATTTCCCGGCGAACATCATGAATCAGGCTCCCTGCTTCCCCGGACGGGCCGAGCGGCCGGCGGGAAGGGTTCGTGGGAAGAGACGAGTTCAGGCGGAGGAAAATTCGGAAGTCGATCCGATGAGGGGACGGCGCGTCCGGATTCGGGTCACAGTTTCGCGATCTTCTTGAGCATCTCTCGCGCCTTCTGGTTGACCTTGGTGGACGGATCCGGTGCGTACTTCAAGGCCTGGTTCAACAGCTTTTCCGCCTGCCCGTACTGCCCGATGTTGTACTGGACCTTCGCCTCCCGATAGAGGCTCTCGGCCCGCTTCAAGCACTCGCGATTGGCGTCGATGTACTTGCCCTGGGCCTCGGCGAATTCCGGATCGATCTTCAAGGCCTGCTGAAGCTTCTGCCGCGCTTCGATCCACTGCTCGTTCCGCATCAAGGTGAGCGCCTGGTTGTACAAAGGCCGCGCCCGCTCTTTCATGGCTCGATTGATGGATGCCAACTCCTGCCGGGCCGCGCCGCACTTGCCGCTCTTGTCCTCCGGATCCTTGTTGAGCACTTCCTTGAACAGGGACTGGGCCCGGGTCAGGTTGCCGTTCGCCTTGGCTGTCATGCCACGGTTGAAGATGTCATTCACCTCTTGGATGAACGCTTCCTCCGCGCTCGCCTTCTTCACGATGCTGATCCGGTAGGACGCATTGAGCGCCTTGGTGCGCAACTTCTCCGCTTCCTTTTTGATCGCATCCGCCTCGGCGTCGTCGATGTTGGTCTTCAAGATGTCGTTGAACAGGCTGACTGCCTCATTGAGCCGGGCACGCGCCCGAGCCAGCACCGACTCGGGGGTGGATTTGCTGTAGGACCTGCCATACCGGTCCACCAGACTCTGTCCCCGCTCGAAATCCGAACGCATCTTTTCGAGCTTCTGGGCCACGGTCTGAGACCGATCTCGCACCGTGCGTTCCAGTGCCGTCACAACCCAGAATTCATAGCTCACGTAACGCAACTGGCGCGCAACCTGATCCAGAGGATCGATGTCCTGCAATACCCGCTGGAACTCTTGAATCGCCTGACCGAACTCCTTCTGGGCGAACAATTCCCGACCCCGGTTCAGCCGCGCCCGCTTGTTCAAACAGTTCAGGCAAATCTGGTCGTTCGGGTCCGGGCACGTTTCCCCCACGTTCTCACACGGGTCCAGCACTGCAGCGCGCGTCCCGGTCGCCTCGCCTCCCCCCTTGTTGGACGCCACCTTGATGACAATGGCCAGCACCAGGATGGTGACGATGGCCACAGCCACGAGCCGCAACGGGTTGCGTTTCTTGACCGGCGTCACCCCCAACTCGACCCCGTATCCCCCTTGACCCGCGTAGCCCGGGGCAGCAGTCCCACCTCCATAGGCCGCCTGGCCGCTCATCGCGTCGTAGGACGGCATGATCCCGGTCTCCGAATAGGGATCCACCGCACCATACGGATCCGGAGCCCCCCCCGCAGGCGGCTGAACCGCAGCAGGCGGCTGAACCGCAGCAGGCGGCGGTTGCGCTGGAGGAGGTTGCACGGGCATGGCCTGAGTGGGAAGCTCCTGCACAGCAGGACCGGGGTCGACCGGGCCAGATGCAGCAGGGACCGACGCCGACGCGGCCTGCTCCGGCCAGATCAACTCGAACTCCGTCTCACCGATGATGAGCCGATCCCCGTGACGCAGCGCCGCCTCCCGCGTGGGCTGATTGTTCACCACCAGACCGTTGGCACTGCCCTCGTCCCGAACATAGTAATGATCCCCGGCAAAAGAAAGCGTGGCATGCCGTCGTGAACTCGCCGGATCGGTCAAAACGATGTCCCGGTCCTCCGACCGACCAATCGTCATGTCCCGCCGCGTCAGCATGTAGGTCGACTTGTCAGCCTCGCCCCGCCGGAGTATCAAACGAGCCCCGGTCCGATCCCCCTCCCCGGAAGGCCCTGCCCCAGAAGGAGGAGCCGCGGACGAGTCGATCAACTGCGTCCGCACATCAGGCCCCGGTACCGGAACCGTGGTGGAGGCCGCCCCCACCCGCTCCACTTTCAGAACAAACGGCGTGATCTGAATCTCCGCCCCATCCGCCACTTCCACCCGCGTCGTGATCCGCTGACCGTTGACAAACGTCCCGTTCCCGCTTCCCAGATCCTCGAGGAACAACTGGCTTCCGACGATCGTCAACGCCGCATGCCGACGAGACACACTGTCCGCGCGCAGCAGGACCTCGTTCCCCTCCGCGCGCCCGATGGTCACCTGGCCCGCGGTGAGGGAGTATCGGCCCTGCTCGAAACCGTCTTTGTATACAACAATCTCAAACACGTCTTTCACCTGTAGGACTGTTGCTTCAACTGAACAATGGCCTTCTTCAACCCGTCCATCGCAACACGACGTCCAGCGGGATCACGCTCGAGTTCCAGGACCATCTCCCAGTAGCGCTTGGCCTTGTCATACTCCATCGCCTGATAGGAGCGAAGGGCATCACTCTTGTATTTCTCGATCTCCCTGCGAATCTCGGCCTCGACCTTGGAGATACGAATCACACATACCTTGCATTCGGGATTGAGCGCAAGTGCCTTCTCGAATTCTTCGAGAGCGGCCATCAGTTTGTCCGACTCCATGTACCGCTCGCCCTGGTCGAAATGCTCGTTGGCCAGGGAAACCCGCTCTTCCTTGGGGAGGGCTTTCTCTTCCTCGGTGAGCCCCACCCTGGGTTTGGGCGCGTCGGCGTCGCCATCCTTCCACTGGAACATGGCGGCGGTGTCGTTCTTGGACGCCGACACCACCGGCGCAGGCGTGGGCTGGGCTGCGACGGGTGTGGTGTCCGGAGTGGAGGCGAGCTGAGAATACAGGGCCATGGCCAGGATGAGTGCGGCAGCGGTTCCTCCTCCGACAACGGCCAACTTGCGCGTGCCCGACCGGTCCTGCACAGCGGGCTTCGGCATGGGATCGAAATCGGCGAGGTCCGAGGTGTCCGGGGGGACAGGTGCAGCGTCTGACGCAGAAGGCAATTCCGGTGTTGAAATTGGTTCGACGGCCCCGGGTGCCGCAGCCGTTTCCGGCGGAGGCGGTTCCAACGGTCCCTGTGGAGCGACCGGTGGGGCCGGTGGGGCCGGTGCGGATGGTGCAGGAGCGGAGACATGGGGTTCGAGAGTCAGGCCCTGATCCGACGCGGGCGACCGGCTGTCACCACTCGGCGCGGCGGCGCCTCCCAGAATGGGACCGCCCGCGGAATCCTCGGGTCCCCCGGGAGCATCCTCGAAGGTGACCCTGGAAGACCCCGCAGGTGAGGCAGGGGACGCAGCCAGGTTTTCCCGGCTCCTCCTCGCCTCCTCATAGGCGCGCGCTGCCGGAGAAAACACCTGCACCGCCTGCGTTCGACGAAGCTGGGCAGGCGTGGGGCGGGCCACCACGGTACGCTCGAGATCCTCATCGTCCGGGGCCTCTTCCCCCTCCGCCAACTGACGTATCACGAAAAGGTGTGTCCCAACGGCAATTCGGTCCCCCTCCCTGAGTCTTATCCGTGACACCCGCTGATTGTTGACAAACGTGCCGTTCCGACTGTTTCGGTCCTCCAGCACCGGGTGCTCCCCGGAAATGCGCACCAACGCATGATGGCGAGAGATGTTGTCATCCATCAAGATGAGGTCGTTGTCCGCCTCTCGACCGAAAGTAAGTCCCCGCTCGGTCACGCGAAAGCGCCTGCCGCTGTAGTGTCCTTCTACTGCCTCGAGCACCCACCCAGATGGTCCCATCAGAACCGGTCTCCTCAACCCCTGTCCGGGAGTCACAGACGAACCGACACCGTAGCCTGCGAAAACAGAATTCTATCCGATCTCCGCACCGCTGGTCAACTCTCGAGTCATTGACATTCCGCGGGCAGTCGGGTATCTACACATGCCATGTCTGCTATTCAACGACATCTTCTTCAACCGAGGCGCACTTCATGGCATTCCTCAGCGACCTGCAATTCCTCCTGATGATTGGCGCCGGTGTGGTCGCCATCTATTACTTTATCCTCCACACGCGGCTCGCAGAACGGGTTCGCTCCCTGGAGCAATCGGCGGAGGCCGACCAGAAAACTCGAGCGAGCCTCGAGCAGGAGGCGGCAGCCCTTCGTGAACAGGTTCAGGCACTGAAAGCAGCAGCGGCCAAGGCTGGTGTCCCCAAGGAGTCCCTGACTGCTGCTCGACCGACCGAGGAAAAACCCCGGAACGAAGGCCGAAAACCCCAGGCCAGACCGCCTTCTCCACAGATCCGAGCCCTCCAGGCCCAGGTCGACGATCTCAGGAATCAGCTCCAGCGCACCAAGAATTCCTTGAAAGGGCGCGAGGAGGACGTGAAAACGCTGCGAACCCAGATCGAACGACTCCAGGTCGAACTGGCCATGGCTCGCACCGGCAAGAACGAGCCCGAATCGAGACCGACCGAGGAGAAGCCCAGACCGACCCCACCCCCTCAGCCCGCGTCCACTGAACCGGAGACGCCACCGGTGTCGCCCTCCCCGGAAACCGAGGAACTGGAAAAGGCGTTGGCCGCTGCGACCGCTCGAATCGAACAGGTGGAGGAACGATTGCGGGAAGCCCAGGGCCGTGCGAACATGGCCGAACTGGAAGTCCGAAAGGCCAATGAGCGGATCGAATTGCTGGACAAACGGGGTCACGAACTCCTGGAACGCATGGTGGAGGCGGAAAAGAGCCATCGGCGCCTCCAACGCAAGTACGACAGCCTGGACCGCGCTTATCGAGGGCTGAAAGGGAAGTACGACCTGGCTCGTGACATCCTTCTGTCGTTCCAGAAAAAGCACGGCGAGGTGATCCCCACCGAACTCGAGGGGGCATACCAACGGGACATCGCTGACTTCGTCGAACTGGAAGATGAACCGTCCGAGCGACCCCGGAGAGAAGGCCGACGCCGAACACGTGGACACAAGAAGCAAGCCGCGAATCGCCCAGACGCCCCAGTGAAAGAAGCGCCGAGTCCGGCCTCGCCGCTTGCCGACGACGAACCGAAAACGCCACCTGAACCCGGTGCTCCGGCCGGCGCTCCGCAGAACGAGGCCGACGCCACTCCTGCAAAGGCTGACACTCCGGCCGACGCTCCGCAAGACGAGGCCGACGCCACTCCTGACCAAACCGGGGCTCCGGCCGAACCCCCCGAGCAAGACGAGCCGAAAACGTCCACGACCTGACCCCTCCCCCTCTCGTATGTCTGCGCAAGGGGGCACCGGTCCTGCGCAATTTTCCGGGTGGGTGGCGCCCCTCGGTCACGATCGGCGCGAAATCCTTTGATCCGGATGTCAAAACCCGCATAGAGTGAAACGATGCCCCTGGGCGAGGACCGCCTCGCAACACTGTCAAGCGCATGAGGTATGGCATGGAACGTCCGCTGACACGAGACAGGTCTTTTCCGGTGTCCTGGTTGCACCCTGGGAGCGTGGTCCCGCCGTTCGAGCGCGGGGTTGGGCTTTTTGTCGCGTTCGCTGCCGTGGTGATGACGGGAGCCCCTCTGGCATGGGCTGACCCGCCGTTGCACCCTGTGCCCGCGGGGAGCAGCTACCACTGGGTACACGGCGCGGCCTACGAGGCGCATGCGGCGACGCCTGGGAAGAGGGAAGTCGCATTTCCACCCTCGAGGACGCCGTTGCGGGAGGTATCGGAGCCTCCCACGGTAACCGTGTATGGCTACTGGCCCTGGTGGGGAGACGATCTATCCACGGTGCCGATGGAGTACCTCACCCATCTGGCCATGTTCGGTGTGTCCATCGATGCAGACGGGGGCCTGCTCAACACGAGCAACTGGACGGCCTATGCGGAAGAGGCGGTGGCCCTGGCGCATCCGGTTGGTGTTCGGGTTCATCTTTGCGTTGTCAGCACGGACAGCAACGTGATCGGCTCGGTTCTCAGCTCTGCCGGTCATCGTGCCCGTGCGGTCAGCGAGATTCAGGCCCAGGTGGAAGCCTATGGTGCGGATGGCGTCAACATCGACTTCGAGGGTGTACCATCCGCGAACAAGGCGGACTTCGTCACCTTCATCCGCGAATTGAAGGCGTCGTTGCCCGAGGTGTATCTGGCCACACCGGCGGTGGACTGGAGCGGGGCTTACGACTACGACGAACTGGGTCTCGCGAGCGACGGCATGTTCATCATGGGGTACGGGTACCACTGGGCCGGGGGGGATCCAGGACCGATTGCCCCGCTGTACGGGGGGGACCCCTGGTCGGTCTACAGCCTCGAGTGGACAGTGGACGACTACCTCACCTGGGGAGCACCGGCCGACCGGGTCGTGCTGGGCCTTCCTCTCTACGGGTACCTTTGGCCCACCACAGACAACAGCGTTCCGGGCACAGCCACCGGAAGCGGGTCAGCGCTGACCTATTCGAGTGCAGTCTCCACGGGCCAGACCTACGGTCGGATGTGGGACGAGGTGACCCACACGCCCTATGCCTTCCCGAGCGGCACGTCGCAGCTTTGGTACGACGACGAGGAGAGCCTGGCGGACAAGATCGAATGGGCCGTGGGTCAGGGAATCCAGGGCGTCGGATTCTGGGCACTCACCTACGAAAACGGGGACCCGTCTTTCTGGGCCATGGTGAGTGAGCTGACCCACCCGACGGTGCCTTGTGACCAGGTCGACGAGGATGGAGACGGGGCGAACCAGTGCGAGGACTGTGACGACTCGGACCCGATGGTCAGTCCGTATGAACCCGAAATTCCCGGCGACGGGGTGGACAACGACTGCGATGGAACCGTGGACGAACCCGCGGCACCGGATTGCTCGGGCGGTCCGACCCCGCCGGGAGGCCCCACCACCGGCTTGGCCCTCACCCTCGGCAGCCTGGGCAGCTTGATGTGGCGGCGGAAACGCACAGGTGCCGGGCACGAGCAGGCGCACTGACGGTGCAGTGTCTGGCCGTTCCTACATCAGGGGCCGGAGCAACGCGACCACCGGTTTGCGCAAGACGGTATCCACCTTCCAGTTCTGGTCATCGGTGTCAGGGTAATCGAGGGTGTAGTGCAGCCCCCTGCTTTCCTTGCGCTTGAGAGCACTCCGAATGATCAGCTCGGCCACCAGGGCGATGTTCCTCAACTCAATCACATCCGAGGTGACCCGAAAATTCCAGTAGTACTCCTTGATCTCCTGGCGCAGCAAGGCAATACGTTTCTGTGCCCGCCACAAGCGCTTGTTGGTCCGCACGATCCCAACGTAGTTCCACATGAGGCGTCGAACCTCATCCCAGTTGTGGCTGACCACCACCATTTCGTCGCTGTCCGGCGCGTTGAGATCGTTCCACGGGGGAATGTCCGGGAGTTCGGTCTGGCCCGGTGGATGGCGTTGCACATGCTCGAACGCTCTGTGGGAGAAGACGAGTGCTTCCAGGAGGGAATTGCTGGCCAACCGATTGGCCCCATGGAGCCCGGTACAGGCCACCTCGCCTGAGGCGTACAGGTTGACGATGGAGGTCTGTCCGTTCAGGTCGGTCTGAACCCCACCACAGGCGTAGTGCGCCGCAGGAACCACCGGAATCATGTCCCGGCTCATGTCGATGCCCAGGGAGAGACATTTCTGATAGATGTTGGGAAACCGGTCCCTGAGAAACGCCTCTTCCCGGTGCCGGATATCCAGGTAGACGCAGTCGTCGCCCCGCACCTTCAACTCGTGATCGATGGCACGAGCCACCACGTCTCGCGGGGCCAAGCTCTTCATGGGATGATATTTCTCCATGAAGGTGCTGCCGTCCTTCAGCTTGAGCACACCGCCTTCTCCGCGCACCGCCTCGGATATCAGGAAGTTACGCGCATCCGGATGATACAGGCAAGTCGGGTGGAACTGGATGAACTCCATGTTGGCCACTCGAGCCCCGGCCCGATACGCCATGGCCATCCCGTCGCCCGTGGCGATCTCGGGATTGGACGTGTAGAGGTAGACCTTGCCCAGACCGCCGGTGGCCAGGAGGACCACCGGCGCATAGAAGGTGTAGACCTTTTGGTCTCGAGTGTTGAGCACGTAGGCGCCGACGACTCGACTCGGACCCGGGAGCCCCAGACGCTCGGTGGTCACCAGGTCGATGGTGCAGTGGTGTTCGTAGATGTGGATTCGCTCCAGATCGTGCGCCTTGGCCACCAGGGCGCGAATGACCTCGGCACCGGTGAGGTCTTTGGCGTGGAGGATGCGCCGCTCAGTGTGGCCTCCCTCCCGGCCCAGGTCGTACTCGTCCTGATGATCCTGGTCCTGCCGACGGGTGAACGCGACGCCGTAGTCAATCAGTTCCTGAATTCGAGACGGAGCACTCCTGATGGTCAACTCCACCGCGTCCGGGTGACAAAGACCGGCACCGGCCCGATGCGTGTCCCGGATGTGAGCTTCAAAGCTGTCATGCACCCTGTCCCAGACTGCGGCAATTCCGCCCTGAGCATAGTTCGTGTTGGATTCGATCAGATCTCGCTTGGCCAGGACCGCCACAGTCCCGAGTGCCTGGGCCTTGATGGCAAACGACAGGCCCGCGATTCCACCACCAATCACCAGAAAATCTGTCCGGACTTCCATGAGAGGACACCTCAAGTACTTTGGCGATCGGTTGGATTCCGCCGGCCGCCTCATCGCCCCGCTTCCATTTGTTCCGCGGATGATGAACGACGTCAAGAGCGTTCGCTTCGCTGGGCTGCTGGAGCAGGCCACGGGAGCGCTCCCCCACACACGTGTTGCTCGAGGCCTTCAGTCGCCCGTCGGGGGCCAGTGCACCTCGATTCGGGGTGCCCCCTGGATCCGAATCAGCACTCCCGCAAGGTCTCCTGGACCGTCCACCCGGATCCCGGCCTGCTCGCGCCCGTCCACAATCACCCGCGTGCACCGCGAACCTCCCGGGCGATCGGGTATGCGAAGCCACAGGCTGCCGGAGGAGACGGTTGCCTGGAACACAAGGGTATCCCCGGTCGATACCACGTGATGGACTTGAGACGTGTATCGACGAAGCGCCAGGTCCAACCAGCGTTCGGCCGTCATCATTGGGAGGCCCAACCGCTGCACCTCAGCCAGCACGCCGTCCAGGTACTCCGGGGACTTGACCGAGTAGAGCGGGTGAAAGTTCAGGGTCAAGGCCGTCCCCCAGGTGGTGACCTCCTCCAGGAGCCCGGCAGCCGCCTGGACCGCTTCCATGGGGCTCAACCCCGCGCTGAACCCCAGATCGGACATCAACAGGCTGTCTTCCACCTGCGTCGGCTGCTGAAAAATGGGCAACACCTCCCCGGCTACATCCACAAAGGGCAACGGAAGTCCGGCACCGGCGAGATATCCCTGGCCGGACAGGCCCGGGTGGATACTCAGGTAGTTCAGGTCCATCAGAAACCCGAGTTCGGCCAGGACCTTCGCCGTCTCCACGTGCCCCCACCAGAACGTGAAATGGTGCCGGATGGTCCGCGGCACGATCTGATACCGCTCTTCCAGCGCCCGCCGAGACGCCTCCAGCACCTCGACAAGCACGGCCGGATCCCTGGGCAGGCCGTTGGCATTGGGATGGACCGAAAAATGGTGATGAAAGGCTCGCCAGCGGGCCACCGCTTCCGGAGACGGCGACTGGACGGGAACCTCTCCCGGTCCGTCGTCATGACCGGCCCGGGTCACCGAGGTCAAGAACAACGTCATTTCCCCCCCAGCCTCCTCCACTCGAGCAAGCTGATAGTCGATGAAATCGTCAGGAGCATAGTCCTGGTCACCGGTGAGCAGCACCGCACCGGCCACAGGAGTCGGAAAAGGCCAGAACACCGGCACGACGACCGCTCCGGAGGCCACACTGGCCCCAAACCGATGACTCCAAATGTCTGCCACCGGACGCCGATACCGCTCCGGATCGAAATCGCCCTGGAACTGGTCCCCAGGACTCGGGTTCGGGAGCAGTCCGGCCCGGTCCGCCAACCCCGGGTCGCCCTGCCGAATCCGCGCAATCCCCCTGGCCAGATCCGTACACCACAACCGCACCCACCCATCGCCCACGCGACGCGCCACAAGCAACGGCCACGATCCACCAGCCCCGTCCGGACCCCGTAACCGAACGTCCACAAGCGCTTCTCCGGGGATCAACTCGAACCCTGGAGCCAACCGCTCGCTCCGGTGGCGGCTATCCCCGGGAACCCGGGCTCGAGCACCCAGCAGGGCCAGCACGTGCGGTTCCGGTCCCACACCCACCAGCGTGCCGCCTCGAGACACAAACGCTCGAAGCGCTTCCCCGGACACCTCGTCGCAGCCGGGAACCACCACCACCGACCACACCCCATCCGGCACCGGCGCCGACAACTCGGCACACGAGACCATGACCGGACCAAGACCTTCCAGACGCAGAATCTCCGCCAGATAGTCCGCCCAGTCCGGCTTCTCCGGAGAACCGGGACGCACGACCCAAACCGGACCATCCCGTGCACCCGGCTCCTCGAGATGGACCAACCCGGGAAACACGGCATTGCTCACGTCCACGTCATCCGGATAGGCAGGCACCGGAGCCTCAACCCGTACCCACACAAGAAAACCCACGCCCAACAGCAGGACCGGGACAAGAATCCAGAACAATCGCCAGTGCTTCGATTCCAGAACCATGGTCCTCAGCTTACACACCCCACGTCCTCCGGCCAATTCCAAAGCGCCCCGCGCCCAACCACTGAAAACGCATCCAGATACAACCCTCGATTTTCTTGTCCGACCTTCCGCCTGAATCTGCTATCATGTCCATCCTTGTGACCGCCGCGCGATACTGGAGGGAGAGGACGTGGAAGGCGCCCAAGTGGGAGAGGCTCCGGAGATCTCCGTGGTCATCATGGCATTCAACGAGGTGGAAAACCTCGAGGAGGCGGTGGCAGAGATCTCCGGGACACTGGAACACATCCCCGGACAACACGAAATCCTGATCGTCGACGACGGAAGCAACGACGGTACCGGGGAACTGGCCGACCGCCTCTCCACTCGCCATCCCATCCTCCGAGTCATCCACCATCCGGAAAACCGCGGCCTCGGCGGCGCCTACCGCACCGGCTTCACACAGGCTCGCGGACAACACGTGATCTTCTACCCCGCCGACCGCCAGTTCCCCGCACGGTTCATCCCAACGTTCCACCAGCACATGCGCCACGCCGACATGGTCCTGGGTGTCCGTCCGGGTCGACGGGAATCCTGGACCGGAGAAATCCTCTCCGTGGGAGAACGCCTCCTCTATCGCATCCTCCTCGGGCCCATGCCCCGGTTCCACGGCCTGGTCATGTTCCGTCGTTCCCTCCTCCAGACCGTGCCGCTCGAGTCCCGCGGTCGAGGATGGGCGATCATGATGGAGTTCATCCTTCGCGTCGACCGCGCCGGATACCGCCTGGCCCACATCCCTATCGAAATCCGACCTCGAGCGCACGGCGAATCCAAGGTCAACAATCTACCAACGATTTGGGCCAACCTCAAGCAGATGGTGACACTTCGACAGACGCTCAGGAAACGGTAACGGCTCGACGGGGTAGAGAAAGGCAGCGGCCCCATCGATTGCCTGCACCTGAGAACCGAAGAGGAGACCGGCAATGCAACTGGAAGACGCCTTGCCCATCACGGGGGGCCGACTGGCACGCTCGGGCACGTTCGCGTCGCTGGGGACCCTGCGGGGGTCCACGCCGGACATGCTTTCGTTTGCAGAGGATGAGAAGTATGTCCCGGAGGTACTTCGCAACGAGTATCTCTCGTGCCTGGTGTGTTCCGAGGCGGTGTTTGCGCGGCTGGAGGGGGAATCGCGGGGGAAGGGTCTGGGAGTCATTGTATCTCCGGAGCCGCGATGGGCGTTTTTCCGGCTCCACAACTGGCTGGTTCGCAACACGGAATTCTACCGTCCCCGGCGTGCCAACCGGATTGATCCGTCGGCGCGGATCCATCCGACTGCTGTCGTGGCGGATCACAATGTGGAGATTGGCCCTCACGTTCAGATCGGCGCCCACGTGGTGGTGCATCCCAACACCATTCTGGACGAGCGAGTGGTCATCCGCGCCAACGTGACCCTGGGGGGGAGTGGATTCGAGTTCAAGCGTGTGGGTGGTGGTATCCTGTCGATCGAACACGGGGGAGGGGTTCACCTTCACCGTGAAGTAGAGGTGCTTGCGAACAGCCACATTGCTCGAGGTCTTTTCGGCGGGGACACCGAGGTTGGGGAGCAGACCAAGATCGATGCGCTGGTGAACATTTCTCACAACGTACGTATTGGGCGGCGGTGCCTGATTGCTGCCAACACAGCGATTTCCGGCAGCACAGAGGTCGGGGACGACGTGTGGATCGGGACCGGTGCCACGCTGGCGGACGGACTGGAGATCGGTTCGGGGAGCACGATATCCCTCGGAGCAGTGGTGGTGACCAACGTGGCGGCGGGGTCTCGAGTGACCGGGAATTTTGCGATTCCCCACGATCGTTTTTTGTTGAACCACTGGCACGCGCAACGTGGCCGATGACCCGAGGGTTTCCGCGTTGGGGGAGACACGGGCAGGAGGTGTCATGGAAGAGGCCGTTTTTCCGGCTGAACTGGGACTTCGACTGCACCATCTGGGAGTCGCTGCAACGAGTCTGGACGAGGGTACGGCGTTGTATCGCGCCCTCGGCTACCGGGCGGTGTCTCCCGTGGTGGAAGATCCGCATCAAGGGGTACGGGTTCAGTTCTGGCAACTCGGGACCGAAGTCCTGGTGGAAGTAGTGGCGCCCGGCGGGCCGGGGAGTCCGGTGGACGGTTTCCTGGGCAAGACCGGTGGAGGTGTGTACCATCTTTGCTACGAGTGCGCCGACCTGGAACGTACGTTGGACTGGATTCGGTCGCACCAGGGTCTGACCGTGCGTCCTCCGCTTCCCGCCGCCGCTCTCGAGGGTCGGAGGGTGGCTTTTGTCTACTGGCACCGTGCCCTGGTGGAGTTCCTGGAGAGGTGAGCATGCCGGCAACAGACAGCAGCCGTCGGACTCGAGTGGCCGTGCTCTGTTCGTTCAACGTGGATCTGGTCCGTCAACCTCTCGAGGACGCCCTGGAGGCCCGGGGGTGCCCTTCAGAGACCTACTTCAGCGGATACGGGCAGTGGGAGAGCGACCTGCGCAATCCTTCGTCGGGTCTCTACGGATTCGCGCCCCATGTGGTGGTCCTTTACCTGGACGTGCGGGACGTGGTCCCTGGTGCGTTTCAGGAAGTGCCCACCGCGGAGGAGGCTGAGCGCCGGGGGACGGAGGCGGCCAAAGCGCTGGAGTCCGGGGTGGCGTTCCTGCTCGAGCGACTCCCCGGGACTACCGTGTTCTGCTGCGGCCTGACCATGCCGCCGCGCCATTCCCTGGGGTTGCTCGAGGGCAACTCGGGCTACTCGTGGCGCGCTGCGGTCCGTGCGTTCGACCGGCAAATTCAGGCGCTCGCGTCCCGGCATGCCACGGTGTTCTTCCTGGACCTCGAGGCCCTGATTCTGGAGACTGGATGGTCGACCTGGGAGGATCCGCGCCTGTGGCCTGTCGGCCGCATGCGGCTCGCCCGGTCCGCCTATCCCCGCCTTGCTGCTTTCCTGGCCAGGGCCGTCCGAACCACACAGCATGCCCGCCGCAAGTGCCTCGTCCTCGATCTGGATAACACTCTGTGGGGCGGTGTGGTGGGCGAGGACGGTGTCGAGGGGATCCTGCTCGGCCATTCAGGTCCCGGCCTGGCCTACCTGGAATTCCAGCGCGCGGTGAAATCCCTGATACACCGGGGCGTCCTCCTGGCCGTGTGCAGCAAGAACAACCCCGACGACGCCCTCGAGGTGTTTCGATCCCATCCGGGCATGATCCTGAAAGCGTCGGATTTCACCGCCATGGAGATCGGGTGGGGGGACAAGCCCGCAGCCCTCGAACGGATCGCACGCAAGATTGACATCGGACTGGACAGCCTGGTGTTCTGGGACGACTCCCCGGTGGAACGTGCCCTGGTCCGGGAACGGCTCCCCGAGGTGCTGGTCCCCGAGGTCCCTGCCGACGCTGCGGACTACGCTGCCTTCCTGTTCGGACTCGAGGCCTTCGACACGCTGGTGCTGACCGGGGAGGATCTCCGACGGAGTACGATGTACCGCGAGGAAGCGCGACGGCGAGAGGTCCGGGAGTCCATGGCTGAACGAACACCCGAGGAGTTCTACCGTGCCTGCGCCATCGAGATGACGATCCGGCGCGCAGACGGGTTTTCGCTGCCGCGCCTCGCCCAGATGGTGATGAAAACGAATCAATTCAACATGTCCACAAAACGGTACACGCTGGCCGAAATCGAGCACTTCATGGACGATCCCGACGTGGATGTCTACAGCCTCCAGGTGTCGGATCGATTCGGCGACCTGGGGATTGTGGGAATGGCCATTGTAAGGCGCGGGACCGACCCCTGGGAACTCGACACCTTCTTGCTGAGTTGCCGGGCGTTGGGTCGAACCATCGAGCACGGATTCCTGGCCTTTCTTGCCGGCCGGGCCCGGGAGAGCGGGGCACGCCTCCGCGCCCTGTTCGTGCCCACCGCCCGCAATGCACCGGTGAAACGATTTTTCGACGAACTGGGACTGACGCTGAGCCCCACGGAAGCGGGGGGATACCATATCTCGATTCCTGTGGAGAAGCTCTCGGTTCCGAGCTGGTTGACCTTGAAAGTCGAGGCATGAACGATGTCCGAAAACGTGTTGCTGACAACTATCGCCCGGGTGCTCAAAGTGCCCGAGGATGAACTGGACCTGGACTCGAGCCCGCAGACCATCGCACAATGGGACTCCATGGCGCAGGTGGCCCTCATGCTGGAGCTCGAGGCGACTTTCTCCGTCCGCTTTCCCTCGGACAGCTTGATGGAGCTGAACTCGGTGCGCAAAATCCGGGACGCCCTGGTCACCCTTGGGGCGCTGCCCGAACCGAAGTGATCCGTGCAGCACGAGACGGGAGACGCGGTCATGTCCTCCTTTCAGGACCTGGTGCTCATCACCCTCGACGTGGACTGGGCGCCTGACTTTGTCATCGATGCGGTTGCCGACCGATTCGTCCGTGCCGGAGTGCGCTCCACCTGGTTCGTCACCCACTCGAGCGCTGCGCTCCAACGGCTTGCTGCGAGACCGGATCTGTTCGAGCTTGGGGTTCACCCCAACTTTCTCGAGGGCTCCACGCATGGGACGAGTCCGGAAGCGGTTCTCCAGCACGTGCTGTCCCTGGTGCCCGGCGCGCGTGCCCTGCGGACCCATGGACTGGTGCAATCGACCCGACTTCTCGATCTGGTGATCCGGACCACCCCGCTGGACATCGACGTCACCCTGTTCCTACCTCGAACACCTGGATTGAGGCCGTTTCCCTACCACTGGTCGGGACAGACGTTGTGGCGCGTGCCGTTTTTCTGGGAGGACGACTTCGAGATGGAACGGCGAGAGCCTTGCTGGGTTCTGCCTCCCTACCTCGCCATCGGAGCCGGCCTCAAGGTGTTCAATTTCCATCCGATCCACGTCTACCTGAATTCGCCGGGCATGGCGCCCTATCGGGCGCTCAAGCGTCAGGTCCAGAGCCTTCAGGCGGCCCATCCTTCGGAGGTCGATCCGCTCCGCCACCACGGGCCGGGCGCCGCCACGTTGCTCGACGCCCTGCTCCAACATCTGGCCGCCACCGGGGCCCGTGCCTGGTCCATCTCGGACCTGATCGACCACGTGGCTCGGGAGGAGTCATGAACGCCCCGCATCCTCCGCCGGACATTGATCCATCTCGAGTGGTGGGTGCCCTGTCCTCTCCCCAGGTCCAGGCTCTCCGGGCCATTGTGGGACGAGAACAGGTCCTCCTGGACCATAAGGCCCGGGCCAAGTACGCCGCAGACGAGTCACCCATTGCTCCGGTCCTGCCTGCAGCGGTGGTCCGTGTCCGATCGGCCGAGGACGTGGCGGCCGTGCTCGAGTTCGCAGATCGAGAACGCATTCCAGTCACGCCTCGAGGCGCCGGTACCGGCAAGGTGGGCGGTGCTGTTCCGCTCTACGGCGGGATTGTGTTGAGTCTCGAGCGCATGGACCACCTCCTGGAGATCGATACGGCCAACCGGCTGGCGCGTGCGGAACCCGGACTGGTTACGGGCCGACTCCACGAGGAGGTGATGGCTCGAGGACTCTACTATCCGCCCGACCCGAACAGCCTTGACACCTGTTCCATCGGCGGCAACGTCGCCACGAACGCGGCCGGGCCGTGCTCCATGAAATACGGCGCCACCCGTGCCCACGTGCTGGGCCTTCAGGTGGTCCTGGCAGGAGGCCGCCGCCTCACCGTGGGCCGCCGAACCACGAAGAGCACGACCGGCTATGACCTCACATCGCTCATCGTGGGCTCCGAGGGGACCCTGGCGGTGGTGGTCGAGGTCACCGTCCGGCTCACCCCACACCCGGGGGACCGGAAGACCCTGTTCGTCCCCTTCTCCTCCGCCTCGGAAGCGGTGGGGTCCCTGGTGGCGCTGCACAGGGCCGGTGTGGTGCCTGCTGCAGCCGAGTTCTTCGACCGGCATGCTCTCGAGGCCATGTCCAACGTGGTCCCCATCCCTGCTCGAGCCGAGGCTGCCCTCCTGTTCGAGGTCCACGGCACACCCGCCGTGCTCGAGGCCACACTGGAGCGGTTTGCGGAGGTTCTGGGGCCCCGCAGCCTGGAAGTGGCCGTTGCCGGAGACGGGGAAGGACTGCGGCGATTGTGGGCGGCGAGAAAGGAGGTGTCCGTGCTGATCAAGGAGCGATTCCGGTGGCGACGGTCCGAGGACATCGCGGTGCCACCGGGCCGGCTCCCCCGGGTCGTGGATTTCCTGGAATCCTTGCGAGCCCGAACCGACTTGCACATCGTGGCCTACGGACACGCCGGAGACGGCAACCTGCACGTCAACTTCCTCTACCAGGAAGATGAGCGGCACGACGAGGTGGAACGGGCTGCGGCTGCACTGTTCCACGAAACCATTGCCCTGGGCGGCACTCTGTCGGGAGAGCACGGAATCGGCGCAACCAAACGTCGATTCCTCGGACTGGAGCAAACCGGCGCCCTGATCTCTGTCCAGAAGCAGTTGAAGCGTTCACTCGACCCACATGATATCATGAATCCGGGCAAGGTGTTCCCGTAACGAGACGGAAATCGAGACCCTGCGCCGCTCAACCGCCTGGCTCCGCCCATGTCAAGTAGGAGAGTTCCTGGTGCCATTGGAACCCTGTGACACCCCTGTTCAGGCCGCCCGCGCCCCAAGCAGACGCTTCGCCCCCACGGCTCGAGCCATCCTCTGGCTGGCAGCCGCCCTGGGGGCATGCGGGACGCCGCCCCGAACAGACCTCGAGGAAACCAACCATCCCCCCGCCCTCATCGAAGCCCTCATCCAACCTTCCCGTATCTTGCCCCTCGGGATGGCCAAGGTGTCGGCAACGGCCATGGACGCAGATGGCGATCCGCTCACCTTCTCGTGGACCGCCACGGCCGGAACCTTCGCCGACCCTCACGCCCGGGTCACCACCTACCAGGCTCCTGCCGAGCCTCAAACCGTGACACTCGTACTCGAGGTCTCTGACACGACCTCCCGGCTGGCCACCGCCTTTGCCCTCGACATCGTGCCCGAAGACTCCGACCCTGACGGCGATGGGTTCGTCGCGGACGACTGTGCGCCTGCCTCGCCGACCAGCTACCCAGGAGCCGATGAAATCCCCGACGGGGTGGACAACGACTGCGATGGCACCGTGGACGAGGGGACCACCGCACACGACGACGACGGGGACGGGTTCGCCGAGTATCAGAATGATTGTGACGACACCGACCCGTCCATCTATCCCGGTGCACCGGATGTGGTCGACGGGAAAGGCAACGACTGCGACGGGGTCCCGGATGAGGGCACCATGGCCACGGACGACGACGGAGACGGGTTCTCGGAGGCAGAGGGAGACTGTGACGACTCACGCGCCGACGTGGCACCGTTCGCCCCTGAACTCCTGGACGGAGTGGACAACGACTGCGACGGCACTGTGGACGAGGGGACCACCGCACACGACGACGATGAGGACGGATTCGCCGAGGTCGACGGAGATTGTGACGACGCCGACCCCGACCGCCACCCGGGAGCCATCGAGGCATCCAACGGCGCCGACGACGATTGCGACGGCACCGTGGACGAGGGCACCATCGGCCGGGATGACGATGGAGATGGCTTCGCCGAGGTGGGGGGTGACTGCGACGATTCGGATCCCTCTGTGTACCCGGGTGCCGAGGAGCAGCACGATGGACGGGACGACAACTGCGACGGCACCGTGGACGAGGGCACCATCGGCCATGACGACGACCATGACGGATTCTCGGAACTGGACGGGGATTGCGACGATCGCTCCCCGGCGATCTATCCGGGGGCTCCGGAAATTCTCGACGGACTGGACGAGGATTGCGACGGCCTTGTGGACGAAACCACGGAACGGTATGACGACGATGGGGACGGCCAGAGCGAAGAGGACGGGGATTGCGACGACACCGACCCGCATGTCCGGGGCGGATGGCTCGAGGTGGCCGATGGCACGGACAACGACTGCGACGGCCTTGTGGACGAAGGCACCCCACTCCACGACGACGATGGGGACGGCTTCTCTGAAATAGACGGGGATTGCGACGACACCGACCCCTGGACCTTCCCCGGCGCCATCACGATCCCGGATGACCCGGAGGACCGGGCCTGTGCGTCCCTTGCCCCGCTGCTGGTGCCGGCCCCCTCGGTAAGCTCCGAACCAGACTCCGGCTGTGCCACGTGGGTGTTCACCGCCACGCTCCCGGATGAGCCTCTCGAGACCTCAATCCTGTGGCGCGTGGTACAGGGGCCTGCACAAAGCCGGGTGGTCGGCGCCGAGAGTACGGGCACCACATTCGAGATGACGCCGGACCGCGATGGTCGATACGAGGTGCAAGCGGTGGGTCGAGTGGCGGGTTCGATCGGGCCTCCTACCTACGTGACCGTCGAGGTGCCAGGCTGCGGCTAGGTCACTGGCCATACCTCTCCTCCTGGCGGACAGCACTGCTTGCGCCAACGAATGGATGCCACATCAATCCGTCGCATCAGCGTGTGCCCAGGCCAGCTCCTTTCTCGATGGGCTCTCTGAGTCCGATGGTACGGGTGGGTGACCCTCCGACTCTTCGTTTCGGCAGAGGGGTCACGGAGACACGACCTCCACGTGCGTCGGCCAGCACCCGGCCTCGATCGTCAAAGACCACAATTTCGAGAATTCCGTCCTGCTCGAGCCAGGTTCTGGCGAATTCCGCCACCACGGCATGCCGTTCGTCCACGGTCAGGTCGTTCCATGCGTCGCGTGCCACCAGAAGGAGACGCCCGTCGAGCCGTCTCGCGCTTGAAATGACTGATGAGCGTGGGTGGGAACTGAGATCATAAGCCTGATACGCGGGGGACACCACGGGCACTGGATGGCCTCCTGCCACCAGGATTTGCCCACCGGCCAGGAGCGCAACGGCCAGACACAGGCCCGCCAGCCCCAGCATAACGTGCCGAAAGCGACGTACCTGTTCCGAAAGCCGCCCTTGCTTGGATACACGGACCCGGCGCCGCCCCTTCTGCGCCTCGTGGCTCGAGTAGGGGGCTGCCCTGCCCATGCGCCTGGCCTGGATCTCCCACGGAGGATCCGGGACCGTCCGGGACTGCTGTCCCGAGGGCTCGGATGACGAAATCGGCCTCGAGGTGCCTGCCAACGGCAATTCCGCCTCGCCCACACCTTGTTCACCGCGACCGCTCCCCCCGACTTCGTGCATGGGGACCGCGTGACCCATCGGCTCCGCTCCGCCCTGGGCCTCGAACTGCTCCCACACGTCCACGATCTCCTCGGCGCCGCCGGGCAACAACGGCCGGTCCGGGTGTGGCTCGATAGGCAACCGTCCTTCTCGCCATGCGGGGTCTCGAGGCTCGTACTCGCCGATGAATCCGCGGGTCATGACCAACCGTTCGAAAACCAACAAGCAGGCCACGGCAGCGCACACCGCCTCCTGATTCAAGTACCGCTTGCCCAGTTCATACTTGATTTCCCGGGCACTTTCCAACAACCCGGAGGCCTCGAGTTCTTCCAGGCTGCGCACCGCCAAGGCCTGGTCGATGATGTTTTGATAGCGCTGCACCGCCTCCTGCCCGGCTCTGCGGTCCGGATGAATCCGGTGCTGGGCCAAGATGTCGACCTGGATCGCGTGCGGACGCAACTTGCGCACAGCCCCGTCTTTGTGCGTAAGCGCGTGGTAGAGCACGTACTCGATGGCACGAAGGTGCCGACGGGAAGGCTCGGTTACCCGAAGCAACCCGTCGAGCAGACTTCTTCGAAAGGGACACGCGCGGTATCCTGCGCTCCGTTTCGCCCGGGCGGTGCGTGCAGCGCCCAGAGTTTGTACCCCGGGCACCACCACCGGTCGTTCTCCGGCGTCCAGTCCGTCGAAACCGGTCTCCATGGAATGATGTGTCATGGCGTCCTACCTCGAGATGACCTGGAACAGGTGTGCACCGCGTCGGCGGCGTCTACTGTATCTATCGACCAGATATCTACCGACTCGAGCGAAAAACAGCGGGTGTCGATTCTGGCGAACCACGCCCTGGCATCTGAGCAAAAATGCCTCAATCCTGGTCGCCCGCGTTCCGTTGAAGGAGGCGACGAGCGAGACATCGAGGGGAGAAGGTCATGAAGGAACGAAGACGGGATCCGAGGATACCCATGGTGCTGGATGCGCACCTGAAGCGGAAGACGTGGCAACGCCATCTCACGACCGACGTGTCGCGACGGGGCGTTTTCGTGGTGCGCGCCGGGGACTGCCCGGTGACCCAATTGGTAAAGCTGAAAGTGACTGTCCCCGGGGAAGCAGAACCGGTTCAGATGATGGCCAAGGTCTCTCGGTGTGTCTCCCTTACCACTGCCCTGGAGGGGGAACGACTGCCCGGCGTGGGACTCGAGTTCTTCTGTCTTTCCGGTGAGGCACTGGCCCGGTGGGATCGGTTCATCCTGAAAGCTCGCAAGTTGTACCAGGATCATCCCGAGGCCGACGGGTACGTGATGGCCGGCCTCTTGCTCTCCGGCGTGCAGCCGGATCCAGCACCGGCCTCGCCGGCGGAGTCCTGTTCGGAAAGCAAGGCCACGACCAACCTGATATTCCGCGCCCACACCCTGGAACGGCTGGAGGATTTTGTACGACACGAGCTTCCTGCGGGCCAGATCGACATCAAGATCCCCTACCGTGTGGGAACCAACGCCCGGGTCAACCTGCGGGTGGTCCATCCGGGGACAAGGGAGGAGTTTGCGCTTCCCGGCACGGCAGTGGCCCGCGAAGATGGTGAAGGAGTGCTGGTCCGGTTCGACGAGGCCGTCACCCAGATGATCGGACTGTTCAAGGAGTTTGTTCGAACCGGGGAACCCCCGGCAGAGAGGAGGGAATGGCCATGCACAGCATGAAAGCCCGGCGGGGTTGTCCCGGAGGCAGGTCGCTGTCCAGGGCGGGGGGCGCCACCCTGGTCGCTCCGGCCGTACTGCTGGCGATCAGCGCCGCTGCCGCGGTGACTGCGGGGATCGCCTGGCAGGCCCGATTTGGGGAGGAAGCCCGTATGTCGGCGGAAGCCGTGGCAGTGCTCGAACAGATCCAGGAGAAAGAGCGAGCCTATCTGGAGGCCACGCGGTCCTACACATCCTCACTTTCTGAACTCGGGCTGCCTCCCCCCGATCCCACGTCCCCGTGGCGATATCAGGTACTGGCCGCACACGTGAAGGGACGTCCGCTGTTGCTGGTGGAAGCCGACAACGGCCACCGGCGGCTCGCCATGGATGGCCAGGGCAGGCTCTACTCGAGCCCACTTGCCCCGCTGCCAGGCTCCTAGTCCTTCTCCTGGTTGCACAGAACCGGTTCACCAGGACAAAGCAGCAAGCTCATGGCTGGACAGTTTGGGGGCTGTATGACGAGGGACCGTGCACCGGTGGCTCCGGCCGGGGACTCGAGGGCGCGACCCCGGGCGACTCGACCGACGGGGTTCCGATGTCGGGGGTTGTCCCCAACCCGCGTACCAGCGCGGGCAGGTCGATCCCGAGTGTCTGCTTCAACTGCTCGGAGAGTACGGTGGCCTTGACCGCCAGGCTCTGGCCCCCGGAACCGCCGGCCGAGACCCCCCGATCGATCATGGTCAGCCGATCCACCTTGACATCGCCCAGGGTCTTCACCATGGTGGCGATCAGGGCGTCGAGCTTCTGAGTGAGGAAGATCTCACGCGCATGCCTCCCGGCTCTCTGCCAGGTGGTCGCCATTTCCTTCAACGAGGCAGCGGTCGCACGTCCTTCCTCCACGATTCGAGCCGCCTGCCCACGAGCGGTGGCCACCATTTCCTGCTTCCGGGCTTCGGCCGGTTTCACCTTGTCTGCCATCAACTGAAGCTTGACTTGCTCGATCCGGGCCTGCTGCACCTCCAATTCCGCCTGTGCCTTGGCAATCGCTGCGGTCACTGCGGATTTCTGTTCCGCAATCATGGCCTCTTTCCGCGTCTGGGCATCCACGATCCGACGCTCGGCCTCGGCCCTGGCAATGGCAATTTCGGCGTCGATACGCGCGATCTCCCGCTCCTCCATGTTCTTCGCATCCCGGATGGCAGCCAGAGCCCGATTCTCCGCCTCGGCAATCCTCGAGCGCCGCTGCAACTCAGCCGTCTGCTTGCGACCGATGGAGTCCAGATAGCCCTTGTCGTCGGAAACATTCTGGATTTTGAGCGTGTCGAGTACCAACCCGAGCCGGAGGAGGTCCTGCTCACCCTCGTGCAGCAGGCTCCTGGCGAACTTGACCCGGTCCTGGTTGACCTCCTCCGGGGTCAACGTGGCCAGCACTCCGCGGAGATTGCCTTCCAGCGTCTCCTGCGCAATGCTCATGATCTCCTCCCGGCTCTTGCCCAAGAACCGCTCGATGGCATTGCCGATGGCTGGCTCCTGGCTGGCGATCTTGATGTTCGCCACCCCCTGCACAGTCAAGGGAATCCCTCCTTTCGAGTAGGCATCCACAACACGCAAGTCGATGATCATGTTGGTCAGGTCCAGCCGGTGTACTTCCTCCAGCAGTGGAATCCGAAGCCTCCGGCCGCCGTGAACGAGCTTGTACCCCACCACGCGCCCGTCCACCACACGCCGAGGACCGGAGAAGATGAGCACCTCGTTCGGATCACAGATGTAGATGACCCTCTTCACCACCAACACGCCGGCTATCACGGCGAGCAGGGCAATGGCACCCAGAATGACGAATCCTTCCATGACGTCCCTCCCTTACTCCTTTTCGCCGCCAGCCGGCTCCGCCGACACCTCTGTCTCGAACTCCGGAGAAACCGCACCGGGCTTCGACCCCATGGCACTCCCCGCGTCGATCCCAACCGTTGCGAAGACCTCCTTCAAAACCGCGCCCACCACCGCGGGATATGCGCTCACGTACTGCGGCAAGGCCCGGCCTCCCTCCGAGTCGATCAAGGAAACCTCACCCACCTCCAACGCTCGTGTGGCAGCAGCAATCTGCTCCAGGATCCGGTCGATCCGCTGCATCACGAAAATGCTCATCGCGTCTTCGCCCGAGGCCTGCCATGCATCCGCCACCATCGAAAGGGCAGAGGCCATGGCTCGGCCACTTTCAAGGATCGGCGCCGCCTCCCCGGACGCTTCTATCTCTCGAGCCTGCTGCTCCATCTCCGCAGGAATCACCACATCCGCCGCCAGACGAAGTTGCTCCAACTCGGCCCGGATCGCTTGCAATTCCTGCTCAGCCGCTGCTCGCGCCGCCAGTGCGGCCGCTTCGGCACGCTCTTCTTCCGACCGGGCTCGAGCGTCCAGTTCAGCCCGGACCTGCCGCAACTGGTTCTCCTTTTGTTGAATTTTGGCCTGGGCCTGCCGTTTCGCAACCTCCCCCTCGCCTCGAGCCTTGGCCTCCGCCTCCGCAGCAGCCCGAGCCGCATCCGATTCGGCCACCGAGGCCTCCTTCAGAATGATGGCAATACGCTCCCGACCCGTGCTCTCCAGATAGTTCACCTCGTCCGAAACATGCTGAATCTTCAGCGTGTCAAGCTGAAGCCCCAGCTTCTGAAGGTCCGGCTCGGCCTCCTCGGCCAGCTTCGCTGCAAACTTCAATCGATCCTCGTTCACCTCCTCCGGGGTCATGTCCGCCACCACCCCGCGGAGGTGCCCCTCCAGCGTCTCCTTGGCCACTCGAGCCAGTTCATCCCGATCCCGGCCCAGAAACCGTTCGATCGCATTCTGTACATGGGTCGGATCGGACGAAATCTTGACGTTCGCCACCGCCCGCATCGCCAGGGGAATCCCCCCCTCCGAGTAGGCGCCTTCCACTCGCATCGGCACCGAAATCAAGGTCCGATCCATTCGGTGAACCTGCTCGAGAATTGGAATCCGAAACGCCCGGCCTCCGAACACGACGCGAAAGCCCATCTTCTCCCCATCCGCCGCCCGGCCCGAGCTGCCCGAAAAGATCAGAATCTCATTCGGTGCACAGATATACATGAAGTTCTTGATGACAAACACTGCAAAGTAGACACCACCCACCACCACGAGCGGTATCACGAAGACCATCCACCATTCCATATGACCCCCTTTCGTCGTCTGGTTACACGCGCCGCCGAGACCCACAATGCCCCGGTCGACCGCTGCGCCTACGAATGGGGGGAGGCCGCTCCTTCCGGTTCCCCGAAACCTCCCCTCAAGACCTCTGCCTGGTGTCAAGGCGCGCGACACGAGCCGATCCTGCCGCTCGCCCGTCTCCTTCCGCCACACGCCGAGTCGCCGAAGATGTTTCCGACACGCCTTCCCCCGAGGATCCCCGCACCTGCTTGCGTGCACGAACCGCCGCCCCTTCCAGGCGCGTCACTTCCACCGTGTCGCCGTCAATCCCACAAACCAGCACCGCCTCTCCAATCTCGAGCGCATGTCGGTCTCGAGTCCGGGCAGGCATGTCCAATAGCCGACCCCGGAGGACCAGCCGAACCTTCCCCACCTGCCCCTCCGCCACCGGCAACAGCACCTTCCCGGTCGCTCCGGCATAGTCGCGCATGCCCACAGAGCTGTCCACGTCGGTGCTCCGAAGTCGCCGCATCGTGTAAGCTATCCCAAGCCCGGACGCGAGTCCCATGCCCAAAGACGCCGGAAGGATGGCCACCTGGCTAGCCCACACCTCCAGTCCCGTCAACACGGCCCCGGTCATCCCAAAAAATGCCAGGAAAAATGTCCAAAAACGCATCGAGAGCAACAGACGCCACGAGAAGTGGCCACCTCTCCGCCCCACCCGTTCCGAACCCACCATCACCGCTGTCGCCGCCACCGCACCGTCCACTCCGTGCAAGGCCTGACCGGGAACGTCTTCCAGCTCAGGCCCTGCTGCACCCGCCCCTGAACCCGCACCCAGGTCGTGATCCACGTCCAGGTCGTGATCCACGTCCAGGTCGCCGTCCGCGTCATGGTCGTGATCGCCGCCGAGGAGGAGGGAGCCGCCGATGAGCGTTCCGCCGATCAGGAAACAAACGAGATAGAACGCGAGCATGAATCACCTCCGCGGGTTTCCGGCGCAGCCGCCTGTCACGCGGTCTGGACGCCAACAGAAGGTGGGACAAGAGGTCATAATGTGCGAGAGGTCAGCGTCTGACGTACCCTACCACGAGGACTGCAACCAATTCAACGCGCAAGAAAAATTTTTGTTCAGTCAAATGGGATCGGCCGCCCGGCCGGGTCAAGGTGCAGGTGGAGGTGGGGAAGGTGTCTCGTCGCGGGACCCACTGTCCCGGGAGGTCCGGTCATGGGTGCCATGCGGAATCAGACGGATGAGTACGCCTTCCTCGCGAAGCACCTTTCGGAGCCGGGCGTAGTCCACCGTGCCAAGTCGCTCGAGCATGGGGCTGAGCAATGTGATGAGCTGGTCGATGGCGGTCATGGTCTGTTGGGCCTGGTCGACCAGGTTCTGAAGCCGTGTGATCGCGGGTCCGATCTCCGCGGCGGCAGTATCGAGATTTTGGAGGGCCGGCTCGACCTGTTCGGCGAACACGGTGAGGGTCTCGTCGGCCTTGCGCACGGCGTGTGGCAATTCCCGGCTGGCCTGAGCAAGGTTGTGGATGAGGGTCCGCACGTCGTCCCGGGTGGCGGGGTCGTCGAACTGGACCTGCTGGACCCGGGCCAGGATGTCGTTCAGGCGCTGAATCGCCTGGGTCAATCCTTCGCTGTTGTCTGCCACGAGCGCGTTGATCTGGTCGACGAGCACGCCAAGTTTCTTGATGTCCACGCCCTGGATCAGTGGGCCGAGTTCCCCGACGAGTTCGTCCATGTCGAGCCCGATGGGGCCTGCCTCGAGCACATCTCCATCCCGAGCGAGGGGAGCGGTACGGGAGCGTGGGGAGATTTCGACATACTTTTCTCCGAGGAGGGAGCGTGCTCGAATGGTGACCCGGGCGTCCTTTCGGATGTGTGCGTCGCGGTCCAGAAGCAGGGTGGCCCTGGCCTGGTCGAAATCGACCTCGAGGCGCTCGACGCGTCCGATTTTGACCCCGGCGACCTTGACGGAGGCGTCTTCGACCAGTCCGGAGGCGTTGGGAAAGACGACCTGTACTCGGACCGTCTGGCCGATCCCTTTGAGGTGCCCCATCTGCACCGCCAGGTAAGCCAAGATGGCGAGGGAAACCAGGACGAGAATGCCGAGAGAAATTTCGATGCGCCGTCTGTTCAAAGTGAACCTCACCTACCTGAACCGTCCCTCGAGTTCCCGGGAACAGCAACCAGGTTCCTGGCCAGAAACTGTTGCACGAGCGGCACCGGGGACCGCCGAAACTCCTCCGGCTTGCCGCAGGCCACCAGTTTTCCGTGATAGAGCATGCCGATGAGGTCGGCCACGCGAAACGTACCCACGATGTCGTGGCTGATGACCACGAAGGTGACCTTGAGCCGCTCCTTCATCTCGAGGATCAAGTCGTCGATGGCATCTGCGGTGAGCGGGTCGAGGCCGGAAAGCGGTTCATCGAACAGAACCACTTCGGGCTCGAGCACGATGGCCCGTGCCAGGGCCACCCGCTTGCGCATGCCGCCGGACAGCTCCCCCGGGTACTTGTGCTCTATCCCCGGCAGACCGACCAGGGCCAACTTCTGGGCCACGACCTCCCGCACCTGGTCTCGAGGCAGCGACGTGTGGTGCACCAGGGGGAACGCCACGTTCTCCCCCACGGTCATGGAGCCAAACAGTGCACCATCCTGGAAAAGCATGCCAAAACGCTTCCGAACGGCCACCAACTCCCGCTCTTTCATCCGGGTGATGTCCTTGCCAAACACCTGAACCCGTCCCGCGTCCGGCCGAATCAAACCCACGATGTGCTTGAGCAGGACACTTTTTCCCGTCCCGGACGGTCCCACGATCACGGTGGTACGGTTGGCGGGAATGCTCAGGGACACGTGATCCAGCACCACCTGGTCGTCAAAGGACTTGCATACGTCGACCAACTCGATCACCGGTCGGTCCTCGTGCCGTCTCGAGTCCCCGAGTGCGCACGTTCCCTGGGCCTGCTGCGCTTCCCGGACCTCACCCATACAGCACCTGGGACAGGAAATAGTTCGCCAGGGTGGCGGCAACCACCATCATCACGATGGCACGATTCGCTGCCCGTCCAATGCCCAATGGACCTCGAGCGCTGTTGAATCCAAAATAGCAGCTCACCACCCCGATGATCATGCCGAACACGATCCCCTTGAGAAACCCGTAGACGATGTCGCGAAACGAGACATACATGAGCGCAGTCTCGAGGAAGGTTCCTGCGTCCACCCCCAACTGCCCCACCGACACGGCCAGGCCGGTCATGAAGCAGACGAACACCGCGAGCGTGGTGAGCACGGGTACAATCAAGGTGATTCCGATCAACCGCGGTGCGACGAGATACCAGTAAGGATTGACGCCCATGACCTCGAGCGCATCGATTTGCTCTGTGATCCGCATCATGGCGATCGTGGTGGTCATCTCCGTGCCTGTCTTGGCCGCGATGATCATGGCAGCCACCAAGGGAGCCAGTTCGCGCACCCCGGCAATGGCCACGAACATGCCCACCAAACTTTGCCCCCCCAACGACTTGAAGGCATGATACCCTTGCAGCGCGGTGTTGCTCCCGATGAAGGCCGACACGGCCACCAGGACGGGCAAGGCACGGATGCCCACCTTGTACATCTCCTCCAGCACCGAACGCCACACGGGCGGCTGAGAAAACCCCCGCCGCAGCGCCGTCGCAATGAAGAGCGTGATCCGCCCCACGTCGGCAATGAACCGAACAGCAATGGAGTCTCCAGACTCGTCACTCATGGCTCACCCGACATGCGCCCGCCTCAGTCCATGATACCGAACATGGCGGTGGACAGAAAATAGTTGGCCACCAGAAACAAGGTCACACCGTAGACCACCGTATGGTTCACGGCCTCCCCAACCGCCTGAACACTCCCGCGGGAGCGATACCCCAAAAAACAGGCCAGGCTCCCGACGATGGCCCCGAATACCATCGACTTGATGGCACCTGCACCCAGGTCGAAAGGGGCAAGGCTCGAGTAAAGACTGTCCCAGAACGCACCACCGTCCTGGTGCAACATGCCCACAGACAAGAACCAGCCCCCCAGGATACCCGCCATGCCGCCCAACAACGTAAGCAAGGGCGCAGCCAGGATCATTCCCAGAACTCGAGGCACCACATGAAACCGGATGGGGTCCACCCCCATGATCCGCGTGGCGTCGATCTCCTCCTGGGCCCGCATCGCTGCAATTTCGGCGGCAAACGCACTGCCTGCCTGCGCGGCTATCAGTACAGCAGTGAGATTGGGGGCCAACTCTCGAAAGGTGGCCACACCCACCATGAACCCCAGCAAGCGCTCGGCGCTGAACAATCCCAACACCTGGGTACCGTGAAGCGCGAACACCATGCCAAAGGGGGCCAGCACCATCAATACCGGCAGGTAACACCGGACCGCCACAAGGGCCGTGGCGTCCAGGATCTCGCGGAAAAACACCGGGGGCGTGATCAGGCGCACCAGTACCGAACCGAGGAACAGCGCGAACTCTCCCACCAGGGCGAATATCCCGGCGACCCATCGCATGACTCGGCCAATGGCAGGTTCCGAACCCATGTCAGGGGTCCTAGCACGGGGACCCGGGTGCGTCAAGACGGAGACGTGGACGGCGTGCACCAAGATCGAGGAAGAAAGCACAAAACCGGTCCAGCAGGTCACCCCGCCCCGTGATTGTCGAATCGTGCGGGGGCGATCCGCCCATGACATCGAAAGGTTGGCCAGCCCACGCACCAGAACACCTCGATGCACCAGGGTCACGCCATGCCGCGTCACGACCTGCGACCCGGGCCTCGTCCGCCTCGGTTCGACTCGGGCACGGCCCGTGAGCCGCACGCCTCGAGCCAGCCCTCCGCACCGGGTCGAGCACCGTCCTCCACTTCCGCTCCATCGTGCACGACCGCATCTTGCCCCCACACCGTCCCCCCAGTGGAACGTTCGGGCTCAACACTGCATTCCGAATCCGTCCGCAGACCTCCTGCAACGACACAGGCACGATCGCGTTTTCCACACGCCCAGCACCGGTAGACCGTACCCATTTCCCGGTACCATGCCCTGGAAGAATCCCGCCGTCCACCCCTGACCGGCGGGACGGCCACGTCATGACGGGCCACCGCAAGATCCACCAGGTCACGGAAATCCTGCAACACCCTTGCCTCGAGCAGGCGAACCAACAACGCCAACGCCTCTCGGCGAAACAACAGACCGTCTGCAACGAATTGCCATTCCCCCGGTACGTCCGCGCCCCCGTCTCCTCCGACTCCCGGCGGAACTCAATGATGCACCGCCAGCCCCCTCCGCTGCCTCCCACAGACGATGCCATCTCCGAGTGACCACCCTCGCCGGGCACGCCTGGTGGCGCTTCCAGGTTGGATAGCATGCGCCACCGGCTCGAGGTGTCCGCCAGAACCCCCTGGATCTCCGGCTACCCTCTCCCTCGGGCATGGTCATCGCCACCACCGTCACGTGCGCTCCACTCGTCCGACGATGTGCCGCCACCGTTCCATGGTCCAGACGGTGCACGTTCGTTCCCTGCACCACCAGCACGTCGGTCACATCGGGATCAAGACAATTCACGCCCACGTCCAGCACATGCACCAGACGCCCCGTGGCGCCCCGCACAAGGAACGGAGCATGAACGTCCAGCCATCCTCCGCGGCGCCGAAGGTGTGTCGCGAGAATTCTTCTGGGACGCGGTCACTGGAGCCACAATCTGCCGTAGCCCCGCACACACAGTTCATGGCAGTGAGATCCACCCCCCAACACCCCCCACCGAAAGGGAGTCCTTCTCGAGCGAGGTCTCCAGCCAGGGTGGCAAGGTCACCGGAATCGTCGGGGGAAACAACCTCGAGCAGGGCACAGACCGTCCGCATGGTGTTCTCGGAGTGCATGGCAACGTACCAGGACGGGATGGCGTGGGAAAAGTGCAGGTCCAGGGCCGAGGTGGGCGGTTCCCGGAGCAAGTTGATGGACCTGGGATGTCCGGTGTCGGACCGTGTTTCCGGGGGTGGTGGCCAGGGCGCTACCGTTCGAGGCGTTGGAGCCCCCTCAGTGCGCCTTCCTCGTGGCCTCGGGAAACGCGTTCCAGATCCGGTAGGTGAAATAGAGTCCCACCAGGGTAAACGGCAACAGGAACACCGGCCATGCGGACCAGGAAATTTCGGAGACGATGTACCCGAGCGCCACCGACTGGAACCCGGTTCCGAGGTAGACGAATCCATCGATGATCCCGGCGGTGGTGGCTGCGGCCTTCTTTCCGCCGAAGTCCATGGAAGCGGTACCGGAAAGCATCCCGTGGACGCCGATGACGCACATGGAGATGAAGAACGAGAGGAACCCGATGATGCCGTTCCACTGATATGGAACGGCTGCGACCATGACCGCGAACCCGGCGAACATGCCTGCATAGAGGAAGAAGGCCGATGGGCCCCGACGAGACTGGAACAGCTTGTCGGAGAGGAGTCCAGCAAAGAACCCACCGGTGATGCCTGCGATCATGAGGATGAGCCCCCAATTGAGGAAGAAGAAATCGGTCTGATCGATCCCGATTTCCTTGGAGTAGAGCACGCCCCAGTGCATGACGCCGTTTCGAAGAACGCCGGAGCAGAATTCGATGGCGACCATGATGAGAATGACGGGATGGGTGAGGAGGTGCTTGTAGAGTTGGAACGCACTCTGAGGCTGCTCATCGGCACTGTCCCCGGACCCCGCGTCCCCGGTGTTGAAGTCCTCGTACCCTGCTGCTCCGGGAGTATCCTTGACGAGGAAGTAGTCAATCACGATCCAGACCGCGAGGATGGCAGCCGGGATGAAGAACACGACCCACGTGCGGGGCGTTCCATCATCCTTGGCGGTAATCTCGAGGAAGATCCGGTTGAGATCGAAGGCGAGAAAGATCCCGAGCGAAATCAAGGTGCCAAAGATACCCCCGAACACGCCCCGCTCCTTGATGTGGAACCAGGCAGCATTGACTTTGACGATGGAGACGGCCCCGAAGCTCTGGAAATACATATTGAGCGCGTAGAGAAAGAGGAAGGGCCAGAAGAGGTGAATGGTGGCCGAGTGTTCCAGGGCCTTGTAGGAGATGATACCCAGAGCGAGGTTGGCGACTGCTGCACCGGTGGCTCCCACCATGATGGCCGCCTTACCACCCAGCCGGTCGGTCAACGGCCCGTTGATGAGAAAGGCCAGACCGTAGACGACGGCGCCGACTCCGAAAATGGTTCCGAAGTCCTCCTTGCTCATGAGTGCGTCCCCAAACGAGGACTTGCCCACGGTGAGGTTGTAGCGCCCCATGTAGAGCGAGGCATAGGTAAGCCCGAGCGGCAGCCAGTTGAAGTAGGTGCGGATCCGGAACCGCCTGTCGTGGCCCACAGGATTGTTCGCAAAATAGATCGTGGAGACCACGCCAATGGTCACAAAGGGGAGGAGAAGGACAAAGGCTGTGTGGTGATAAAGGTAAACAAAGACTTCGACGGCAATGAGGACCAGAACGATCGGCAGTGTGTTGGCCAGTGACATCGATACCTCAAGTTACCTTGCCGAGCCCGAAAACGATACCTCCACCGGCATACGGAGATACCGCAGGAGTGCGCGAGTCGTGCTCGCACGCTGGACGGGCAGAGGCTACCACCTTCGCGGAGACGGCGTCAAGGTCTACCGACTCGACAAGCAGGCCCGCTCACGATCTGGAATCAGAAGACATGCACGCCCACCAACCGTGACCGTGGGGACCTCCCTCATCCACCCCGTGCAACGAACTCGATATCATGTCTGGAGTCTGCCGAGGCCCGGCCCCCTCTCCCCGCCGCTTCCAGGGTCGAATCCCGCACCTGCTCGGGCCGGGACAGAACCTCTCACGCCCACACACGGCACGACACCAGCCGACAAGGACCCGGACGAAATTTCCGGGAATCCCGGGATTGACAGGATAGACCCACCCGGCTATGGTACCCTGTGCCTCGAACATGCCCGGCTCGTCCTCCCGCATGCACCACCGCGGCTGCCCCTGCCGGACGGAAGGAGACGACGCCGGGAAGGAGCCGGTTCGCTGTTCTCTGCTACTCCCGGGCGATGCACCGCTGAGCACGACCAGGGCCACGTGGCCACGTGCTCCGCCAACAGTATCTCGGGTGGTGGCACCGCGGACACCAGAGCCGCCAGCGAATGTTTGGAGACTGGACAGCAGGAGAAGGCCGACACATGCCACGCACGAAAAAGACGCCCGAAGACGAGCAGACCAACATCTACATTGGGAAGAAGGTGGCACAATTCAGGGAAGACCGCGGTCTCACACTCGTGGATCTCGCGGCCAGACTCAACATCAGCCCGGCCCATCTGAAGTCACTCGAGAGTGGCCGATACAACTTCAACGCCACCTTGCTCGCCCACCTCGCTCGAGAACTTCATCGCCCGGTGGAGGCATTCTTCCGCGAGCGTTACTACGACGAAGAGGGAGAAATCAAGAAGAGCAGGGAAATGTGGATCGACATGTTCGACGCCTTGCCTCTTCGGGAGCGGGCTGCCCTCTTCGACGTGGGCATGCGGCTGCTCCAGTGGTCGGACGACAAGGTCATCGAATTCTGGCGCCGCCTCACCTCCGGGCAGGGGTTCCTGATCTCCCTCGAGGGGATCGACGGCGTGCTCATGGCCAACGTAGGGGATCGCCTGGAAAAACGCCTGCGACGGGCACGCCCCTCCCCCTATTATGACGATGCCATTCACTGCTGGTACAACCACGGCAATGCAATCTGGACTTTTTTGTTCGAACGATTCGCCGAACTCAAGCAAAACACGGCCGGCAAGGACTACAGCCGGGCGTTCGAGCGGACGTTGCTCTTCGCCTGCGAGCGGCTTCAACGCCAGGAAAATCAGATCAAGCCGGCCCTTGAGCACAAGAATGTGGTGATAACGCCGTTTTTCTACCTGGCGCCCCGGGTTTACCAACGGGTGGAGGGAGTAAAGGACCCCACCATCGTCCAGGCTGTGGCCAACTTTCTCATCGTGCCGGACCTGATCATCGTCCTCGAGTCGGATCCGGAGGTCGCAGCAGAGCGGGCGACTCTGCGCCGCCCCGGGAGTGATCAGTTCTTCAGCCCCTACGAGTATCCGGAAGAATTCGAGCGGGCCATGCACATGCACAACAGGCTGTACCGGAAGCAGAGCAGGCCGGAATCGGAGGGAGGAGACTCGGTCGAGCACGACCCAACGGACGCCCTGGAGCCCTCGGTGGATCTCCACTGGGTGACAGCCACGCCTGGACGATCAATGGATGAAATCGTGGCCGAAGTTCATGAGGCGGTGCTGAGTTCCCTGAGCACACGGGACCGAAAGCATCCAGGCTCGATGAGGCAATCCACCCGGACTCGTTGACCCCTTGCCTCCAGGTCGCCCCAGGTGCCGGCACCAATCAACCCGCCACCCCCTATTCCAGGGCTCCCCGCATTGCTTCGGCACTTTCCAGCATACGCCTGTGAAGCCGTTCGACATCTTTCGGAAGCGTGAAAATCGCCACAATCAGGATCGCAGAGCAGGGCAACCAAAACAGCGCCGAGATGTTCATGGCCGCTCCGATGGAACCGAGCACCGTGGAGAGAACGCCACCAAGGAACTGACCCATTCCTGTTCCCAGTGAATCGGTCAGGTTGAAAATGGAAAAGATACGCCCCCGGTTCTCCGGCTCGTTCACATTCATGAGCATGGTCTTCACGTTCGGACCGGTCATCGAGGCCGTGGCCGCTGCCAGGAATCCCAATCCCGCCAGCAAGACCAACCCACCTGCCGGACCCACCGGCGGAAGGTTCAAAGCCAGCAGCACGACGGCGGTCCCGATTGCGGTGGTCACGCTGCAGAGCAACGGCATGTACCCGGGCTTCCTCCGATAGAGCATTCCGCCAAGCATCCCACCAGAGAAAATTCCGGCCACCGACCCTGCCCCAAAAAAGATGAACACCAGGGTGGCCCGCTCCTTGCTCAGCCCCCGACTGTCCTCGAGAAAATAGACCAGGTAGTAAGGAATGGCACCCCAGGGTATGGTACCCAGAACCCCCTGCACGAACAGGGTCAGGTTGGTGCGAATACGAAATAAATTCAAATAGTCTGACAGCGATACCCGGGCCTGGTACGCCACCCCCTGCTCGACCAGTTCACCCACGCCTACTTCGGCGGCGCCTCGAGCAGGCTCACGAGCCAGCGCCATGAACACCAGCACCAGAACCACGTTGGGGATGGATACCACCATGAACGGGACCCGCCAGCCATAGGTGGCCCCCATGAAACCGGCAACCACCATGCCGGCAATACCACCAATCGCGAACGCCGTGGACAGGAACGCGTTCACCTTGCCACGCTGCAACTCTCCATACGTGTCCCCGGCAAAGGAAAACACCACCGGAAACACCGCCCCGACCCCGATACCAGTCATGGCTCGAGCCAAGAACAACTGGGGATAGCTCTGAACAAAAGCAGACAGGAAACAGGGGATCTCACCGACCAGGACCCCCAACAACAGGAGGCGCTTCCGATTGAATCGGTCGGCCATGTACCCCCACCCCAGGCTGACCAGGGCGCCCACCACAGTGAACGCGCCCTGGATCAAACCAATGGCCGAATCCTCGATACCGAACTCACGCTCGATCTCGGCAATGTTGGGGGACATGACCATCTGGTCCGCGTTCAAGCAGACCATCATCAACAGGAGCAAGAACAGGACGAGGCGAGACGATTGCGTCATGACTCCCCCTTCCGACAAGACGGCTCCCCCGTCGGCACATCACACGCCAACGCCTCGCGATCGCCCTCTCTCGGTCTGCCCTACATCTTGGACAGGTACTCGTACCGAGCCCACCGCTGCCGCACATCGTCCTCGGCCAGGCGGAGCAACTCGTCCGCCCACTCCGGATCCGACTGCCGCACCGCGCGGAACCGCGCTTCGTTGTAAATGTAGTCCTTCAGGGGCAAATCCGGAGCCTTGCTGTCCAGCTTGAGCGGATTCTTTCCCTCGGCAGCCAGCGCAGGATTGTACCGGTACAAAGGCCAGTGCCCCGCCTTCACCGCTCGCTTGCCCTGCTCGAGCGCATTCTCCAGGTTGTAGCCGTGCGCAATGCAAGGCGAGTAGGCGATGATGATCGACGGCCCATCGTAGGCCTCAGCCTCCAGAAAGGCTTTCACCACCTGGCCATCGTTCGCCCCCATGCAGACCGACGCCACGTAAATATGACCGTAGGTCATGGCAATGGCGCCCAGATCCTTCTTCGGAACCGGCTTGCCCTTGTACGCAAACTTGGCCATGGCGCCTCGAGGCGTCGCCTTGGATGACTGACCACCTGTATTGGAATAGACCTCGGTGTCCAGAACCAGCAGGTTCACGTTGTGCTGCTGCGCAAGCACATGATCCAGACCGCCATAGCCGATATCATACGCCCAGCCATCCCCCCCAATACCCCACACGCTCTTGCGCACCAGACTGTCACACACAGCCAGCAGGTCCTTCGCGTCCGAATCCTCCCGTCCCGCCAGCTTCGCCTTCACCTGCGCCACGCGCGCACGCTGCGCGTCCAGTCCCGCCAGGTCCGACTGATCTGCAGAGAGCAGCGCGTCCACGAGGTCGCGTCCGAGCACGTCCACGAACCGCTCCAACAGGACCCGGGCATAGGCCTGCTGTCGGTCCAGGGCCAGGCGCATGCCAAATGCGAACTCCGCCGTATCCTCGAACAGGGAGTTGTTCCAGGCCGGACCCCGCCCGTGAGCATCCGTGCAGTAGGGTGTGGTCGGAAGGTTTCCACCATAGATGCTCGAGCACCCTGTGGCGTTTCCGATGATGGCCCGGTCGCCGAAAAGTTGTGTGAGCAGCCGCACGTAGGGCGTTTCGCCGCACCCGATGCACGCGCCGGAGAACTCGAACAGGGGGCGGAGCAACTGGACATTCTTGACGTTGGAGAGCTTGAGGTTGTGCTGCAAGGCCACATCGTCGGGGAGGGAGAGGAAGAACTCCCAATTGACCCGTTCGGTTTCCCGGAGGGGCCGCTGCGGCGCCATGTTGAGGGCCTTGCGTCCGGGGTTTTTCTTGTCCTTGACCGGACAGGCGGCCACGCAGACGGCGCAGCCGGTGCAATCTTCGACCGCGACCTGGAGCGAGTACTTGAAGCCCTTGCCCTTGAACTCCTTCCACCTCGGTTCCGCGGCCTTGAAGGTTTCCGGTGCGTTCTCGAGGCGGCTGGCCTCGTAGACCTTGGCTCGAATGGAAGCATGGGGGCACACGAGGACGCACTTGCCGCACTGAATGCAGAGGTCCTCGTCCCAAACGGGCACGTCGAGAGCGATGTTGGATTTCTCATACTGGGTGGTCGCACTGGGGAAGGTCCCGTCGCAGGGCATGAGGCTGACCGGGATCTGGTCGCCCTTGCCGGCGATGATCATGCCGGTGACTTTCTGGACGAACTCGGGAGCGTCCTCGGGTACCGGCGGAGGGATCTCGATGGTGCTGGTTGCCTGTTCCGGCACCTTCACCTCGGCGAGGCGGTCCAGTGCCGCGTCAACGGCGGCGAAATTCTTGCGCACTACCGATTCCCCATAGCGGCTGTAGCTTTTCTCAATAGCGGCCTTGATCTTGGCAATGGCCTCATCGCGCGGCAGGACACCGCTGATGGCGAAGAAACCAGTCTGCATGATGGTGTTGATCCGGGTTCCCATACCAGTTTCGCGGGCCACCGTGTAGGCGTCGATGACAAAGAAGCGCATCTTTTTCTCGATGATGGCTTCCTGCAAGGATCTTGGGAGTTGGTCCCAAACCTCGTCGGGGCCGAACGGGCTGTTGAGGAGGAAGGTTCCTCCCTGCTCGGCCTTTTCCAACACCGGGTATCGGTAGATATGGTTGAACTGGTGGACCGCAACGAAGTTGGCGTGCTCGATGAGGTAGGGACGCTGGATGGGCCTGGGTCCGAACCGCAAGTGTGAGATGGTGAGCGCGTTGGACTTTTTGGAATCATAGACGAAGTAGCCCTGGGCGTAGTTGTCGGTGCTCTCGCCGATGATTTTGATGGAATTCTTGTTGGCGCCCACCGTGCCGTCGGCGCCGAGGCCCCAGAACATGGCCCGCACGCCCTCGCCCTTGTCCAGACTGAACGAGGAATCGTAGTCAATGGAGGAGTGGGTCACGTCGTCGACGATACCGATGGTGAAGTGGTTCCTGGGCTTCTCCTTGTTCAGTTCGTCGAAGAGGGCCTTGACCATGGCCGGAGTGAACTCCTTGGACGAGAGGCCGTACCGGCCACCCACCACTCGGGGCAAGTCCGCCAGGGGAGAGGTGCCGTTCCCGTGGGCCTCGAACAGGGCGGTCGTGACATCCTTGTACAGGGGCTCCCCTTCGGCTCCCGGCTCCTTGGTCCGGTCCAGCACGCCGATAACTTTCACCGACTTCGGCAAGGCCTGAAGCAGGTGTGCGGGCGAGAAGGGTCGGTACAGACGCACCTTGACGGCGCCCACACGCTCGCCACGTTCCACGAGCGCCTGCACGGTCTCCTCGGCGGTTTCCGCACCGGACCCCATCAGGATGATGACCCGGTCCGCGTCCGGAGCACCCACATAATCGAAGAGATGGTACTGGCGACCCACCAGCGAGGCGAAGCGGTCCATCGCCTTCTGCACGATCTCGGGCGTTCGGAGGTAGAACGGGTTGACCGTCTCCCGGCCTTGGAAGTAGACATCGGGATTCTGCGAAGTACCTCGCACGAACGGGTGGTCCGGGGACATGCCTCGAGCGCGGTGAGCGCGAACCAGTTCGTCGTCGATCATGGCCCGCATGTCCTCGTTGGTGAGCTGTTCGATCTTCATCACCTCGTGAGACGACCGGAACCCGTCAAAAGCGTGGATGAACGGGAGACGCGCCTCGAGGGCGGCGGCCTGTGCGATCAAGGCGTTGTCCATGACCTCCTGGACGGAGTTGGAGAGGAGAATTCCGAATCCGGTCGTCCGTGTGGCCATGATGTCGCTGTGGTCACCGAAAATGGACAGTGCCTGGCAGGCAACGGAGCGTGCCGAGATGTGGAACACGGTCCCGGTCAACTCACCGGCCACCTTGAACATCGTGGGGATCATCAGCAACAGTCCTTGACTGGCCGTGAACGTGGTGGTGAGTGACCCGGCCTGCAGCGCTCCGTGTACAGCCGCGGCCGCCCCAGCCTCCGACTGCATCTCCTGCACCAACGGCACGTTGCCCCAGATGTTCTCGATCCCCTTCGCAGCCCACTCATCCGACCATTCCCCCATGTTGGAGGAGGGCGTGATGGGGTAGATGGCAATCACTTCATTGGTCCGATAGGCCACGTAGGCAGCCGCCTCGTTGCCGTCGATCATGACCTTCTTACGCATGGCTCACACTCCTCGGTGAATACGATTCCTTTTTTTGAAACTGACGTGCGGAACGAACGTCCTGACTACAGGATATCTCCGGACATGTCAACGAGATTGCACATCACCGGCTGCCCTGCAAGCGATACTCCCTCCGCCGATTCCGACCCGGTTTTCGGGTGGACGCACCGGGTGTTCCCCGCCATACTGAATCCCGGCGATGCACCGTCGGCCGATTCACGTGCCCGCCAAGGCGATACGGTTCATTCGGCCGGCATGCGACGGAGGCATACCATGAATTTCAGGACACGAACCATTCTGGGTCGCACCGGGCTCGAGGTGAGCCGTCTGGGCCTCAGTGCCAGCTACGGAGTGCCGGCACACGTGGTGGAACAGGCCTACCACGAGCACGGGATCAACCTGTTTTACTGGGGCTCGATTCGCCGTCCTCGATTCGCGCGCGGCCTTCGCAACTTGATTCCCACTGAACGGGACCGAATGGTGATCGTTCTGCAATCGTACGACCGGACGGGCCGACTCCTGGCTCCGATGTTCGAGCGCGGTTTGCGCTCCCTGGGTCTGGACCACGCAGACATCCTGCTGCTGGGCTGGTACAACCAGGATCCCCCTCGGCGCGTCATGGACGCGGCGCTCGAACTGAAGGAGGCGGGCAAGGCGCGTTTCATTGCCGTATCCGGGCACCACAGGCCCTACTTCGGAGCCCTGGCCCAACGGACAGACCACCCATTTGACGTGTTCATGGTCCGGTACAATGCAGCACACCGCGGTGCAGAAAAGGATATCTTCCCGTTCCTCCCCGCCGAAAACCGGCCCGGCATTCTCTCATACACGGCCACCCGGTGGGGCCAACTCCTCAAGGCCAGAAAAATGCCTCGAGGCGAACGTCCACTCGCTGCCTCCGACTGCTACCGATTCGCCCTCAGCAACCCGAACGTGGATGCATGCATGACCGGCCCAGCAAACGAGCAACAATGGCTCGAGGCGCTTCCCACCCTGGATGCGGGTCCTCTGTCCGAATCGGAAATGGCGCGGGTGCGACGTATCGGCGACCACGTCCACGGGTGAGACAGGCGAAGGGAAACGGGCCGCCCAGGCACGCAGGTGTCACACGTACGAACACCAGTCCGGGCGCTCTTCGGACATGGCCCAAAGGTCGTCAAGGGGGAGGACCCACACCTGGGCGCCGGCCTCCAGGGCCAGGGCTTCCCGTGGGCCGACAGCCAGACCGTCGGCAAGGGTCATGGAGCGAAGGATTCCGCTCCCTTGCGGCCCCACCGAGCAGGCCTTCCACCCCCCCCCTTCCCGCTCGAGCCGGACGCGCAGGTAGTGTGTATGGTCCTTCCGCTTCGGGATCCCCTCGGTCAAGGTCGCCTGCAATGCGCGCCGAAAGATCCTTCGGTGGCCAGCCAGCTTGAGCAGCGCAGGCCTCACGAAAAGCTCGAACGAGACCATGCACGAGACCGGGTTCCCGGGTAGACCAAACACCAGGCGCGAGCCTGCAGTGCCGAACGCCAACGGCTTGCCAGGGGTCACGCGCACCTTCCAGAAGTGCATGCTCACCCCCTGGGCCTCGAGCGCGGCACGCACCAGGTCCCGCTCGCCCATGCTCACTCCTCCAACGCTCACCACCACGTCCGCCCGAAGCGCCTCGGCAAACGCGGCCTCCAACGACCCCCGGTCGTCCCGGGCGATGGGCAGGACCACCGGCCGCGCACCGGCATCCTGAACCATCGCGGCGATCGAGTAGGAACTCGTATTCACAATCCGGGAAGGCCCGGGGGCCGTGTCGGGCTCGGCCAACTCGTCTCCGGTGGCAATCACCGCGACCACAGGGCGACGATACACGGTCACAAACGATCGCGGCGCCCCGGCGATCACCCCGATCTCCCCGGGACGAAGCGATTTGCCTGCGGGAACCAACAGGTCTCCCACTTCCTGGTCCTCTCCAGCACGACGAATGTCGCGGCCCGACTTCACCGCCCGACGAACCAGGACCACATCGTCTCCGCCTCGGTCCGTGTCCTCCACCCGTACCACGGCGTCTGCACCCTCCGGAATCGGCGCACCGGTCATGATCCGACTCGCCTCCCCGGAACCAATCCGCCGACGGGGCAGGTCCCCCGCCAGGATCTCCTCGACCACGCGCAAGCGCACCGGCGATTCCGGCGTGGCCCCCTGAACGTCCGCGGCCCGCACCGCATACCCATCCATGGCCGAGTTGTCCCAGGGAGGTTGCTGCCTCGCGGCATGGATATCCTCGGCGAGCACCCTGCCCAGCGCGTCCAGGAGGGACACCCGCTCCACTCCCAATCTGCTGGTCTTTCCCAAGATTACGTCCAGTGCTTCCTTTGTTTCCAGCACGATGTCTCTCCTCCCCGGGCACCCTTGCCCGACGCCCGTCCCTCGCTCGTGGCAGTCACGGCACAGAACCCGGCAACGCCCGCCACGGTCCGGACCACCCACGACGACATGCACGGGGAGATGTACATCATCCCCCTCTGGCCGTCAATCACGGGCGGCCCGAAACTGAACGCATAGACCGTTCTCAGTGCCGGTTCACTGCCCCTCCACCTCAACTTTTCGAATCACTGCGAAACACGTCCGACCTCCCCGGTGCTACCCCGAATTCGGAGCCCGATGGCTTGAAATCGGGCGGGGCGGGAACAATGTTACTGGTGAAGGGTCCATGCTAGAATGAAGGGGAGTGCTGGTATCCACACCGACATTCCCGCAGACTGTTCAGAGGAAGGCACACGACGTTGACCACCGCAGCAGCGAGAAGAGAACGCAGCACGGCCGTCCAGTCCAGCCTGTTCGTGTCCGCGTTGCTGCACATCGGCCTCCTGCTGATCTTCTGGCTCGCCCAGCGCCACCTGGCCTCCACCCCTCCGACCGTGATGGAAGTCTACACGGTGAGCGAGCAGGAACTGGCGGCCTTGGAGGCCCAACCGTCCGCCTATGCGACCGGAACGAGCCTTCCAAACAGTGACGTGGATCTGACCCCCGAGGAAATCGCCGCACTGCCTCGAGACCCAGAAAAACTCCCGGAGCACCGCCCATCTCCCCGGGCGCGTTCCACGCTCACGGGACAACTGGTGGAACTGGCAGACCCTTTGCACCCTCAAGTGGCCCCCGAGGACGCGGAGTACATGTCTCGAGCGGACCATCGGGTGGAAGAGGAGACGGTCAGTCGACGCTACAAGGTGAACTCCGACGTGCTCGGACCCACCTACACGGACAAGACGTCGCTGGCTCATGGGGAGGAAGGTGACGCCAAGGCGAGGCTGGCAGGAGATTCGGCTCTCGAGCGGGGAACCGCGGGTTCACCAGAAGGGACGCGCATGGCTTCCTTGCCTCGAAAGGCCACTACCCGGGCGGCTCGAGCGCCGCTACCACCTCCCGGGGCGTCTCCGAAAACCACGGGGGCAGAGGAGGCGGATTCAATCCCGGAGGCTTCTTCCGAAAACACCGGAACCGAGGCGCAGCCGGGGGTGGAGGCGTCGTTCTCGAGGTCTGCGGCAGTGGCCCTGCTGGACCCGCGCTCACTGCTCGCCCGGCCGCACCGGGAGTTGAAATCGCCCGGAGAACGAACCCAGGATGGTGCAGACACAGGCGTCGCCCGCCCCATTGACCTCTTCCCGGACTCAGTCCGATTCGGCGAGGGCGGAGGAGGTGGCGACGATGGGAGCTCCCCGGTGCAACTCCAACAAGGCACGTTTGCTGGAGCACCCACCAACGACTTCATACGCGAAAAACCCGGGGACGCCACCATGCTCAATGCCAAGGAGTTCCGCTACTTCGGCTATATTCAGAAGATCAAGCGCCAGGTAAACTTCTACTGGACCCAGGCCCTGGACAACATCGGACCGATACGAGAGCGGTTGACACGAACTGAATACACCACGGTGGTGCACGTGGTCCTCGATCGAAACGGCAACCTGGCGTCCATTTCACTGGTCCGAACTTGTGGTGTCCGCGCCTTCGACGAGGCGACTCTGGATGCTTTTCGAATCGCCGCTCCGTTTCCTCCTCCTCCCCCCGGCTTGCTGGACAGCAGCGGCCAGGCGGTACTCCCCTCGGTGGGATTCACAGTCACCCTGTCGCGGGGGGCCGCCCGCTACTCGGCGGTCGATCCTCGAGCCAATGTCATGTTCCCTGGAATCGCCTGGCCAAGGTAAGCCCAGACCATCAGCGTTCCCGCGCCCTCCCCTCCCGGAATACCGCCAACAACTCCCACTCTCCTGTCTGCTCAAGGTACCGTTCGATGAGCGCGTCGGGATAGGTTCCGGCAGACCACCAATCGCATTCGGTGCAGTATGGCCCGCTCGAGCCAAAGTCGCCACGAATCTGGGCCAATCGCCAGACATGGATCGTCGGACCATGCCACAAGTCTTCCAGGGACTGCTCGCACAGGTTGCCCAGGCGATTCTTGAGCCCAGTGTCCAAACAACAGGTGGTCAGGTCGCCGTTGAGGTGCACCATGGGCGTGTTCCAAAGTCCTGCACAAGGCCGACGACGCCGCATCTCCTCCTCCTCAAAACGACTGCTCTGCAATCGTCCAGTCCGCTCCCGGGTCGATCAAGCCCATCTCCAACAGAGCTTCCCGGTGAAGACGGTTTGCCGCTTCCTGATCCTGCTGATTCAGTCGCCGTAGGTAGATCGCATCCCGATCCCCGGACGGCCAGTCTCCGACCAGATCCACCCGCTCTCCACCAGCCTCGAGCACCTGCTTCCAGTAGGACACGAACGACGCCACCTCACTCCGGTTCTCGGGCATGACGATGAATGCCAATGTCACCTTGGGGAACTCGATGCCCCGTGCCCGCCTGCGCTCAAGGAAGCGCTCGATGTTCGCGTAGACACGATCCCGCACGTCCACCCCTTTCACCACGGCGTAGGTACGGCGGTGAAACGCGTCGACCGAAAAATGAACCCCTCGGAAGGTATCCGAAGCCTGATTCGCCATGGCAGCGCAGTCAAGCAAGACTTCAACCCGGGTCGCGTCGAACACGACAGCGTTGGTGTGCAGCTTGAACTCACGAAACAGGCGATTCCCTCGATTCCGCTCGAACGCATGGCGAATGAACCGATCGAACTCGGGGTGAAAGGTGGGCTCACCGAGCCAGTGGGGGCAAAGAGAAATCTCGTCCCGATAGCCCTCCAGATTCTCCAGCAAGGCGCACCAGGTTTCCCAGGACATGAACGTCTCCGGCGCCTCGTGCACCTGGTCGGCCTGGGCCTGACCACACATGCGGCACCGCAGGTTGCAACGGTCTGTAAGTTCCAGATTCAAATAGACGGTCATAGCACGCCTCCTGCGCCCGTGTCATTGGACTTGGGGCCACGGGGCAAGCGCCTTAGCAACGGATCGTACCAATCCCGGATTGCGTCGTTTTGACTGATGATGGCCATGCTGCAGTTCCGGCACCCCGGATTCATCGCCCCGGAGACCATGGCTTCGCGCAGTTCGCTGAATGTATTTCCATGGAACCAGACGTCGTGGAGACTGCGACTTCGGACGGAGTCTGCGTGCTCGGCAGGTGAGATGACACAGCATGGACCGACCCGCCCGTCGTGATGAATGACCAGGTGGTGCCATGGGTTCAAGCAAGCAGCGTGCAGCACGTCGTGGCACCGAACCGGAGGGAACAGCATCTGGCCGCGTGCGAGCGTCCTGGTTTCCAGGAACTGGTCAAGGGTGGTTTCCACGCCGAGTCGTTCGGCGATTTCCAGAGCTGCGCGTGCGATGTCCGGGAGCCTTGCACGGTCATCCGGAGACAGTTTCAGGGCCTCCTGCTCCGGTCGATACGCGATGAGTGCGTCGAAATTGACCCGATAGCACCCCAGACGGGCGGCCAGCCCCACCAGGTCCGGCAACTGAAGGTAGTTTTCCCGAGTGACCACCGTGTGGATGACCATTCGGGGGAAAGTCCGGCTGCGAGTCTGCTTCAATTCGTCGAAGCGGCGCATGGTCTCGGTGACCTTGCGGAATACGCCCTTCCTTCCACGCAGATGGTCGTGGACCGTCTCGGTGGCTCCGTCGAGGCTGAAATGGATTTCGTCCCATCCGATGTCGACCAGTTCCGAAACGACGCGATCGCTGAACAGGGTCCCGTTGGTTCCCAGAATCCCCTGGATTTCATGGGATTTGAGCCCGCGCATGAGTTCGAGCGACACCGAGCGAGCGACCAGGGGTTCGCCTCCACCCAGGATGTAGCATCGAGCCACTTCCAGTTCTGCGGCCTCGACCACCAGCCGTCGATACCGTTCCAGAGACAATTCTCCGTGCCGCTTCGCCTTCCGGTATGTGGTATCACAGAATGCGCAGTCCAGGTTGCACCGAAGTGTGGGATAGAGTTCAAGGGTGTAAGGGCCGCGGGGTTTGCCCTGGTACCAGTCCAGCATCCGTTCTGCGATCGCTTGCTGAGGGTGCTCGTTCATCGACCTGCCCCGCTCCAGGCCTTGGCCTCGCCCGCCTCGACGCCCCCCGGTCCCGGGACACCGGCTTCGCTGAGGGTCGACACGAACCGGACTTCGCCATTTTGAGCCCGGCTCCCAGGACCATCGAGTTCCCGGAAACTATGCCTGTCTGGAAGTCGAGGGTCAAGAGGAGCCCTGAGGGAGGAACGAGATCGGGCGATTGACCTGACCCGCAGCGCGGCAAGCGAACCACTTGAACGTACATCACGAGGCGAGCAGTTCGGCGAGGGCGTTCTCCAGGAGGCTTTGGAATTCCCGGTCTGGTTCCTCCTGCTGGGGGCGGCCCATCCCTCCTGCTCGAGACGGAGGAATCGGCGCTCCGGGGTCCGACCCGCGGAGGTAACGGCCATCACTGCCCGAAGATCCGTCGACCCGGCCGGAACCTCGAGTCCCATGCTCACCGTAAGGCTTTCGTACCAGGGTCCCCGAGCCTCGAGTCGAGCGTCGTGGATCTCTCAAGGGACGCGCGACCCCGACCTCATCCGGCATCGGGCCGTCGCCAGGAAGCAACCCTGGGGGTAGGGACGCTTGCCCAGAGGTTCCCCCACGGACATGGGCTGTCCCGAGTGCCTTGGCTCGAGCCAATGCCTGTGTATCCATCTCCACCGTGTCAAGGGACGCTATTTCGTCCGACACAGCTGCCTCTCGAGGATCGACGCAGTGCGGCTCCTCCTCCCAGGCCGCATGCCAGTAGACGCCGCCGGCCGCCTGTGCACCTCGAGACGCTTTCAGTCGCAAAAGGATGTCCCGCAAATCTTCCAGGGATTCCTCGAGCAATTGCACCAGCGCGTCGTTGACGTCCATCGCGGCCATCCAGCGGGACAGGACCGCAAGTCGACGAATCGGCCCCGCCTCGAGCTTTTCGGCAAGCAGTCTTTGCCCTTCCATCGCTGTCTCCTCCGCCAGGAACGAGAACGGCTCCCATTCTCCATCCTGTCTATCGACCAGGCGGCAGAAAAACATAAGGGCATTCGTCAGTTGCTCGACCAGGTCATTCGACCACGACGAAGCCTTCCCGGTAAGAGAGGGTCCCATCTGCGTCGGTGGTCACCTCCAGCGCGTGCTCACCCGGAACTGCTCTCACACCAATGGAGATCAGCACATCCATCTCCATCACGTCGAGCACATTCAAGTCGAGCACCTCAATCTCGGGTTCGTCCGGGAAGGATACAGTGGTGGAGTCTGTAAACGTGGTATTGATCCCGCGAATATTGATGGTGGTCTCTTCCCCAATTCGGCCGAATTTGGGATTGATGTCGAGGATGTCCGCCTTCCCCTCTCCTGCGGTCGACTGGATTTCCTCTGGTGGGCGGTAGGCAGGCAGCCCGAAGGTGTCACACGAAGAGCCGAACAGGAGCGCAAGAAGTGCCAGAAAAACTGCTGTCCCGAAGGTTCGCGTGAAGCTGCCAGTCACTGCGTTCGTCCCTACCTCTACGCTGCCTCGAAATGTCCTGCGAAATCCGAAGCAGAAGCGAGCCAACTGGCATGCCGGGCCGACCGGTGCCGGTAGACTGTCATGTCGAGGCACAGTTCATCCCCTCGCGTCGGATTTCTGTTGCGGGCCATTGTAACACAACCGGCACCATCCATCTCACCTCGCAGCGCACGCGGACGGCTCGAACGGGGTAGAGTCGAGTACGCTCAGACCCGCCACCAAATCTCTCATGATTGACATCAGGATGATTTTTTGTCATATTTCCCGTGTCACTCCGTGCACACCCCAGCAGGAATCCCTGTTTGTATCCATCCAAGAGGACCTCATGATCCCATGGCACCGCCTGTTCGGACTCGGACTCACCGACCTCTATCACGGAACCAGCTACCGGGTCGAACTCGAAAAGGACCTCTCCCTCAAGCAACAGTTCCTCGACGTGGCCATCATCGCGATCGAAGTCGAACAGGACGCCCTGGTGGAGTTGCCGAACCCGCCGGACGGCCTGGACGACCTGAGTCGACACAACTTGCTCACCTACAAATCCCTTCGTGAGTCCCTGGACGCCTGGGCCATGGACGAGTTTCTGGGCCATTTTGTGAACTACCGGAAGCAGTGCAGCCCTTCCCGGGGTCCCTTGGCGTCCCTGTCGGACTTCCGGATGATCGCAGTGACCACGCGGTATCCGAGCGGCCTTTCCCGGGAAGCGACGCTTACGAAGGAGCAGGAAGGGGTTTATAATGTGAGGTGGGGGGGACGTCGTGTCCGGGTGGTGGTTCTTGGGGAGGTCCCCGACGCGCCGCACAACGCGCTCTGGAACCTGTTTAGCTGGGACCCGGAGCGCGTGTTTCG
>CAYQMG010000187.1:0-76919 GCA_964418585.1 uncultured Gammaproteobacteria bacterium | reverse complement strand
CCCACCTTGCGCGCCCGGGCGATGAACAGCCCCATCACGGCGAGCCATGGGAAGAGGCCGAGGGCGAACCCGAGATAGACGAGGAGTTGTTCGAACGTACCGAGAAGCACGAGGAAGGACGCGACGGTTCCCTGCACCAGGATGGCCGTGCCGGGGACCCCGAAGCGAGGGTGCACCCGTGCCACGGACTTGAAAAAGAGGCGGTCCTCGGCCATCGCATGGTAGACTCGAGGCCCGATCATGATGAATGCGCTCAGGGAGGAAAAGAGCGCCAGGCCCACGAGCAAGCTCAGGATCCGTCCGAACTTCGGCCCGAAAGCGGCGACTCCGGCCACCTCGACCACGGTGACCGTCCCCTGGATCTCCTCCCAGGGCGCTACCGAAAAGATGAAGGCATTGATCGCGAGGTAGAGGCAAATCACCAGCCCTGTTCCGACTGCAAGGGCTGCAGGGAGCACGGTCCGGGGTCGACGCACCTCGCCTGCGATGTAGGCGGCTCCGTTCCACCCGCTGTAGGCGAACATCACCATCATCATCGCAGTACCGAAGTCGAAGGCGTCGAAGGTGTGCTCGGACGCCGGGCTCACCGTCGCCTCTGTGGCCTGGGGAGCCAAGAACAGACCGATGGCAGCCAGGCCGAGGAGCATGATTACCTTGAGGGCCGTGAGTGCATTCTGTACCCGCGGTCCGACCTGCCCACCCAGGTAGTGGAGCCCGGTGAACAAGAGGATCAAGCCGACTGCAGCCGCCTTGTACGACCACGGGGTGGAGGCACCCTCGAGCCCTTCGGCAACCAGGCCCAGACCTCGAGCCAGGTAAGCGACCAGGCCCAAAGCGGACAGGGCCACGGGCGCGGAGAAGCCCACGATGAGGCTTGTCCAACCGGTGAGAAAGCCCAGGGATGGATGGAGGAGTTCTCTCAGATAGACGTACTCGGCCCCGCCTCGAGGCATGCGGGTGGCCAACTCGGCATAGGCAAGGGCGCCGGAAAGGGCGATGAACCCGCCGAGAAGCCAGCAAGCCATCACCCACCCCGGCCCCGGAAGCAGGGAAGCCATCAGACCGGATGTGGTGAAGATCCCGGACCCGACCATGTTGGCCACCACCACCGCGGCCGCGGTCACCAGCCCATATCGTCGCACCAACCCGGAACCCTCACCCCCCCGGTCGGCCCCACCGCTCAGCTTCGCACCTTCGCCATCCACCACGCTTCGCCCTCCTGCACGCCTCCGTCGCCATCGGTACTACTCTGCCGATATCGCCGTCTTGGTCAAGTGCTCCGTGCCACCACTGGCTCGAGACCCGTTGTGACCCGCTCGCGGATGCGCTATGTTCTGTAGAATCCACCCACTCTCGAGCAGTCTGCGGCAAGTCGACCGGCAGGACGGGGCTTCCGGCTCGAGGCGCGAGCGTGAACCGGTGCATGCGGAGGCGGACATGGAGAGAACGACCCGGCGGCAGGAGCAGGCGAGACAACAGCGAATACCCGGATGGAGATGGCTCCTCCCCACACTCCTGATCCTCTTGACCGCGTGCTCGAGAAATGAGCCTCCAGCCAACCAGGAGGCCCCCCCAGGCATGGTGCTGGTCCCGGCCGGAGACTATGTGGTGGGTAGCGGCGAACCTCGCGAAGGTCCCCGCCACACCGTGCACCTCGAGGCATTCTTCATCGACCGCTACCCGGTGGAGGAAAGCCGCTTTCGGGCCTGGATGAAAACCAACCCCGCTGCATTCGATGCCTGGACCGGGCGCCTGGCCGAGGCCGAACGGGGGGGACGCCCCGGGTATCCTGCCACCAACATGACCCAGCCGGAGGCAGCAGCCTACTGTGCGGCCCAGGGCAAGCGTCTTCCCATCGAATACGAGTACGAAGCGGCGGCTCGAGGTCAGGAGGGGCGCACCTATCCCTGGGGCGACACCTGGCAGGATGATGCCGTGGCCGGAGATGCCGCAGGACCCGCCCCGATTGGCCGACACCCGGCTGGAGCAAGCCCGTTCGGGGTGGAAGACCTGGTGGGCAACGTGTTCCACTGGACCCGGTCGACCGTCCGACTGATGGCGTTCCAGGCCCCGGACCGGACCGACCCGGTGATCCGGGTGATCAAGGCAGGCGGCTGGCCCTGCAAGCGCTCCTTCAACCGAACCACGTTCCGCGCGGCGATGAACGCCTCGTTCCATTCGCCCTGGGTCGGCTTCCGTTGCGTCAAACCAGTCGACGCCCCGGACGCCAACGTGGACCTCGAGGCCCTGCGCGAGCCCTACACAGACCGGGTGTTCGACACCAGTGAGGGACTTCGGCAACTCTTCTCCTACGAACTCCTCCCTGGACGAAGACTCCATCCCGAGATGAGCGCCCAGGTCGCACGGGTCAAAAAAGGGAGTACCGTCGCCGATGTCGGCTCCGGTATCGGCTTCCTCAGCTTCATCCTCTCTCGTGCTGTCGGAGAATCCGGCCACGTCTACGCCGTGGACATCGACTCGAGCGTGCTCGAGTTCATCGACGCTTGCGACCACGTGGCTCCTCACAACAACATCACCACCGTGCACTCGAAACCTGCCGACGCCTCCTTGCCCGAGTCTTCCTGCGACCAGGTCTACCTGCTCGGAACCGTCCACTGTCTCGGCGAGGACACCTGGCGGCCATTCATGGAAAGTTGCTGGAAAGCCCTCAAGCCCGGTGGACTCCTCGTGGTTCAGGACAACGCCAGCCATCCCATCGTGGCAACCGTGGCCGGAGGTATGGGAACCGTTGGATTCGAACTCGTCGAGTATGCAGGAAGGCTCCTTCCCGCCGAATCGGGAGATCCGGACGCAGCACCTCCGGTCCAGGTCAACGATCTGAGGCAACAGCCTGCCCAGGGCTATCTTTTCCGGGTATATCGGAAAAAATGATGAGTTCGCTTCAATCCGCGTGCGAGCGGCACGTTCCTTGATTCCTCTCACTTGACCCGACCTGTCCCTGCGGGTAGGCTAGGCTGAACCCACAGGGAGGACCAACCGTGACGACTGAACCAACGCAGAACGGACCGGCCCGCCTGGCCCAGGAGCGGGCTGAACGCGCGCAGCGTATCGCCCGTGCAGGAGGATTGGAGCAAGCTCTGGCGAGCGGGGAACTGCCTGACCGTGTGGATCTGAGTCTGTCCGAGGCCATTGTCCTGGGCCTGTTGCGCCAGCAGGTCCGCACATTCGTGTGCGTGCTGGGGCACGGGTCCACCGAATTGGGGGAGGTCTTGAGGATTTACGCGGAAGCCGGCCTGGTCCGCGTTTGCGGCGTACGGAGCGAGATCGAGGCTTCTCATGCGGCCTCGGCCCTCCGATGGGTGACGGGCGAGAAAGCCGCCGTGGTGACCTCGATCGGTCCCGGTGCGCTACAGGCACTGGCGGCGTCCCTGGTTCCGGCAAGCAACGGACTCGGTGTCTGGTATCTGCTCGGCGACGAGACCTCGGAGGACGAAGGTCCGAACATGCAGCAGATCCCGAAGCACGAACAGGGCCTGTTCTTGCGCCTGTTCGCCACCATGGGAGATGCCTACACGCTCCACACGCCGGAAGCGGTGGGGACCGCACTGCGCCGGGGTCTGGTCACGGTGGATCATCCCCACCGTGCCGGTCCCTTTTTCCTGCTCATGCCCCTCAACACCCAGCCTGCAATGCTGCCGCGATTCAACCTCGAGGAACTTCCTGCCGGGACCCCCCCACGTCTCGGCCCCGCCGTGGGACAAGGGATCTACGAGGAAGCGGCCCGAGCCCTCGTTGCCGCTCACAAGGTGGTGGTCAAGGTGGGTGGCGGCGCCCGTCACGCCGGCCCGGCGCTCCAGGCATTGCTGGATGCGGTCGATGGTGTGGCCGTGCTGAGCCCGCTGGTTACCGGCGTGCTCCCCTACACCCACCCGCGAAACATGCTCGTCGGAGGATCCAAGGGGAGCCTGTGCGGCAACTTCGCCATGGAACAGGCGGACCTGGTGGTGGTCGTGGGTGCTCGAGCCGTCTGCCAGTCCGACTCGTCCCGGACCGGGTACCCGAACGCGAGACGATTCATCAACATCAACACAGACATGCGCGCAGCCATGCACTATGGACGCACCCTGGCGCTGGTTGGGGATGCCGGTCCCACCCTGGGCCTTCTCACCGAGCACGTGCGGGCCCTGGGGGGCAAGAACAGGGCCGGGGCGGCCGGACGCCCTTCCGCATGGCTCGAGGCCTGCCAGGAAAAACGACGGGAATGGGAAGCGTTCAAGAAAGAGCGCTACGACCACCCCTGCCTGTTCGATCCTGTGTGGGGTGACGAGGTTCTCACGCAGCCTGCAGCCATCAAGGTCGCCACCGACTGGGCCCGAGACCGGGACGCTGTGGCATTCTTCGACGCCGGGGACGTGCAGGCCAACGGCTTCCAGGTGGTGGAAGACGACCGTCTGGGCCGCACGTTCACCGATACCGGGGCCAGTTACATGGGGTTCGCCGTGTCCGCACTCCTGGCCACCGGCCTTGCCCGACGCGGCTTCTACGGCCTTGCCCTCACGGGAGACGGGTCGTTCACCATGAACCCCCAGATCCTGATCGACGGAGTGGCTCACGGAGCCCGCGGGTGTATCCTGCTCCTCGACAACCGCCGCATGGCCGCGATCTCTGCGCTCCAGGCTGCCCAGTACAGCCACGTGTTCGCCACATCGGACGGCATTCCAGTGGACTACGTGGCCTGGGCCGAATCGGTTCGGGGCGTCCGTGGAATCCACGGGGGCGCCACCCCGGGTGCCCTTCGAGAAGCCCTGGACCAGGCGTTCGCCCATCCGGGAATCTCGCTTGTCCATGTGCCCGTCTACTATGGTCCCGACCCCCTGGGCGGTCTCGGGGCTTTTGGACGATGGAACGTGGGCAACTGGGTGGATTCGACCCAGGCCATGAGACACGACATCGGCCTCTAGGTTGCGGCTTCCGCACAACTCGAGCCCCCTTCCAACTGAACGAGGAGGGGCGGGTCGCAGAACATCGGTCAAGGAGGAACACACGGTGCAAGACCGCTCCATTCCGAACGACATGTACATTGACGGTCAATGGTCCCCGGCCGCGGACGGCCGCCGCATCGACGTGATCGACCCTGCAACCGAAGAGGTCATCGATTCGGTGCCCCTCGCCACCCCTGCAGACCTGGACGCGGCGCTCGCGGCTGCCGAGCGAGGTTGGAAGGTGTGGCGGGCCACCGATGCCTGGACCCGAAGCGCCGTCCTGAGACGGGTGGCGGACTGGATCCGGTCTCGAGTCGACGTGATCGCAGACGTACTCACCTCGGAGCAGGGGAAGCCCCTGGCCGAGGCTCGGGGCGAGGTGTCGGCCACCGCGGACCAGTTCGACTGGTGCGCCGACGAGGCTCGACGAATCTATGGTCGCATCATCGACGGCCATTCCACCGACCACCGCCTGCTGGTCCGGCGTGATCCCATCGGTCCCGTGGCTGCATTCTCTCCCTGGAACTTCCCCGCGCTGTTGCCCGCGCGCAAGGTGGCCGCTGCCCTGGCCGCCGGGTGTTCGATCATCGTCAAACCAGCCGAAGAGGCCCCTCGAACCGCTTTCTGTATCGCTCAAGCATGCCACGAGGCCGGCGTCCCTCCCGGGGTGGTCAACATGGTCACCGGGGATCCGCCCGAGATCAGTGCGCACCTGGTCCGATCTCCGGTTATTCGAAAAGTGAGCCTGACCGGGTCGGTCCCGGTGGGAAAGACCATCGCCCATCTTTGCGCCGAGGAACTCAAGCCGGTCACCATGGAACTGGGCGGACACTCCCCTGTCATCGTCTTTGCCGACGCCGACGTGGAAAAGGCAGCCGAAACCGTGGCTCGAGGCAAGTTCCGAAACATGGGTCAGGTCTGTATCTCGGCCAGCCGATTCTTCATCCAGGAACCGGTGCTCGAGCGGTTCACCCAGCGGTTCGTGGAGGTCATCCGCTCCCTCCGCATGGGCCATGGCCGGGAGGACGGCGTGGACATCGGACCCCTGTCCAACCTCCGCAGACTCCAGGCCACCCAGGCTCTGGTCGAGGACGCCGTTGCCAGGGGCGCCCGCATCAGGCTGGGTGGCAAACGACCCGAGGCGTTCCCTCGAGGGTTCTTCTACGAACCCACCGTGCTCACGAACGTGGACTCGACCATGCGGATCATGAATGAAGAACCGTTCTGTCCCGTGGCCCCCCTGGCCACCTTCACCGACCTCGAGGACGCCTTGGCAAAGGCCAACGCAACACCTTACGGGCTGGCGGGCTACGTATTCACCGAGAACACCCGAACTGCCTTTCTCGCTTCCGAGGGTCTCGAGGTGGGCATGGTGGGCGTCAACAACCTGGTCATCGCCACTGCCGAGGCCCCGTTCGGAGGAATCAAGCAGTCCGGGTTTGGACGGGAGGGCGGCATCGAAGGCGTGGAGGGCTACACCGTCACCAAGTACGTCAACATCCTCCTCTGAGCCGTCCCCGTGGACCCCCTGCGGCACGCTCGGAACCCTTGCACGAGAGTCTGTCACCATGCCGAGCCATCGTTCAAAAGGAATATACACCGGGCTGACCGCCTATGGTGACCCGGCGTTCAGCCGCTACCTGCGCCGGGCCTTCCTTGCCGCTGCAGGGTACGATGGAGACGACCTGGAGCGCCCGATCGTGGGGATTGTGGACACTTCCTCAGACTACAATCTCTGCCATCGGGCAATGCCGGAACTCGTCCGCGCGATCAAACGAGGCGTACTCGAGGCCGGCGGGCTGCCGTTCGCCTTTCCCACCGGTTCGCTTCACGAGATTTTGACTCACCCCACGACCATGCTCTACCGCAACCTGGTGGCCATGGAGACCGAGGAGATGATCCGTGCCCAACCCATGGATGCGGTGGTTCTGGTGGGAGGTTGCGACAAGACCGTCCCAGCGCAACTCATGGCGGCCGTGTCGGCGGAGGTTCCCGCGATCGCCGTGGTGACCGGTCCCATGCTTACCGGTCGATGGCGCGGCGACCGCCTGGGTGCATGCACCGACTGCCGCCGCTACTGGGCCGCCCACCGCGCCGGCGCCCTCTCCGGAGACGAGATCCGGGAAGTCGAGCAGGCCCTGTGCCCCACGGCCGGTACCTGCATGGTCATGGGCACCGCCTCCACCATGGCCTGCCTGACCGAGGCTCTGGGACTCATGCTGCCCGGAGGAGCGACCGCGCCAGCCCCCACCGGGGATCGGCTGCGCGCCGGCGTGCAAACTGGACGCCGCGCCGTGGCCCTGGCCCGGGAAGGTCTCCGTCCCGGCGACATCCTGACCCGCGCCTCCTTCCTCAACGCGCTCACCGTCCTGGTGGCCTTGGGCGGGTCCACCAACGCGATCCTGCACCTGCTCGCCATCGCACGCCGCGCCGCGGTCAAACTCGACCTGGAGGACGTGCAGCGGGTCTCCGAGGATGTGCCGTTGCTCGTCAATTGCAAACCGGCCGGCGAGGGATACCTGGAAGACCTTCATCACGCCGGTGGGGTCCCGGCACTCATGAAAGTCCTCTCTCCACTCCTGCACCTCCAGGCCGGCACCGTCACGGGGAAACGTCTTGGGGAACTCCTGGATTCGGTCCCGACCCCAGGTACCTGGCAACAGACCATCCATTTCCTCGAGTCCCCCTTGGGACCCACAGGAGCACTCACCATCGTGCGAGGCAATCTGGCACCGAACGGGGCCGTGATCAAGACCGCGGCGGCCTCCCCCGCACTGCTCGAGCACCGGGGACCAGCGGTGGTATTCGATTCCCCGGAGGACGTGGCAACCCGGATCGACGACCCGGACCTTCGTATCGGCCCGGATCACGTGATCGTGATGCGCAACGCCGGACCTGTGGCTGCAGGCATGCCCGAGGCTGGCGCCATTCCCATTCCCCGGTATCTGGCCGAGGCCGGGGTCAAGGACATGGTGCGGATCTCGGACGCACGCATGAGTGGGACCGCCTATGGCACCATCGTGTTGCACTGCGCTCCGGAAGCTGCGGTTGGAGGCCCGCTGGCCGCGGTCCAGGACGGCGACATCATCGCATTGAACACCCAGGAGCGTCGACTGGATCTCCTGGTGGAGGAAACAGAAATCGCCCGGCGACTCGCCCGGTGCCCGGGACCGGACATCCCGGCTCGAGGTTGGCGGAGACTCCACGTCCGGCACGTGCTTCAGGCCGACCAGGGAGCGGACCTGGATTTTCTTTGAGCCACCCCGGGGAGCGTTCTGGAGTGGGAACGTCCACTTCGGACATCGCCCGACCGGAAACGGTCCTCGGCCCGAAACGGCGTGCCTCAGCCAGTTTCGACCGGGTGCACATCGGGGGACGAACCAAGGCGCGGACCTGGGCCATACTGAACACCCACGAAGGTCCCGGGACGGCCCGCGCTCATCTGCGCCAAATGTCCCTCTCGAGGACGCCGGCAACAGGAGGCGTGGCATGACACCGATCCATTTCGGCATCATCGGGTGCGGTCGTATCACGGATCTTCACGCTCCCGGCTATCAGCACACGGACGCTGCACGCATTTTCGCCGTGTGCGACGTGGACGAAGCCCTGGCGCGCCGCCGCGCGGCTGAGTGGGGGGCCCGGCGTGCCTACACCGACTACCGGGACCTGCTCGAGGATCCAGACGTGCACGCGGTGGAGATCATCACCCCGCACCATCTTCATCGGGACATGTGCGTGGAGGCGTGTCGGGCGGGAAAGCACGTCTCGGTCCAGAAACCCATGGCGCTCACCATCGCGGACTGCGACCAGATGATCGCGGCTGCGGAGGAGGCCGGGGTCAAGCTCCGGGTCTACGAGAACTTCGTCTTCTATCCCCCTCACGTGAAGGCAAAAGCATTGATCGCCGACGGCGCCATCGGCGAGCCGCTGTCGATCCGGATCAAGCTTGCCAGCGCAGGACGGGGAGGATGGAAGGTGCCGCTCAAATCCTGGCTCTGGCGACTGAACGAGGAGACGTGTGGAGGAGGCCCGACCCTGTTCGACGACGGCTACCACAAGTTCTCCATGGCCATGTACCTGCTGGGCGAGGTTGAGCGTGTGCACGCATGGATCGATCGTTCTTTCGGCGTGATCGACGCGCCGGCCATGGTCTCGTTCCAGTACCGGGACAAGGGCCGGGTGGGCATGATCGATGCCACCCTCTCTCCGCGCATGGCGGTCAAATCCCGGTACTATGCAGTGGACGAACGGATCGAGGTGGTGGGGACCGAGGGCGCGCTGTGGGTCACCCGGTGTACGGGTCGACTCCTGGACGAGCCACCGTTGATCCTCTACCGAAAAGGCGAGGTGCACGCTTTTGAAAACCTGCGTGCCGACTGGCAGGACTCGTTCATCGATGCCACCTGCCACTTTGTCCGCTGCATCGTGGAAGACACGGAACCGGTGCTGTCCGGAATCCAGGGACGGGAAGTAACCCGGTTCGCCCTGGCCGCTCTCCGGAGCGCCGAGTGGGGAGATCCGGTTCGGGTGGCCGATGTCCGATGAACGACCCGGTACGCCTGGGAGCCCGGAGCACCACGGTCCAGGGCCCCACCGAGGAGCAGGAGAGTGACATGCGCATCCATCATTGTATTTTGGTGAACCTGGTCACCTGCCTGGCGATGAGCTTCGCCAGGTGGACGCGGAGCATGAGTGATCGGCGGCTCGCTCGTTTTCTTTGGCTGGTACGCCTGTTCATCCGGGACCCCGAGACCCGCGCCGGCCTCGATGACCTGAGAGACATCCTCCTGGCCGGCCCTCCCGGGACACTCGTTCTCCGCAAAATGCTGGCAGATTCCAGACGGGAGGAAATCCGGGACCTCGTTCGGGGTGTTCTCTTTTTCGAGGAACTCGATCCCGCTTCCTTGCTCGAATAGTGAACCCCGGCGAACGCCGCGAGAAACCAAACTCGAGACACCAGGGAGGAGCGATGACACAAGACGTTGTAATCGCCGGAGGAACCGAGCAGGAGGCCTGGCTGCATGCAAGCGCCTACGCCATCCGGTTCAGCGCCGTCGACCCGTCTCCAGTTCCCGAGGAAGTCACCGCCGGCGACGACGCCAAGGTGGACGTGGGATTCGTCGGCCTCTGGACCCCGGGAGACCCGGACGGACACCGGGCCCGAATGTTCGCCTTGAAACACTACGCAACGTTCGATGACGTGCTCATCGACCCTCGAGCCACCATCGTGGAGATGCTCCTCCCATTCCCGGAAAGAACGAGAGCCGCCATCGACGCCATCAAGACCGGCAAACACCTGCTCTTGACCCCCCCGTTTGCTTCCTCCAGCGACGAAGCCCGGGTCCTTCTCGACGCGGCTCGAGGCGCCGGTGTGTCCGTCATGTGTTACGAACCCTGGCCGTTCTACCCGCCGTTTCAGAAACTTGCCACCCTGGTACGCCGACAGGTCGTCGGCCGGATCCAGTGCCTCCGCATGCGAACCGTGCTCGCCGGCGCCGGCGGCTGGGACCCGTTCCTCAACCCCACCTTCCCCGGCGACCGAAAACATGGATGGCCCTCGCCAGAAAACCTGATCCGCCGCGAGGCATTCGAAAAACTCTCCCTTGCCGTCCGCCTCCTCGGGCCGATCGAATCCCTCTCCATGACCGGCGGCCCGATCGACCCCACCACGGGCGGCGCACGCCTGCTCACTTTCAAACACGCCGCCCATGCCACCTACGGCTCCCTCGAGATCGTCCTGGCCCCTGGCATGACCATCCGGTCGGGCCATGATCCACGAGAGGACCTCCTCGAGCTGACCGGCACCGCAGGCGTTCTCTGGCTCACACGGGGTCCAGCCCAGATGCGCTGCGAACCGGTGCTCCGGATGTACCGGGGCGAGCACCTCTTCGCCTACGAAACCCTGCCAGACCAATGGGAACTCGGCTTCCAGGGCTGTGTCCGTCACTTCGTACAATGTATCCGAAAGCGCCGAATGCTCGAGCAGGAGTTGGAAATCACCCGGCACGTGGTTCAGTGCCTGGAGGTGTTGCAGCAGGACACGATGGAACGGTACCTCCCCGAGCAGGTCGAGGCGTGAGAACGAGGAGGCCGGTGCCTGGAGGGGCGTTCACCCCGGACGCGCGTGCCGAGGCCGGAAGACCGGAGGAGGGGACTACCGGAGGAACAGGGAAATGTCGGTCTCCGAGTAGTCGGTTCCATACAGCCAGTTTGCACCGGTGATGTCCGCGACGGTGTACTGCGAACTGTTCTCCCAGAACACCCCGATACCGCCGAGATGACCTCCCTGGCTGCAATTGCTGGTGCCCGGATACTGGTTCCAGAAGAAATGCCCCTTGAACACGTTGCTCTCCGTGTCCTCCCCGTTCCAGCAGAACCCGTTGGTCCCAGAACCGCCGAGCCCGTATGAGGCGCCCTCGGCATAGCTCGAGTCGTTCACACCGGTCGAAGAGGCCTGAAGCACCCGGATATCACCAGGATGGCAGGCCAGGCTGGTGTCGAAAATTTCAAAGAATTGGTTGAAGGTCTCCTTGTCGCCGAGGCAAGGGGTGGTGAGCACGGCCTTGCCCCGGATCACGTCCTGGTACCGCCTCACATAGAGGATCTCTCCACCGGTGATGTCCATCAGATACCAGGCCGGCGACTTGAAGTCCTGGGTGAACGGGTAGACGAGGCTGCCCAATTCATCCTCGTTCCCCCAGTATCCCACCATCTCGGCCCACTGGTTCGCGTCCCCGCCCGAAATGGTGCCCAACAGGGTCCAGCCGCCTCCGTCCGTGGTCATGTCGCAATAGACCCGGAACGGCTCCTGCGGTCCATCCCCATCCAGATCGATGATGTAGATCCCATCGCCAACGGAATTCCCCTCGGCAAGAATCTCGAGACAACTCGACGCGCCGAAGTCCCCAGGGCATGCAAAGGTGCCCGGATAGACCTGGTTCGATGTGTCGTCGCAGTCCCCTTCGGCCTCGCTGAAACCATCCATGTCCCAGTCGAACGGATTGGTCCGTCGAGTCGAAGCCCGGGCGTACAGGCTGATGGCAATCTGCGAAAAGTCAAGCCCATAGACCCAGTTGGTACCGGTAATGTCCGCCACCGTGTACTGCGAACTGTCCTCCCAGAACACCCCCACACCGCCGAGGTGCCCTTGCTGATCGCAGTCGGTGCCCGGATACTGGTTCCAGAAGAGGTGCCCCTTGAATACGTTGCTCTCCGTGTCCTCCCCGTTCCAGCAGAACCCGTTCGTGCCCGACCCGCCCAGGCCGGCACTCGCACCTTCCGCATAGGTCGCATCGTAGACCCCGGTGGCCGAGCTGAAGAGAACCCGAATGTCCTCCGGTTCACACACCCGGCTCCGGTCGAACGTATCGAACGCCTCTGGTAGCCACGCGACGCTCTCGAGGCACCGGTTCCCGAGCACAGCAAGCCCCTCGACCTCCCCTGCATACCGGCGTTGCCACAGCAATTCTCCTCCCCCGACCTCGAGATCGGACCAGGCCCTGGACTTGTAGTCCAGACCGAACGGGTTCTCCAGACTTCCCAGCACGTTGTCGTCCGCCCAGTAGCCGGTTTCCGTGGCCCACCGATCTTCGTCGGCCCCCGAGATGGTTCCCATCAAGGTCCATCCTCCCCCGTCTGTGGTCATGTCGCAATAGACCTCATAGGAATCGACGCCCCCTTCGGGGTAAATACGGTAGATCCCATCTCCGAGCGCGTCCCCGGACCAGAGGATGTCGTCGCAGCTCGAGCCTCCAACATCGATGACACAATCCATGGTTCCAGGATACACGGCGGGGTCCGCGTCGTCGCAGTCGCCGCCCTCCGGGCTATAGCCGTCCCCATCCACGTCATCCCGGTTGGGCAGGCGGACGTAGAGGGAGATGGCTGTCTTGGCATAGTTGGTACCATACAGCCAGTTGGTGCCGGTGATATCCGCCACCGTGTACTGGACATCGTTTTCCCAGAAGACGGCAATCCCGCCCACATGACTGGCCTGACTACAGTCTGCACCGGCAACGGTGTTCCACACGAGGCGACCTTTGAACACGTTTCCGCTCGTGTCCTCTCCGTTCCAACACAGGCCATTGGTGTTGGTGCCTCCCAGTCCGCTGATCGCCCCCTCGGCGTAGCTCGAGGAAGCGACGCCGGTGGCGGAGGTGGCGAGGACGCGGATGTCGTCGGGTGTGCATGCCAGGGAGGTGTCGAAGGAGGAGAAGAGATCCGAAAATCGGGAGTGAGCGCCCAGGCATGGCGAGGAGAGGATGGCCGCGCCGCGGAGTTTGCCATCGTACCGCCGTTGATACAGAACCTCGCCGCCCGAGATATCCAGGTCGGACCAGGCCACGGATTTGTAGTCGCGGGAGAAGGGATCTCCCAGGGTCCCGATGGTCTGGTCGTCCACCCAAAGTCCTTGCTCGGTGTTCCACCGGTCCTCGTCACCCCCTGCGATGGTGCCGACAAGGGTCCAGCCGCCTCCGTCCGTGGTCATGTCGCAGTAGACCTCATGGGTTGTGCCGTCGCTCGCCTGAACGCGGTAGACGCCATCCCCCTGGGAGTCCCCGGCGTACAGGATTTCGGAGCAGTCCGAGCCGCCGAGCTCCCACGGACAGGAGACTGTGCCCGGGTAGACCGTGGAATCGGTGTCGTTGCAATCGCCTTCCGCCGGGGTATAGCCGTCTCCGTCCACGTCATCCGGCCTGAGCGACCGGACGAACAGGGAGACCACGACATCGTCATAGTTTGTACCGGCGAGCCAGTCGGTCCCGGTCACGTCCGCCGAGGTCATGCTGTTGTTGTTTTCCCAGAAAACGGCCAACCCGCCCGAGTGCCCTGCCTGATTGCAGTCCGTGTCCGGGAATGCGTTCCAGACCAGCCGGCCGCGGAATCCATTGCTCCGGGTGTCTTCGCCGTTCCAGCAGAATCCGTTGGTGCCGTCGGCGCCCAGGCCCTCGCCCTTGCCCTCCCGGAAGCCTGCAGCCACCCCCACCGGACTCGAACGAAGGATCCGGATGTGATCGGGGGTGCAGGCCAGGCGCGTGTCGAATTCGTCGAACAGGTCCTTGAACCGGGACTTGCCCATGGTACAGGTCCGGTCGAGCACCACCTCGGCCTGAACGTAGGCACGGTAGCTGCGACGCACGAGCACCTCGCTTCGGGCGATGGAGAGACGGAACCAGGCGTCCGACTTGTAGTCCCGGTCCAGAGCATGGTCCGGACGGCCAAGCACCTCCTCGTTCGACCACAGGCCGTCCTCGGTGTTCCAGTGATCGGCGTCCGCCCCCGAAATCGTGCCGAGCAAGGTCCAACCACCTCCGTCCGTGGTCATGTCGCAGTAGACCGCACTCGGTGACCCGGTTCCATCCAGGTCCAGTTCGTAAAACCCGTCCCCGTTGGATTCGCCTGCATAGAGGACCGCCGCACAACTCTCTCCGCTCGTCTCCCACGGACAAAACTCCTGGCCGGGCAACACGTCCGGGTCCCCATCGTCACAATCCCCCTCGTTCTCCGTGTACCCGTCTCCATCGTCATCGTACGCCGCTGTCCCCTCGTCCACCGTGCCGTCGCAATCGTTGTCCGCACCGTCCTCCACCTCGGCGGCACCAGGGTAGGTCGTGGGGTCGGTATCGTCGCAATCCCCCTCCTCTTCGGTGTACCCGTCTCCGTCATCGTCATAGATGGGCGTCCCGTTGTCCACGACCCCGTCACAATCGTTGTCCACCCCGTCGGTGACCTCGACGGCCTGCGGAGAAACGGCTGCAGACCCATCGTCGCAATCGTCGTCGTTGTCCACATACCCTGTCGGTGGGTCGCAGGCCTCGACCCAGACATCCGGAGTGCCGAACCCGTCCTCGTCTTGGTCAGCATACCAGATGGAGACATCGAGTGCGTTGTTGTCCACCTGGCCGTCGCAATCGTTGTCTGCGCCGTCGCACACTTCCTCCCCACCCGGATAGGCTGCCGGGTCGGTGTCGTCGCAATCCCCGGCGGCTGCGACATGGCCGGTCGGCGCATCACAGGCATCGGTGGCCGACCCGGTGTCCCCGTACCCGTCCCCGTCTTCATCCAGGTACCACGTGCTCGCTCCGACCGGCGGGTTACCTTCCTCGTCGGGACCATCCACCGTACCGTCGCAATCGTTGTCCAGTCCGTCGCAAACTTCCTCCGCGCCCGGGTAGACCTCCGCCAGGCTGTCGTCGCAGTCTCCTCCCTCCTGTACGTACCCTTCCGGTTGCATGCAGGACAGCTCAGGATCCCCTCCCCCCACGCCATCACCGTCCGTGTCCTGATACCAGGCAACGTCCAGATCCTCGTCCACCGTACCGTCGCAATCGTTGTCCACCCCGTCGCAAACCTCCTCCGCGCCCGGGTGGACCTCCGCCAAGCTGTCGTCGCAGTCATCGCTCGACGTGGTGTATCCTTCCATCGCATCGCACCCCGAAACGGTCACGTTCGGGTCCCCGTGCCCATCCCCATCGGTGTCCGCGTAAAGTTCCGTCACCAACTCCTCGTCGACCTCACCGTCACAATCATTGTCCACCCCGTCGCACAACTCCCCCGCATCCGGGTGGGTCAAGGGGTCCTGGTCGTCACAATCACCCCCGACCTCGGCGACAGAGCCGCTCGAGTCGCAGGTTTCCACGGGCTGGTCCGAATCCCCGTACCCGTCGCCGTCCTGGTCGACGAACAGGTGCAACAGGACATCCTCATCCACGTCCCCGTCGCAATCGTCATCCACGCCGTTGCACACTTCGCTCGCGCCCGGGTACACGTGGGCGTCGCCGTCGTCGCAGTCGTCTTCGGTGTCCACGTAACCGGGAGGAGGCTCACAAGCCTGGGTGAAGACCTCCGCGTCCCCGTGCCCGTCGCTGTCAGCGTCCTGGTAGAAGCGCGTGGAGACCTCCTCGTCGGTCTGGTCGTCACAGTCGTTGTCCACCCCGTCGCACACCTCTTCTGCCGAAGGGTTCACCGACGCAGCCGTATCATCGCAGTCCCCCGGGAGGTCCACATGGCCTTCCGGAGCGTTACAGGCCTCGAGGGACTGGTCGGTGTCGCCGAAGCCGTCTCCGTCCTGGTCAGGATAGAAAACCAGAAGCACCTCCTCGTCCACGTCCCCGTCGCAATCGTTGTCCACCCCGTCGCACACCTCTTCCGCCCCGGGATGAATGCTCGGGTCCTGGTCATCACAATCGTCTCCCCCGTCTGCGGTCCCGGTATAGCCGTCTTCGTCCAGGTCCGTGAGCACGGGGGAGGGCGACACAGTCCCATCGTCATCTCCCGCCGGCTCGGGACAACCGACTGTGAACATCATCAGAACGATCGCTGCGAACCAGAGCAACTGTTTCCCCATCCCTGTCCAGAACATTGCAGAGCCGTGCATCACATCCTCTCCCACTTCCAGGCAACACCATGTCCACCCCCGGAGCATTATACGCCCCGGCGCTCTCTTGGTGAAGGATACCGTTGCACCTTTCCATGCGGACCGCGGAGATACAGCGGAGAGGCGGAGGGGGACCCCCCGGACGGGGGGCGAAAGGGTGCGGAGAAGCGGGATGGGGGGCGGGGTTGGTGTAGGTTGTCGCGGGCCTTGCGAGGGCGTCTCGACACATGGCTGACCGGAGGGGGGGCTTGCAACGGATTCCTGGATGAATTCACCAATTTCCCCTATTGACTCGCGATCCTGAACATGGTAGCCGTGAGAGTGAGGTGGATAGTCGGAGCAACCGTTGAGCGCTGGTGCGGAAGCTGAAGCGACTCGAGGAGGTCCACGGCGGTCTCGGTAGATGACATACAGGTGGGCTTGAGCGTTGTTGGCTTGTGGTACGCAGAAACGGAGGAGCGATGGGAGAAAGCAGTGAATCGACGAAAGCAGTCGTGGCGGACCTGTTGAAGCAGATGAGGGAGGAACGTCAGAAGGCGGCCTATGTTCGCATCGCAGCCACTCTGGCTATCCTGGTCATTCTTGGGGTGTTTGCCAAAAGGACCTACACCAAGTTTACACAGTTCGACGTTGAGACCTTTGTGACTGCGCTTCAGGTGGAGGGAGCCAAGCGGGTTTGGCCGGTGGTGTCCAAGGAACTGGACCAGGTGACCGAGGCGGCCCTGCCTGCACTGAAGGAGGCGTTTGCCAAGGAGTCGGTCCAGTTCGGTCCTCGGCTGGAAGAGCGGTTGCAAAAGGAGTCGGAGGTGCTTCTGGAGAACATGGCCGACCGGCTTGCTGCGTCCCTGGACGTGGCACTCAAGGAGGCCGACCTGGCCCACAACGCGGGCATCGCCGACAAGTTCCCGACGTTCAAGGACGATCCGGAGGCCCTGGAGGCGCTCAATCAGGCGCTCATCAAGTCCGTGCGTGACTGGGCCCACGGACAACTCGACACCACGTTTGAGAAGCATTTCCACATTCTCCAATCCATCAACGACACGTTCCAGAAGATGGAGCAGCAGGTCAAGGACGGCATGGCCACGGGCAAGGCGCCGGCGTCGCTCGAGGACGTGCTCACTGTGTTCATGGAAATTGTGAACATGCGGTTGAATCCCGAGGGTCAGGTGAAGAAGTGAGCCGTCCGACTGAAGGCATGTCCTGAAGGAGAAAGGAGAAAAGGAAATGCTCGAGAAGCAGAACGATGTCGATGTGGTGGAACTCGTTCGGGCCGAACTGGAAAAAGAGAAGAAGAACACGCGCAACACCTACCTCATCAGCGTGGTGCTGGTGATCATTGTGCTCGGATACACGACCTGGCTGAGTTCTCAGATCACCAAGATCCTCCATCCCGAGGAACTGGCTCTGACCACCTCTGGACTGGTGATTGACGCGGTACCGAAGGTGGGACAGGATCTGGAACGCACGCTGGTCGACGGTGCGCCCGGGATCGCCCGGTCGGTCACCGATGAAATCCTCGACACCCTGCCTTCCTTCCGCATGTATCTGGAGGAGCAGTTCACCCCCATCGTGGACCAGGTGGCCCACGAGATGACGTTTGCCGCGGTGGCCAAGCTCAAGGAGGAGGTCAAGAACGCCAAGTTCGAGGAACGGGCGCCTTCCGAGTTGGCCCGGGCACTGGTGGAGGAATTCCAGAAGACCATCGAGTTCGCCCTGGATGAGCCCAATGCCGAGGGCGAGACTCCGAGGGATCGAATCGACCGGGCACTGGCCACACTGGAGAAAATCGATGCGGAACTGAAGATGCTGGAGCGGGGCGGCAACCTCCCGCCCGACCGGGCCAAGGAGCGTGAACTCATCATGGGGTGGCTCGAGTTCCTCGTTCGGGCCGAGGCTGGAGAAGACGTGCTCAAGAGCAAATAGAGGGTCGCGCATCCCTTCCCGCTCCTCGCAACCGTCCCACGGCCCGACGACCCCCTGTTGGGCCGACTGACCCCAGCGAGAACCCGTCGCGTCTGGATCCGGGGACTTTGTGTTCCCTTTGTGCTACATTGAACCAACGAGCCCTGATCCGCTGTTCACGAAGGCGTTCCTGGAAGACCGGATGCGGAACCACGCACCACCAAACCGCGCGCACGCCCCTGCCTGCCGCCTCGAGAACCCGGGCGCGCCCTCGGGTGAAGTTGCCGTTCCGACCCGAATCGCCCGTCAATACCGGTCCGTCGTCGGGTCGTGGCACTGCTCGGCCCTCCTCCTGGTGCTGCTGACCCTGTTGGCAGGCCTCCTCCCGGAAAACGCCATCGGGGCCCCCTGGGTGCCGGGGTCCTCCCCTCGCCGACTCCAGGCTCGTCGACCCTCCGCGCCATCGGTCCGGATCCAGCGGCTCGAGCCCCCCAGGCCCTGGGCCTTTCCGGCTCCGGGCGACCCCGAACGGTCCGCGGAACGGGAGGAATTGCGCAGCCGGTTCCTGGATGCGCAGGAGGCCCTGGGCCAAGGCCGACTCGAGGAAGCGGAAGCACTGCTCACGTCCCTGGTCGACATGTATCCGGCGCTGGCGCCCTACGTGTTGCGCGATCTGGCGCGTATCGCCTTGAGCCGACACGATTCGGCGGGAGGGGCAGAAGCGCGTGCCCGAGAGGTTCTGGAGATGGTCGACCAGATGGAAGCGGAACCCGGAGCCGTGCAGCAGGGGTGGGCGGCCTATCTCCGCGGTCGGGCGCTTTTGGTGCTTGGGCGTCCAGAAGAGGCTGAATCAGCGTTCTCCCGCGCCTGGGCGGCGCGTCTGGCTCCGGAGGAATCGGACGTTCTGTACCATTACGGACGTGCGTGCGAGGCGGCCGGGTGGCCCGGTGAAGCCTACCGGCATTATCGTCTGGCCGAGGAAGCGGGGACCGGAATCTACGCAGACCGAGCCGCCACGGCTGCCCGTCGGCTCGAGCCCTCGCTCACCGCGCAGGAACGGATGGTGGACTGGGAGGTTCGTTGCGAGCGCATCGCTCGCCGCGTGGACCGACGCTGGGTTCAGGAGACGGTCCTGGAGGAGATCGACGCGGCCCTCGAGACATGCCGGCTCACCTTTTGCCGACGCACGTTGCAGCGTCTGAAAGGGAAGGCACTGCTGAAGTTGAACCGTCTCGAGGAAGCGGAACCGCTCCTGCTCGCCTTGCTGGACGAGGAGGCCGCGTCAGGGAATCCCCGATGGGAGACAGTGGCCCTGCTTCAAAAGACACTGGCACGAAAGGGCCGACGGGAGGATCGACGCAGGCTGTTGGAGCGATTCGTGGAGGCCGGCCCCGGTCGGGACGGCGTGCGCGCCTACCTCATTCTGGCTGCCATGTCCACCAACGATGGAGACTGGGCTGCGGCGGAATCGTGGTACCGGGCGGTGATCGAGGCGTTTCCCGGAACCGAAGCGGCGCTGGACGCCCACTGGCGGCTCGTCTGGTCGTCTTACCGGCGACGAAACCCAGTACTCGCCCGACGTCTGCTCCTGGAGCGCCTGGCGCTGGTGCCTCCGGGCAGCGAGGAGGAGGCACAGACCCGCTACTGGCTCGCACGGGTGCTCGAGGCATTGGCGCAACCGGACCGGGCGGCAGCGGTCCTGGACGATGTTCGGCACCGATTCCGGGCGACCTATTATGGCGTGATGGCCTACTGGCGCCTGGCCGGAGGCATTCCCCGGATCCGGACCTCCGGGCCGGTGCCTGTTCCCGAGGATCGAGAGGAGTACCCGGGGGAATCCCCGGCGGAACTTGGCGTGTCCCTGCTTTTCCCCGGGTTTGCGGATCGTATCGCCGAAATCCCACCGGGTCCCCGCCTGTTGCTGGAGCGGGCCAAGGAATTGTGGCTGATGGGCCTCTCGGGGGAGGCCCGCCTCGAACTACTCGAAGCCACGCGACAGCCCGAAGCGCCCCCCCAGGTGCTCTGGATCGCTGCCGCGCTTCGCCATGCCATGGGTTCCACCTACTTCGGGACCTGGTACGCCCACCGCTACCTCCGCACGCTCGACTCGGACGCCGACGTGCCGGCCGAACTGCTGGGCCTCGCCTACCCGTTTCCGTTCCGGCGCGCCGTGGTGAAGTGGTCGCTCCAACGCGGCCTCGAGCCTGCGCTCGTGGCGGCACTCATCCTCCAGGAGAGCACGTTCCGCCCGGCCATCCGCAGCCCGGCCGGGGCTCGAGGCCTGATGCAGATCATGCCCTATACCGAACGGGAGATCTGTGGTTGGCTCGGGATCCGGCGCTGCCGCACCCGGTGGCTCGACGAACCCGACTTCAACCTGCGGCTGGGCACCGAGTACCTGCGCGCCATGCTGGAGAAGTTCGACAACAGCCTGATCCGGGCGCTGGCCTCGTACAATGCCGGTCCCGAGGCGGTGAGTCGGTGGACCCGCCGTCCGGGAGCCCCCGAGGAAGACGATGTTTTCGCCGAGGAGATTCCCTATCCGGAAACTCGAGACTACGTGCGCAAGGTGGTTCGGAACCTGGCCGGATACCTCGAGGTTTACGGCAGTTTTCTCTCCAAGCCACGATCGCCGCGCGGGTCCGGGCGAACAGCCATGCGGTGATACCTCATGATCCATCTCCTGGTTGCTTCCCTGCTTTGGGCCTTCTCGTTCGGACTGATCAAACGTCACCTCGGAGGGGTAGACGCCAGTCTGGTGGCCGCCATCCGTCTGCTGCTCAGTGCCCTTGTGTTTTTGCCGTTTCTCCGCCGCAAGGTCTCGGACCGTGTGTCGATTCCGGCCCTCATGGCCATCGGTGCCTTGCAGTATGGGGTGATGTACATCGCCTACATCCAGTCCTACCGGTTCCTTGCCGGGCACGAGGTGGCGTTGCTCACGGTGCTCACCCCCCTCCACGTCACGCTGATTCACGACGCGCTCGAGCGCCGACTGGACCCGGGTGCGGCCTTGGCCGCGGTGGTGGCGGTGGTGGGGGCCGGGGTCGTGATTCACGCCGGTGCGGGGTGGCGAGGAGCGGTCACCGGCATCGTGCTGGTTCAGGTATCCAACGCATGCTTTGCCGCCGGGCAGGTGCTCTACCGGCGTCTCCTGGCTCGAGCCCGTGCAGCAGGCGAGGAGGTTGCGGACCTGGCCCTGTTCGGCTGGCTCTACCTGGGCGCGGTGGTGGTGGCCGGGGCCACGGCCCTGGTCACGGTGGACTTCGCGACGGTCCACCTGACCCGGACCCAGGGTCTCGTGCTCCTCTACCTCGGCCTGGTCCCTTCCGGGCTGGCTTTCTTCCTCTGGAACGTGGGGGCCACCCGTACCCGGGCAGGCACGCTGGCTGCCATGAACAACCTCAAGATCCCCCTCGCGGTCGGCGTGGCTCTCCTGGTATTCGGTGAACGCGCGGACCCCTTGCGCCTGGCGCTCGGCGGCGCCATCATCGCCGGGGCAATCGGAGGCCATGAGTGGTGGGCGGGACGAGCGTCCGCCAGGGAACGGCGGTGAACCATGTTCCTCTATCCTGGCATGGCGTTGGTGGCAGCAGCCACCCTCTCCCTCGAGCTGGCCCTGGTCCGATTGCTCAGCGCCATCACCTGGTACCATTTGGCCTTTTTCGTCCTGTCCACCGCCATGCTGGGGATGACCGCCGGCGCGGTCCGCGTATACCTGACGCCGGCCCCGTTTCGACCGGCCGAGGCCGAGGCGGAGGCGTCCCGGGCAGCGTTCATGCTCGGTGTTTCCGCCCCTATCATGCTCGTGCTCCTCTGCCGACTTCCCCTGAATGTCTCGTGGACCAGCACCAGCATTGCAGCGCTGGCCGTGGCGACAGGGGCCTCCGTGCTCCCCTTTTACTTCTCCGGCATCGCCGTGACCACACTGTTGACTCGAGCCCGGAGACCCATCGGGCCGCTCTACGGGGCGGACCTGGCCGGGGCATCCGCAGGATGCTTTCTGAGCCTGCCCGCGCTCAACGCCCTGGGGGCGCCGGCCACCATCCTGGCAACATCGGCAGCGGCTCTGACCGCTTCCCTGGCGCTCTGGCCCCGGAAACACACGGGACGAACGCGCGTCACCCTCGGCCTCATGATCCTGCTGGCCGTGACCGCAGGCGTGGACGGTCTCCGCGGAGTCGGGATAAGGCCCGCCTACAGCCGCGGAAACCACATCACCCGGGACGACTGGCTCCTCGAACGATGGAATGCCATCGCCCGGGTGGTCGTCTTTCCCGAGCGACTCGAGCCTCCGGTTTACTGGGGGCCGGGCAGCCGCGCGCTTTCGTCTCCGGTGAAACAGGTCCGGATGGTCATCGACGGGCGTGCTGGAACGGTCATGCACCGCATGACTTCGGACCGAGATGTCGCTTTCCTCCGGTACGATGTGACCCAGGTGGTTCACGCGCTGGAGCGTCGAGGTCCTTTCTGTGTCGTGGGCGTGGGAGGTGGACGGGACATTCAGGCGGCCCTGCTCTGTCATCATGACCGCGTGGTGGGCCTGGAGGTGAATTCCATCTTCGTGGAACTCCTCTCGACCACGCTTCGCGACATCGCCGGTATCCTCCCGAACCGGCGCGTGCGCCTGGTGGTGACCGATGGGAGGCGATTCCTGTCGCGCGCGACCACACGATTCGCGGGTATCCAGATGTCGCTCCTGGACACATGGGCAGCCACCGTGGCCGGCGCGTACAGCATGGTGGAGAACAGCCTGTACACGGACCAGGCCTGGCGAATGCTCCTGGACCGGCTGACCCCGACGGGTGTGCTCTCGATTTCCAGATGGTACCAGCCCTCGAGCCCAGGGGAGACCGGGCGGGTCCTGAGCCTTGCGATCCACACCCTGCTGGAACGCGGAGTGCGTCGCCCGGAAGCCCACGTGGCCATACTGGCAGCCGGCGACGTGGCCACGGTCCTGGTGTCCCCCTCCCCCTTCTCGGCCCAGGACGCCGCACGGTTGCACGACGCAGCCACCCGGTACGGCTTCCGCGCCGTCCACATTCCCGGGAGGCTTCCGGCCTGGACGACCCCGGAAGGCCACGGTGCCATCGCCCAGATGCTTCGGTCCCGATCAATATCGGACCTTGTCCGGGCCTGCCGCGACCCGCTCCTCGACTATTCCCCACCCACGGACGACCGGCCATACTTCTTCCACATGCTGCGGCCCCGGGCCGTGCACGAAGCGCTCGAAGCGACATCAGGCGTGGTTCGAGGCAATCTGCACGCCACGGTAGTACTCCTCGGCACACTGGCGGCCATGACCCTGATGTGGCTCCTCACCGTGCTCGTGCCGCTCTGCGTCGCGTCCCGGACCGCCCACCGAAGTGCACCCCCCGCTCCTCCAGTCTCCCCCCCTGCCGGGTCCGGTGCAACACCCGGCCTCCTCTTCTTTGGAGCCGTGGGCGCCGGCTTCATGCTCACCGAAATGGCCTTGCTCCAGCGCGCCACCGGGATCCTTGGAGAACCCACCTGGGCCATGGCCCTCGTCCTCGGCACGCTCACCGCCGCGAGCGGCCATGGGAGCATGCTCAGCAGCCGAATTCCCGCACGGAAACCGGCGCTGGTGGCGGCCGGAATCATTGCCGCCGCCACCGTTGCCTCGATCGGCGTGCTCACGGGGCGCGTGGGCGAGGCATTTCGGCAGGCCCCCTGGCCCTGGGCCGAATCCGGGATGGTCGCCCTGGTTGCGGTGACCGGCTTGCCGCTCGGACTCCTGGTGCCTCTGGGCCTGCGACGATTCCGGGCGACCCGCCAGGATGACCTGCCCTGGTACTGGGGGGTCAACGGCGCAGCAGGCGTGCTCGGTTCGGTCCTGGCCGTGGTGGTGAGTGTCCACGTCGGCATGTCCGCAGTGTTCATGCTCGCCGCAGGATGCTACCTTGTATCCGCGGTATCCGCACTCCTGGTACATGGACGGACGGGACAGGCCCTGGAGAAGCGCTCGGTGGCCGTCCTGGTTCCTCGAGGCGGCCGCACGGGTGACGCGACCCGGGCCGACCAGGATTTGGAGAGAAGATGAAGCGGTTCCGGGACAAGTCCGTGTCTCGGAATGGATTGGGGAGTCCTGCATGGATTGGGTCGTCATCAAGATGCTGCTTGCCGGGCTCATGGTAGCACTCATCATCAACCTGTTGATTCCCCCACGGGCGGATGCCAGGGTCTCGCGTCCCACCATTGCCTTCCTCGGGGTGGCCGGGTCTGTGGCCGGCCGCTACGTGGGCTGGAAGGCCTTTGGTTTCACCCGTGGCACGCAAGGAGTGGCTGCGATGGTCGCCGGCGCAGTGATACTCATCCTGGCCTACCTGCTCATCACCCCCTCGGAAGACTAGGCCTCGAGGTTTTCCCGCCTTTCGGGAGCGTTGCTCTCGGGGGTTTGGATTCCGTGCCGGGTTTTACGGCAAGCGCTCCGTCCATATTGTTGTCATGACCAGAGAGCAAGGGTGCGTGGCGGTCCGCCCGCACCGAAGGGCGGGTGTGCACCTTCGTTGCGGCGGTCGAACCGGGCACGCTTCTGCCGACAACCGGGGACGGGCATGGGAGGAAACGCGCGACCATCGGGCGAGAGACCACGGATGCGGTTCACGCTTCTCGGGGTGGGACTCGGTCTTGCCGTGTGGTTCGTGGAGTCGGCGTTCCATGCCTACGTTCTTGGCGACGGTTCCCTGGGCGAATCGCTCGCATGCGGGCGGAACGGGACCGAGATCGCGACCCGGACCCTGACGCTGCTGGTATTCCTGGGATTCGGCCATGTGGTGGACCGGCTCCTGGGACGTGAGCAGGTACTCCGCGCCTCGCTGGAACGGCTCACCGGGATGCTGGAAGAGAACGAGCGAGCCTACGCCGGTGCGCGGCTGCCGAACGGCGGCGGTCCTCATGAGGTCGAATCCCCCTCCATCAGCGGTCTCATCCGCCTCACCGGAGGTGGTGGCGCGACCAAAACCATGGAAGGGGTTCGCGGTCTGCTGGACGTGACCGCGCGGCTGGCCCTGTCCAGCCGGCTCGACGAGGCGATGAGTCAGTTGTATGACACGTTACGAGAGGTTATTCCGTATGATCGGATCGGCCTCTCGGTCCTCTCCCCGACCCCGGACACGGTGACCGCAATCTGGGCCCGAAGTGAGTACTCGAGCCGCGCGATCGAAGTCGGGTACAGTGCACCGCTCGCCGGGAGCAGCCTGGAGGCGCTTCTGCATGCACGGAAGCCTCGAGTCTTGAATGACCTCGAAGCCTACCTGGACGCACATCCAAATTCCACTTCTACCAGACGCATTCTTTCAGAGGGGGTGCGCTCGAGCCTCACGTGCCCCCTCTACTCCCAGGGTCGACCGCTTGGATTCGTGTTTTTCTCCAGCAGAAAGCCGAACGTGTACAAGGAAGCCCACGCGGTCCGGTTCCAGCTCGTGGCGCGTCATGTGGCCGCCGTGGTGGACCGGGGACTGCAACACCAGCTCCTCCTGGATGAGAAGAAACGGAGTGAAGCCCTGCTGTTGAACGTGATTCCCAGACGATTCGTGCGGCGAATCCAGGACGGGGAGATTCCAGTGGTGGAATACCACGACAGGCTGGGGGTGATGTTCATCGATATCGTGTCGTTCACCGCCCTGGTGGAGCGATTCCCTGCCGAGGAGATCGCAACGTTCCTCCAGGGATTCTTCGCAGCCCTCGACGCGGTCATGAAGCGCCATCGCGTGGAGAAAATCAAAACCATTGGCGACGCCTACATGGTCATCGCTCCGGGTTCAAACGGAGGACTCGAGGCGCTCTGTGCTGCGGCGCTGGAGGCGAGGGACCGGTGTGCGGCACTCCGGGGCCCGGATGGCCGCGCCGTTGCGGTACGGACCGCCATTGCCGTCGGCCCTGCCCTGGGCGGGGTGCTCGAGCAGACCAAGTTCGCCTACGACATCTGGGGAACCGTGGTCAACCGCGCTGCCAGACTGTGCGAGATCGCCGGAATCGGGGAGATCCTGGTGACCCGGGAAATCTCGGATCACCTGCTCGACCACTGCACCTTCGAGAACGCCGGCGGAGTGGACATTCGGGGCGTGGGACGCCTCGAGACCTTCCGGCTGCTGGGCCACCGCCGGGCAACCCCTTCCGACCTCAAGGAAGACCCCGGGTCCAGGAGATCTCCATGAGACTTGCACACGCCGGACGGGCAAACCATGAAACCTCGAGACCGCGTGCCAACCCGTGGGCAATACTCTTGCTCACACTCTTGCAGGCGAGCGCCGCATGCAGCGGCTCGTTCGGGCCGCCCCGCCTCGCCCATCAGGAAAAGCAGGAAAAGGAGGACCAGACCATGCAGCCACAGCCCAAACAAACCGAACGCGCCTACCTGGCCGGAGGCTGCTTCTGGGGCGTCGAATACTACCTCGAGCAACTCCCCGGTGTGCTCTCCGTGACCTCGGGCTACATGGGCGGACACACGCGCAATCCAACCTACGCCGACGTCTGCTCGGGGACCACCGGTCATGTCGAAACAGTCGAGGTGCGGTTCGATGCCACGGTGACTGACTTCAAAACCATTGCAAGGCGATTCTTCGAGATCCACGACCCCACTCAGCTCGACCGCCAGGGCCCGGACGTGGGCGAACAGTACCGGTCGGTGGTGTTCTACACCTCCGAAGACCAAAAAAAGACGGCACAGCAACTCATCGCACAGCTCAAGGCTCGTGGATACGCGGTGGTGACTCGAGTCGTCCCAGCCACCCACTTCTGGCCTGCAGAGGACTACCATCAAGACTACTATCGCCGCACCGGCAAGCAGCCCTACTGCCACATACCCGTCCCCAGGTTCGCTGGGCCCACGAACGGGCCCTGACCATCCCCACCGCAGTCGTGCATGGCACAAGGTTGCGGCGCCCGCCGTTCAAATGGAGTTTTCCTCGGACCCCCACGGGATCCCACCTCCCGAGCAGCGCGCCCCGTCCGCCAGTCTCTCAAGGGGCGTTCCTGGGTGAATCGGAGTCGACCCAAGGGGCCATCCCCCCGGAGAAACGTACCGACCTGGCACCGTTGCGAATCCACGGAGCAGTTGCCGGGTCTGGTCGCGTGCATTGCGCGCTTGCGCGCCCCTCTTCATTTTCGGACATGAATTGGACTGGCCGCGCGGCGAGAGTAGCTGGCACGGATTGCCGAACGTGCTATGATGGCTAACTGCGCGCGGCTGCCTCCCGACGCTCTCGGAGCGGCGAGACCCCACGCGGCGATGAGACAACCCCATGATTCGAGCGATACCTGCCATGCGAACAACGAAAGCTGCCCTCTGGTTTCTTGTTCTGTCATCTGCCTGGTTCGTGACAAGTGGATGTGGAGGCGATGACGACGATGATGTGGCTGCGGCGACCACTTCGCCTGGAGACGACGACGCCTCTCCGGCAGGAGATGACGACGCCAGCGCGGGCGATGACGACAGCACCGGCCCCGGGGATACGGCCACACCTGTTCCACCGAGCCCGACGCCGGCGAGCCCGACGCCGCAACTTCTGCCCGAGGGGGAGTATCTGATTCTCGTCCCGGACAACCAGACCAACCTGTTCCGTGTGATCGATCCTTACTCGGACTCCCAGGTCTATCTGTTGAATCTGGAGGACATCAACCCGGACCTTTGCACGCAGATACCGATGGGCTGTCTCATCGCCGGAGGCTATCACAGCCTGGTGGACGGCCATGATCACCTTGACCTTGCTTATGGACTGGCCGGAGCCAACGGACTGCGGGTGGGTTTTGTCGGGCAGATCGAGCGGGTCTTGATGACGGATCCGCCCCAACCTCGTTGGAGACTCAGCGAACTCGACTTTTCTGGGCTTCCAGGGGGACCGGGCGACTACTGTGCAGCAGACCCTGAGGATCCCTGCAAGCCGGACCCGGATGCGCCTGAAGAGCTGTCTGGACTCTGCCACGTGGGCGACGCCCACGATTTTCTGGTTCTGTCCGACGATCCCCTGACGCAGAAGGTTGAACTCCTCGTGACAGGAACCGACACCTACCGCCTGTACAAGGTTGAACTCGACTACGCCGGGGGCAACACCTGCGGTCGGGTAACCGCCTACGTCGATCATGTCCGCAACCAGGACTGGCCCGAATTCGCCCAGGCGAACAACCTCATCCAGGTCCCGGATACGGACAGAGAACTCTACCTGATCAATTTCCGGTCCATCGAGTCGAACCACAATCGGAGCGGGCGTGTTCAGCTCTGGGAACTTCAGGACGACGGTCAATGGGTGGTACACTGGACCTTCCCGGAACAGCCAGACGACGGGAGCATGCACTTTTTCCGCATGCCTCATGGGGGCGACCTGGTCGTCAACGGGAGCCCGGAAGGCCACATCTATCGGTTGTGCAACTCGGCCGGATTCGCCGAATCGGATGAGTACAACGGGACCGATCCCCCGGGTGGCACCTGTCCTGTGTTGTTGATTCGGGACTTCATGGAGACCCCGGACTACATGCACGATCTCTACCAACCCACCGAGTCGCTTCCCGGGTGGGCTTTCCCCCGCCAGGTGTCCCACGTGGGCGACGGCACCCTCATCGTCACCGACTCCGGGTGCCAGGCCGCCACGTTCTGCCCGTACACTCCGCGGCTCATCTGGCTCGAGGACGTGGAGACCGTGAACTCCGACAAGGGGGGATACTGGACCGAGACCTTCGACCAGTATGAACTCCTCGACCAGACCGACAACGTTCTCAAGGTGCTCGAGTGCGGCCTCGTCAATCCCTACTGGGTCGACGTCATCCATGCCGACGAATACGGTCCGGAAATCACCGCAGCGCTCGCCTCCGGCGGTATCCCTTGCCCTCGATAGGCCCTCGACAGACCCTCGAGATCGATCCTGCCCGCCCTTCCCGGCGCTCTCCGCACACCGGTCTCCCGTTCGCGCAGTTTCCCGTCGACATCCCTTCCGTTACGCGCCTGAATGCACAGAGCAGGCCCCTGCCGGCGCCCCCTGTTCCAGGGTCTCGAGGCCCCCTTTCGTGAGCCCGGGGCCTCACCGTCCCGGCCGAATCCCCCCGCCGCCACCAGGATGGGAACCAGCATGAGGAATCTCGAGAAGAACCTGCGGATTGCCTCCGTTCACTGGACATCAGCCCGGTTCTACGTTAATCATCGATGGGTGGACCGGTCGTTTGGAGCTGCCTTTTTCCGTGCCGCCGGGTCGGGTTGCTCGTTGCTGTCGTCATTGTCGTCGCTGTGGAATCATGCCCATGCCGTCAATTCATGTAGCGCTCGTCTCTCTCTACGTTATCGAAAACAGTGGAATCCGAACCCTGGCCGCGGTGCTGCGCCGCAACGGGCACAAGGTCACCGAGATCTACTTCAAGGATTGGATCAACAATCGGATCGAGTGGCCTTCAGAAAAAGAACTGGCCAACCTTTCCGCTGTCCTCCAGGACCGCAACGTCGACCTGGTCGGGCTCAGTGTGCGAGCATCCGCCTTCATCGACATCGCCGTGCACATGACCGAACGGATCCGTCGGGACGTGGGGGTGCCCATCATCTGGGGCGGCATCCACGCCACGTCCGTCCCGGACGAATGTATCCAGGCTGCAGATGCGGTGTGCGTGGGCGAAGCGGAGCAGGCGTTGGCTCAGTTCGTGGACCGGTTTGCCGCCGAGCGAAGGGTTCCCGAAGACATTCCCAACTTCTGGGTCAGAACCGAGCACGGCGTGGTGCGCAACGAGGTGGCGCCTCTGTGCACCGACCTCGACTCCCTACCCTTCAAGGACTACCACAGCCACGAGGACAAGTTCTACCTCGATGGACACCGGGTGAAGCGGGGCGATCCAGGCCGAAATGACCGGATGTACCTGATCATGGCCTCGAGGGGGTGTCTCTACAGTCGTTGCAGCTTTTGCATCAACACCATGTTGAACAAGGTGTATCCGGGCGGATACCGGTATCGCCGTCGCAGTGTGGCCAACGTGATCGACGAACTGGTCTATGCCAAGAAACATCTCCCCAAGTTGAAGCGTATCCGGTTCGACGACGAGATTTTCCCATTGGACCGGGACTGGGTGGACGAATTCTGCGAAGCGTATGCGGCCCGTGTGGGACTGCCGTTCGAGTGTCACCTGCACCCCACGTTTTACAGTGAGCGGAACCTGCGCAAGCTGAAGGCGGTCGGGTTGGACTCCGTGGCCATCGGGGTGGAGACGAGTGAGCGGGTGGCGCGGACGTGGTACAACCGGAAGGAGACGACCGAGGACGTTTTGAAGGCGGCGTCGGTGTTGCATCGACTGAGGCTCAAGGCGTGCTACCAGGTGATCATGGATGATCCGGTTGCGACCGAGGAGGATCGGCGTCGGTTGTTCGATCTTCTGCTGCAGATTCCGCGCCCCTATGAACTCTATCTATTCTCGCTGACGCTCTATCCGGGCACGGACTTGACGACGCGATTCCTGAAAGAGGGGCTGGCCACGGCGGACGACGTGGAGGGGCGAGCCAAGAAGGTGTTTACCCAGTTTCGGGTGGACCTTTCCTACCCGCGTCCTCGAGAGGAGACGTTCTGGATCGCACTCCTGGTGCTGGTATCCAAGGACTTCGTGCCCAAGCCCCTCCTGAAGCGGCTATCCCGAAGTGAGCATGCCCGTCGTCACGTGGGGGTGCTGGTGGCCGCCGCTCAGGCAGCCAACCTCATCAAGATGTCCACCATCGCCATGGAAATGGTGCTCAAGGGAGAAATGAGTGTGGCCCTGCTCCGGCGCTGGCTCAATCTCCGCTCCCTGATCACACAGTAGTCCCCGCGCAACCTTCTGCCGGGTGCACGTTCGGGTCTCGAGCAACCCGGTCGCGCCCCGCCATGCCCGACCGGCGCGCTCAACGTCTCCGGACCGGCGATGTCTCGTGCAGGAACGCCCGCATGGCCCGCGCACTGTCCACCGGGTTGGCGTGAATGAACGAATGGCTGCCCGCGATGGTGACTTCTCGAGGGAACAGGTGTCGCCTCGTCCACCAGAGTTCTCCCGGGAGGAAGTTGATGGTTGCGGTCGCTTTCATGAGGAGGACGGGGCACCGGATCCCGCGCACCTGTGCGCGAACGTCGCTCATGAGGGTTCGGTAGAGGATCTCCTCGAAGGCGTCATCTGGCAACCGGTGGTGAAATGAACCATCCGGACGGCGCACAAAATTCTCCTTCCAGAATCGTCGGTCCATGGGGTCGTCCCGGAAGAGGAACTCGATGAGATGGTAGGCGTTCCACCAGCTCGCCTCATCCGGAAACGGTCCGCGTTCCGCGGCGAACAGAGCGTCCAGCACTGCGTCGAGCGCCCGGTAGATCCGATTCAGGCCCTGAGGAAGTACCGGATCGGCCAGGATGAGGCTCCGAACCCGTTCTGGTCGTGTGGCTGCGAAATGGGCCACCACCAGGCCGCCCCACGAATGTCCAGCCAGGTCCACCTGGTCGAGATCGAGAGCGTCGAGGAGCTGTTCCAGGTCTGTCGAGGTGTGTGCGAGGCTGTAGTGGCCCGCCGGAGGCACGTCGCTGCGGCCGTGGCCGCGCTGGTCCATGGCGAGGACGTTGCGTTCGGGACTCAGCAAGCAGGCCGTGCGTGCCCAGATCCAGGCGTTTGCATTCAGCCCGTGGACGAGGAGCAAGGTTGGCCCGTCCGAAGGCCACTGGAGCAAACCGAGCGTGACCGGTCCGGCCTGGATGCGCCTGGGTGACGGGAACAGGTAGGTTCTCGAGTCCACGGGCAGGGGGGGTGGCATGGTGCGGGATCCGGCGCGAATGAGGGCCAGAGCGGCCTGGACCCACGGGGTGGGGTTGCGTCCCCGGTCCATGGTGATTCCCCGGTTTCGGCGCCGTTCCAGCAAGTCCTTCATCGGCCCTCCCCCCTTGTTGTTGCCCACGCCAATCGCTTCACATGGTCATTGAAATGTTTCAACTTGAATGATAACATGAAGACGCCTGCCGTTTGTGTCATTGGAGGTCTTCCGTACTTCATCAGGAGGTTGGTAATGGGCGCAACTCGACTATCGCGAAAACATCTGGCGGCCTCGAGCGCCGTGCCGCTGCTGCTCGCCGCCTGGACGGCCTCGGCCCTGGCCGAGGACCTGGTGGTGGACGGCGAGGAGGTCATTCTATCCGGTGAGGTCACCTATGACCAGGTGATCCTCCGAAACGGTGCGGTCGTTCGGGTCCAACCCTACGACGGGGACCCGGCCACGGGGATCCTCACCATCAATGCCCGGAATATCGTCGTGGACGAGACCTCGTCCATCATTGCGGACGGGGCGGGTTATCGGGGGATTGTTGGTCGCCCCGGCGAGGCCCCTCCCAACTCGGACGGTGGGGGCCGCGGCGGCGCATGTTGTTGGGACGCGGGTGGTGGGGGCGCCTATGGCGGCGATGGCGGCGGCGGTGCGAACGACGACTGCAAGCGGGCCGAAGGCGCGGGAGGGAGTGCGTACGGCACCGCGAAAAGGGAAGACATCGACCGGGGAGCGGCCGGTGGCTCCTCGGGGACTCGAGACGGCGGCGATGACGGCCCCGGGGGCAACGGTGGCGGCGCCATCGTGCTGCGTGCGGACGACATCGACATTGCTGGAACCCTGAGCGCGAACGGGGCACCGGGCGTCCCGGCGGACGGCGACGCACCGGGCGGCGGCGCAGGCGGCGGTATCCTGATCAAGGCCGGCACCCTCATCTTCACCGGCGTGGCCCAGGCTCGAGGCGGGGACGGCGCGGTCGCCGACGACTTTGGCGGCGGAGGCGGGGGGGGACGTATCAAGATCTTCCATGACGCCGGTCAGGTGGGCGGCCGATTCGACGTGCAAGGAGGTGCGGTCGGCGCCGGGTGCGACCTCGCCTCTGCCGGCGCGGCGGGCACTGCGGTCATCGTGCCCATCGACTACGACGGGGATGGATACCAGGTTTCCCAGGGCGACTGCAACGTGGCCGACCCCGACATCCACCCCAACGCCACCGAAATCGTGAACGGCATCGACGACGACTGCAACGGCCTGGTCGACGACGGCACCGAAATCTACGACGACGACGGCGACGGCCTGTCCGAGGTCAACGGGGACTGCGACGACGGCAACCCCTACACCTATCCAGACGCCGAGGAACTCCCCGATCACTTCGACAACGACTGCGACGGCACCGTCGACGAGGGCACCACCCTCTACGACGATGACGGAGACGGGTTCGCAGAAAGCGATGGGGACTGCGACGACGACGACCCCACCACCTACCCGGACGCCGAGGAACTCCCGGACCAGATCGACAACGACTGCGACGGCACCGTCGACGAGGGCACCCCCCTCTACGATGACGACGGCGATGGATACTCCGAAGAGGAGGGTGACTGCAACGACAACGCCCCCGAATACCACCCCGGCGCAACGGAACTCGAAAACGGCATCGACGACGACTGCGACGGCACCGTCGACGAGGGCACCAACGCATACGATGACGACGGCGACGGATACTCCGAAAACGACGGCGACTGCGACGACGACGACCCGACCGTGGTCCCAGGGGCAACCGAACTCGAGAACGGCATCGATGACGACTGCGACGGCACCGTCGACGAGGGCACCAACGCATACGACGACGACGGCGACGGATACTCCGAAAACGACGGCGACTGCGACGACACCGCCCCCGAGTACCACCCAGGCGCAACCGAACTCGAGAACGGCATCGACGACGACTGCGACGGCACCGTCGACGAGGGCACCAACGCCTATGACGACGACGGCGACGGATACTCCGAAAACGACGGCGACTGCGACGATACCGACGCCACCATCTTCCCGGGCGCAGAAGAAATCCCCAACGTCCGCGACGACGACTGCGACGGCACCGTGGACGAGGGTACCGAATTCTACGATGACGACGGCGACGGATACACCGAAGCCAAGGGCGACTGCAACGACGACGACCCGGAGGTTCACCCGGCGGCGCTCGAGGTGGCAGACGGCGTGGACCAAGACTGCGACGGAATCGTGGACAACGGCACCGAAGTCTACGACGACGACGGCGACGGATACTCCGAAAACGAGGGCGATTGTGACGACGCCGACCCGGACATCAACCCGGCCGGCAGTGAGGTGGAAAACGGCCTCGACGACGACTGCGACGGCACCATCGACGAGGGCACCAACGCCTACGACGACGACGGCGACGGTGTCACCGAACTGGAAGGGGATTGCAACGACGCGGACAGCCACGTGTTCCCCGGCGCCCAGGAGGTCCAGAACGGGGTGGACGACGACTGTGACGGCCTGGTGGACGACGGCACCCCCATCTACGACGACGACGGCGACGGGCTCTCCGAAGAGGAAGGCGATTGCAACGATGGGAACCCCAACATCTACCCCGGGGCCGAGGAGGTGGTCAACGGGATCGACGACGACTGCGACGGCACCGCCGACGAGGGCACCACGTTCTACGACGACGACGGCGACGGTGTGACCGAGAACGACGGGGATTGCGACGACGCCGACCCCGACACCTACCCCGGAGCCGACGAGGTGGTGGACGAGGTGGACAACGACTGCGATGGCACCGCCGATGAAGGTACCGAGGCGTTCGATGACGACGGGGACGGCTACTCCGAAAACGACGGCGACTGCGACGATACCAATACCAACGTCTACCCGGAAGCGATCGAACTCGGAGACGGACTGGACAACGACTGCGATGGAGAGATCGACGAGGATCCCGATCCCATCGACGATGACGGAGACGGGTTCTCTGAACTGGAGGGCGATTGCGACGACACCAACCCCGCCACCTACCCCGACGCCCTCGAGATCGAAGACGGCATCGACAATGACTGCGACGGCACCGCCGACGAGGGTACCGCGGCCTTCGATGACGACGGGGACGGCTACTCCGAAAACGACGGCGACTGCGACGACGCCGATCCGGCCCGCAACCCTGCAGCCGAGGAACTCGAGGACGGTATCGACAACGACTGTGACGGGATGGTCGATGACGGGACCGAAGCGTTCGACGACGACGGAGACGGCTACTCCGAAAACGACGGAGACTGCGACGACGCAAACCCGTACGCCTCTCCGGGCATCGAGGAACAACCGGACGGCGTGGACAATGACTGTGACGGCACGATCGACGAGGGTACCGAGGCGTTCGACGACGACGGAGACGGCTACTCGGAACTGGACGGAGACTGCGACGACGCAAACGCCCTGGTCAACCCTGGTGCGGACGAGGTCGCGGACGGCATCGACAACGACTGCGACGGCCAGGCCGACGAACCGGCCGAACTCGACCAGGACGGCGACGGGTACACGCCCGACCAGGGTGACTGTGACGACACCGACCCCCTGGTCAATCCGGGCCAGGAGGAGGTCCCGGACAACGGCGTCGACGACGACTGCGACGGGACCGTGGATGGCGGGTCGACCACGCCCGCAGTCACGCCCACACCATACCCGGGTGACGACGACACGGAACCGGTCGGGGACGACGACACCGCGGTCACGCCCACCCCGACCGACACCGGAGACGATGAGACCGGGGACGATGACTCGAGCGTATCGTTCGAAAGTGATTCCACCGCCGGCGGATGTTCATGCAGGAGCACCCCCACGGCGCCCCCGGGACTCGGCACCTGGTTCCTGTTCCTCGCCCTCCCCGTGACCGCATCCTTGCGCCGCAGCCGCCGAAATCGCACGCGCGACCGCTAGTCCCCCGAGGTCGCCCCCCAATACTACCGCGCACCCCCTTCCCTATCCGGCCAACCGCCGCCCGCTCGCACGGTCGGCACGGCCCGCCTCCACCCTTTCCAGAAACACCCGCAACTGTTCCGGAGACACGTTCGGGCCGGCCAGGCGCCCGCCAAGTGCAGCCCGGGCCTGGTCCGCCGCCACCCGCGCCGGCATGGTCGAACGGTCGAACAGGGCCAGAACCGCCGCACCACGGTCCGACTCGCCACGCGCGCTGCCCGGGAAAAACTGGTACAATGGGTTCCCTGGCGCCGACCGGACCTGCTCACGCCACGCATCGAACGGCGCCGACTCGAGGCGCGCGCCCACCTGATTCAACATCCGCACCAGGTCGGGCCACACCGTTCCGGTTTCGTCCCCAAGGATGTTGTACGCCCGCCCGGGCGACCGGGGATCCCGCACCAACGCCGCGATGGCCGCGGCCACCACGTCCACAGGCGTCATGTGGAACAGGGGCTCCACCTCGGGGGCCACCCCCAACTCGAGGCAACCCAGCAGCAACTGAATGAGGAAGTCCCGCTCGTTGTACCGCCCCGTTCTCGTGTCCCAGGTGATGAACGGCGGACGATGAATCGCCACGGGCAAGCCCTGCTCCCCGGCAGCGCGCACCAGGGCCTCACACACCCGCTTCGATTCCCGGTATCCGCCAGGTCCCGGAAACGGGATGTCCTCCTCGAGCACCACCTTGCCCGCGTTTTCCGGCGTGAGAAACACCGAGAAACTCGACACGAAGTGGAACGGCTTGACCCGTTCCGTGGTGGCCAGTCGAAGCAACTCTCGAGTCCCCAGCACATTGGTAGCCCGGAGGTCCTCGTAGGAGAAGAGGAAGTTCACCAGGAACCCGGCGTGCACAATCCCGTCCACCTCGCGGGCCAGCGCAGACCAGGTCGCCTCGTCCAATCCGAGCGAGGGCGAAGCCAGGTCGCCCGGGATCACCTCGAGGCGGGCTTCCAGGGATGGATCCAGGAGACCACAGGCCGCCAGATTCCCGATCACCCGGGCTCGAGCCGTGGCCTGGTCCGGCCCACGCACCAGGCAGGTCACTCGAGCTTGCCTGTCCCGACACAACTCGGCCAGGAGCGGCCCGCCAAGGAACCCCGCCGCACCTGTGAGCAACAGGTGCCGAGGGGCGGTCCCGGTCCACGGTCTGGCCTGCGACGGTTCCAGTTCCGGTGTCATCAATGCCGCGACCTCGGCATCGGCGTCCACTTCGCCGCCGCGACCGGTCCCAATTGCCACGGGGTTGATCCTCTGATCGCTCCTGGAGGCCTCACCCTCCAGGCCCGGCCCTTCTCCAGCCCCGGCCGGGGAGGACGCTCCGGACGCCACCGGAACACCAGCGTCTCCGGCGCCAGAGGTGGCGGAGTGCTCCAGCCGCGTATCAAGCCCTTGAAGGACCTCGGCGGCAACCTGTTCCACCGAGTCGCCTCGCAACAGGTGTACCACGTTGATGCGCACGCCGGAGCCGGCCTGGATCCGGTTGCGAAGCTCCGACGCGGTCAGAGAATCCATGCCGAGGGTCGTCAGCGGTGCACGCAGGTCGAGGTCTTCCGGGCCGACGCCCAGCGCGCCTGCAGCAAGTTCGGCCACAAACGCCGTCACCAGATCTGCCCGGGCGGAAACGTCGTGTTCCTCTTGCAATCGATCGACCAGAGTTCCCGAATCCTCCGCGGTCGCAGCGCCTGCCCCGGCCTCCTCGGCAATCTCCAGGTCCTCGAGGAGCTTGCGACGGGGTTGCTGCTCGTACATGGGCTTGAACACCTGCCAGTCCACCGCCGCCACCGTGACCTGCACTGCATTCACGGCGAGAAGCTGCTCCAGCACACGCAGCGCTTCGTCCGGCGGCATGGGGTTCAATCCCATGTTCCTCAACATGCGGGCGTTGTCCGACTGGGTTGCCATGCCCGACTCGCCCCACATGGCCCAGTCCACGCTCAGGCCGGGGAGCCCGAGGGCCCGACGATGGTGGGCCAGGGCATCCAGGAAGTGGTTCGCAGCGCCATAGTGGGCCAGCATCCTGGATCCCCAGGTAGCGGCGGCAGAAGAAAACAGGATGAAGAAGTCCAGCGCCTGGTCAAGAGAGAGTCGGTGCAGGATCCATGCGCCCATCACCTTGGGACGGAACAGGTGCGCCAGCTCGTCCTCGTCCAGTTCCCCAAGCCCTCGAGTCGTGACCACGCCCGCTGCATGCACGATACCGCGGAGTGGCGGGCCCTCCCGATCGATTCGCTGGAACACCGACGCCATCCCAGCCTCGTCGGCCGCGTCGACACGCACCGTGGTCACTCGAGCGCCGGCCGCTTCCAGCCTGACCAGGGAGGCAGCGGGCTCGAGGCCGAGTGCCGCGGACACCTCCCATTCGGTGCGGTCCTCCGGAGCGCTCCTGCCGGTCAGAACCAGGTGCCCGGCCCCATGGTCCACCAGCCACCGGGCTATCTTGAGGCCGAGGGAGCCCAGCCCGCCCGTGACCAGGTAGGTCCCATCCGCGCTCAACGTCGGGGCCGGACAGATCCCGGGGACAGGCCTGCGCACGAGACGGGAAACCCACCGGCTCTCCCCACGGAACGCCGTTTCCGTGTCGTCGCCCCCTTCCATGACCGCGGAAAGCACATGGGTCGCGTCCTCCGGAACAGGCTCCGGTCCCAGGTCGACCAGGCCACCCCACACTCCGGGCGCCTCGTGGGCCAGGCCACGACCAAGACCCCACAGGACCGCCTGGGCAGGCTCCACCAGGGCGCCACCCGCCGGCTGGGCCGACCGGGTCACCACCCAGACCACCCCACCCGTCGCTCCGGTCCGCTCCCCGCTGTTCCCGGCTCCCGGTTCCAATGTGGCGGCCTGAACCAGTTCCACCACCTGGCGACAGCGGGCCACCTCCTCTCGTTGCAGGTCATCGGCCGACAGTTGCTCCGCCGCCCCCATGTCCAGCGACCACAGATCGAGGATACGATCGAATCCCCGCCCCGACTCGGCCGAAAGGCGCTCGACCAACTCCTTCAGCGCGCCCGGACGCTCGGGGTCGACCGTCACGCTGTCCGGCCCGGCGCCCGGCGCAGGGTGGCCGGCCCAGACCTCCCAGCACCGTGCCCCGGCATCCCGGAGCGCGCGGCACACACGCCGACCCACCCCGGATTCATCGGCCAGGACGAGCCAGTGCTCGCCTTCCACTCCGGCCACAGGCACCGGGTCGCCAACGCTCACCAGGGAAGGACGGGACCGCCACGAGAGGTCGTAGCACCAGTCGCTCCGTACAGGAGTACCCATGGCGCTCCGATCCAGTCTCTGAACCGTGAACCCCTCCACCTCCACCAGCACACGCCCCGATTCGTCCAGGAGACGCACGTCCGCCACCAGTTGCTCCGGCTCCTTCCCTGGATCCGGGCGATCCAGGCCTCGAGCCACCACATGGCTCCAGACCACCCCGGAGGGCGGCGACATCACCCGCAACCTGTCCAGGTGAACCGGAAGGTAGCTGCTCGGATCCGCCACGTCCTCGGGCAAGAACACGGCCATCACCTGGAGACAGGCGTCGAACAGGGCCGGGTGGACCAGGTACCGGGTGCGCCCCCGACCCGCCTGCTCCGGAAGCACCACCCGGCCGAGGGCCTCCTCCTTCCCACGCCAGATCTCATCGACCCCCTGAAACGCCGGTCCGTACTGCACCCCTCGAGCCGAGCACGCTGCGTAATGCCTCGCCCCGTCCTTCCGGTGGACCAGGGTTTGCCTCAAACCCTCGAGATCGGAGGCACCTGCCGGTCGCTCCCGGGGCGGACGTTCGGACCGGGGTCGCGCGGCCAGGTTCAGGCTGCCGTGCACGTGCCGAACCCATGGTGCGTCCGGTTCCCCGTCCGGGCGACTGAACACCTCGAACCGGAAGGTCCCGCGTGTCTCCGCAGGGGTCATCTCGAGCTGGACCTGGCGCGCACTTCCCGGACCAAGGAACATCGCCTTGTCGAATGTCACCTCGGAAAGTTCGGTGTGACGCGCCCCCAGGTGCTCGGCCACCGCTGCCTGGACCATCTCGAGGTAGGCGGTGGCGGGGAAGACGACCACGCCCTGGACCTGGTGGTCCGCGATGAAGGGCACGTCCTCCAGGTCGAGTCGCACATCCCAGCAATGGTGCCCGGGGCGGGAAGCCAACGCCACGTGAGTCCCGACCAGGGGATGACGCCGCTCCGCACCACGGCCGCGACCCCTATCACCGGCTTGCTCCCGCACGTCGAACCAGAACCGCTTGCGCTGCCATGGATATCCCGGCAATGCCACACACTGGGCCGCGTCCGAAAACAGGGGCCGGAAATCCACCGGCACGCCCAGACAGTGAAGCGCCCCCAGGGATGCCAGCATGCTCCGACGCTCCGGTTCCTTGCGACGGATCGACGGGAGCGCATGGGCGGTCCCCCCCGCCTGGGCGATGGCATCCTCGACCGCGTTCAACAGGGTCGGATGAGGGCTCATCTCGACAAAAACAGGATGGCCTCGAGTCGCGTGCTTCACCAGCACCGTGTGAAACAGGACGGGCTCACGCAGGTTGCGCGCCCAGTACGAAGCCCGGAATGTCTCCTCGCCAGCCTCCTCGGTGGTCACCGTGGAGACGATCGGAATTCGCGGCGTGCGAGTTTGAACATCCCCGATGGCTTCCACGAGCGGGTCCATCAGCCGGTCCATGTGGGGGCTGTGACCGGCCAGGTCCACCTTCAACCGGCGATGGAACACCTCCCGCGCCTCGAGGTCCGCCAGAAACCGGGTCAGTGCCTCCGGGTCTCCGGAAACCGAGCAGGACGCCGGCCCATTGTTGGCCGCCACTGAGAGTTTGCCCTCGAAGCCTTCCAGGGCCTCCCGTGCCTCTTCCAGGGACAGGGCGACCGCGGCCATCGCCCCCTGGCCGCTTACCCGCTGCATCACCTTGCCCCGGTGGTGAATGATCCGAATCCCTGTCTCCAGATCGATGGCGCCCGCAATGGTGGCCGCGGCGACCTCCCCCATGGAGTGGCCGATCACCAGGTCCGGGTACACGCCCCAGGACTGCCAGAGCGCGGCAAGGGAGACCTGGATGGCGAACAGGGCGGGCTGGGTGACCTCGGTCTCGTGGAGCCGACTGGAACCCTCATCCGCGGAGAGAGCGTCCAGGAGCGACCATCCGAACATCCGGGTCAGCAGTGCGTCGCAGGCTTCCATGCGCTCCCGGAACACCGGTTCGGTCGCCATCAAATCGCGGCCCATGCCGATCCACTGTGGCCCCTGCCCGGGGCACAGGAACACGACCCGGCGGGATTCTTCCGGGATCGGACGGGCCTGGAACAGGTCGTTCACCGATTCTCCAGCGACCAGTTTCCGAAGCTTTTCTGCAGCGTCGCGATGAGATTCGACCACGACGGAGAGCCGGTGTGTGAGTGCCTCGCGGCGCAGTGCGGCGGTGTAGCAGAGGTCCTCGAGGGCGGCCTCTGTCCCGCCGGTGACCACGAACCGTGCGAACCGGTCGGCAGCGTCCCGGAGTGCGCCCGGGGTGGCGGCGGAAAGCACCAGGAGGTGCGACTGTGGCCCGTGGCGGCGGGGTGCCCGGGCAGGTGGTTTTGCGGGTGGTTCCTGGAGCACGACGTGGACGTTGGTGCCGCCGAAGCCGAAGGAACTGACCCCGGCCAACCCGGTTCCCGGGGGAGCGGGCCATGGTTCCAGGGTTTGCTGCACCTTGACGGGCAACCGGTCGAAGGGGATCCGGGGGTTGGGCGTTTGCACCTTGCGAGAAGGGGGGATCCGACGGTGCTTGAGTGCCAGGACCACCTTGATGAACCCGGCGATACCGGCTGCGGCTTCCAGGTGCCCGATCAGGCTCTTGACCGCCCCGATGGCACACGGCCGGTCCGCGGGTCGGTCCTGCCCCACCACGGCGCCGATGGCCTGAACCTCGATGGGATCCCCCAAGGCGGTCCCGGTGCCGTGGGTCTCAATGTAGTGGACCTCGCCTGGAGACACGCCTGCGCGTGCGTAGGCCTGCTTCAGCACCTCGGCCTGGGCCACCCCGTTCGGAGCCATGAGTCCGTTGGTACGGCCGTCGTTGTTCGCGGCGCTTCCGAGCAGGACGGCGTGGACCGGGTCTCCATCCTCGAGGGCCCTGGACAGGGGCTTGAGGATTACGACGCCGGCCCCCTCGGACCGGGCATACCCGTCTGCGGCGGCGTCAAAGGTTTTGCACCGACCATCGGGGGCCATCACCCCGGCCTTGGAGAAGTTGATGGTGATGTCCGGCGTCAGGATCGCGTTCACGCCCCCGGCGATGGCCAGGGTGGATTCCCCTGAGCGAAGACTCTTCACAGCCTCGTGCACCGCGAGCAAGGAAGAGGAGCAGGCGGTGTCGATCGACATGCTGGGTCCGCGCAGGTCGAAGAAGTAGGAAAGTCTGTTCGCAGCAATGGAAAAGGCACTGCCGGTACCAAAGTAGGCGTCGATCCGGTCCCGGTCCGAGAAGAGGATCCGACTGTAGTCGGAGTTGCTGATACCGATGAACACGCCGGTCGGAGTTCCCATCAATTCTCTCGGCCGGAGTCCCGCATCCTCGAGCGCCTCCCAGGCCACCTCGAGGAGCAAGCGCTGCTGGGGGTCCATCCGCTCCGCCTCTCGGGGAGAGATGGAGAAGAAGTGGGGATCGAACCCGTCCACCTGGTCCAGGAACCCGCCGCGGGCGGTCACCGCCTTGCCCGGAGCCGAAGGATCGGGGTCATAGACCTCCTCCACCTTCCACCGATCTCGAGGCACCTCCCGGGTGGCGTCCCGCGCTTCGGTGAGCAGGCGCCAGAACTCCTCGGGGTTGGATGCACCCGGGAACCGGCACCCGATGCCGATCACAGCAATGGGCTCATCCTTGTCTGCAGGCGCCCCTTGCGTCGACCCGCTTGCCGAGGCACTCCGATCCAGAGCCTGAGTGCCAAGGTAGCGTGCCAGACGGGCCACGGTGGGATGGTCATACATGACCGTGGCAGGCAGTTCCACTCCGAGCCACGCTTCCAGGTCTCCGGTGAGCAGCACCGCCTCCTTGGAGTCGAGGCCGTAGCTTGCAAACGGTTCGTCGGCCTCCACCGTGCCCGCGGGCAAGCGCAACCGCTCCTCGAGCCGCTCGGCGAGCCACTGCCGAATCTCGCGCTCCACCCGCCCCGGCTGAAGCCTGGGCACAGTCGCCGAAGCGTCCTCGAGTCGCCTGGCTTCCGTCACCTCCTGCCGGGCTTCCCATCGATGGAGCACCTTGAGCTTGCCGCCCAGGAAATCGGCCCGACAGGCCTTCCGCCGGATCTTCCCACTCGACGTCTTGGGCACACTACCCGCCTGGATCAACACGACCGCATGGACCTGGAGGTCATGCTGTTCTGCAATCGCGCGGCGAATGGCCTGCGTCAGCTCTCCGGGCGATGGCGGCGTGTGCTGGTCCGGGGTGAAAGCGTCCACCGCCGGATCGGGCTGACGACGTTCCTTCCCACCAAAGGCCACCTCGGCATACCGCCGCTCGAGTTCGTGGACCACGACCAGACGCTCCTCGCCCGCCACGTCCACCGAGAACGCCGCACCGCACCCGGGTCGAATCGCTTCCGGCGCGGCCTTCTCCACCGTGCGCTCGATGTCCTGTGGATAGTGGTTCCGGCCGCGGATCACAATGAGGTCTTTCAACCGGCCCGTGATGAAAAGCTCGCCATCATCCCGCAGAAACCCAAGGTCTCCGGTTCGCATGAACGGACCATCGCCGTCAGCCAGACGGGCCTCGAAGGTCTCCCGGGTAGCGTCCGGGCGCTCCCAGTAGCCGACGGCGATGGACGGACCGGAGAGCCACACCTCCCCGACCCGGAACGGGGGACAGGGTTCCCGCGTCTCCGGATCCACGATGAGCAGACGTTCCACCGAAGAGGTCCCACACCCCACGAGGTCGATTCCGTCCGGAGAATCCGCTGGGACCGGCATCACCTCGTGGCGACTCAGCGCCTGCTTGCTCACCCGCAGCACCTGCGGCGGCTCCCGCTTCCCTCCCCCGGTCACGAACAAAGTCGCCTCGGCCAGCCCATAGCACGGCCAGGCCGCCTCGGCCCGGAACCCCACCGGCTCGAACACCCGGGCAAAACGTTCCAGCGTCTCGGCCCGGACCGGCTCCGCTCCGTTGTAGGCACTGGTCCACGACGAGAGATCCAGGCGCTCGAGCTGCGCCTCGGTGATCTGCTTGACGCACAGGTCGTAGGCGAAATTGGGTCCCCCACTCACCACGGCACGCCATTTCGTGATCGCCTCCAGCCAACGGATCGGCTGCTTGAGAAACGCGATGGGCGACATGAACACGCAGGTCTGACCAGCATAAAGCGGCCGCAAAAGCCCATCGATCAAACCCATGTCGTGGTAATTGGGCAGCCATGTGAGCGCAACACTTCCCTCGGGGGTCTCGAACTTCTCGGTCAGCACCCGGAAATTCAGCATCAAGTTCCGATGCGTGACCATTACTCCCTTGGGCGTACCTGTGGACCCGGAAGTGTACTGGAGCAGCCCCAGTTCGTCCGCATCCAGGTCCAGGTCGCTCCAGCTCTCCTCCAGACCCACCGGGAGTCCGTCCGCAGCAGCCCACTCGAGCGCCTCCAGTTCCGGGGCTGCCTGAAACAACTGGGAGGCCATCTGCTTGAGCGCCCGGGTGGTGAGCACCATGGCAGCCCCCGAGTCGGACACGATGGCCTGGAACCGGGGCAAGGTCCGCGCGATCCGTCTCGGATCCGGGGGATAGGTCGGCGTGGCAATCGCACCTGCGTAGAGGCAACCCAGGAATCCAATGAGGAAATCGGTCCCCGGCGGGTAGACCAGAAGCACCGGTCGCCCGGTGGCGCCCCGCTCCTGCAAAAAAGCACCCACTCGACGCGCCCACCCGTCCAACTCCGCATAGGTGAGCCGCACCTCCTTGCCGCGCCCATCGACCAGGTGCACGCATGCCAGTTCCGCCGCTTGACCTTCCGAACGTCGCCGGAGGACGTGAACCAGTGTCGCCTCGTCGCTCTGAATGACAGGATTCGTTTGCTTGATTCGGTCTGACATGCCTACCCCCTGCTCTATCGTTCATCCGGACACCAGACCAGACGGCCTGCTTCATCCGGTTACATCCACAAAGACGAACGTCAGATCGTCATCGAGCGGAATCTCCCCTCGAGCCTTGTCGAGCGCCTCCACCAACTGCTGCACCGCTTCGCGGGTCTCCTTCCCTGCCGTTCGGGCAAACTGCTTGGACAGCCGACGGATACCAAATTGCTTCCCGTTCGGAAGCGTCAACTCCGGCAAGCCGTCCGTGTAGATGAACACCCGATCCCCCGGCTCGAGCTTGCGCTCGCGAAATCCGAGCGAAAACGGTCGGTTGCCAAGGGCTGTCCCGGCACAGGAGAGGGACATGACCTTCCCCTTCCCGCTCAGGATGAGCAGCGCCGGTCCCCCTGCGTTGTACCATCGCATGGTCCGCGCGCTCAGATCGATTTCCACGGCCGACATGGTCATGTTGTACTGACCGTGGCAAACCTCCTCCAACTCGTCATTCATTTCCTCGAGCAACTGTTCGATGGGCAGATCCGGCGCTCGTCGGCGCGCCGCGCGGTAATGGGTGGCCATCGACGCGGTGAGCATGGCGGACGCCGCCCCGTGCCCGGTCACATCCCCGACCAGCACCAGGATCCGGTCCAATTCGATGTCGTACCACCACCAGTCACCGCTGCACTGGGCCGCAGGGCGGTAGAACCCGTGCACATTCAAGCCGCCCACCTGGGCCGCCGGTTCTCGAGGCAGGAAGAACTGCTGAACCGCCGAAGTGAGAGCCAGGTCTTTCTCCATGGCTTTTCGCTCCAACTCCACCTGGACAAGGCGCCCGGTTTCCAGAGCGATGGCAATGTGGTTGGACAGGGCCGTGAGAATTCCCAGGTCCTCCTCGGTGAACAGTCCTCGAGCCAGGCTGCTGTCCAGGTAGACCACGCCGATGAACCGTTCGTCCATCATGAGCGGCGCCGCGATGATGCTTTTCAGACCATGCGTCACCACGCTCTCGGCCATGGACAGGGCCTTCTCCTCGTCGCCCACCATGACCAGGGGACTCTGCGTGCTCGCCACCTTGTCCACCACGGTGGAACTGTAGTCGGTCGCCTGCGTGATATCATCTCCGTGGGCATTCCGGCCGCAGGCCGTCTCCAGCCCCTCCTTGCCCTCCAGGAACAGGAATCCCCGTTCCGCCCCCAGCACCTTCACCAGTTCGTCCAGGGCTGCCCGCGCACGCTCCTGGGGATCCAGACTCGAGGCCGCCGCCAGGCTCACCTGCAACAGGGCGTCCAGGTACCGGGTCGCCGTGATCCCATTGCCCGACGATTCGGCGAACAGGGACCGCGTCGAGTTCATCGTTCGCGTGGAACCGATCGTGCGGGTCGAACCCAGGGTGGACATCCCGCCCACGTCCATCGATTCCGCCCCGAACTCGGCCTGAAGCCGCTTCAAACGGGCCCGCCACTCGTGCCGGGTGGCAATCGAACGTGCCGTCCCCAGGGCCCGCTGCGCCATCTCCTCATCCCCGCTCTCCAAGGCCAGCCGTGCACGCTCCACCGCAATCTCGAAACGACCCCACTCGCTGTCGGCATCATCTACGAGCTTGTCCGCCTGCTCAAGCAACCGGGCAGCGTCTCGAGGTCTTCCTCCGGTTCTGGCCAGGGCGGCCTGGATGATGTACCAGTGACAGTCGTTGTACGAAAGCTTCTCCACCTGCTTCAGCAGACGCAGGGCTCGATTCAACCGCTCCAGCGTCTCCACCCGTCCCTCCTGCGGGGCATCCAGGTACTGCCTCAAGCGCACGTAGGCGATGAACACGAACATGGGACGCGGGTGCGCCGGGACATGGCTGGCGGGAATCGCGAACGACTCCCATTTTTCGATCAATTCCTCCAGCGACGCGCCGAGATCCCCCCGCTCGAGAAAACCAAACGTCAAATAGGTCAGCAAAATCGTCCGCGCCCAGCGCTCCGCTTCTGGAAGTGTGGCCGCCAACTCCAGGGCTTCGTAGTGGTAGTGGGCCGCCTCTCGAGACCGTCCGAGCACGGAGAGGGCGGCGGCGCAGTAGGCACGGGTCATCACCGACGACGCCGTCAGCCGCGCCTGGTCCGCCTTTTGCATGCCCCGACGGGCCACGGTCAACGCCTCCTTCATGTATCCGCGCATCATCATGTTGATGCAGTAGTCGCTGACCGCCTTGTTGAAATCCCGCGGGTGCAACCAGGTATCGATGTCCGGCAGGGTTTCGAGCCACTGCTCCTCGGCCCGCTTGAAGTCGCCGAGAAAGTGAGCCGAAAAGTTGGCCCACATACGGCTTGCGTGGAGCGCCGCCGGGTCGCCGATGGCCCGGGCCTCCTCGATGGCGCGGCGACCGTAGAACTCTGCGATCGACCGCTTTTTCAAGTTGCCCATGACCACGCCGAACCAACTCAAGGTGGCAACCGACTCGAGACAGGGACCGAGCAGGTGAGCGTAGAGGAGTTGGCGCAGTGTGAGCAGCAGCATGGCCACCGGTTCGAATGCATAGTATCGAATCTCTCCGGCGAGCTTGTACACGCGACATAACAGCTTGTGTCGTTCCCGGTCCGCTCCTTGCGACGACCCGTATCCCAGGTGCAACCGGCGCAATACGGCAGCCAAAAACCAGGACAGGAGGGCGCCGAACACCTGACGGAGCTTGGACCTCGGGTAGGGCTTCCCGAGAACATCGAGCGCCTCCATGCACTCCTTCCACGCCGCCCTGAGTTCCACCTCGTCGACGAACACCGAACCGGTGTTGGCATGCAGCCGGGCCCGGGCCACCGGGTCCTGCGTGTGCTCGAGCGCTGCTCGAAAATGCCGGATTGCGTCGGTGTTTCGCCCCACGCCGCGTGCCGCCTCGCCCAGCCACTGTTCCAGGTGCGCGGTATCGCTCGAGGGCTGGTCCGGCAACAACTCGGCGATGTCGCGTGCACAGGAGAAGAACGAGTAGGCGTCCTTGTAAGCGTAGTGGGCCAGGGCCAGCCGCCCCGCTGCCACGTTGACCTCGTAGGCGCGATTCGGACGACGGGCCCAGTCGCCCAGGGCGTAGTGACGGGCCAGGGCCAGCACCCGGTCTGAGCCCTCGGCCTGCTCCTCGTCCAGCACTTCGGCGACCCGTTGATGAATTTCTCGGGCCTCCTGTTCCGAGAGTGCGTCCACGAGGGTTTCGGAAAGGCGGTCCTGGACGAACTGGTAGGTGTCTGGTCCGGTTCTCGCGATCAGGTTGGCATCCATCGCGTCCGCCACGGAGCGGTTGACCTCATCGGGCGCACGCCCTGTGACCTTGATCAAGGTCTGGAGGCCGAACAGCCGGCCTATCACGGCCGCATGTTGAAGCACCTGCCGTGTCTCTTCAGAAAGGTCGTGAAGCCGCCGGATGGACAGGTCGAACACGTTGGAGGGGAGGTCGAGGGAAGCGAAGCCTTCCATGTCCACCTGCCACTGGCCTGGAGCCGGGAGAATCAAACCGGCGTCGATGGCCATGCGAAGATATTCTCCGACGGCGAGGGGGTTGCCGTTGGTCATGATGGTGAGGCGTTCCACGAAGCGACGGTCGAGGGGGTGGCCGCCGAGGTGTCCAGCGACCAGGTGTGCGACGGCGTCGACACCGAGGTTCTCGAGGGAGACGCGGCGAGCGGTGGGGAACAGGGCGAGGGGTCGGCCCTCGGGGTCCTGGGATCGCGTCTCGGCAGTCCGTTCCACGGTCACGACGAGCAAGATGGGGAGAGGATCCTGCGCACCGGCGATTCGAGCCAGAACCAGGGAAGATCCCTCGTCCATCCAGGCAGCGTCGTCGATGATCAACAGGAGACCGTTCGCCCTTGCCGCGAGGCGCTCGAGGAACCTGGCCAGGGCGTCGTTGAACATCTCGCTGTCCAACTGGCCCACGTCCTCCGTCTGCCCGACGGCCCGAGCCATGGCCGAGGAGAAGGTCTTGAGGATCGGGCCGATATCTCCAATGGCGTGGTCCAGCAGACTCCGGGCGCCCTGGTCCCCCCGCTCCACCTGCTCCAGCGTCGCCTCGAGAAAGGGATCCAGGGCAGCCCTCAACACGCCGTAGGGGACCTGGTTGTCCCGACTCGAGGCCGCCTCGAGCACCACTGCGCCCGGCTCGTCCTCGGCAATCCGGCGCGCGAACTCCCGGCACAGGCGGCTCTTGCCGCTCCCCATCTCGCCCTCCACCGCCGCCACCACACAGCCACGGCCCACCGCTTCCTTCCACAGGGTCCCCAGAAGATCCAGCTCCTGCTCTCGACCCGCCAGGGGAATCACGTGGCGCGCCGGTTCCCGAGCGTCGTCACGACCCAGCACCGCATCACCCAGCTCCCCGTACGCTCCATCAAGCTCGCTCAGACGCTCGAGGTCCGACGCCACCCCCTCCGCCGACTGGTAGCGATCGTCCGGATCCTTGGCCAACAGGCGGGCCACGATCGCAGCCAGCGCCGGTCCCACATCCGGGCGCACCGTGTCCAGGCGGGGCGGCACCACCGCCGCATGCTGCCGAAGCAATTCACTCAAATGATCGGCCACGAACGGCGGCGTCCCCGCCAGACACTCGAACAAAATCACACCAAGAGAATACAGGTCGGCTCGACCATCCACCGGACGCTTGAGCAACCCAGCCTGCTCCGGCGCCGTGTAGAGGAACGTGCCCACCACCTCCTCCTTCTTCCGGTCCAGCCCCTGCTCCATCACCGCAGCCGCCAGCCCAAAATCGATGATCTTCGGAACCCCCTCCCCATTGATGATGATGTTCGCCGGCTTGATGTCCCGGTGCACGAGACCATGACGGTGAACCTCTCCCAGAGCCCCGGCCAGGATGATCGCCATGCGCACCACCTCCCCGGGCGCCATCGGACCCCGCCGCTTCAACAACCGGGAAAGCTCCTCCCCCTCCACCAACTCCATCAACAAAAAAGGACTCCCGTGCAGCTCCCCGGCTTCAACCACTTTCACCAGCCCAGGGTGCTCAAGCCTCGCCAGAACCACCGCTTCCCGAAACGCCCGCCGCCTCACAACCTCGTCTGCTACCTCCCGGGACGGACGTATCACCTTCAATGCATAGCTCCGCCCCCCACGCCTGGCCCGGTACACCACACTCATGGCGCCTCGGCCCAGTTCAGGTCCCACTTCCAGCCCCTGACTCTCCGGTTCCACGTCACGCAACCTGGCGGCAGCAATCATGGTTCACCCTTCCTGTTGAGTGGAGTCATCCGGCCCCCTGCACGGCGGGCATGCGTCAACATCCCTGTCCCACAATCGGAGAAAGATGGAAAGAACTTGAACGCTCCTTCCGGACAACCGTAACTCGAATTTTTGAACCGCGGGGAATCCTCGTTCACGTCGCCCCCCTTTTTGCTCAAGCGGCCTGCAGGGGTCGCCGATGTGATGGTTGAAGGTGCGAGCACTACGTGTTTTTCGGCCTTCACTTACTGTCTGTTATATTGCGACCCACATCCTCCGTCCCCGGGGTCTCCACCGGGTCAGATGGGCGGTCCAGGCTCCGGTGGACAGGGGGAGCGGATCGTGGAAATAATTCAGATCGTACGCAACGCAGGGGAAGGAGCCAACATGGATCTGAGTCTGGACCCCATCACCAAAGGGCCACCGGTGTTGCCGGAGCTGAGTGGAAAAGGTATCGTGTTCGTGAACGGCTGTGCGGATCAGCTTCCGAATCTCCCTCGTGTGTTGAAGCGCGTTGTGGGAAGCGTGGAGTTGCGGGAGTCGTTGTCGGACATCCGCGGGTCGGCACACCATGAGTTGGTCGCGGTCAACTTCGACAGTCTTCCGGATCAGGAGCGGGAGTACTTGACGCGGGATTTCGCGTTCGGGCCGGGCAAGCCCAGGTTGCTCCTTTTGTCCGAAGGGCATGCACGGAACTACCTGGCGTCCCTGTTCGGGGCGCACACGCTGACCAACATGCTGGTTGTCAACAACAAGAATGTCGACATCTGTGACTTCCTCGTGACCATCCGAAAGATCCTGAAGCGGGATGTGTTCGGTCTCGAGAAGTACTTTGTCTGGGGCACGAAGACCCACAGTCTTCGTATCAGCGATTCCACGCAACGCGGGGAGGTGCTCGACACGATCGAGACCTACTGTCACGGTCTGAGCATTCCGCGCCGGCTGAAGAGCCTGGTCGTTTCGGTGGCCGACGAGTTCGTGACCAATGCGCTCTACAACGCGCCGGTCGACGAACAGGGGAAGCCACGCTACGCAAACAGGTCCCGGACCGAACCGGTGCGTCTCGAGGAGGGGGAGGAGGTGGAGATCAAGTTCTGCTGTGATGGCTGGCGGTTTGGAATCGCCACCACCGACCCGTTCGGGACCTTGACCCCGGAACTGTTGCTGGACTACCTGGCCAAGTGCTTCAACAAGGACACCTACGAGCCGGACGAAAGCAAGGGAGGTGCGGGACTCGGGTTCTACCACATTTTCGAGAGCCTGTCCCACTTCATCGTCAACATCGCACCGGGGAAGCGCACCGAGATGATCGGGCTCCTGGACGTGAGCGGGAGCTACCGGAAATTTGCACGCGCGGGCAAGTCCTTCAACCTTTTCGTAGGAGAATGACGATGTCCAACTCCATGTCCTGGAAGTGGGTTCAGGTAGACGGACAGCAACGTATCCAGTTGGAGGGCACCATCTCCGAGCACGCCGACTTCCGCTCGATCGTCGATGCTGCCCCCGACACGCTGGTACTCGACCTGGCCCACGTCGAACAGATCAACTCCTGTGGTGTCCGCGAGTGGATCAACTTTGTCACAGACCTCAAGCGGTCCGGCAAGACGCTCGAACTGCACCGCTGTTCGCCCGCAATCGTGCGCCAATTGAACATGATCTCCAACTTCCGGGGTGGCGGCAAGGTCCAGTCGGTGTTGGCCCCCTACTTCTGCGACGCCTGCGAGAACGAAATCACGCAGTTGGTCGAAGTGGGAAACACCGATGCCCGCCCGGAGATTGCCGAGACGTTGCCATGTCCCAACTGCGGTGAGGACATGGAATTCGACGATCTCGCCGACAGCTATCTGGGCTTCCTGTGGCAATGAAGAAAACAGGAGGGGCCGTGTTGCCCAGGGAAATCAGGGACATGGTCGACGCTTCCATGGACGCTGTGGTCGTCTCGGATCTGGACCTCCGAGTCCTCCACTACAACGCGAACATGCTGGAGCTGGCCGGCCTCCGTCCCAGGGAGCTGCGCAGGGCAGGCGCCCAGGGCATGTGCCACACACACTTGCAGCTCGAGACCTGCAACCACCCGAAAGGGTGTGTCGCCAAACGCGCGATCGCCAAACGCCGCTACCTCCGCGTGGACGAGGTGGGGTGCGTCATTCGTAGCAACGGCGACTCCCTGCGTCTGATCGTCCTCGCCGTCCCCTTGCTCAACGACCAGGGCGAACCCTACGCCGTCCTCGAGCAGTTCCGGGATGTGACAGCGGAAAGTCGGATGCAGGAACACTACAAGAACCTCCTCAAGAAGGAGCGTGAACAGAAAGAACGGCTCGCGGTCGAGGTCCACCAACAGGCCACCCTCGCCCGCACCGACCCACTCACCGGCGTCGCCAACCGCCGGTGGTTCGACGAGGTGCTGGTCGACGCGGTCGATGCCTCGAACCGGTCCGGGCAACCCCTCGCCCTCGCCATGTTCGACCTCGACCACTTCAAGCGCGTCAACGACACCTACGGCCACCAGACCGGCGACAAGGTGCTCCGTCAGTTCGCCCACGTCCTCCGGTCATGCACTCGCGCCGACGTGGACGTGGTCGCACGGGTCGGCGGTGAGGAGTTCGCCGTGCTCATGCCCGGCTGCACCCTCGACCAGGCTGTAAACGCCTACCGCCGCATCCGCGACCAGAACGCGCAGACCGGACTCTTGACCACATGTAGCTGTGGCATCGCCGGTCTGCCCATGGACGCTTCCAACCCAACCGACCTCTTCAAGGCAGCGGACAGCGCGCTCTACGCTTCCAAGGAGAACGGCCGCAACCGGGTGACCACCGCGTCCGAACTCTCCTCCTGCCCGCTGCGCAAACCCGAATCCGGGGTCCCTGTCGCCGCCACCCCCCCTCCCTGACCTGTGGCGATGATTTTTTCGCTTGATTATATTCCGATGTGTTTATATATTTCAGCAACTACAACGCTCGTTTTCGGAGGTATTCATGGCAGGAGCTTTCGTACCAAGAATCAAGGTCACCGATAAGGCCAAGAAAAAACTGGAAAAGATCATCCAGGACAACGAGGGGAAGTACATCCGCGTCCTGCTTCAGGGTATCGGCTGAGGCGGTCCCCGTCTGGGGATGGCTCTGGATGAGCTACGTGACAACGATACCCGTATCCAGGCGAACGGCATCGAGCTGATCGTGCGGAAAGACCACGAGCGGTACGTGGACAACACCATCATCGACTACCAGGATGCCTACTGGGGTCGGGGTCTCACCATTCGGCCGGACTACTACTCCGGCTGCTGCTGATCCCTCTGTGCGGAGGAATCAGCCTGCCATGTCATCAATCCCACCGTTTTTTTGTGCACACCCTGTTGTTCTCGAGATGGTCCGGATCGCGCGGAACGAACCTTGACCGATTCGGTCCGAACGTGTCCCGGTCTGGTTCTGCGCGTGTTCCTGTGGGGGGATTCACAGGGACTTCTGCATGCTGGACAGGCGCCGCACTACCAGGGGAGCGCCCTGGGGTGGCCCACCCGGAACACGAGGGCGTAGCAATCCCTTTCAGGTTCCACCACGCGGCCGATGAGTTCGAGGTGGAAAAACCGGGCCAGTTTGACCGCACGAGCGTGGATCGATCGTGACGAAGCCTGGAAGTTCTCCCGGTCGTAGGCGAACAGGATGCAATTACCGGAGCGCTCAGCCAGGCTCTGGCGGTCGATGTCGTTGAAGAGCTGGAAATGGGATGCCCGAATCGGAAGGTCGAGGCAATCGCTTTCGGCGATCCATGCGCAGGAAGCGTGGTCTCGAGGATCCAGGTCGGGGGTGGTTCGGAACCGGGTGTCGGCCTGGAAGAAGTCTGTTCCGGAGGCGTAGTACCGTTGGGCCACGTCGGCGATACCCTTTGCGAGCGGTGCTGCCATGATGAGGAAGAGGGTGAGGGTGGGCAGGAAGGCGAATCGGCGGAAGGGGGATCCATGGGGGGCCACCGTCCCTTGTTGAACCGCCTGGTGAACTGCGGCCAGTCCGAGGCCGGCGAGGCCGGCGAGGCAAAGTCGCATGATCAAGGTGTGGCGGAAGCCGTAGTCATCGAAGAAGGCGAATGCGAGGTGTTGGGTGGCGGCGGTGACCAGGAGGAATGGAATCACCCATCGGTGGCGAACTCGAACGATCCAGGCCGTTCCGAGGCCCAGGGCGAGGGAGAGGAGCACGGGTCCATCGGAGAAAGGGGTCAAGAGGTCGAACATGAGCACCTGTCGCTGGAACATGCGCTCCATGTAGGCGATGCCTTCGTGGCCGATGGCGCCCTGTCGTCCTGCCAGGAATTGGGCGGCCACGAGTCCCAGGGGAAGGAGCATGGCGCTCCACCAGGCGAACCGGGCACGGATGAGGCGTCGTGCCTTGAGCAGGCGCCACACCAGGGGCACCAGCAGGAGTACCGACTCGGCGCGGAACGCGACCGCCAACGCCCACCAGGTGGTGCCGAGCATGAGCGAGAGTGGCCGGGCCCTCCGGATTCCCCGTTCCCAGGAGGCGAGAGCGGCCACGCTGCACACGAAGGGGAGCAGCACGTTGTACGCGGAACTCGCCCAGAAGCCGACCACCGGGTCGAGGGCGATGATCGCTGCGGCCCACAGTCCGGCCTCCGGGTCCTCGACCAGATCTCCGACCCAGGACCAGACCATGGGAACGAGCAGAAGCGACACCAACAGGTGGAGCGTGACCAACCACCAGCCGCTCCCGTCGAAGACGGGCCCCAACCAACGGTAGAGAACACGCAGGGCCAGAGAGGTCCGGTAGGCAAAATCGGGGGGAGGCGACGCGTGACGCCACACATCGAAGTAGTCGGCCTCGTGCCCGTCGAACAGGTGCCTGGAAAGGGCGGGAATCACCCACGCTCGAATCACCCACGCCCCGGCGACCAGCCCTCCCAGCCCGAGGAACTGCCCCCGCGGCGCCCGGCGAAACGGCTCCAACAACGTCCCGGCCTCGGCCGCCACCAGGGTCCCAAGGATCGCCAGGTGGACGCCCAGAAGCAACTCGGTTCGCCCCTGCACCACGGTTCCGAGCAAGTCGATCCAGTGTGTCCAGTCCATCGATGAACCATCCACGAGTCAGGGACCGGCGCCGCTCCGCACAGTGTACAGATGCGATCCGCCCACCACCGCATGCGTCACGTCATAAGGTGCCAGTACGTTCTCGAGCCGCGGGACATAGTTCGGGCTCACGCCGACATCATACATCACGATGGACACGAGGTCTCCCCGACCCGTGTAGTGGTCCAGGAGAAAGTGCATTTCGGAAGGATAGATGTCCGTGAACGTGTGGAGCACCAGGTCTCCACATGCGACCGGTTGCCCAAATGCGTAATTGACATATTCGAAACCCAGTTCCAGCCCATGGTACCGACACCGGGTCCACCTGGGGAGTTCGAGATAGACCGGGTCCACGGCGCGCTTGTCGTCGTCCGGGTACAGGGGCGGCGCAATCAACCAGAGCACCCGAGGGTGCACGGGCCTGTGGAGTGCCAGCGTGATGGCGTGGGGCCGACTCCGGGCCCGGTCCACCACCAGCCAGGCCTCCCGGATCTCCTGCCACCCGAACAGCATTTCGGCGAGGCAGGCAAACACGAGGAGCCAGGCCGGAGCCGGGCGCCGGGCCTTTGACCGAGGTCGGGGTGTATCGTTTGGAGTCAGCCCGCGTGCTGCGAGCACGAGCGTCGGCGCGAGGACGACGAGGTAGTAGGGATACTGCTCTGCACTGGCCACCTGTCCAAGTATCAGCAGGGCGATGCAAGGAATCATGGCGAGGGAAGCGAGCAGCGCGACGGTGGCGCGACGCTCAGCGGGGTTTTTCAGGCCGGCCCTTCCCCCGACCAGGCAGGCCGAGACCAGGAGCAGGGAGACCACCTCGGGTCCGAACCGGTGCCACATCACGCCGGCCACCGTGGACCAGAGGGCTGCAAGAGGCACCGGCGTATTCTGGTAGGTACCTCCCGACTGGAGGAGTGCGATCACGGGGGGGACCATGGGTACGCACAGGGCGCCGACAAACGCGGTGGCAGCGGCGATCCGCGCGAGGTATCGTGTTCGGTGCCAGGCGAGAAATACCGTCACCTGGATGGCGAGCAGCGGAGCGACCAGGGCGTGGGTATAGAGTCCTGCCGTCATGACCGCGATCCAACCCCCCAACGAGGGGCCGTCGGGTCGACGCAGCATGCGCAGGAACGCCCAGTGTCCGAGCGTGGCCACCAGGGTGAGCAGAGGATAGTTGTTGATCTCGAGGGCGTAGTGGCACTGGTAGACCGAAACGGCCATGAGGGCTGCTGCGCCCAGGCCGACTCGAGGGCCGAACGCCTCGCGCCCGAGCGCGTAAGTTGCCACGATTGCTCCGGTGGAGAAGGCAGCGGACATGGCGAGGTAGCCTGCCGGGGCGCCCCAGATGAAGTAGAGTGCGGCGAACAGGAAACTGTAGAGGGGGGGGTGCAACCCGACAAAGGTGGTCAACGCCTGTGCCGGGTGCCCGGCTTCCAGCGCAGACACCACGGGCTGATAGTAAGCTGCATAGGCGAAGGCAATCTGATTGAACCGGAGATCAAACCGCAGCCATCGCAGGGTGGCGCCCAGGAGGACCAGGAAGACGAGGATCACCCGGCCGTACACCACGGGGTTGCCGGCCAGGCCTGGTGGCGGCCGACTGGCGCGGCCCGCGTCCCTGTCTGGTCTCCGGTAGGGCATCGCCGTCCCTTCCCTGGCGCCTGGCGGACCGGTTGATCCGGGACCTGGTGGTGAGCTACTTCAGGTAGCCCAGGGCTCGCAAACGCGCGGCAGTGTCCTCCGAGAGGGCCTTGTTCTGCCGGGCATCGAGGGTGCGCCGGGGCAACCTGGCCAGGAAGATCGTCACCTCCCCGGCAATGGAATCGGGGAGTGCGTCCGGGGGCGCCACCAGCAACCCGTCGTCGCAGGTCACGGAGAGGGCGCCCTCCCCCACGGTCTCTCCGCGGGGCGTCTGCACGCCGGCCCGCCAGGGCTGCCCGTCCACGTCCACGGCCAGGGTTATTGCCCCTTTCCCTTCCGGCGCCGGGTGGTCCGGCCGGAAGGCCAGGACGGCTCGAGGCGAGGTCACATCGAACGCGATCCGGCCCCGACGATTCGTCACCCGGAACGTTCCCTCGGTTCCGTCCGGCATCGGAGCCACAATGTCCTCGTAGTAGCCGAACCACCGTTGGTGGTCAGGCAAGGTCAACGAACCCTGGAATCGCCGCGGCTTGCCGCCGCCATCCAGGACCAGCACGTAGTGGCCGGCCAGCATGGGGCGGAGGTGACGATCCATCTTCCGGTGCATGGCAGCCAATTTTGTGGGTTCGATTCGAACCAGGGAGCGCGTTTCCCCCGGGTCCGCTTTCAAGTCGTACAGCTCATGCCGGTACTTCGGCAGGGCGCGCCGTTCCTTGGGGCTCGAGTTCTTCATGGCGTACAGGTACTTGTAGCGCCCTTGCACCAGGGCGGCCTGGGCGGACCCGTACAGTTCGTTCTCTGCGAAGAGTTCCCGATCCTCGCCCCATCCGGCTGGTTTCCCCTGGAGCATGGGCACCAGGGACCGACCATCGATCTCCTGGAGACCGGACACACCCATCAGATCGAGCAGGGTGGGGACCAGGTCGGGAAGCCGTACCGGGAGTCGCAACCGTCGCCCACCGTCGAACGCGGCAGGCCCCACCATCACCAGAGGCACGCGGATGAGTTCCTGGTAAGTCTGGTGGCCGTGTTCGTATCCCCCGTGCTCCCACAACTCCTCCCCGTGGTCCGAGGTCACCACGAAGGTCACATCCTGCGTGCCCCCTTCGGTCATCACATGGTCGTAGAGACGGCCCATCATGGCGTCCGCGTAGAGAATGGCGCCGTCGTACAGATCCCGAACCTGCTGCTTCTCCAGTTCATCCCGGGCCGGAACGTCCGCCTGGGCCAGGTCCAGGTAGTCCTTCCCGGTCATTCCTTTCTCGAACCGGCCCTCGTACTTCCCGGACACGAATTTCTGCGCATACGCTCGCGGGGGTCGATACGGCCCATGGCAGTCCATCAGGTGAACCACAAGAAACCGGTCGTATCCCCGGTGGGTGTCAAGCCACTCGATGGCGTGATCCACCCCCACCTTGCCCGACCCGGTCCGCGTCCCCACCCCGTAGTCCCGATAGGTAGTGAACCCCTGCCCAAGTCCGAACGCAGTGGTCAGGTAAGGATTGTTCATGAACGCCACCGTCTGAAACCCGGCTGCACGCAGACGCTCCGCCAGGGTCACGTACTGCTCCCCCAGAGGTCGACGCCAGATGACCTCGCGCCAGGCACGCTCCCCCGCTCCGTGACGGGCCGGGTCGATCCCGGTGAAGAATGACGCAAACGAGGGCAAGGTCCAGGGGGCTGCCGAGTAGGCATACTCGAACAGCACCCCCTGCGTGGCGATTCCCTCGAGCCGGGGGGTGGTCGGTCGGTCGTACCCGTAGGCGGACACGTGGGAGACGCTCACCGCATCGATCACCACCAGCACGATGAGCCGTCCACGGCCATCCCTGGAGAAGAGGACCGGGTCGCCCCAGACTGCTGCAGCCCCCGGGTAGTCATCCCGGTAGGCGGGATTCTCGGCCGCAGTGGCGAGTTCGATCGAGACCTGCTGGCCGGCGAAATCCTCCAGGTCCACCTGGTGCGGCCGCCAGAACCGCTCCTCCGAAGTCTCGCCCGGTCGATGTGTGGTCTCCAGCACCACGTGACGGTCCCCCTGGGCATCCACCACCGTCACGGTGAACCGCACTCCGCCCCGACCCCTGACCCACCCCTCGGGCGCCACCCCGGTCGCCAGGCTCAGAGTCGCCGACGGTGGGATTTCACGACGAAACCGCAGAACAGAGGGCGCAGGGGCATAGAGTGCATACCGCGTCTCGGCCCCGTGGTCCTCGGCCGGCAACTCCACCCGAAGCTGCAACGGACTGGGCGCCCCGTTCAGATCATCCGGATTGGCATACTTCGTGTTGATAGGACGCCCTCGAGCCGTCAACATCACATCGTCGAACCAGACGTCGCCCCGCGATCCTCCCGGGATCCCCCGCTCGGGTTCCCGCCGCGTGTGATCCAGGAAGAGCATGACGCGATTTGCCTTGGGCGGCGCAGTAAAGGAGAAGGAGTGGGTCTCCCAGTCCGTGGTTCCGCTTACGTTGGGTCCCACCGCAGGCTGAGCCGTGCGCTGCCTGCACCGGAGGCGATTCGACCCGGTCCGCAGGTGGCGCGTGGCGTCGTGGTAATGGTCCGGGACCGCGTAGAACCGGGCTTCCACGGTGCCGAATCGATAGTTCGGCCCCTCGCGCGTCGCCAGATCCCGGGCACGCACACGGTAGGTCACGGTGTAAGTCGTGCCGGGCACGATGGGAATCGCCTCGGAGATCAGGCTCTCAGGCCCCATCACACCACCGCCCAGGTGGAGTGCATGACCGCCTTCCTCGCGGACCACCCGTGTGACCTGCTTCGTCTTTTTTCCACCCGACCCGGCCCGGTCATTCCCCTTGCCCTTGCGCCGACCCTCGACCTTGAGCGGGGTGAGTCCTTCCAGTGTCCCATCCTCGAAGTCCAGGGCAAGCAACGTGTTCACCACTTCGGCCGTTGGATCGGCCACCACACGAGCCGCCGCACCCTCCACCTCGGCGCCCGCCACCGCGTCATACAGACTGTCCACGGGCCGGGCACGCTCCGGGGGACAGCGCTCGAGCACCGGGGCTGGCTTTTCGCCGCACCCCGGAGCCAGGATGGCGATCAACGACAGGCAAGCAGCGAGGAGGAATCGTGGGGTGCTCCACCCTCGCCTCGCCTTCTCACACTGCGGTTCTCTCTCCATTTTCGTCTCTCGCGATGTTCAAGACCACGCCGCCCCGGAACCCGGGGGACGACTTGAAACCGGCACGCTTTCAGCCCGTGCAGTGTACCAGAGGCGACCCGCATTCCAAAGAGCAATCGCACCGGGCCGGGCCGGGTTCCCCCCCTTGCGGTCCGCACGGTTCGAGCTTTTCGGGCGCCATCGCTTGACGCCGCCGTGCTTCGGCCTATGCTTCATGCAACGCGGTCCGCTTTTTTGTTGCCACGACCCGAAAGGATCGGCTATAGAGCGCGACCGTTTGGCAACCCCTCCGGCACGGGACCTCGCTCAACTGTTCACTGGTACGCGGATATCCCACCGGCTCGAGACGAAGGACATGGAAGAGATCTTGACGAAGACGCGGAACATCGGTATTTCCGCGCACATTGATTCCGGAAAGACCACGCTCACCGAGCGTATTCTCTACTATGCAGGGAAGATCCATCGCATGGGCGAAGTCCGGGGTGGAGACCGGGGCGCCAAGATGGACTTCATGGAATTGGAGCGCGAAAAAGGCATCACCATCACGTCCGCAGCGACCACGTTCCAGTGGGAAGGCCATCGGATCAACCTCATCGATACACCGGGACACGTGGATTTCACCATCGAGGTGGAGCGGTCGCTTCGCGCGCTCGACGGCGCGGTGATGGTGCTGTGCGGCGTGGGCGGTGTGCAATCCCAGACGGTCACGGTGCACCGGCAAATGAAGCGCTATGCGGTGCCGCGGATCACGTTCATCAACAAGCTGGACCGCCAGGGCGCCGATCCGGACCTGGTGGTGGACGCCATTCGGGACAAGCTGCACCTGGAACCGGTCCCGGTTCAGATTCCCATCGGACTGGAAGACCGGTTCGAGGGTGTGGTGGACCTCATCGACATGGTGGCCTGCTATTTCGAAGGAGACCATGGCGAGGAACGGGTGTTCCGTCCTGTTCCCGACACACTCAAGGCTCGCGCCGAATCCGCGCGGGAAACCATGCTGGACATTCTGTCCATGCACTCGGACGAAATGATGGCCCTCATGCTGGACGACCATCCCGTGCCCGCCGACCTCATCGTGGACACGCTCCGGCGGGCCACGCTGGACCTGTCCGTGACACCGGTCTTGATGGGATCCGCATACAAGAACCGGGGCGTCCAGAACCTGCTCGACGCCATCACGCGCTACCTCCCCTCCCCGGTGGACCGGCAAGACGCCGGCGCGGTGGATCTGCGCACCGGCGAGCACGTTCCCCTGTCCCCGGACCCGGATGCGCCGCTGGTTGCACTGGCGTTCAAGCTGACCGAAGAGCGATTCGGCCAACTGACCTACCTCCGCATCTATTCCGGATCGATCCGCAAGGGAGACATCGTGCTGAACAGCCGCACCGGGAAGCGGCTGCGTGTGGGCCGGGTGGTTCGTATGCATGCCAACGAACGGAGCGACGTGGACGTGGCTCGAGGCGGGGACATCATTGCGGTCATCGGACTGGACTGCGCGTCCGGGGACACCCTGTGCTCACCGGAGATAGCGGTATCCCTGGAAGGACTGCACGTACCCGAACCGGTCATCACGCTCGCCATTGCCCCGCGACGCCAGGACGACGCGGGCAAGGTGTCCAAGGCGTTGAATCGGTTCATGAAGGAAGATCCCACCTTCCGGGTCTCCGTGGATCCCGAGTCCAGACAGACGCTCATCGCAGGCATGGGAGAACTTCACCTGGAGATCTACACCGAGCGAATGCGGCGCGAGTACCGTGCCGACGTGGAGGTGGGGCGCCCCCAGGTGGCCTACCGGGAGACCATCCTCCAGCCCACCGCGTTCGACTACCGCCACCGAAAGCAAACCGGCGGCGCCGGTCAGTACGCCCATGTGGTCGGCCGTATCGAGCCTGTGGAACAACCTTTCGAATTCGTGGACGAGATCACCGGCGGTGTGATCCCACGCGAGTATATCCCCGCCTGTGAAAAGGGCTTCCGGGACGCCTGCGAAAAAGGACCTCTCGCCGGCTTTCCGGTCACCGGCATTCGTGTGCTGCTCCAGGACGGTTCCAGTCACGATGTGGATTCCTCGGAACTCGCCTTCAGGACCGCGGCACGCATGGCCTTCAAACAGGCCTTCGCCGCCGCACGCCCGGTCCTGCTCGAGCCCGTGATGCGGGTCGAAATCGAAACCCCGGTCTCGTTCATGGGCACGGTTCAGGGCGACCTGGCTTCCCGCCGCGGGCTGCTCCTGGCCACCGAGGCCGGTCGAGAGACCGCCGTGATCCTCGCCGAGGTTCCGCTCGCCGAAATGTTCGGTTATGCAACGGACCTGCGCTCCCGCACGCAGGGGCGGGCCGCTTTCTCCATGGAGTTCGCCCGGTACAAACAGGTCCCCACCAGTATCCAGGAAGAACTGGTGGCACGGGCGCAGCGAGAGAAGAGCCGCAAGCGCGCCGCCTGACGCCCCTGACCGGGTGTCGAATCGACGACAGTGTCGAACGCAAGCCATCTGGACCGACGCCGGGACCGCCCGAGGGGGCAACTGGCTTCCTTGCCGACTCGATTCGGGCCCCACTTTCCTGGCACGGCGCGCGTACGAGTCATGGCACGACAGTTGCATCCCCTCCCTGGCGTCTGGAACGAATGAACGGTCCCTTTTTCGCGTCCAACTGGCAGGGGTCGCACTCGGCGGGCCTGTGCGCCGTTGAATCGAGAGGCCAACCCCGTTACAACCATGAGTAAAATCAGAGAACGCGGTCCAGGAGGAGACTTCTTCATGACACCCACCCGCTGCTGCCGTTCCCGGTACCTGCGCATCGCTGTTGCTGCCCTCGTCCTGCTCCTGTCCCCGGTCCACACCGGGTGCCATTCGGGCACCGACGCCGATGGTGACGGATGGACCGCCGAGGACGGCGATTGCATGGACCTCAACCCCGACATCAACCCGGACGCTGTCGAGGTCTGCGACGACGTGGACAACGACTGTGACGGTCTCATCGACGAAGGCGTGCCCACCCCGACCTGGTACTACGACGAGGACGATGACGGGCACGGAAACCCCGAATCCACGGTGGAAACCTGTCATCAGCCCAAACGCTACGTCTCCGTCGGGGACGACTGCGACGACCAGGATCCCACCGCCTTCCCCGACAACCCTGAAACCTGTGACGGGGTCGACAACGATTGCGACGGCACCGTGGACGAAGGGCTCGAGTCCTCCGCCTGGTACCCGGACACCGACGGGGACGGATTCGGAGCCGATACCGCCCCGGTTCGCGCCTGCGTCGGCCCCGATGGCACCGTGGCGACTCGAGGCGATTGCAACGACACCGATCCAACCGTCTACCCCGGGGCCACCGATTCTGCTGGAGACGGCACCGACGCTGACTGCGGCGGCAACGACGGCGCCGACCCGCACGTCGGCCTCACCTCGGCATCCAAGGCTTCCATCCAGGCGGCCCTCGACGCAGCCAAGGACGGCACCACCGTCTGGGTCGGGCCGGGAACCTACCTCGAATTCGACCTCACCTTCAACGGAAAGGCCGTGGCCCTGCGCAGCACTGCCGGACCGAGCGTGACCACCATCGACGCCCAGTCCAAGGGCCGCGTCTTCCTGCTCAACAGCGGCGAAGGACAGGGCACCATGGTGGACGGCTTCACCCTCACCGGCGGAGAATCCAACCGGGGCGGTGGAATTCGCACCTACCGAACCTCCCCCGTCCTGACAGACCTCGTGGTGACCGGCAACCACGCCACCGCCGATGGTGGCGGTATCAGCTCGGCGTTCGGATCACCCCTGTTCCGCCGCGTGCTCGTCGAAAACAACTCCGCCGACAACGTGGGCGGCGGCGGATACTCCGACAGCTCCGCAAACGTCACCCTCGAGGACGTGATCTTCCGCAACAACCAGGCTCGGGAAGGCGGAGGATACTACTCCAGGAACACCACCCTGACATTGTACCGGGTGGGGTTCGACGGGAACGTGGCCCTGGCTGCCGGTGGGCGCGGCGGCGGCCTGGTTCTGGTGGAGACGACATCGGTCGAAGGAAGCAACTGGTGGTTTGAGGACAACCAGGCGGACCTGGGCGGTGGTGCAGCGTTCGTGTCCGCAGACCCGGTTGTCCAGAACTGTCTGTTCACGCGAAACAACGGACAGACCGGTGGCGCACTCCGGCTCGAGAACGCCAGCCCGGACCTCTCCTACTGCGCCGTGGTCGCCAACGTCGCGATTTCCGCCGGAGGTATCTACATGACCGGCGCGGGCTCCGGACCCATTCTGTCGGGCACGGTGCTCGCCTACAACATGGGGGGCAATTTGTACGATGACCCGGGGTCTTCTGCGGACCCGGGAATCGCCTGTTCCAGCTTCTATGCGGAGGCCGGGGAGACCAACCACAACCTGGGGGACACGAATGGGTTCACGGTGGGACAGGAACCCGACTTCCTCGACTATGATGCGGAGGGATTTCCGGTGGATTTCCACCTGGCACCCGGGTCGCCGCTGGTGGACACCGGATGTTCTGGGGACTCCGATCCGGACGGGACTCGAGCCGACATTGGGGCCTACGGCGGTCCAGGTGCGGCTGGGTGGGACCGGGACATGGACGGGTTTCCCGACTACTTCTGGCCCGGGAGCATCACCGATGCCCCCCAGGGAACGGACCCGGCCGACTATGACTGCAACGACGACGCACCCACCCTCCAGTCCTGCACCGACTGAGTTCTCCGCGAGTCGCCGGGGAACCAGCCGCCCCACTTTCCACGCTTCCATCGCCGGTTCCTGTGCTACAGTGGGACCTCGAGGCCGGGGAACGTTTGCCTTTCCCGTGGTAGACCCGAGCGTTGTCCGGGACGTTTTGGTGTGTGGGGCGCGATGGGCCCGGTCGATTCGAGCCTGGTCGGAAGTGCGGCGTGTTCAGGGGGGCGACTGGAAGCAACCTGGAGGGAGGAACGATGGAAGAGAAGCAGCGGTATCGCAACCCGTTTCCTACCGTGGACATCATCATCGAGCGTGACGGCCGGGTGGCACTGATAGAGCGGAAGAACACGCCGTTTGGGTGGGCACTGCCCGGAGGATTCGTGAACGAGGGGGAGAGTGTGGAGCAAGCCGCGGTTCGGGAGGCGAAGGAGGAGACCGGTCTGGACGTGGCGCTGGTCGACCTGCTCTATGTCTACTCGGATCCCCGGCGGGATCCCCGTCACCACACCCTGAGTGTGGTATTCGTGGCCACGGCTCGGGGCACGGCCCACGCAGGAGACGATGCCCGTTCGGTGAAGTGGTTTCGGCTTGACGAACTGCCCACTCTGGTGTTCGATCATCGATTCATCCTGGACGACTACCTTCTTTGGAGGGAAAACGGACGTCGCCCCACACCCAGGGACATGCTCGTCCGTCTCGAGGCCACGTCCCAGGCAAAGGAGGTTCAGTAGGAAGCATGCCCATCCACATCACCCCTGGAGCGACCGGAGCGTCTCACAGGCAGCGAGACTGGTCGCCTCAGCAGTCCGCGGAGCTGTACAACGTGCACCACTGGGGAGGCGGGTTCTTCTCGATCAACGAGCGGGGCAACGTGCAGGTTCATCCCCACGGTCCTTCCGGGCCGACGCTGGATCTGGAGGCCCTGGAACAGGAGCTTGAGGCTCGGGGATACCAGCTCCCCATTCTGGTGCGATTCTCGGACATCCTCAAGCAGCGGGTCCAGCAATTGCGGGAGACCTTTGCCCAGGTGATCGAGGATCTCGGGTACCAGAACCGGTTCGTCGGGGTCTACCCGGTCAAGGTCAACCAACAGCGGCACATTGTGGAGGAGGTCGTCTCGTTCGGAGGGCCATACAACTTCGGGCTCGAGGTCGGGTCCAAGCCCGAGTTGCTCGGGGTGCTCGCCGTGCTCGACAATCCGGAAGCCCTGATTGTGTGCAACGGGTACAAGGACGAGGAATACCTGGACATGGTCATCCTGGCGAGCAAAATGGGCATGCAGGTCATCCCGGTCGTCGAGAAACTGACCGAGCTGGACACTGTCATCCGCCTGTGCAAGAAACACGGCGTCAAGCAACCCATCGGGGTGCGGGCGAAACTCGCCTCTCGCGGCGCCGGACGGTGGGAAGCCTCCGGGGGTGACCGGTCCAAGTTTGGTCTGTCGGTGGGAGAACTCCTCGCCGTGCAGCGGCGCCTCAAGCAGGAGGACATGCTGGACATGCTTCAGCTCCTCCACTTCCACATCGGGTCCCAGATCACGAACATTCGCGCCATCCGGAGCGCCATCCAGGAAGCCGCGCGGATCTACGTGGAACTTGCCACCCTCGGTTGTCCCCTCCGATACCTCGACGTGGGCGGCGGCCTGGCCGTCGACTACGACGGTTCCAAGACCAATTTCCGGTCCTCCATGAACTACTCCCTCCAGGAATATGCCACCGGGATCGTCTCCACCATCAAGGAGGCGTGCGACGACGAGGACGTGCCCCACCCTGTGATCGTGACCGAGTCGGGCCGGGCCCTCACCGCACACCACGCCGTGCTCATCGTCAACGTCCTCGGCGTCACCGAACTCGGCAAGGAACCCATCCCGGACCCGTTGCCTCAAGAGGAAGATTCCGCACCTCTGGAAGGACTCATGCGCGTCCACAACGACCTGACTCGCAAGAACGTGCAAGAATCCTACAACGAGGCACTGGACATCCGGGAGGAAGCGTTGAGCCTGTTCAACCTCGGCTACCTGACACTCGAGGGGCGGGCCGCGGCCGAGAGCATTTTTTGGGCCATTTGCCGCCGGATTCAACACCTGCTCCAGGAAATGCCCTACGTGCCGGAAGACCTGGAAGGACTCGAGAAACTGCTGGCCGACACCTACATCTGCAACTTTTCCGTATTCCAGTCGGTCCCCGATTTCTGGGCCGTCCAGCAACTGTTCCCCATCATGCCCATTCACCGCCTCAACGAACGCCCCACCCGTCGCGGCATCCTGGGGGACGTGACCTGCGATTCGGACGGCAAGATCGACCAGTTCATCGACCTCCGGGACGTCAAGGGGGTCCTGGAGCTTCATCCCCTGGACGGCAGGCCCTACCATCTTGGAATCTTCATGGTGGGCGCCTATCAGGAGACATTGAGCGTTCTACACAATCTATTCGGCGATACCAACGCGGTCCACGTGTCCCTCGATCCAGAGGGTGGGTACCAGATCGAACACCTGGTCAAGGGCGATGCGGTCACGGACGTGTTGCGGTACGTCTCCTACCCCCCGGACCGGCTGCTCAATCGCATCCGACGGCGGGTGGAACGCGCGATCCGACAGGGTCAGATCGACTTCCGCGAAGGAGCCCATTTCCTGAAGCGGTATGAATCGGGCCTGGCCGGATACACCTACATGGTATGACTCGTTCGCGCCTGTCGCCGCCCGGCTGGAACCGGGACGGGCGAATCAGGCGCATGGTTGGGTGAACATCCACCCGTCAACAAGGAGCAGAGACATGAGAAAACTGACATGGCTGATGGTCGCCTCGTTTGGATTGAGCGTGGGCGCCCATGCCCAGGAGAACGTCACCGTGGAGACCGACGGGGTGAAGGTTGAGGTCAACGAGGACGGTTCTGTGAAAGTGAAGGCCGGTGGTGCCGAGGTTCAGGTGGGGGACAGCGGGGTTGGCGTGGAAGTGCAGGCCCAGGGGGCCCACACCGGGGGCGTGCTTTCCGTGGACGGGGTGGAGCGGATCGTCCGCCACACCTGCGATGCTGCGCATGCGCGAACGGTCCGTGTGAACGGCACGGACAACCGGGTGATTCTGACCGGAGCCTGTGATGCGGTGATCGTGTCCGGAACGGACAACGACGTCAAGGTCGAATCGGTGGGGCGCATCGTGGTGGACGGAGTGGACAACAAGATCTCGTACCGTCAAGGTCTGGGTGGCAAGCCGCCCACGGTGCAGAAGACCGGGGTAGACAACAAGGTATTCAAGCGCAAGCAGTAAGCGGGGAAGCAAAACCTGATCTGGGAGGGGAGGCCAGGCCGCACGGTTCCCCTGTGTGCGGGTCTGCGTCCAACCCGGGAGTCGAATTCGATGATCTCATTGCCCGAGATGGATGTGATGGTCCTGGGTGCGCTGGCAACCAGGGAGGAGCCGGTCTCGATTGCCGAGCTTGCCGAGGAACTCGGGGTGGACCAGTCTCGTGTGTCTGCCGCCTGTTTCATGCGGGCGGAGGCGGGGCAGGTGCGGGTTGAGGAGCGTCCAGAGCGAGAGTTTCGCCTGGGGCCTCGAGGTCGTGCCATGGCGGGGAACTTTCCGGAACGTGCGGTGGTGGAGGCGTTGGCGGCGCAGGACGGTCCGGTGCCCATTGGGGATCTTGCGGGGCTGACCGGACTGGACAAGAAGGAGGCCGGGCAGTCGCTTCGCTGGCTTCAGAAGAAGGGATGGGCGAGGAAGGAGCAAGGCAAACTGGTGCTCCTCGAGGCGGGTCGCGCCGCTCTCCGGTCGGAAGGGCCGGATGAACGGCTGGTGGCCTTCCTGGCGCAACGGCATGAGGAGGGGGCTGCAGGGATAGAGGAATCGGAGCTTGTCGCCGCCGGAATCGATCTGCCTGCGGCCCGGGCGCTTCTGGCAGGGCGGAGCGGGGTGGTGGACGAGCGGGTGAGGATGCGGCGGTTCGTTTCCCTGACCAATGCGGGCCGGGCGCTGTGGGAGAGTGGCGTTCAGGCGCGGAAGCAGGTGAACCAACTCACGTCCGAGCTTCTGGTCGGGGGTGGGTGGCGGGAAGTGGACCTGCGTCCGTATGACGTGCGGCTGGAGTCTGAACCGACATTTCCCGGCAAATCTCATCCCCTGGTGCGGGTGTTTCAGAAGACCCGGCGGGTTTTTTTCGAGCTGGGCTTTTCCGAGATCGTGAGCCCCTATGTGGAGTCGAGTTTCTGGGATTTCGATGCTCTGTTTCAGCCGCAGGATCACCCGGCGCGAGAGATGCAGGACACCTTCTACATCGCCCGTCCCGAGCGCTGCCGACTTCCGGACCAGGAGGTGGTGGAAGCGGTTCGTCGAACCCACGAGGATGGAGGCGATACCGGTTCGGTGGGCTGGGGCTACCGTTGGGACCGGGACCTGGCTGCGCGTCCGGTGCTGCGCACCCATACCACCGCCACCACGATCCGTGCGCTGGCGGAGAACCCGAACCCTCCGCGCAAGGTGTTCTGTGTCGGGCCGGTGTTCCGCCGGGAGACGGTGGACTACAAGCACCTGCCCATGTTCCATCAGGTGGACGGCATCATCATCGACGAGAACGCCAGTTTTGCGACCCTGCTCGGGACCTTGCGCGCCTTCTACACCAAGATGGGTTTCCGCAAGTTCCAGTTCCGGCCAGGCTTTTTCCCGTACACGGAGCCCAGCGTCGAGGTATTCGTCTGGTCCGAGAAAAAGCAGGACTGGGTCGAGATGGGTGGGTCGGGCATGTTCCGTCCCGAAGTGACCGAACCGTTCGGCTGCAAGACCCCGGTGCTCGCCTGGGGCCTCGGTCTGGAGCGGTTGGCCATGTTCCAGTATGACCTGGGCAGCATCGGCGAACTCTATCGCGCACGCCTGTCCTGGCTGAAGGAGACACCCCTATGCCGGTAGTCGGAATTCCTGTGCACATGCTGATGGCGAGACTTCAGGAGGCTTCCCTGGACCGGGACACGCTGGTGGAACACCTGTACCATCTCGGTTGCGACGTGGAGGGATATGCCACCGTGCGGCGATATCGGTGCCGCCGGTGTGACAACCTCATGGAGGTGACCGAGACCGAGGACGCCCCGGCTGCTTGCGAACGTTGCGGGGCCGACCTGCGCCAGGCCCCGGAGGACCTCGAGGCGCTTGGCGATGCCGATGTGATCCGGATGGAATTGCTCGCCGTACGCCCCGACATGTTCGAGCCGGGGGGCCTTGCCCGGGTGCTTCGAGATTACCTTGCCGAGACGCCCGAGCCTGTGTCCTATTCTCTGGAGTCGGCCGAATGGCGGGTCCGGGTGGACCCCTCCGTGAACAGCGAGGAGTGCCTCCGCCCATTCATCGCCTGCGCCGTGGTGCGGGACATCCACCTGGACGAGGATCTCATCAAGGTCATCATGAAGCTCCAGGAAAACCTGCACTGGGCCCTGGGACGAGATCGCAAGCATGCGTCCATCGGTGTCTACGACCTGGACCGGCTCACCGGCCCGGACATCACCTACCGGGCCGTGGCGCCGGACGAAATCCGGTTCGTCCCACTCGGATACGACCCGGCCTCCCCGGACAGCGTGCTCACCCCGGCGGAAATCCTGGAACGACATCCCAAGGGCGTGGCCTATGCCCGCCTCCTCAAGGACTTCCGCCGCTACCCCCTGCTCATCGACTCCGCAGGTCAGGTGCTCTCCAATCCACCCATCATCAACAGCGAGGAGACTCGAGTCCGACACGACACGCGCAACTTTTTCATCGATGTGACCGGGACCGGCGCGCGCATCGTGTCCAAGGCGCTCAACATCCTCGTCACCTCGCTCGCCGAACTGGACCCAGAAGCCCGGCTCGAGCAGGTGACCGTTCACTACCCCGACCGCACGGTGACCACCCCGGACCTCACCCCGCAGCGGGTGGTTCTGGATGCCGAGGCCACGGCCAGGCGTATCGGGGTGGCCCTGGACACGGATGCGGTCTCACGCCTCCTCCGACGCATGGGGCACCAGGTCCAGCCCGTGGACGATACGCGCCTCGAAGTACTCGTGCCGGCCTACCGGAATGACATCATGCACCCGGTGGACCTGATGGAAGACGTGGCCATCGCCTACGGGTACCACAACATCACCCCGTCTCTCGTGCCCACCATGACGGTGGGGGAGCCACAACCGGGGGAGGAACAGGCCGAAACGGCCCGGAAGGCCATGACCGGCCTGGGGTTCCTGGAAGTCATCACCCTGGTGCTCGTGAACGAGCAGGCCAATTACGACGCCCTGCGCAGGCCTCGGGGCACCGACCACGTCCAGATCGAAAACCCCATCAGCGTGGACCAGACCATGGTCCGAACCACGCTCCTCCCGGGCATCCTCGATACCCTGGCGGTCAATGCCAACCACCCCCTGCCTCAACGTGTGTTCGAGGTCGGCAATGTCACGCGCCTCGATCCCGAATCTGAAACCGGGGCCGTGGAGCACCGACTGGTCGCCGCGGGAATCATCGGCCCCCGGGCGGACTACGCCGGGATCCGGTCCGCCTGCGAAGCCTTCCTGCGGGAAATGGGCTGGAACCTGGACGTTGAGCCCGACGACGACCCGACTTTCATCCCGGGTCGAGGGGCCAAGGTGATTGCCATCCGCGACCATGAACGCCAGGTCGTAGGCGTCATGGGCGAACTTCATCCCGAGGTACTGGAAAACCACAAGCTGGTCCACCCCGCTGCCGTGTTCGAGCTGTCCCTGGAACCGCTTTGAAGCCGGAACCACCTGTCACCAGCACGGAATGGCAGCCAGGTCCGGGTCGAGCAGGGTCTCGATCGGTCCGGGAATGGGACCTTCCGGCTCCAGTGGACTCTCCAGAACCGTGGTGCTCGCTTCTTCTGTTTGCAAGACCGCCTCTCCAGTCTCCTTGCAGGCGTCCGCGTCGCGCAGAATCCGCCGCGCATACTCCCGCGCCAGCACCACCCGCTGAAACTGAACCGCAGCCTGCTCTCCCTCCCCTTCTCCACGTTCCACCGCTTCTTGCAACAAGACCGTGGCCGTGGTGACCACCTCCAGCAACGCACGCAGACGCGCATGCTGCTCGTTGAGGCAGGAGAGCGTCTCCACGTCCCGATTCCGACGCGCCTGATCCATGCGCTCCTGAAGCCCACTCATCCCCTCACGAATTTCCTCCTGGATTCGACGCGCCACGTCCAGCCGTTCCCGGCCTGTCCAACGGGCGGCCGTGCCCGGTCGCGCCCCATCCTCGGTCAGCCTCGCAGCCAGGGCGCCATCCGAGCCGGGACCGGTCCAGTGTCCTGCCAGACCGAGGCACAGTATCCAGAGCAGCACCAGTCCGGGCCGGGTTCCTCCGGCCATCAGGCCACGAGTGGTCGGTTCTCTCAGGCCAGGGCCGGCGCACCGGGTGCGACATCCGATTCTTCCGTGGGTCGAGCGCTTCATGGCGAGCCTCCCTCGATTCGAACAGACAGCCCCCGGCGATTCGTCCGGGGAAGGTCATCGAGAAGAGTTGCAACCCCTGTGCCACCAGCACCCCCCCGGCAAGCGAGCCGATTGTACCGGCTGGGCGCCGAAACCCGCTCAGGATGATGTCGCCCGCGCGACAGGTCCGTGGCCTTCCACACCAGTGCACGGACGCCCGGCTCACCTGCGGTCGAGCCCGGCCGGGGCGCAGACAGAACAGGGGGAGGTGAGTCTGGAGACTCAGGACTTGAACAGGTCGTCCAGGGCGGAGAGGGCCCGGCTGCGCCTGGATGCCTGGGCAGCCCGACCCGAGGGGCGTTCCTTGCGGCGCAACGACAGGGAGATACGCCGGCGCTCGGGGTCCACGTGGAGCACCTTGGCCAACACGGTCTGGCCGATACGCACCACCTCGGCCGGGTCTGACACGAACCGATCGGCGATCTCGGAGACATGAATCAGACCCTCCTGGGCAAGGCCCAGGTTCACGAAGGCTCCGAACGGGGTGATGTTGGTTACCACCCCTTCCACCATCTGGCCGGGGCGAAGGTCCTCGAGTCTCCGGGAAGTCAGGCCGAGCCGCGGAGTTGCGGCGGCGGTGGAAATCCGGGTCTCGCCCCGGGCCTTCACGATGTCTCGAGTCAAGACCAACGCGTCCCGCAGCCGGGTCTCGTCCAGATCGGCCTGATACTCGACGATTCCGAGGCGCACCGGGTCCATGCGGCTCCATTCCTTCATGGGGGAGATGGCGCGGCGCCCCAACACCACGGCCGAGGCCACGGGGCGGGGGAAGGGGAGTCCCGAAGCAGCCGGAGCCAGGCCTGCGGGAAGCACCTGCGTGATTGCGTACGCTCCGCCCAACGCCTGCTTGAGCCTGGCCAACCGGGCCTGGGTGGGACTCCGCGTGGGAAGGACCACGGTTCGGACTTGATGTTCCCGGGCCAACCGAACCACCCGGTCCTCGTGTCGGGCCGATTCGTGGTGCACCGGTGTCCCGTCCTCATCCAAAATCACGACGCCGAGCTGCCGCCCCACCGCCACGGCCAACACGGGAAAGGCATCCACAGGCCGCGCAGACAGGAGGCTCTCGTAACTCGTCCGCGCCGCCCGAATGGCCTGCCGCTCCGCCTGCCAGTCCATGTATCGCCGCAGGTCGGACGGCAGCGCCTTCAGCACGATCCGGGGCAATTCCTCCTCCGCTCCCAACAACTCGGCCTGGGCACGCAACTCCGACACCGGGTAGGATAGGTCGAGAAACAGGGCTCGAGCCCGCTCGCCCCGCCGAATCCGAAGCCAACGGTGGGGCGCCATGTCCGAAAGCAACTCCCGTTTTCTCAGGTACTCGTCAAACCCCTTGCCCGGCGCACCATCGATCCGGACCTCGCCGTCCTTGAGCGCCACCGAGAAACACCGCTGCCAGAGTTCATACGCCACCTCCTGCCGAGACCGACTCACCAGACGGCCGACGCGCTCCAGGGCATGCACCTGGTGCGGCAGCACCGCCTGCGCCAACAGGGCGGCAGACACCTGCTCGCGAAGCGGCGCTGTCCGCTCCCGCCATTCTTGAAGCTCGAGATAGGCGCCGGCAATGTCCAACAAGGTCTGGGCCGGAATTCCCAGATCCTTCCGAAGCGCCAGGTCCCCAAAAGTCTTGCCCCCCTCCAGCCACAGCTCGATTCGCGAAATCGCCGACGGGTCCACGCCCTCTGCAGTGGATGTCTTCTCCAGGTAGGTCGCAAGGTCCACAGGTCCGTCCTCCGGTCCGCACGGGTCATCCGATCCTTCCCCCGAAGTCTACCTCGAGCCACGCCTGCTGGGTAGTCCATCGTCCACCTCGAGACCCACCGCGCGAGGCACCCCCCCGGACAATCCGACGAGCAACGGAACCAGCCCCTGTCCCAACATTCGCACCGGTGCCCGGCAGCCACCGGTTTTCCCCGCGAGCACGCTCGCTCGAGGGGCACCCCGGATTCCTCCGCGAACTCTCCTCGGGACGCTGAAAACGGGACGTTCGAGCGCCAGTCATGCGCGCCCGCGTTCCGCGCAAGCGCCGCCTCTCGGCGGCAGGCCCGCGGAGGGGCGCCATCCGCTGGGGCGTCGAGAACGGAATCACATCAAAAATTCCGGTTGGAAAGGGATTGCAAAAACCACTTCGAGCGGATAGGTTGGTGAATTCGGCGGTTTTCGGTATCCGTGGGAAGGCCTGAAAGGAGCCTTCCGGGGCCGGAACCGGGGGCCGGTCCTTGCAGGTGAGCCGGGGGGCCTGCTGGCCGGCGAGGAGGATTTGCGGACAGTCCAGGGGTGAGGAATGACGACGAACGAATCGATTCACGAGAAGTTGAACGAACTGGCCTACAACATGTGGTGGGCCTGGCATCCACGGGTTTTTGCGATCTTCCGGGACCTGGACCGGGAGTTGTTTCGGAAGCACGGGCGCAACCCTGTGGCGTTTCTGAAGCACCTTCCGCCTGAGGTGCTGGTTCGGCGCACGGTGGACACGGAGTTCCATGCTCGAGTGGACCGTGCCTTGAGGCAGCTTCAGCGCTATCTTTCCAACACCCAGACCTGGTCTGCGAAGCACTGCGGGATTCTCGAGGCCCGACCGGTGGCCTATTTTTCTGCGGAGTTTGGGATTCACGAGTCATTGCCCATCTATTCGGGGGGGCTGGGGATTCTTGCCGGGGATCACATCAAGAGTGCGTCGGACCTTGGACTTCCCCTGTGGGGAGTGGGCTTGTTCTACCGCGAGGGCTATTTCCGGCAGCGGTTGGATGAGCATGGATGGCAGATTTCGGAGTACTTGGAGAATGATCCCTCCATGCTTCCGGTGAAGCCGGCCAGGATTTCGTGGGGCAAGGACAAGGGCAAGGAGGTATTCATTGCCATCGACACGCGGGAAGGTACCCTGCACGCTCGAGTCTGGGAGGTGGCGGTGGGTCGCTCCAAGCTCATCTTGCTGGATTCGAATGTGGAGGAGAACACGGCCGAAGATCGAGATGTGACCGCGCGTCTGTATGGTGGTGATCGACGGACGCGAATCCGTCAGGAGCTGCTGCTCGGTGTGGGGGGATTGCGAGCCCTGTTTCTGATGGGCGTGGTGCCCTCGGTGCTCCATCTCAACGAGGGGCACAGTGCGTTCGTGACCCTCGAGGCCGCACGCCAGCGGATGGTCCGGGACGGATTGAGCTTTGCCGATGCGAGCCGTTTCAATGCGACGCGGACGGTGTTTACCACGCACACGCCGGTGGAGGCCGGGCACGATCGGTTCGATCCGGATCTGGTGGAGCGGACGTTGGGTCCGTTGCGGGAGGAGTTGGGGCTTTCATTCGAGCAACTCATGGCGCTTGGGCGGGTGAACGCTTCGGATCCGGGGGAGCCGTTCAACATGACGGTATTGGCGCTCAAGCTGTCGCGATTCGCCAATGGGGTTTCGTCGCTCCACGGTGGGGTGAGCCGGAACATGTGGCAGAAGCTGTGGCCGAATCGGGACCTGGACCAGGTGCCCATCGGACACATCACCAACGGCGTGCACGTGCAGTCGTGGCTGGCACCGGAGATGCACGATCTGTACAACCGTCACTTCACCCCGCAATGGCCGGTGCACCAGTGTGCGCACAAGACCTGGCGTGGCATCGAGGACGTGGAGGACGAGGAGTTGTGGGAGACGCACCGGCTGCTCAAGGTGCGCCTGGTGGCGTTCGTGCGAGACCGGTTGAAGCGACAACTTCAGGCCCGGCACGCTTCGGAGGAAGAGATTGCCGAGGTGGACCGGTTCCTTGACCCGGAGAAGCTCTTGATCGGGTTTGCGCGACGGTTCGCGGTCTACAAGCGGGCGGACTTGCTGTTTCGCGATCTGGACCGTCTCGCCCGCCTCGTCTCGGACGAGGCGCGTCAGGTTCAGTTCGTGTTTGCCGGCAAAGCCCATCCCCAGGACGTGGGCGGCAAGGAACTGCTCCAGAGTATCATCGAAATCATCCAGCGGGAGCCGTTCCGCGGCCGCATCGTGTTCCTCGAGGACCACGACATGAACGTGGGACGCCACCTGGTTCAGGGTGTGGACGTGTGGCTCAACACGCCGCGCAGGCCCATGGAGGCGTGCGGCACCAGCGGTCAGAAGTGTTTGCTGAACGGGGTGCTCAACATGTCCATCCTCGACGGCTGGTGGCCGGAGGCCTATGACGGCAAGAACGGATTCGCGATAGGGGACGGGGGGTCTCACGTGGACCGCGCCATTCAGGACCAGCGGGATCACGACGACCTGTTCGACAAGCTGGAGAACGAGGTCATCCCCCTGTTCTACGACCGGGAGAACGGGATTCCTCGAGGCTGGGTCCGGCGGATGAAACGGGCCATCCGGACCTTGGGCTGGAAGTTCAACACGGACCGAATGGTCATGAACTACGCTCAGGCGGCCTACCTGCGCGCCGCAGGCGGCCAGCTCTGCAATCCGCGCCGCTTCTGACCTCGCCGTTCCGTTCCTCACGGCTCGCCCCCTGCTGCGGGGGCTCGCACGCGACGCCGCTCGGGCACTCGCGCGTTCCCCGCGGCCGATCGACCTGGGAGCCGAAAACAGCTCATCCCCGGGTCGGCCTTCCCACCGGTCGGCCGGCCCGTGCCCAGAGCAGGATACGGCGATTCACGGGCACGGCGGACAGGTACACGTCGCGGTCCCGGTGCTGACCCAGGTTTCGGGCGGTCTCGTGCACCAGGGCACGAGCCAGGTCCAGATGCGCCCGGGCACCTGCCTCG
>CAYQMG010000186.1:0-6416 GCA_964418585.1 uncultured Gammaproteobacteria bacterium | reverse complement strand
ATCTTCGTCCAGCGCGATGAGACGGTGCAGCAGGGTGGTGCCGCTCCGTGGGTTGCCGATGATGAACAGAGGACGTTCGATCCGCTGGTGTCTGAAGCGACGAAACAGCATGTGGTCCAAGGCGAGGAAGCCCCAGGTCACCGCCTCGAACAGGGGAAGCCCGAGGACCAGGGGAACCAGCACCTTGACCCGCTTCCGGGTCAGCGGGGCTCGAGTCAATGTCTGGTAGACCGAAACGGCGAACAGCCGGCAGTTCATGTACATGATCCCCTCCTGCTTCGAGTGGCGTCACCCCGGGGCCCGTGCAACGCGGACTCCTGACTGGCTCACGGAGCGGGTTCCGGCGCCGCGTCCGATCCAACCGCAGAGATTTCCACCGGTTCCACGCGACAACCGAGATCCTCGTGAACCCGTCGGTACCAGGCGGTCACGCGCCCTGCCAGGCCTTCCTGTTCGGTGGTCCCCCACACCAGCGAAAGGGTCCTGCGCGTCTCGTCGCCCACCTTGGTGCGCTGAGAGTCCTTGATCGGACTCGCACAGCAGCCCTGTGCGTCGGCCAGGCAGAGCAGGCCGGTCAGCCGGAGTACCTGGCCTGCAGCGTTGAACACATACTCCTCCCCTTCCAGACCCAGGCGGATCTCGAGCGGAGGGGTCAATCGGTCCAGATCCACCACCGAGATGGGCAATCCGCTGTGTAGAGAAACCACGTTGCAAGCATCCACCGCCGGATTGATGGGGCCCAGTGCCCCGGATGCAGCGGCCTTCACCAGGTACTCGGATGCGGGTTTGTTTCGGCCTGTGGGTTTGAACCGCTTGGTCCGGAGCAAGTTGCGTATTGCGACGCGAACGGCCTCGTCCCTCTGAAACGGCGCTTGGGCCTCGAGATGGAGTCCGTCCAGAAGCCACGAGGGCGATGTCAGGTCTGCCATACGGGTCGGCCAGGTGGCCACGAAGGCGTGCAGGTCGAGCAGAGGATGAGGCTGCGCTATCAGCATGACCGCTCCTGGTGGTGGCGACCGGGTCGTGCTGCTGGACCCTGGTCTGCCGGAAGAGGTTCGATGGTAGTCTGTCGTTTCCAAGGAATACCCGTCAACCGGGCGCCTTGGCAAGCACTGATTGCGCCTCTTGCGAGTCGGGCGTCGCCTTCCCTTGACAAGGGGGCGGTGAAACAGGTATCACGCACCTCCATCGTACCGGTCTGGAGGGTGGAGGCGCCATGAAGGAACCCGGAACACAAGCTCGTTGCCCGGTCCAATCGGAGCGGTCCGGCACTACCCTGATTCTGTCAATCGATCGGCCGCACCGTCGCAATGCCCTGTCCCGTGAAACAGTCGTGTTGCTTCGTGACCTGGTGGATGAGGCGAGCCGCGATCCGGGCGTGCGGGCGGTGGTACTTTCCAGCAGGGACCCTCGTGTGTTCATCTCCGGCGGGGATTTGCATGAATTTGCCGCGCTGCTGGACGATCCGAGCGGTGCCCGGAAGGTGAGCGACCTGGGTTGTCTTCCCCGGAGTATCGAGCAGTGTGCGGTTCCGGTCATTGCAGCGGTCCAGGGGGCGACGTTGGGGGGTGGGTGCGAGCTGGTCGTTGCGTGTGACCTGGTGGTGGCGGAAGCGGGCGCCACGTTCACGTTTCGCCAGGCGGCCATGGGCCTGTCCACAGGATGGGGGGGTGGGACCCGGCTCGTGGCACGAGTGGGCCCCATGCGGGCGGCCCAACTCTTGTTGACCGGCGACACGGTGGGTGCCCGGGAAGCCCTGGCGCTGGGGCTGATTGCGGAAGTGGCTCCGGCCGGGGAGGGGCTCTCACTGGCGCTGGCTCTGGCCGAACGTATCGCCAGGCACCCGCGTGATGCGGTGGCCGGGATCAAGCGCATGCTGCAGCAGGTGCGGGTTCGTGACCGGGTGGAGGCGTTCGAGGCGGAGGCCGAGGTGTTTGCCCGTCTGTGGGGCGGGGAGGGGCATCGAGCAGCCATGGCCCGTTTTCTGGGCGCAGGAAGGAGAGAACCGGCCCGGGGAGACCCTCGAGGAGACCCCTGTGGTGACGGGAAGGGAACCCTCACGGACTCACGATGTTGAATTCTACCCGGCGGTTGGTGCTTCGCCCTTGCTCGGTGTCGTTCGATGCAATGGGTTTGGTGCTTCCGTAGCCGACGGCGGTCAGTCGTCGGGCGTCGATCCCCTTTCGAACCAGGTAGGCCTTGACCGCTTCGGCGCGCTTGCGACTCAGGGTGAGGTTGGCGGCGTCGGAGCCCACATTGTCCGTGTGCCCTTCGATCCGGAGGTGGATCGTGGGGTTGGTCTGAAGCACGTCGACGACCACGTCGAGCAAGGGGTAGGAACGGCGCGAGATCACGGCGCCTCCGCCCTCGAACTGGATCTTGCCTCCCACGTCGAGCCTGCGGGGAGGCGGCCTGGGAGCCACGTCCGGGCACCCGTCTGAATCCTGAAACTGGTTCCAGGTCTCCCGTTTGCCCACGCACCGGTCGTGGATGTCCAGGACTCCGTCGTAGTCGAGATCGGTGCGATCCGGGGGCGGCTCCTCTTCCGGGGTGCACGAGGTGGCGGTCGCACCGATACACAACCCGATGAGCACTGCTGTCCACCTTGCCTGCGTCCAGGTTCGTCGCTTCCGCATACCACCTCAGCCCGTGTCCGTTGTCGCCTCGCTCGCGTCCTTGGGTCGCAAGCAGTCTAGCACGGGGAGGGGAACGGGTGCAACGGTTTGAGGCACTCTCGAGTCCGTCTCTGGCCGGGGAAGGTCAGGGCGGGCCGCAGTGCAGACCGGCGGGCAAGGGGCGGGTCGGGTAAATCAGGAATCGAGTTCCGGTTCCGTCCACTCGCCGGTCGTCAGGTACTCGTGGATCGACTTCGCCGCCGTGCGGCCAGCGCCCATGGCCAGGATCACCGTGGCCGCCCCCAGCACGATGTCTCCCCCGGCCCACACACCCTTCCGGCTCGTGCGACCGGTGGCCTTCTCCACTCGAATGTTGCCCCACCGCTTGACCTCGAGGTCCGGGGTCGTGCGCGGAATCAGAGGATTGGGACCGTTCCCAATCGCCACCACCACGGTGTCCACCTCCAGGGTGATGGTCTCATCTGTGGGTACAGGTCGACGCCGGCCGCTGGCGTCCGGTTCGCCCAGTTTCATCTTGCGGCAGATGGCTCGAGTGACCCGGCCGTCAGCGTCGCCTTCGTAGGCAATGGGATTATGGAGGAACAGGAATTCGATCCCCTCTTCCTCGGCATGCTCGATTTCCTCGGCGCGCGCCGGCATCTCCGCCCGGGTCCGCCGATACACGTCGTACACGTGCTTGGCCCCGAGTCGCTTCGCGGTACGGGCCGCGTCCATCGCCACGTTCCCGCCGCCAATGACCGCCACCGCCTCACTCCGGGCCACCGGCGTGTCCGCGTTGGGGAATTCATAAGCCCGCATGAGATTGACCCGGGTCAGGTACTCGTTGGCGGAATAGACACCGTTGAGGTTCTCGCCCGGGATCCCCATGAAGTTGGGCAAGCCCGCTCCGGTAGCCACAAAGACGGCGTCGAATGTCTCTGTCAGTTCGTCCATGGTAAAAGTCTGTCCGATCACCACGCTGTTTCGGAACTTTACACCAGCCTTCTCAAGTTCCTCGACTTCCACCTGTACGATCTTCTTGGGGAGTCGGAACTCGGGGATACCATAGACCAGGACACCGCCCGGCCGCTGCAAGGCCTCGAACACGGTCACATCGTGCCCGTATCGGACCAGATCCGCAGCAGCCGTAAGTCCGGCCGGCCCCGCGCCCACGATCGCCACGGTCTTGCCGGTCGGCTTCCCTGGCACCAGTGGCTCGATCTTGCCGCCTTCGCGCTCCCAGTCGGCCAGAAAACGCTCGAGCCGTCCGATCGCCACGGGTTCGTACTTCTTGGCCAGGGTGCAGACGATCTCGCATTGCTCTTCTTGCGGACAGACGCGGCCGCAGATGGCAGGCAGTACGTTGTCCTGCTTCAGAATGGATACGCCCTCGGCAAAGTCGCCTTCGGCAATCTTCTTGATAAACCCCGGAATGTTGATCCCGACCGGACACCCCGCTACACACAGGGGCTTCTTGCACTGGATACAGCGGAGCGCCTCGATCCGGGCCGTCCGCTCATCGTATCCGAGGGCCACCTCGGAAAAATTGTGGATACGCTCGTCCGCCGACTGCTCCGGGATCGGTTGCCGGGGAATCGTCATTCGCTGCCGCTGATTCAGCTCCGGCTCGCCGCGAGGAGGCAGCTCGAGCGTGTCGATATCGATCGGTTGAAACTTCTTCTTCTGTGCTCCCATGTCTCGGCTTCCTCGGTCTATCGGTTGGCGTTGGCCTCGATGAGACGCCGCAGTCGGCATTCGCCCGGCTCGTGGCGGTGCTCCCGCTTGAAGGCCTCGTAGCTCTGGGTCTCTTGCGGAACGTAGAATCGTTGCCGCCGGAACAATTCGTCGAAATCCACTCCGTGCGCGTCAAACTCCGGTCCGTCCACACACACGAACTTCACCTGTCCCCCCACCGTCACACGGCAGCCTCCACACATGCCCGTTCCATCCACCATGATCGGGTTGAGGCTCACCAGGGTCTTCAGATCCAGATCCCGGGTCATGTTGGCCACAGCACGCATCATCACCAGGGGGCCGATCGCCACCACCAGGTCCGGCTTGCCATGCTCCTCGATTTCTGTCGCCAGTTCATCCGTCACCAGTCCCTTGGATCCGTAGCTCCCGTCGTCCGTGATGATTCGGACCCGATCACAGGCCCGCCTCATCTCCTCTTCCATGATCATCAGATCCTTGGTGCGCGCGCCCAGGATCCCTATCACCTCATTGCCCGCCGCCTTGAACCCCTGCATGATGGGATGCAACGGGGCCACACCAATCCCACCTCCAATTCCAACTACTCGGCCCACTCGCTCAATGTGCGTCGCCATTCCAAGGGGACCCAGCACGTCTGCAAACACGTCCCCAACCCTCAATACGTGCGCCATCTCCGCCGTGCTCTTCCCAACTTCTTGCACAATGAGCGTGATCGTCCCCCGCTCCTCGTCCGCATCCGCTATGGTCAACGGGATACGCTCCGCTCCTTCGTGCAAACGCACTATGACAAACTGCCCCGGCCGCCGCCGACGGGCAATGTCCGGCGCATAGATAACGTATCGGGTGACCATCGGCGCGATGTCGGCCCTCTCCAGCAGGGTTCCATGGATCTGTTTCGTTGCAGACATCGACAACTCCTTGACATCTACTCCTTGGGTGTCTCCTAAAACTCGGTCGGACAACAAACCGACTCGCGCGGGCGCGGCCGTGTCTCGGCTTCTGCTAGGAAGTCGTAAGCTCCAAAGGCCTGCCGGCGGGGATCGGCCGGTCGGTACAAGGTGGACAGCGAAAACTAGCAAGGAACAAGCCCCACGTCAAGCACTTTGCCCACACCAAACCACCAGCCCCCGCGGTCGACCCCCTTTCCCACGCCAGCATGGAGGGGGAGGCAGACCCCAGTGCTTTACGTTTCTGCTCCAGCTCCAGACAGCGGCGCGACTTCCTCCCCCAGATGGCCGTCACCCCCCAGGCCCTCTCCGGTGTCCCCTCAATCCGAGCCTCCCCCTGCTGGCTGGGTGGCCCTCCGCCTACACCGCCGTCTTCGAATTGGACCTGCGAGGGGGACGAATATGTAATGATTTTTCCTGATTCCGGTATTTAATTACACGTTCTACCAGCACGATCTCGATTTTTTTCGGAATATCTCCCCCTCCCTGTTGCAGACCTGATTCATTCTCGAGAATTGGGAATGGCGCGCAGGTGCGCAAAGCGCGCGCCACAACGGGTATTCCAGAGAATGAACATAACCCTGCAACCGGCCCCCAAATTCGCAACGATGCCCGGTAGTCACGCAGTTCCCGTGGGGGGGATGGGGCCTTCGCATCACGCACGATTCACCCAAGAACTCTCCTTCGGACACTGGAAGCCATTCCGCTCCTCCCTTCCGGAGGGGGCCATCGGAACCCGGGCCCCTCCGCAGCAGGCTCAATCCGAGCCCCCCACCGCCGGATCACACGCCTCTCGAAGCGGGGCTTCACACGAGGTCCAAAGCTCCCTCGGCCTGTTCGAGATCGTCACTTTGGACGCCGACCTGTCCGTTCCGGCGCCTGTTTCGATGGGTCAAAGCGCTGGCTCACGCTTCGCGCAATCACCGCCTCTCGGCGGCAGGCCTCCGGCGGGGCAGCCATCCGCCTACGCCGCCGAAAACGGCTCACGCCTGCATTTCCTTCCCCACACCTTGACTATATCCTCCAACCAGCCTATCTTGTGGTCATACCTTGTGGTTTCCTGTGCCCGGCCGTGCTCACAACAGGAGCCGGCCTTCCCTGAATCTTCCTGAATCCGAGGCTTCCGGTGAAGATCCGTATC
>CAYQMG010000185.1:0-20096 GCA_964418585.1 uncultured Gammaproteobacteria bacterium | reverse complement strand
ACCCTCCGGCACGTCTACGCCGTGGGCAGGACCGCGAACGACCACTTCGTCGCCGCAGTGGTGACCGGGTGCATGGGTTGGTTGACGCTGGTGTGGCTCGATGCCCCGGTCGTCTTGTGGCCGGTGTTCGCCTACGGGTTGGTGACGGAGTGGGGACTCTACTTTTTTGCCGAACGGCCTGGCCCGTGTCCACGGTGGGCTCGAGTCGCGCTGATTTACCCCTCCCAGGTGGCCTACGCTTTCTCGCTTTGGGGGGGACTCTCCACCCTGCTCCGTGCTCCGGTGGCGTTGGCCTTGGGGTGGCCCCTCTTTCAGCCCGGACTCTGGTTGCTCCCCGCCTTGCTCCTGGCCGTGGCCGGAACCGTGCACGCGCTCGTCCGGCACGGGCAGGTGCGGCGCTATCCCGTCCCGGGTCTCGGCGTTCGGATCGTCCACCTCTCCGACCTCCATGCCAATCCCGCCCACCACGAGGTCGACTTCCGCGCACTGGTGGACCAGGTGAACAGCTTGAAACCCGACCTGGTCTGTGTCACCGGTGACCTGCTCACCCCGTTCTCCGAACTCGAGCACGACTACGTGATCCGGCAGCTTGCGCGCCTGAACGCGCCCACCTTCACCTGTCCCGGCAATCACGATTTGCCCGTGATCGACCAGTTCGAGCAGGAACTCCGGGACGCGGGCGTGGAAATGCTCATCGACCGCTCGGTGACCGTCCGGGTCGGCGGGCAGATCCTCGAGGTGGCCGGTGCCCAGTTCTACTGGCTGCGCCCGGCGGAAAGACTCGCAGAGACGGTGGCGCGGTGGCCGGACCCACCTCCGGATGCCTTCCGTATCCTGCTGGTGCACAATCCGGAGGCGGCCCGGGGCCTGACGTCTGGCCGGTTCGACCTGGTCTTGTCGGGCCACACCCATGGTGGCCAGGTGGGCGCCAACATGTTCGGGCTGCGGCCGACGCTCTACGGATTGATGGGAGGTCGGGACCAGGGCTGGTGGGACGCAGGGGGAGCCCGCCATTACGTGCATGCGGGCAACCTGCTGATCGGATTCCCTCCACGCATGGGGGTGGCATCCGAGGTGGTCGTGCTCGAGCCGGCCGGAACCGGAGGCGCAAACCACGCGGAAACAGGGGGCGACGCGGAGCATGCCGCCACGGTCACTGCGCGCCAGTGAGCGGCTCGACCACGGTTGGAGGAGGGTCTCGAGAACAGACGAGTCGGGACGAGGGGGGGTGATGGAGGAGTTCATGCCTGGAATGAGCCTGGAGGAAGTGCGGGAAATTGTGATCGGTGCCCATGAGGGGCGACTGGACCGTGCAGGCCCGGAGGTGCGGGACGCGGTGGAACACACGGTGGCGGCGCTGGATTCGGGCCGGGTTCGTGTGGCCGAGAAAGTGGATTCGGAATGGCGGGTCAACGAATGGGTAAAGCAGGCGATCCTGCTCTACTTCTCGATTCGGGGCCTGGAGCCCATGGAGGCCGGAATCTTTCGCTACTACGACAAGATTCCGGTCAAGCAAAACCTGGAGGAGGCCGGGATCCGCGTGGTGCCTCCCGGTGTGGCCCGGTACGGAGCCTTCATCGAACGCGGCGCGATCCTGATGCCCAGCTACGTCAACATCGGCGCCCATGTGGGCAGCGGCACCATGATCGACACATGGGCCACGGTGGGAAGTTGCGCCCAGGTGGGGCGCGATGTGCACATCTCCGGCGGGGTCGGCCTCGGCGGTGTGCTCGAGCCTCCATCCGCACGTCCGGTCATCGTGGAGGACGGCGCGTTCATCGGATCTCGATGCATCATCGTGGAAGGCGTGCTCGTGGAACGGGAGGCCGTGCTGGGGGCCAACGTCGTGCTGACCCGCTCGACACCAATCGTCGACGTGACCGGCCCGGAGCCCGTGATCTGGCGAGGGCGCGTGCCGGCACGTTCGGTGGTCATCCCCGGCGTGATGAACAAACGGTTTCCCGCCGGCGAGTTCGGGGTACCCTGCGCGCTCGTGATCGGACGGAGAACCGAATCCACGGACCGGAAAACTTCCCTGAACGAGGTGCTCCGCACGTTCGACGTGGCGGTTTAGCAGGCAGCCGGAGGTGAAGGCGAATGGCACGAAAGACTGGCGCCGACCTGACGGACCTGGCCTTGCACCTGGTGAAAATCCCCAGCGTGACCGGGGCGGAAGGTCCCCTCTGCGACCAGGTCCTGAGCTTCGTGGAGCAGGTCTCCTCGAACGCATCGGCCAGGCGATTCGGGAACAACTTGATCGTTGAGTGCGCCGCAGAGATAGACAGCCCGGTGGTGGGCTTGATAGGGCACCTCGACACCGTGCCGCCCGCACCGGGGCAACCGCTCGGTCTTCGGGACGGCCGTCTGTTCGGGCGGGGGGCGGTGGACATGAAAGCCGGGCTGGCCTGCATGCTCCACCTTCTCGAGGAGGAGACGCGGCCGAGGAAAGCGCGTCCTGTTCTGGTTTTCTACGACCGGGAGGAGGGGCCGGCAGAGGAGAACGGTCTGGGTCACCTTCTCCGGGATGGACACCTGCCCCGGATGGACGCCGCCCTGGTTCTCGAGCCGACAGGCAACCGCATCGAAGCGGGCTGTTCGGGCACGATCCATGCTCGAGTCACGGTGCGGGGGAAGGCGGCGCACAGTGCGCGACCGTGGCTTGGGGACAATGCGGTCTATCGTGCGCTTCCACTGCTTTCGAGCCTGGCGGGACGGTCGCCGCGTCCAGTGGCAGTGGGGGAACTGGTTTTTCACGAAGTCGTGAGCGTGACCCAGGTTTGGACGGAGAATGCGCGCAACGTGATTCCGCCGGTGGTTGAGATCAACGTGAACTACCGGTTTCCGCCGGGGCGGTCCGTATCGGAGGCGGGGGTCGCTCTGGAGGCCTGGATCCGGGAGGCGTTCGGCGGATCCGCAGGGTGCGACGTGGAGCGGGGCGAGGCACAGGGGAGCGACGCAGCGGTGGCTGTTTCCGTGGTGGATGCTGCGTCGGCCGGGGCGGATGCGTCGAACCATCCTGTCTTTCGGGCGTGGCGTCGGGAGCACGGGCTCGAGCTGCGGGCCAAGCAGGGCTGGACCGACGTGGCGCGACTCACCGAGGCTGGGATTCCGGCGGTGAATTTCGGCCCTGGAGATCCTGCCCAGGCGCACCAGGACTGCGAATCCCTGTTGTTGGACGACCTGGAAGCAGGCTACCAGACGCTCCGTTCGCTATTTTACTGAATCTTGCCGGAGCAGGTGCCGGGGGGGCGTGGCGTGCTCGGGGCGGTGTTCACCGGGTTGACGTGGGGGCTGAAGTGCGTGCGGCGGCCAGGGCTCCCATCAGCCTGCCCATTGCGCCGATCGCGCGTTCCTTGAGCGAACGGGGCGGGGTCTCCACCTCGAGCTTCCGTCCCTCCGCGGTCTTGAGGACCAGGCTGCGGTTGGCCACTTCATCGAGCAGGGCGTCGAGGGCCTGAGTCCAGATTCCCGTTGCAGGGCGTGCGGCGACGAGTGCGAGCAGTGCCCGTGCGGTGAGGCGGACCCGTTGCTCTCCCGGGTTGTCGAGCGCCCCGAGGAGCATGCGGACCGTGGCTTCCAGGTCCTCGAGGAACGGCATGCGGGCCGTGGCCGGGACGTTGCGGGCTTCCTGTGCGAGGGCGCGGAGTCTTTTCAGGATCTGGTCGGCCGAGGCCAGGTCGAGGAGGAGTTCCCGGATGCGCTGCTGGAGTGTCTCGAGGGAGCCTTTGCGCGGCCGCACGTTGGGGGTATCGAATACCTGGCGTTTGTATGGGAGGTCCTTGCTGCCGCGGATCAGGCGGTCGGCGTTCTCGGCCTGTTTCCAGCGGTCCGTGCCGGGGTATACCCGGGCCGCTCGCAGTGCGACCGGCGCGCGCAGGTCGTCCAGGGAGCCGGCGAGCAGGTCGCATGCGCCCATCGGATCGTCCGCGTCCAGGGTGGCGTCGGTACGGACGATGAGTCCCTCGCCCCGCAGGGTGCGCACGGCCTCCAGGGCCTGGTTCAGGGTATCGGCCCCGTCGCCCTCTCCGCACGGGAGGGTCAGATCCACCCGGGTGACGCCGGCGTGGGAGAGCCGCGCCGCGGCCCGGGCGGTGACGTGGCGGGCGTCACACCGGGCCTCGAGCCTGAGACCCGGCGGATGGTCCCGGTGGAATTTTGCGAGGGTCTCGAGAATTTCAGAGGCGACTTCTTCCTCGGCCAGAATGTCCGGGGTGAGGAGTCGTGCGCGACGTACCCCGTGGTCGAGCAGGGTTTTCAATTCCTCTGTCACCTGGTCCGGGGTTCGGAAGGAGAGGGCAGCCGTCGAGGTTTTCGCGGGAGCGTCTCCAGGGTGCACCCGGCGGGCCACGGACACCACCCCGAGGCGGTATCGGCGCAGGTTCACGCCGGACCAGTCCGGGGGGGGGAGGTCGGCGAGCCGGAGGGGTTGGTCAGCACGGATCCGGTCCGGATAAGGCGGTCCAGCGCGCACCGCGTCGATGAGCCGGGGCCAGAGAGCCTCGAGGTCCCCTACCAGGACGGTGTCGGCAAAGGCGACCTCTTGTGGAAGGGCGGAGGGCATGGGACCGCCCGCAGCCACCGGCGTTCCGGCTGCGCGAAGCCTTCCGTAGAGGTATCGCAATCCCGGGACCTGGTCGAAATCCGCAACGAACACGGCCAGGCGGGCATCCTGGTCAAAGGGAACCGGGTCGCCTGCCTGAACGTCGGCGATGGTGCTCGAGATGTCCTCCGGGGTGAGGGCTGCGAGCACAGCTTCCTGGTGGGGCGGCGTCAGGGCGTCGGCCCGCCACCATCGGAGTCCTTCGGAGAGTCCGTGGATGCCTGGCGGGGACTTGGGACGGATGAGCAGGATGTTCATGATCATTTCCCAGGTAGTGGTCCACTGTTTCAGGGTTCCGCCGGGGAGTGGAAGCGGCGCCTCGTCCCGGCCGTGCAACAGTAACGCATCTCGACGACGGTGACAACGGGAACCGTTGGCTCAGGGCGACCCGGGCGCGGGCGTGTGGGTGGGATGTCGGTCCGACCGGCCCGGGCCGGCGGCGTCCAGCGCCTGCTTGAGAGCGAGAAGTCGCGGGTTGGTGGGATCGACCTGGAGTCCGGCCTGGACGTGCTCGAGTGCCACGTCGAGGTTGCCCAGGTTCGCCGCGGACACCCCGGCCAGGTAGCGTGCATTCACGTACCCCGGCTTGATGGCCACGGCGCGACTCGCAGTGACGAACGCTTCCTGCCACTGCTTCCGGACCACGAAGATGGAGGCGAGATTGACCCAGACTCGAGGGTTTCGGGGGTTGATCGCTGCACTGTTGCGGCACGCCTCGAGCGCGTCGTCCAGGCGATTCTGATGTTGGAGGACGTAGCAGATGGCGTTCCAGGTGCGCCACGAACCGTCGTTTCGGAGGAGGGAGCGGCGGAGGAGATTGGACGCTTCTTCGTAGTCTCCCCGCTGAGCCGCCATGGCGCCCAGGGTGTAGAGGGCGTAGAAGCTGTCCGGGTGGTGCTCGAGTGACGCCCGGGCGAGGCTTTCGTCGTCCTTCCAGTCGCCGGCGCGCGCGGTGGTGACCCATCCTTCGGCGAGGGCGAGGATGGCCAGGAGGACGGGCAGGCTCCAGCGGGCGGGCAGGCGGATGTGTGGGGCGTTCGGCCCTGTCCCGGATACCTCGAGGATTCGGTCCGGCCGTTCTTGCCGGTCGGTGTGGGGACCGGTGCGCCAGGCTTCCAGCCGGACCACGAGGGGCCAGGCGGCGAGGAAGAGACCGACCAGGGGGAGGTAGGCGTAGCGGTCTCCGATCATCATCAGGGTGGGGCCGGTCAGGGCGGAGGGGAGAAGTGCCCCGAGCATCCACAACCAGCCTTCGAGACTGGTGCGTGCCCCCGGGTCGGCCTGACGGGCCAGTCCCCGGACGGACAGAAGCACGGTCAGGCCGATGACCGCCAATCCGACCATGCCCTCGCGGAATGTGCTCAATCCTTCGTAAGGATGGAACGGGTCGAGCCGGGAGGGAAACACCAGCAAGGGCAAGAAGGTGTGAATGGCGAACAGGTAGGCTTCCAGGAGCGTGCCCGGGTCGTGATCCGCGAGGATGGACACAGACTTGAGCCCCAGGTGCGCACGGACGGCGAGGTAGGCGGCGACCACCACGGCGATCGCGGCGTACTTGACCACCAGACGCCGCAGGGCGCGCCGGTGCACCACGAGGTCGTCCACAAGCAGGAGAGGGGTCCATCCCAGGAAATTCTCCTTGCACAACAGCCCGGCCCCTATCACCGCTGCCACTCCCACCACCCGTCCCGGACTCTCACGCTCGTTCAGAATCAGCACACCCAGGGCGGCCAGGGTCACCAGCAGGTCGAATCGCCCGGAAAGCCAGAAAACCGGCTCACTGCACAGGGGCGCCAGTCCCCACAGGAGCACGAAAACGGGTCCAAGGCCCCTCACCCGGGCCTGCACCCGTCGCTTGAACAACAGCAGCAGAAGCAGCGCGTTGGCAATGTGAATCAGAAGATTCCCCGTGCGGATGGAAAAAGGGGTCAGCCCGCCGATCCAGGCGTTCACCCAGTAGGTGGTCATCGCCAGTGGCCGGTAGAAACTGCTCTGTTCCTGCTTGGCCGACGCTGTCCACAGGTCCGAGTGCCAGAGAACCTCGAGCCCCCGGACATCACGCAGGTAAGGGTTCTCCGTGACCAGGTCCCGGTCGTCCCACACCGGACCGTTGGACAGGGACGGAGCATAGACCACCGCCAGCGCCGCCACCACCAACATCGTCCACGCAAGAGAACTCCGGCCGGTTGCTACGCTGCGAAAGGGCATGACCACGTGTTCCGACTGTTCCGAAGCTCCAAGGGCTGATCCCGTACTCCGACGCGACCACCATGGCGTCAGGCGGCCCACACGTCTCGGCCGTTTCCAGCCGCCCGTAGAACCGACCTGGCTCGGCCCGGTGCGTCCGGGGGGAATCTATCACCGCACCGGTCCCGCCGTCAAGCAGGGGCCGACACGGTCAACGGAAGGAATCTCTCCGGGGCACGGCCCGAGAAAAAGCCCTCCTGCCTCGAGGATGCCCCTGCCTCGAGGGGGCCTCGAGGATCACCTCACCATGAGGAGCCGCACGGCGACGTTGTAGGTGCCGTACACGCAGGTCCCCCCGTCTCCGAAGTTGGCGCCGTTGCTATATCCGTAAGAAATCAATCCGTTGGGCGTGGTTGCATAGTCGGTTTGCCTCCCGGAGCAGGGCACGGAAGAACTCCCCCTGATGTCGTGATCGTCGAATATGTAGAGCGTGGTGGTCTTGTCCCCGGTTTCCACACTCAGGGGCTTGTAGTTGTCCGACTCGAACCCCGTGTAGGTCCACTCCTGGGCGAAGGCATCGCCGAGCGACTCGAGCGTGGGATAGATGTCGAGAACTTCCGTGGAGCCGTCTGGGCGGGCGGCGAGGAGTTGAGAGGCCGGGACATGGAGGAGTTCGGGGGCGATGTTCTGGACCACCTGCAACGAGTCCATGTCGTCGTACATGAGGGTCCAACCTCCACCGTCGTACTCCATGTCGCACCATGCATCGATCGGCTCGTCCGGGCCGTCTCCGTCCGGGTCGATCGAGTAGGTCCCGGAGGACAGGCCCGGGTCGTCGAGCAGGAGCGCAAGGCAGCTTTCGAGGGGACATCCGTCGTTCAGTCGTCCATCACAATTCTGGTCCACCTCATCGTGGCACCGTTCGACCGCCCCGGGGTGGATGGCGGCGTCCGTGTCGTCACAGTCGTCACCGCCGACCTCGACGGCATCGTAGCCGTCCCCGTCCTGGTCGGTGAGGTCTGTTCCATCGCAATCCTGGTCGATTCCGTCATAGGGGACCTCTTGCACCCCGGGGTTGACGTCCGGGTCGTTGTCGTCGCAATCATCGCCGCCCGCTTCCACCGCCACGATCCCGTCTCCGTCCACGTCCACCAGGTCGCTCGAGTCGCAATCCTGGTCGATCCCGTCGTACGGGATCTCTTGCGCGTCGGGGTGTATCGTGTCGTCCGTGTCGTCACAGTCGGACCCGCCCGCCTCGAGGGCCTCGTATCCATCGCCGTCCACGTCGAGGAGGTCGGCCCCATCGCAATCCTGATCGATTCCATCATAAGGGACTTCCGGCGTGGTCGGGTTGACATCCGGGTTCTGGTCGTCGCAATCGTCCCCTCCCGCCTCGGTGGCGTCGTGGCCGTCTCCGTCCAGATCGGTCAGATCCTGTCCGTCGCAATCCTGGTCGATGCCGTCGTAGGCAATCTCCTGGGCTCCCGGGTTGATGTCCGGATCCTGATCGTTGCAGTCGGACCCGCCCGCCTCCACGGCGTTCATGCCGTCGCCGTCCACGTCGAGGAGGTCGGCGCCGTCACAGTCCTGGTCCACCCCATCGTAGGGAATTTCGGCCGCTTCCGGGTGAATGGCTTCGTCCGTGTCGGCACAGTCGGGACCCCCGGCCTCGGTGGCCACGTATCCGTCGCCGTCCACGTCGAGGAGGTCGGCTCCATCGCAATCCTGGTCGATCCCGTCATAAGGGACTTCCGGCGTGGTCGGGTTGACATCCGGGTTCTGGTCGTCGCAATCGTCCCCTCCCGCCTCGGTGGCGTCGTGGCCGTCCCCGTCCAGATCGGTCAGGTCCTGTCCGTCGCAATCCTGGTCGATGCCGTCATAGGGAATCTCCACTGCCCCGGGATAGACGGCCGGATCCTGGTTGTCGCAATCATCTGCTCCGTGGCCGTCTCCATCCGGATCCTGGAGCGGGGTCGGGGAAGGGGGAACCGGTGTGGGGGTTGCGAGCGGGGTCGGGGTGGACGGAACCGGTGTGGGGGTTGCGAGCGGGGTCGGAGTGGACGGAATCGGTGTGGGCGTCGGTTCCGGGGTACTCGTGCTCGAGGTCGGTTCAGGTGTGGGGGTGACCGCCTGCGCCGGCGTGGGTGGAGGGGTCGGAGTGGTCTCGATCGTGGGGGAGGTCGGAACCGTGGTTGGGGTCACCGAAGGAGGAACACTGGTTGCCTCGTCATCCTCTTCGGTATCAGGACATCCGGGCAAGCTCAGCATTCCGACCGCCAGTACCAGAAAAAACGTGAACGGCACCCTGGTTGATGTCTTCCGCCTGTTCCTCGATTCGCTCATCGCACGCCTCCTTTTCCGTGCCGGGGACCCCTTGTTGGATCGCCGCATTCGCGGTTTTGCCAGCGCTGGGTGGCACCCATTCGCCAGCATCCGCCAGTATTATGGAGCACCGTCAGGCGCATGCAACCTCGAGCACCCCCGGGAGGTCGTACGGGGACGGGGATGGTGCGTGCGGGGGCGGCTGCCTCCAGGGAGGACGGGTGCAGGAACCTGATTCTGTCGTGAGAGAGGCGCAGGAAGAGCGCCGGCGCTGTCTCGAGCAGCGTGGCGGGTGCGATCCTCTCGTTTTTGGGGTGGATTGGGAATTCGGGGGCGGGGTGGAGAGGGGGAGGAATTCGAGTGACATATCGCCCCGTGGCCTGCATGATCCACGGAATGGCGATTCCGCGCGGCCGAGCCGAGGTCGTGGTCTGGATCGGTGGGAGCTTTCAGGGATGGAGAGGGGCGGATGAGTGTGCGGTATTCAGCAAGGTTGGGAAGGGGGACGCGGAGGGGCTGGGTGCTGTTCGCCGGCGTCTGGCTTCTGTTGCCTGCCTGGACCGGGTGCGTCCATGGAGAGAAGCGGGGGACTGGAGGTGCCGTTCAGGAAAATACCTCGTGGGAGGGCACGGCCGAATTGACGGCGGAGGAGCGAGAGACGCTGGATGCGGTGCGGCCGCTCTACGATCAGCTTGGGCGGGTGGGAGCCCATCGTGCGAAGGAGGATCTGGATCGAGCCTTCCGATCCTGCCTGGCGTTGGTGCGTCAGCACCCGGAGTTTGAGCCGGCCATCCACCATTTTCTCGAGCTGGCCAGCGAGACGGATCAACTGGAGATTGCCGTCAGTCTGTTCACGGAGCGGGTGCAAGCGGATCCCCAGGACGGGGCTGCCTGGTACGCGCTGGCCTTGATGCGGGACGGAGCAGCCCGGGTCGAGTTGGGGCAGCGAGCCGTGGAGGCCGGGTGTCGCTCCTGGTCTTGTTATTTCACGCTGGCCACGGCCTACGCCATGTCGCACCGTGTGGAGGAAGGGATCGAATGGTTTCGCACGCGCGCGGAAGACGCGGAGGGCGATCCCGCGGCCCGTGTGAATGCGTGGCTTGCCGAGTCGGAGTTGCTTCGATACGGGGTTGGAACCGCTGCCGACGTGGAGAGGTTGCTGGTGCAAGTGGCCGGCCGGGCCCGGGCGGGACAGGGCTGGGAGGTGGCGCTCGAGCGCCTGGGCATGCTGTACACGTCGCTGCACCGGTACACGGACGCCAGAGAAGCCCTGGCATTGGCCCTGGAGGTCCACCGGGCCATGCACAACACGGAGGGGGTGTTGTCGGTGCTTTTCAACCAGGTCGTTCTGGAGCAGCAGGTGGGGGACCTGGAGGTGGCTGCGGGTCTGTGCGAGGAGGCGCTGGAAGCGGCCCGAGGCGTCGGGGATCTCTGGTATCAGGCCCGGTTCCTGGGTATGCTGGGGGACATCCGCATGACGTTGAACGATCCCGGCGCTGCGGTGGCGTGCTACGAACCGGAGGTGGTGCTGGACCGTCGGGTCGGGGACCTGGAACGGCTTCCCATCGCGCTGGCGCATCTGGGGTTGGCCTATCGTGCGCTTGGGAGAATCGATGATGCGGCCGAGGTGCTGGAGAAGGCTCGAGCCCTCTTTGCGGAGCGAGGGGAGGAGGAGGGCGCCGCCTGGGTCGCTCGTCTTCTGGAAGGACTCGCAACATCCAGTCAGGAGAACGGGGCCGGGCCGGCTACCCCCCCTCCTTGACCCGTCTTGATGATTTCTCGAGCTGCCGGCCTCAGCCTGTGTCCCGTTCGCAGCTCTGGAGGCGGTTCAGGATGGCCAACAGGGTTTTGCGGTCGATGGGCTTGCCGAGCAGGGCGTCGGGTCCGCGCACCCCGTGGTGGGTCCCGAGATAGGACTGGCAGTCGTCCTGGAGGATCTGGTCGTTGCCCGTGATGACCACGAGACGCAGGTCTTGCCACCGGGCATCCTTGCGCAAGCTGACGAGGAGGTCCAGTCCTGAACGGCCCGGCATGAGCACGTCGACGAGAACCACGTCGGGGGTGAAGGTCTGAAGCACGCCCATCGCGGATGCGGCGTCGCTCGCCACTTTCACCTGGTAGCCGTTGTCCTCGAGGAAACAGGCGAGGTACTCGACGGTATCGTTGTCGTCGTCCACGACCAGAATCCGGTTGGCCATCATGAGTGCCCCCTGGTTCGAGCCTCGTCCCGGAGTCTCCAGGGACGAACACGGTTCAGACAGTCCCCGGCTGGGTGCTGGGGCGTGCTTGCAAGGGCAAACGCACCAGGAATCGCGTTCCTCGACCAGGCTCGGATTCCACGGTGATGGTGCCGCCATGCTTGTCGACGATCTTGTTTGAGATGAACAGGCCCAGGCCCGTGCCCTTGAGCCCCTTGGAGGAGAAAAACAGGGAGAATATCTTCTCCCGCGTCTCCCGGTCCATCCCGATGCCGTTGTCTTCCACCTCGAACACCATCCAGGGATCCGCCCGACGGGCGCCGAACCGGACCACGTGGTGCGCCTTGTGCCGATCCGCCTGGCAGGCCTCGAGGGAATTTTCCAGTATGTTGACCAATGCAGCCCGGATGGCGCCCGGGTCCCCCTCGAACGTGCCGGCCCCCTCGGCCACATGCACCTCGAGCCGTATGTCGAAGTCCGCGGCCTTGCGGTCCATCAGTTCGCGGATCTCCTCCACCAGGGTCCGAACGTCCACCTCGGACACGGTCAGATCCCGATCCTTGGCGTAGTAAAGGATGTCCAGCACCATGCTGCGGATCTTGTCCACGTTGCGCTGGACCATCTCCCAGCCCTTTTGAACACGCTCGGGGTTGTCTTTCTGGAATCCGGAGTTCACCAGGTAGATCCCTCCGTCCAGTCCGGTGAGAAGCCCCTTGATTCCATGCGAGATCGACCCCACAAGCAGCCCGATGGAGGCAAGCTGAGATTGGAGACGCCGGATCTGCGTGATGTCGATCGACATCTTGATCACCGCCTCCGGCTTCCCGTCCGCGTCCCGAAGGGGGGCGGTGGTTACCAGCATGTTGAACTTCTCACCGTTCAGCGCAACCAGCACTTCCTCGTGCTCCCGGGTCTTTCCGTCAGCAAAGGTCTTGACCGAGGGGCAGACGAGGCACTGTTCTTCCCGGTGTTTGTAGACCCGGTAGCAATAGTCGCCGATGGCCGGGCCGAACGTATCCCGGAACTTGCGGTTGGCGTGCTGGATCACGTGGTCCGGTCCCTGGACGGTGATGTAGCACGGCACCTCCTCGAAAAGCTGGGCCAGACGTCGTTGGCTTTGCTCGAGCAGGTGCTGGAGGCGCTTGATCTCACCGATGTCGGTATGCATCTCCATCACGGCCACGATGTTGCCTTCGGCATCCCGGATCGGAGTGGTGTGCACCATCACGGACACCTGTTCCCCGCGCCGGGTGATGAGCGTTTGTTCGCTCCCATGGCTTTGGCCGTCCTCGAAGGTGGCCTTGACCGGACAGTCCGGGCAGACCTCCTGGACGCCCTTGTATACCTCGTAGCAATAGGCGCCGATGCGGTCGCCGAAGTCGGCCCTGAACCGGCGGTTTCCGTCCACGATACGGAAATCCGGATCGTGAATGGAGAGGTAGCAGGGCATCTCCTCCCAGTATTGCTGGTAGTTGGAGTCCACGGGTCGTCCTCCCTTGCTGCCGGTCGAGCCTTCGTCCCCGACCGGAAGCCGTACCGGGGCCCGGCCGAACCGTGCGGCCCCGGCAGGCTTTGCCGGGCGCGGCGCTCGAGATACGAGGCGCTCCCGGGTCGGATCGGCAGGATCAGACCTTGCGTTCCTTCAGGTCGAGGATACGGCGCAAGGTGCTGACCAGTTTGTCCTCGTCGACCGGCTTGTCCATGTATCCTTCGGGCGGAGGTACCGGCCGGTCGTAGATGACTTTCCGGAATTCCGGGTGTCCGGTCACGATACACACCGGGATACTCTCCGTGGCCGGGTTTTTCCGGAGTTCCACGAACACCTCCACACCGTCCTTGCCGGGCATGGAAAGGTCCAGCGTGATGATGTCCGGCTTTTCTTTCGCGGCCAGGGCGATGGCCTGGTCTCCGTCCGAAGCGGTGACCACCGTGGCCCCCGCGTCCTCGAGCAACGTGGACAGGAAGGTCCGGACATCCGCCTCGTCGTCCACCACCAGGACGCGCTTGCCGCCCAGAGCCGCCTTTTCTGTCGGAGCGGTCACCTCGATTGGCACCGGTTTCTCCTCCACCTTGGGTTCCTCGATCACCAGCGCCTCGGCGACCAGGTCGACCAGTTGCTTGACCTCACACTTGAGCCCGTAGTGCTTGATCAGGTCGTTGAGACCGTCCACGCAGTTGTGGCACGAAGTGACCACGATCTCCGCCCCGGTCGCAGCGATTTGCTCGGCCTTGATCTTGCCCGACTTGAGACGCCGCGGGGTGTATTCGGACATGGACATGGCCCCGCCGCCGCCGGTACAACAGTAGTTCTCCGCCCGGTTCGGGTACATCTCCTGGAAGTCGGTGGTGACCAGGCGCAGCAGTTCTCGAGGCTCCTCGTAGAATCCGCAACTCCGGGCATTGTTGCACGAGTCGTGGAACGTAACCCGCTTCGAATTGCGGGTCTTGTCCACCTTGATGCGGCCCTCCTTGATGTACCGGAGCATGGTCATCACGGAACTCTCCATGACGAAGCTGACATCGTACTTGGCCCAGTTCGGAGCCTCGCACCGGGTGGACCGGAATCCGTGTCCGCACTCCGAAATGACCAGGCGTTCGGCACCGATCTCGGCGACTTTTTCATAGACGCGCTTGCCGCACAGGCCGCCGAGTTGGTCGTCGCCGGAAAAGAGGCCGAAGTTGGTCTGATCCCACCCCTCGGTGGTCATGGTCCAGTCCTCGCCGGCGGCGTAGAAAATGAGTGCTGCGTTCTTGATGGTGCGGGGATCGTACTTCACCTCCCGGGGGTTGATGACGTACATGACCTTGGCGCCCTTCTTGTCCACCGGGATGGCCGCCCGGTTGTGCCCAAGCTCATCCTCCAGTTCCTCCGACATCCACTCCAGGGTGTCCAGGAAATCCTCCTTGAGCACCCCCATCTGGTTCCCGATCTCCCACTGATCCTTGCTCACCACCCGCACCCCTTCCGGCATCACGCCCACCGCAGAAAGGAGTCCTCGAGTAATCCGGTTCAGCGTCGCTGTGTCCACCCCCATGGGACAGTTGAAGGTGCACCGCCGGCAGTTCGTACACTTGCCGAAGGCTATGTCCTTCAACTCCTCCAGGTCCTCGTCAGTCATCGGAGTCGACGCCTTCACCCACCAGGGAAACACTCGGCCGGTCCAGTCGTGGTTGGCCTTGAAAATCTTCCGGAGCTGGTCCGCCTTGTACGAAGGAGTGTAGGTCGGATCGTCAGGGTTGGTCAGAACATAGTGGCAGCTTTCGTGGCACATGCCGCAGTGGACACATCCCACCAGCGACGCCACCACTTGCCGCGTGAGCTTCTTGGCCAGAAGCTCTTCCATCACTTTCACCTTGTGCGATTTCGTTCGAGCAGTCACGGCAATCCTCCTTCATCCCCTCGGGTACGGGAAGCTTCCTCGGTGGCCCAGCGTCCGGCCGATCCAGAACCGCGCGAAGGGGTAGTACAGATAGTGGGAAATCTTGGAAAACGGCACGTATACCAGGAAGAAGCTCGTGTTGAGCAGGTAGACGATCAAAAACATCTCGTTGTCCAGCTTCCCTGCGATGTAGGCCTGGGCCAGTACCCCGATCAGGAACCAGACGGTGAGCAGGATGAGTGAAAAGTAGTCGTCCGGCGAGCTGATCAGCCGAAGGTACGGCTTGACCAACCTCCGGATGATCCGGCCGATTCCAACCAGGAAAGCGGCGCCGAGAAAGCCCATCATCAGGTTGGCGACCGCAGGATTCTCCAGGAGTCCGCGGTTGAGCGAACTGAGGAAGGCAAGGGAGATCCCTGCCACCACCCCCAGGTGGAAGATGACGAAACTCAGGTAGAACAGCCAGCCTCTTCGGGTACTTTCCATGGCCCAGGGCATGGCCACGTTGCCCAGGGAGTAGAGCGCTCCCTTCATGGGCGTGGATTGATCCAGATTGCCCGGCGGTTGGCGATCCTTGGTCCCCCGGAACGAGAAAAGCCAGAACAGCCGAATGGTGTAGACCAACGCCATGAACGCCAGCGCCAGCCAGTGAATGGTTTCGACCGTGGACAGCAATGCGCTTCCTTCGTGCTGAGGCATCTCAGAATCCTCCTCTGAACTTGGCCGCGAACGGCTCGTACTCCCTTGAGTCGAGGGCGACGAAGATCACTTCCTTCACCGTGCCGCCGGCCTTGAGGTGGGCTTCCACGGTGTCCATCATCACCCGGACGCACAAATCGAGCGGCACCTGGTAAAGACCGGTGCCAATGGGTGGAAACGCCACCTGCTTGATTCCCTTCTTCTCCGCCTGGGCCAGAACCGATTGCACCGCCCGCCGAAGCTTGCCTTCGGTGTCCGGCTCGTGAAACTTCGGCCCGTTGGTGTGAATGATGTACCGGGCCTTCAGTTCACCCGCCGTCGTCACCACCGCTTCCCCCGTCGGACACGACCCGATGGCATTCAGCTCCTTCTGGATCGCCACGCCCCCACGCTGCTGGATAGCGCCTCCGTACCCAGACCCAAGCTGCACATCCTCGGTGATGTCGTACACGAAGGCTTCCACGTCGAGGTCCGTGATGTCTCCGCGCACGAGTCGCATGACGCCTCTCCCGACTTTTCGTTCCATCGTTCTCCCTCTCCTCCCTGTCCTGGGGCCGCCAGCTTCTCTTCCGGCAAGTCACCCGTCCAAACTCCTTCGCCTCGCAGTGTCCGTGAACCGCTCGGCACGCCTCCTCTGAAGACAAACCTCCCCTCTCCGCGAAACCAGCCTCTCCGACCCCCGCCGGACCGGGAACCAGCGCGCGTCTCCCTATCCCAGCCTGACTCCAGGCCTCTCCCTGGTTGCTATCTTTCGGTCAGCTCGAGGACCCTGGCTCATACCTCCCCGACTACCATGTCTGGACATCCCCCGGCGCTCGATACACCGGGCAGCTCCTTGCTCCTCGACCCCAACTCCGCCAGATCGGCCAGGGTGTGCTCGCTCAGTATCTGCTCCACATGACGATTGAGCTTCACCCACATGACCCTGGACGGACAGTCCGCCGAGCGAGAGCACACCTCCGCGTTCGAAACACAGTCAACAATGTTGATTGGACCCAGCGTCGCTTCCACCACGTCCAGCACGCTGATCTGGTCCGGCGGCAGGCGCAGTCGATAGCCCCCCCCTCGCCCGCACGTCACGATCAACAGGTTCGCTCGCTTCAGGTTCTGGGCCAGTTGCTCCAAGTACCGGCGAGAAATGTTTTGACGTTCCGCTATGTCCTTCAGCTTGACCGGATTTCGCCCCCGGTCCACACTGGCAAGGTCGATCATCAGGCGCAGCGCGTAACGGGCACGCGTGGAGAGCTTCATGGACGTCCTCCGTTCCTGGGCCACGGCGGGCGCTGTGTGCCCCGGCTCCCGGATTCTGCGCCTGTGCCGGCCGACCCGGGCCAGGTAAGTCTATTAGACCTAGCGGAATAGTAGACGTTTCACAGGCTACCCGCACAGCTCGTTTTCGTCAAGCAAAAAAATCTATCGGCTTTGTGGTATTTTGAGTAAACTGTTTTATCATGTTCGGCAGGCCATCGTGGGCAGGCGCTCCTCCACACCGCCGGTGGAGGGCGGTGCCAGGGAGGTGTGCCGCCCCTGTCCTGCTAACCTGGGTAAAGGGAGGTAGCCTTGGACAAGAAGAAGATCCTCGTGGTCGACGACGACAACGACATCGTGACCTACTTGACGACCTTGCTGGAGGACAACGGGTACGCCACGGTTGCTGCTCGAGACGGGGTGGAGGCTTCGGACCGGCTGCGTGAAGCCAGGCCTGATCTGATCTGTCTCGATATCACGATGCCGGAGAAATCGGGTGTGCGGTTCTACCGGGAGTTGAGGGAAGCGCCCGAGACGGCGGGGATTCCGGTGGTGATCGTGACCGGAATCATCGATGAGTTCAAGCAATTCATCCACACGCGCAAGCAGGTGCCACCTCCGGACGGGTATCTGTCGAAGCCCATCGACGAAAAGGCGCTGCTCGAGCTGGTGTCGCGTCTGGTGGGATGACCGCTGCGGCCGTTGCGAGGGTCACTCGACGGTGGGGTCGGCGATTTGGAGGATGTCGCCGTCCTCCATGCGGAGCGAGGTGGCTTCGCCGTGTTCGAACTGGACGATGGCCAGTGCAGCGTCTGTGACCACATTGGGCAGGCCGAAGGGGGCGAGGTCGAGGGTTGTGGTGGTATCCGGGTCGGTGACCGCGACGAGCCAGGCCCAGGCGCCATCATCGGCGGTCACGAGCAGGGCGGCGGCGCCATCCGAGGAGGCGACCTGGGAGACGCTTGCTCGAGTTCCTCCGTTCGGCCACGGAAAGACCACGCCGAGCAACTGGAGGTCGTCTGCCACGACCGAGGCGGACAGGGCCTCGTGCTGCAAGATCTGACCGTAGCCCATCGGGCTGTGGCTGGCCAGGTAGGTTTTCACCACCGGCGGCGCCACGGTGGAGGCCACGCCGAGCACCATACCTGCGCCTGGACGTTCCAGAATGGCTCCATCTTCCCCGGCGATCACGTCGCCGTCGGTATCTCCCCCGCCGTTCAGGTGCCAGATGCTCGAGTAGTTGTGGGTTGTCCCCCGAACCGGGGAGAGGCGGTCGCGGATCACGAAGAAGGTATTGTCCACGAAGAAGACTGTCCGCACCTGTTCGACTTCCGAAAACTCAGTTCGCGCGTCGCAAGCCACCACGTCGCTGAATTCCCGGCAGTTCTCCAGGTAGGTGTCCGCACCGCTCCCCCGTTCCCGCAGGGTATCATGCGGCCCTTCTCCGTCGATGAGCACCAGGGAGTGGTTCTCGGCCTGGTTCACCTCCTGCCGCTGGTCCCACGAACCGTATCCTGAATCTCGCACCAGGTACTCACCATGGGCATGAATCAGCACCGCCGTCCCGTCCGGGTGCTCGTGGCCTCCTTCCCGAACCGTTCCGTGCTCGGCCAGCAGCAGCAGGTAGCGCGCATCCGGTTCCCAGCCACTCCGGAACACCGCCGTACCGGCCTCGTCGAGGAACCGATTCGTGAACCCGGGCCACTGAGCCGGCAAGGTATCCGGGAAGAACACCAGGGTCTCCACGGTCAGGTCCTCGCAATCCTTTGAATAGTAAGGATAGTAGGTGTTGCGCTCCCAGGCCGCCCGGAAGTAAGGCTGGCCCGTGATCCCGGCGAGCAGTCCGTTGAATGTGGGACGGCGGTTGCTGTCGTCGAAATCGGGACTTAGCCCGTCTGGCATCATGAGGGTGACCCACCATGAGTAGACGTTTTGAACCCGCGTATCCTCGTAAAAGTCGGGGACCACGACTGGACGCTCGGTGCACCCCGTGCCCGGACGGCGGATGTCGCAAATTTGACGGTACGGGATGGCCTCTCCCCGGGCGAACCGGTGGTACATGATGATGAAGGGGAGAAAGTTGTCGGACGCATAGGTCAGGTATCCGAGTCCTTCTGCATACCCGCCGTCAGAGGTGGTCTGGAAGTCGAAGATGTAGTCTGCTTCGGTGGTGGCAAGGGAGACGTACTTGGCAGCTACGGGGTTGTCGTTCAGGGTCATGCCGACCATACCGAGCGCGCTGACCGATTTGAGGGAGTGGTTGTTGGTGCACCATTGCCACCAGATGGGCGCAACTTCGACGTAGAGACGATACATGGAGGCGCTGAGCGAGAGGATGTTGTCCTCGATCTGGTCGAGGCTTGTGCTGTCCACGGCGTTGGTGGCCGCGAGGAAATCGTAGGCCTGTGCGGCGGCGGAAAGGGCTTCAGCCACGTGAATGTCGGTGTTGTCGAAGAGTTCGAGCGTGGGTTTGCCCAGGTTGCGAGGCAGGTCGAGAAGAATGTCGCGTGCCTTGGCCGCCTGGGTGGCGTTGTTCTCGAGGTAGGCGAGGAAGGCACAGTTTCTGGCGATGTTGGCGTTGGTGTAAATGGCGCCCTGGTCCAGGTTGTCGTCGTCATCGTAGGGAGCGGGCGAGGCATTGCAGCTCGAGCGAATCCGGGCCGCCAGCGTTGCGAACGGTTCGTCGGTGCGGTGAAGGCGCTCCAGCACCTCGGCCGCCTGGTCGGGTCCGAAGATGGTGCGGGGACGTTCGGTCCACTCGGGGTGCCACGCGGGTGCACTCCTCGAGTCGAACGGGTCGGTCCCGGCCGCTTCCTCGTCGGCATCGCTGACGCCATCGTGGTCGGAATCGGTCTCGTCGGCCAGGGTCAGCGGCCGAGTGTCGGCGTCGGCCCGAGGGGTGGTCGCGGCAGGCTCTCCCGGCCCATGGCAACCGAGCAGGAGCAAGAGTGCGACGAGGGCGGGCGATGCATGAATGGTGCGCATGGGCGTGACCTCCTGTTTCGATTGGGCGGTGGCTGCAGGATTCGGGAAGCCCGATTCCCTGGAAACAGGATAGATCCTTCGCACCGCGGGGGACAACTGCAACGTGGCCGGGGCGATCGAGATGCAACGCCGGTTTCCGCGGCCGGTTTTTGTAGAGCTTGAGAATGGTCTGTTGTGCTTTCCCGAGGTTTTCCCGGCTTGCGGATACAACCTTTCAGGAAGAAGCGGCTCAGCCGGTCCAGTCACCGGCACGAGAAACCGGGGGCAGACGTTCATGGACGGTGTCGCAGGCCGCCTCCAGATAGGCGCTCGTGGAGAACCTTGGCTTCATTCACCTCCCCACACCTTGACTATATCCTCCAACCAGCCTATCTTGTGGTCATACCTTGTGGTTTCCTGTGCCCGGCCGTGCTCACAACAGGAGCCGGCCTTCCCTGAATCTTCCTGAATCCGAGGCTTCCGGTGAAGATCCGTATC
>CAYQMG010000184.1:0-7239 GCA_964418585.1 uncultured Gammaproteobacteria bacterium | reverse complement strand
CCTTGCCCTTGATGATCTCGTTGATGGTCTTCTTGGGACGTCCCATGCGGCGGGAAAGCTCCACCTGGCTCATCCCTCGCTCTTCCAACACCTCGGCCAGCGTCTCACCAGGCGGGGACACTCTGTTCGGTACGTACTGGTTCACTGCTCTCTCGCCTCCATCCGATCGGGGAGGTCTCCACAAGCCAGGACACGGCACCATGGCGCCGGGACACCGCCGGCTCAGTGATAGTCCACCACCTCCAGAATCTTCACCACTGTGACCCGAGACCAGTCGAGGCCGCCCTCGGCCCTGGTGGGCACAGGATCGTTGGCCGGCACGAACACAAGGCGCCTGGGATGTTCCAGGTCGAGCGCAAGCTGGCCCTTTCTGTCTCCATGCAGCTCGTGGCAGCGCCCTGGCAGGGTCCTCATCGTTTCCAGGTTGGGTGCAGCGCGCATGTCGTCCAGCCTCCGGTTGAGCCGTTTGGCGCAGACGCTCCCCAGCTTCCGCCGGCTTTTGTGTTCGTCACAGCACATTTCCCGAAGTGCATCTGTATCAAACAGTATATCCACTTTATCGGTACCCGTCACAAAAAATTCACCAAAAAGGTGAACAGAATCGATTATCAGCAGGAGGAGCGTGTCCTACTCACTGAACGGAACACACTATCACAGACTCGTGGAGGGGTGCAATTGGTTGGTGTGGCCGGTTGCTGGACCCGGTTCATTTCCGAAAGTGAAGAGAGCGGGCAAGCGGGCAAGACGCGCGCCGGAAGTCGCACGCGTGAGGCTGCAACCGGCGTTGCGACAGCCGTCGAGATTCGCAACGGTGTTCGGCAGTCACACACCTGTTCCAGGGGTGGGCTGATGCCTGCTCGCGTTTCACCGAAGGATCCGGCTGGGACACCGGGGAGCGGGAGACGGGGAGCGGGGGCGCGGCTTCAACTTTTCTCCACCTCCTCCATCATGTGCCCAACCGATAACAGAATCTCCCGGACCGCCTCCAGCACCTGCCTCAGGTTTGATTCGTGCAGGCCCAGCAGGACATCCCGAACCCCACGGGAGAGCCGCCCAACCGGGTTGTCGTCCTCCATGGTGCGCGCCCACACCCACACAGCCTCCGCCAGCGGCGCCTCCAGAGGAACGAGAACCTCGGTGCCAGGCTCGATGTCCAGCAGATCGTCCCACGTCTCGATAACCCGTCCTCCCTCCATGGCCAGGGCCTCTTCGACCTCCGTCGACCCCTCGAGCCGCTCACCAGCAGCCGACTCGTCCATCGTTCGCCTGGCAGGGTGCTCATCACTCGACGCATCTCGACCCATTGACGCTACCTCCATCATCATGCTCGGGTTGTCAATCCAGGAGAACGGTATAACGGGGCGGGTCGTTTATCAACTGTTTTGTTTTGCAGTTTCAAGACTGCAAACGAATGCAGTCTGCACACACCAGTCGATTGCAGTCGAGAACTGTCATGGATTGCAGGAAGGAGACTGAAAATGAATGCAGATTGCACACGCCAGTCGATTGCAGTCCAGAACTGTCATGGATTGCGGGAAGGAAACTGCAATCAATTGCAGGGCGGGACTCTCTCAACGACCTCGAGGGGTGGGAGATGGAACGGGGGGTCACCTCCCCTGCGCGGCAGGCTTCCGGGGAGCCTTGCGCTGCGCCCGGGCATCCGACTGGGCAGGACGCTTTTGCTCCACCTGCTGGAACGCTTGCTCCGCCACCTGCCGCACCTTGGTCAGGACCTCGTGGATGAAGGTTGTTATCCCGACGCTCGCCTGCGCTCGAGGCGGACTCACTATCAACCACGCGGCAATTGCCAGTGCTGAGAAAAAGCTACGGTACATCGGTACTCTCCCTCCCGGGCTCTGAGTTGTTTCGAGCTGTCTGCTCAACAAGCGTCTCGAATCCTTCAACCAACCAGTCACGTGGGCCTTCCCCTGCGAGGAGGACCTCGCGAACGAACGTTCGGGGCGCGTCCGGGTACCTTTCTCGCATCGCCTCCTCCAGCTCGTCCATCTCATCTTTCAGGCGGCGCATCTTCTCCTTGAACTTTTCGATGAACTCGGCCTTGCCCGGTTCCGGCACCTCGTAGAGAATCAGCCGGGCCATGGACGAGGGGTCGCCCGTGAACACCTTGAAGCCGGTCATGAATGCTTCCGGCAGGAGGTAGCCCAGCAGCTTCTCAACATGCTCCTGGGAGACAGCCGGGCCCTTCCAGAGGGCGGATCGGGCCACGATCCGGTACAGTTCGTCGTCTCCAGGATGTTGTTCCAGAAAGCCCAGGGCCACGTAGGCGTTGAGGTGCTGCTTGACCTGGTCGGTGCTCAGGGAAAACCGGAGCGACTCCTTGAGGTGGTCCGCTATTCGTCCGAGGGACCGGTACTCCGCCCCCCCGCCTTGGAGGTAGGTGATCGTGGTAAAGAAAATTCTGCCCGCAAGGGTGCTCGTCAGCAGTGATTGCTCGTCGTTGACGGCTGACCGTTCGTAGTCCCGCGCCGCTCGCAGCCACCCGTCCAGGGTTCGGACGGAGAGATTGAGCGCCTTGGCCACTGCCTCCCTGTGCGCTGGCGGTCCGTTGCGAACGAGCTGCCCGACGGCACGCCGGAGAATGCCCATGGCGTCGTTGGCATCGCCGATGAAAGCAAATGCGCGGGAAGCCACGGTTTCCATCACCAGTTCACCGTACCTGCGGTATTCACGGACGGTCACGTTCCCTGTCCTCCGTAACAAGATGCTCAAAGCGACTGGTTGCAACTTGATCATAGCTTTGTGTTTTGTAGGTGTCAAGGAAGCCTCTCGGTGCGTCCAGGCTCAGTTCGAGGTCCGCAATGTAGGCCCTTCCTCCGTTCGACCCACCCTCCGGTGCAATCATTCGTTTCCTTGTCGCGGAGCCGGGGACTGTTTCCGCCTGACTCGGGACTCGAACCACAATTGATTGCAAACTGTTGAATCCCTGCGGACTTACGAATCGCAACTGGTTGTGATCTATTGAACTCATGCTGACTTGGCATCACAATTGACTGTAACCTGTTGAGTCCATGGCGCCATGGCGTCGCAATCGATTGCGATCTGTTGGATGGATTCTGGTTTGGTATCCAGAATCTATTGTGGGTTGGCGAACTTGATCCGGTCCGGCACTTGAAACATCGAGGTTGGGAACGGGTCCGAGGGCAATTGGCCATGCCCTCGTTCCCTCCCCCTTTCCGTTCCCCCCAAAAACCGCCCTGCGGCCACCCGACCGTGCCGTTCCGTGGCCGGGTGTCGGGGGTCAGCGGCGCCACCAGGCCACGCAAACCCCTTGCACGGGCCTGGATCTGGTGGGTAAGCTGGGGGAGCAACTAGGAGGACGGTGGCCGTCGGCGCAGCAGGTTGTGGGCGTCGGCCGGGTCGTGTGGCGTTGCGAGGAGAGTTCGGATGGAACCCATGCAGTGGGATCGGATCGTCACCCAGAAGCGTTTTCACCAGGGTCGGCGCTCGAGCCTGGACGAGCGGAGCGAATTCGAGCGGGACTATGATCGGATTGTGTATGCGTCGCCGTTTCGCAGGTTACAGGACAAGGCCCAGGTGTTTCCGCTGGAACACAACGATTTCATTCGGACCCGGCTGACCCACTCACTGGAGGTATCCACGCTGGGCCGTTCCCTGGGCCGGCATGTGGGGAATCGTCTGGCGCGGGCGCGGGGGGCGCCGGTGTCCGGGGACGATCTGGGGACGATTGTGGCCACCACGTGCCTGGCGCACGACATCGGCAACCCGCCGTTCGGCCATTTTGGGGAGGACGCCATTCGGCGCTGGTTTTCGGAGCGGACGGATCTGCTCGAGCCGCTCTCGCCGGAGCAGCGGGCCGATTTCGTTCATTTTGATGGAAACGCGCAGGGGTTGCGTATTCTGATGTTTGTGCACTCCCTGGGGTCCAGGACCGGGCTCAACCTCACCCTGACGACCCTGGCGTCGTTCATGAAGTACACCGTGCCGGCCCACCAGCTCGATCCGGGGCGGAAGTTCCGGCGCAAGCCGGGATTTTTCCAGTCGGAGGCGGCGCAGGTGGAGCGGATACACGAGGAACTCGGGCTTGAGGGACGGCGTCATCCGCTGGCCTTTCTCATGGAGGCTGCGGACGACATCGCCTATTCGGTGGCGGACATCGAGGACGGACTCAAGAAGCGGGTGTTGCGGCACGAGGTGCTGGTGGAAGGTTTGAGGGCGCGTCTGTCCGGGACGGTACACGAGCCGCTGGTGGAGCGGTTTGCCGACGGCTGCGTATCGCGGGAGCATGGTCGGAGCGTGGACGAGCGTGTGGACATGGCCGTACAGTGGTTTCGGATCGGTGCGGTCGGAGCGATGTTTCGGTCCGTGGTGGAAGCGTTCGTGGCGCACGAGCCGGCCATCCTGGCCGGGGAGGTGGAGACTCCTCTGATTCAATTGACCGGGGAGACGGAGCTGCTGTGGAAAGCCCTGGTGGAGATTGCGCGTGACAATGTTTACTGCGCCGACGAGGTACTGGAACTGGAACTGTACGGGGACCGTGTGATCCGGGATCTGCTGGAGCGGTTTGTACCGGCCTGCCTTTCGGGCGAGCGCATGGATCGGCGGACGTTGCACGGCAAGCACTACGCGCTCATTTCCCCCAACCTGAGAGCGGTACAGGAAGGGCACACGGACATGTCGGCCTACGATCGGGTCCAGGTAGCACTGGACTTCATCTGTGGCATGACCGACACCTATGCGGTGGCGGTGCACGAACGGTTGAACAACCGGCGGTCTGACCTGGGGCGTTGAGGCGGGTGTTTCAGGCACGGGTCGGTGTGCGGGGCATGCGTGTCTCGAGGAGGAGCAGCCATGGCGCGGTTTGGCAAAGGACTGGTGACGCTCCTGGTGGTGATTGCCGCGGGGGTTTCCGGGGACGGGCGGGCCGGGACCGGTACGGTTCCACTGGCGGAGAATTTTTCGCGGGCCGAGCTGGTGGGGACGGTGCTGGTGACCGTGACCGGGGGGACGTTGTTCGTACTGAACGACTCCCTGGCGCAGCACATGGGCGATCCCTGGATCGGCGATCCTGGCCCGCTGGATCGGTGGGTGACGGATGCGCTGTATCGAGGACCCGACGCCGGGTCCTGGCTGGGTGGTGTTCCGGACCTAACCGGCGCCACGCTCGGTCCGGCCGTTGCGGTGCTTTTCTACGTGGGGAACGGCGCCACGGACCTGGTCCGGGGGACCGGCTGGACCGGCAACCCCAACGCGGTGCACGAAATGGTCGCCTTTGCCGAGGCGTTCGGCGCCACGACCACGCTCACATTTACCACCAAGCTCGTGGTGGGGCGGGAGCGTCCCATGTACGCGCTCGACCGGGAGCCGGGCGCGGAGCCGGAGCCGGACGCCTACCAGTCCTTCTTTTCCGGACACACCTCGAGCGCTTTTTGTATCGCCGCGTTTGCAGCACGGGACCTGGGGGACTGGCTGGTCTCCGGGCCGCTCCAGGAAGCCGGTGGGATCTCGAGGACCCTGGTCGGGCGCGTCCTCCCGGGCCTCGTGCTGTACGGCGCTGCAACCGTGGTGGGGGTCTCCCGTATCGTGGACCAGAAACACTACCTCTCGGACGTACTCACCGGAGCACTGGTCGGAACCGCGATCGCCAATGGAGTGTATGCCCGACACTTCGACCGCACCGGCGCGCCGCGACGCCACGCAACCCCGGCCATCACCTGGCGGGTCGGCCCAGGCGTGCTCGAGGTCTCCGGCCGGTTCTGACCCGGCACGGGTCGAGCCGCAGCGATCCATCTGGTGCGGTTCAGGGGGGCGGTCCAGGATTCAGGGAACCAGGGCCAGGAAGGTCCGAAGTGCCGGCCCGGCCCCGTGCGACGGGTCCTCGGTATCCATCACGAGCAGGACCGCGTCTCCCGCCACGGACGGAGACAGGAGCAACACGTCGCCGTCTCCCGTCGCCTCGAGCCAACCCGGGGACCCGGTCAGGTCCAGTTGCCAGAACATGGTGGACATCCCCGCAGCAGCGAGCAGACCGAACCCGGCCCCGCCCAACTCGGACACCCCGACCACCCCCGGCGGCTCGTTCGTGTCCATGGACCACGAGGGAACGTCCCAGACTCCCAGCACGCTCCCGTTGCTGTCCAGCACATGAATACCCCCGGACAACGCCACCAGGAACACCCCCGCTTCTGCTGCCCACGCCACAACAGGCTCGTCGAACAGGAGATCGAACACCCCCTCCCCCGCCCCGGTGAACCCCCGCACCCGCCCTTGCCCGGACTCGAGCCGGCTTCGAATCGCCACGGTGGTGTCGGTGAGGCGAAGCATGGCGGACAGTGTTTCCCCTTCCGGCGGCTCGAAGGTCCAGCTCACACCCGTCGGGGCGGCGCCGGCCACCAACGGCCGTCCGGATCCGGCGGAGGCGCCGAGCACCACGACCTGTTCGGGCCCCATCACCGTGAAATCGTGGACGAGCGACACGGAGGCGATCCCTGTTTCCCAGAGCGTGGGACCGTCTCCCTGAACCAGTTGAAGCCGCGGCCCCTCCCCGGACGCCTCCGGGAGCAGAAGCACGGCCACGAGGTCGGTGTCGCCACCGGGTCCGGTTCGCAGCGCCCCGCAACGGTCCCCGGCGCGGCCCGGACCGGTCAACGGGACCACGTTCTGGGCGTCGATGCGCACCAGCGTGGACGATGGCTCCTGGGGGAGGTCGCGGGCGCACGCATAGAGGCTCTGCGAAACGGGACCGCAACCGGTGGCACTGTACCGGGCCGGATCTCCAACCGTGACCGTGGTCCACGCCAGGTCCCCCCCTTCGTCCGCAGACTGGGTCACATACTCGAGACGAACCCCGTCCCCGTCGTTCCCGCGTCCGGCCTCGAGGTAGATCCGGTCCTTGCGACAGGCCACCGCCCCTGCAAAGGGCTCCGAGGGATCCCCAGGAAGGTACCACGAGACCTCGCCCTCGGGTCCCAGAAGCGCCGCCTCGATCTCACGGACCTCGAGCAAGGCCTGACTGTGAAGAAGCAGGTAGCGGACAGCTCCGGCGTCCTCACGCTGAAACCGCAGGGCCGCGTGCGTCTGGACATACGCTGCCTCCCCTCCACTCGAGTTTCCCGCTGCATCGACCAGTGTCCAACCCACACAGGAAGTCGCCGGGTAGGCATCGGGCTCCGGCAGGCGAAGGTCCGCAACGAGGGTCTCCAGGTCCAGCGCAACCTCGTCGCCCTCCTCGGTCCAGACCCATCCAGCCGAGAGACCGGA
>CAYQMG010000183.1:0-5185 GCA_964418585.1 uncultured Gammaproteobacteria bacterium | reverse complement strand
ACCTCTTCGTCGGTCATTCCAGGTAGGATCTTGAGGGGTTCCGAGCAGTTCCTGCGCAAGGAAGGGCCCCAAGGGCACCGGAAAGAACCGGTGGCGTCGGGAGCAGGCGGCATGGTCACCGATAGGCGGCCAGAAGTGCCTCCGGGTCCGCCGACAGCGGTCTGCCGATCAGCTCGAGGTAGACGTGGGCGCGGTTGGTGATGATTCCGTCCACGCCGAGGATGTGGGCCAGGCGGAAATGGAAAGGCTTGTCAAGAGTCCAGACGAAGAACAGGCGCCCCTCCCGGTGGGTTTTGCGAATATTGCGGGGCCGGGCGAGATAGCCGATCGCGCCGATTTCGGCGTCCTGGGCCACGGCCCACTCGAGCAAGGGTTGGAATCCTCCTTGCTCGTCTGCGTCCTCCTCGTCCACGAGGTAGTTGAGAATCAGGGAGGGCGCAAGAGAACGGAGGCGTGCCAGGCTGTCCGGGTCGAAGGTCTGAAGGATGACCCGGCGAGGGCCACATCCCACGGTGACGTCCGCCCCTTCGGGAGGAGGCTCACACGGACGCACGCTGTGGGCCGGGTCGATCCATCCTTTCTCCACCAGCATGTCCAGCACCTGGGCCTCGATCCCGGGATAGAGGGCCGGATCCTTGATTTCGATGAGCAGTCCCGGTCGGTTCGTCCCCTGGGAAAGCACCTCGAGGTACTCCTCCAGGGTCGGCACGCGGAGCCCGACGAATCCAGGCATGGCCTGCTCCGGGTTGGCCTCGTTGAACCATGCGCCGGCGTCCAGTTGCCGGACTTCCTCCAACGTGAACGAGCCGATGGGATCGTTTTCCCGTCCAGGAAACACCTCGGAGACGTTGGTGGTCCTTGCAAACGTCTCGTCGTGAATGTTGATGAGCACACCGTCGCGCGTCCGCTGGATGTCCGTCTCCACGTAGTCCGCGCCCACGTCTCGAGCCATGGCAAAGGCCGCCAGGGTCAATTCGGGGGCAAGAGAGGAGAGGCCGCGATGGGCCATCACCGTGCGTCTGGGAAAACCACGTTCCGCTGCCACACCGCCGCCCCCGGCGCGAGCCACCTGGGCCGTGGCCACCATCCCGGCACCAAGGGTGACGGCAGCCACCCACCATCTCCTACGCCCCGCTCTCATCATGGGTCTCCCTCAACATGAAGTTACGAACCGTCTGGTGTCCTGCCGCGCGCACATCGCGCACGGAGACAGGTATATCTGCGGTCCGGTTTGGCGATCGTCAATGGTCATGCTTCGCGAGCACGGTCCATGCCTGTGGGTTCAGGCGCCGGATTCAGACATTATGTCCGAATCCGGGGTCAAATCGCCACCGAAGGCGGTTTCAACTGTTTCTCGAGGAGGGAAATGCCGAACAAAACACCAAGCAGGCCCGGGCGTCCGGGTCTGCTCGAACCAGTACAAGAGGCTGCGGGGTGAGGGACCCGCGCCTTATTACCATAGATTGTCGGAGGGCTTCACCGTGCATATCGTTCGAGCTGCGGCGGAGCAAGCAAAGGCTCAGAAGCTGCAAGGTTCGCGTTGTTGCTCGCTGGACGCGCTGACCGGTCTCCACAACGAGAAGGCGCTGCGCGCGCGGGGACCGGAACTGATCGAGCGCGCCATGAAGCGAGGCATCGCGGGTTGTGTGGTCATGATGGATCTCAACGGGCTGCAAGCCATCAACGATGCGCTTGGCGAGGAGCGTGGGGACAAGATTCTCACGTCGATGGCTGCGCTGCTGAGGAACGCGGTCAAGGTTGGGGATTTTGTGGCCCGAATTGGGAGCGACGAATTCGTGTTGATTTTGCAGGATCTTGCGCGGGCCGACGCGGGTGCGTTGCTTTCGTCCCTGCATACGCAGATCAGCGCGCTGTGGCCGGAGAATGCGGTATTCGAGTGTCGAGGTATCAGCGCGGGCGTGGCCTGGTTCCCGGAGGAAGGTCATTCTCTGGAACTGCTGCTGGTGCAGGCCGATTTTCGGATGCACATCGACAAGCGGAACAAGAAGACCGAGGAATTGCTCCGGCGCGAGGCCCTGGAGGCTCGAGAAGGGAAGAAGACCGCGTGAGACCGGGGGCCGGCCGTGGGGAGCACGGTGGAACCGGGTTTCCGTGCAGGTCAGAGGTGATACTGGCCTTCCGGACGATAGACGCAGTCCCAGTTGGTGGGGGGTGATTCCTGGTACTGCCGACACCGTTCGGCCAGGGCCTGGGACGGGCCGTCGTCGGGGAACATCTCGACCAGTCGGGCAAACGCCTGGGCGGCCTCGCGAAAGCGGCCCGCCGCATACAGGGCGAACGCGGCACGATAGTCGCTCAGGAGTCGAATGGCTTCCGGAGTCGCGTCCTCGGGGCGGCCCAGGAAATCGTAGGCATGGGTCGGCCGACCGCGTCCCCGGATCATCACCCGGTCCACCTCCCGCAAGAGCAAGTCGGAACCGATGGCTCGAGCAGTCATGTCGCACATCAGGATACCGCACCGGTAGACCTTGGTCAGGGCTTCCACGCCCGAGGCCACGTTCACCACGTCCCCGATGGCCGTGTAGTGCATGCGGCTGCCCGACCCGATGTAGCCGGCGACCACGGTTCCTGTGGCGAGCCCGACTCCCACCTTGAGCGGGTGCTGGGGCAGCCAGGTCCCGTACTCGTTCAGCTCCTTCACCCGCTCCCGCATCTGGGTGGCGCAACGTACCGCGCGGAGGGCGTCCTTGTCCCCGGGCAAGGGCACACCGAAGTGCGCCAGAATCCCATCCCCCATGAACCGGTCCAGAGTGCCCCCGTTGTCCAGAATCACCTCCACCATTCCGGTCAGGTATTCGTTGAGTGTCTGGACCAACTCCTCCGGCTCCATCCGCTCGGACAGGCTCTTGAAAGCGCGCACATTGGCGAACAGGGCCGTCACCACCTGGGTCTTGCCCTGCAGCAGTTCGTCCGCGTTCCGGCTCCCCAAAATCTGCTCCAGCACCGAGTGCGACACCGACCTGGCGAATGCCTCCTCGAGACGCACGGCAAACTGATGTTGATCCACCCGGACCCGGATGCTGCTCTTCACCTTGGCCGCAAGTTCCTGGATGATCCCCCAGGCAAGGCCGGGATTCCGCTCCAGCGTCTGCACGAACACGCCACGGGACAGGCGCAAAAGACGCGAAGGCTCACGGGCACGAATGGAGGCAGACCGCGCCTCGTCCGTGAGCAGCGCCATCTCGCCGAGGCACTCCCCCCGCCGGGACTCGTCCAGGAGCGTCTCCCCGATAAAAATCTCCAGCACGCCATCGTCCACGATGTACAGCGCGTCACCAGGGTCTCCGCACTCGAAAAGGACCTCCCCGCTGTCCAAATTCACCTGCTCGCACGCCCGGGCAAGGTCCTCAAGGAGCGCCTCGTCGGCGTTGCGGAAAAAGAGCGTGCTGCGTAGGAGTTCGACTCGGCGTGATATGTCCATCGACAGGTGCTCTCCGTTCGCCCACTCGTCACCAGACCCACGGGCGGGCGACTGGTTCGCTACAGCCGGCACGGCAGCGGGGTTCCCGCCTGCCGGCAAGGCAAGATTCCCCGTTTCGGGCCAGGAAGCGGCCTCGGCGCCACCGCTCCCGCCGATCTCAGCCTATTGTACCGCACTCGCCCCGGTTCGGCCAGCACAACCTGGCACGGTTCCAACGGTAACGAAATCACTTGAGATCCGCTCCCTGGAAAGGTAGGGTGCCTGACGGACAACCGTCATCTCGAGGAGGATTCCCTGGAAATGAAAACCATCATCGAACCGTTTCGAATCAAGGTCGTGGAACCGATCCGCATGACCACGCGCAGCGAGCGCGAGGAGCACATCCAGCGCGCAGGCTACAACCTGTTCAAGGTGAACGCCTCCGACGTCCTCATCGACCTGCTCACCGACAGCGGCACGTCCGCCATGAGCTTCAACCAGTGGGCGGGAATCATGCGGGGCGACGAGTCCTATGCCGGAAGCGAGAGCTACTTCCGGTTCGAGGAAAGCGTGCGCGACATCTTCGGCTTCAAACACGTCATCCCCACCCATCAAGGTCGGGCCGCCGAGCGCATCCTGTTCTCGGTCATGTGCAAACCCGGCATGGTCGTGCCCAACAACACCCACTTCGACACGACTCGAGCCAACATCGAGGTACAGGGCACCAACGCCAGAGATATCCCCATTCAGGCCTACTACGACCCGGCAGCGTACCACCCGTTCAAGGGCAACATGGACACCGACGCCCTGAAAAAACTCATCCAGGAGGTGGGACGTGACCGAATCCCCCTGGTCATGCTCACCCTCACCAACAACTCCGGCGGGGGCCAGCCCGTGTCCATGGCGAACATACGCGAGGTCAAGGCCATCTGCGACCAACACGGCATCCCGCTCTACATCGACGCTTGCCGGTTCGCAGAAAACGCCTACTTCATCAAGTTGCGGGAAGAAGGATACGCAGACAGGCCACTCAAGGAAATCGCCCGCGAAATGTTCTCCTATGCCGACGGTTGCACCATGTCGGCCAAAAAGGACGGTCTGGTCAACATCGGCGGCTTCCTGTGCACCAACGACGACTTGCTGGCTCAGCAGGAGCGCAACCTGCTCATCCTGACGGAGGGATTCCCCACCTACGGCGGGCTGGCGGGCCGGGACCTCGAGGCCATCGCCATCGGACTCCAGGAGGCCCTCGACGAGGACTACCAAAAATATCGTATCGTGTCCACCGCCTACCTCGGACGCCACATCTCCGACCACGGCGTACCCATCATCCAGCCTCCCGGAGGACACGCCATCTACATCGATGCCGGGGCCATGCTGCCCCACATCCCGCCGAACCAGTACCCGGGTCAGGCACTGGCCGTGGAACTCTACCTCCATGCAGGAATCCGAAGCTGCGAAATCGGCAGCGTCATGTTCGGAAAACCCGACCCGAAGACCGGCAAGGAAATCCCGGCCGCGCTCGAGCTGGTGCGTCTGGCCATCCCGAGACGGGTCTACACGCAAAGCCACATGGACTACGTCATCGAGGCCATCCTCGAGGTCCATGAGCGGAGGGAGACGCTCCCAGGGTATCGGATCGTGAAACAGCCCGAATTCTTGCGACACTTCACCGCCGAGTTCGAGCCGATCTCCTGACCCCCGCACCGCCTCCCGGCCACCCCCCTCACCGTCGCCTCACTCGAGGCGTCAAGGCAAGCCACC
>CAYQMG010000182.1:0-11218 GCA_964418585.1 uncultured Gammaproteobacteria bacterium | reverse complement strand
CGCAGCAGCCCACGGAGGGTGGAAAGGCCGTCGCCTCACCCTCTGCCATGAACCGCTGCGCCTGGTGTCCCGCGCTTCGCGCAAACTCCGCCTCTCGGCGGCAGGCCTACGGCCTACGCCGCCGAAAAAGGATCACGCCTGCACCCCGTTGCCGGTGCGTTGCAATCCCTCGAACCGCATGCTAGGGTGTTCCTTCAAGGCCGCAGGCGCGGTTCGAACATGGATACCGTTCCAGGCGGCCCGGTCCGCTCCCTCGAGGGGGAGCGCACATCCCGAGAACGCCGTCGATCGAGGTCCCGGCATGATGGAACGTATCTTGCTCGTCGATGTGGACAACGAACGGTCGTCCAGTGAGGACCGGAGTCCCTTGCTGTCCGACTGGAGTCACCACCCGATCGGCCTGGCGTCCCTGGCCGCCAATGCGGCGTCCGCTGTGCCTGGTGTGGCCTTTCGGATTTTTCACACGGCCACCTCCCTGGACCCGATGGGCGACCTGGAGCGGCGTTTGCAAGCATTCCAGCCCGACGTCGTGGGGTTTCGGGCACTGTCCATCGGGAAAGAGAGCCTGGCGCGGATGGCCCGCCTGGTCCGCGAGGTCTGTCCCGGTGTCCCGATTCTGGCGGGAGGGGCCTATCCATCTGTGGCCTGGCGTCACCTCTTGGCGTCTCGTCTGGTGGACCTGGTGGCCATTGGCGAGGGGGAAACCACGTTCCGGGAGTTCCTGGAGGCAATGGCGGATACAGGCCGTGTCCCCAAGGGCATTTCGGGAACCGCAGTCCGGCGCGATGGGCAACCGGTGCTCAACGCCCCGCGGGCACCCATCGCAGACCTGGATACGCTCGAGTTTCCGGACTACGATCTCATCGATTTGTCGGCCTACCAGGGGATCGCCAACCATGCGTTCCAGGATGCGTCCCGGAGCGCCTTCATCTGTGCTTCTCGAGGGTGTATTTATCACTGTTTCTACTGTCACCAGTTGTTTGGTAAGCGGATTCGGCGTCGTTCTCCGGAGCATGTGGTGGCCGAGATGCGGGAACACTTGGCGCGACGTGGTATCCGGGATTTCGTATTTGTGGACGACGTGTTCAACGTCCCCATGAAAGCAGCCAAACAGGTACTGGCCGCCATCGCTCGAGAACTCCCGGGGATACGTATCTATTTCCCGAACGGGTTGCGGGCGGACCAGATAGACGAGGAGATGGTCGATCTGTTCGAGGCGGCCGGCACGGTTCAGATGGCGTTGGCGGTCGAGACAGTGAACCCGAGGCTACAACGTCTGATGGGCAAGCATTTGAACTTGAGCCGTGCCCGGAAGGCTCTGGACTTGGTGAGTCGTCGGTTTGTTTCCTGTGCATTCTTCATGGTGGGGTTTCCCACGGAGACCTACGAGGAGGCGATGGAGACGGTTCGGTTTGCGGAGTCGCTGGAGCACCTGGTACAGCCGGTGTTGAGTGTGGTGCGGCTCTACGCCGGGACGGCGCTGTGCGACTTTCTGGACCCCAATCCCGAGCAGCTCGAGGCGATCTCCCGGCAGGAGCACGCGGTGTTTCAGACACGACTGTTCGAGGACCCCGTGTTCTACGGAGACGCTTTTTCTCGAGACAAGGTGCCCATGACCACCCGGGAGATTCAGGCGCTGCGGTTCACCTGGGCGCGGAAGGTCCTGGGAAACAAGGCCCGGATGCGGAACGCGCACGCGGTCCTGCAGCGGTACTTCGATCGGGATCAGCTCGAGGCGTTCTACCGCAATTTCTACGATGACCCACACTTTTCCCTGGCCCGGCACGAAGCGGCCCTGGGTTGAGAGGGGCCGGTCACGTATCCTGGCGTCGGGGCCGGATACGTCGGGGGGTGTAGGTGGCCTGGATACGGGCGAGGTTGTAGAGAGCCGTGATCGCGTCGCGTGGTCGGGTCTTGGACCCGTGGATTTCCTGCCAGTGGTTCAATGGGAGTTCGTAGATGGCCTCCTCCAGGCTCCGGCCCGCGTCGGCATAGGCACGTTTGAGCCGCGCGAGCAGTTCCACGTCGAACAGCCAGCCGGAAAAGAAGGGACGGGAGAGTGCGAGCCGGAGTTCCGGTGTGGGGCGGAACAGCTTGGCGCCGCACTGGGAATCATAGATGGGCATGTCCAGCGTCAAGGAGACTGCTGTGGCGAGCGCACGTGCGAAGTAGTGGCGGTGCAACTTGCGGTGGATGGTCCGGCCGAGGAGCTGGACTCGAGAGCCGAACACCATGTCGATACCCGGGTTTTCCTCGAGCACGCGGTGAAACCGTGGGATTTCGTCGAGCGGGGTGGCCAGGTCCGCATCCAGGAAGGCTACCTCGGTGGCCGATGTTTCCTCTGCCGGCGCCGGCGTGTCCGTTCCATCCACCGGTCCCGGCGCCTCCTCTCCGGTGAGGACCCTCAGCATGCCCTGACGGACCGCCTCGGCCTTGCCCATGTTTCTGGTGAGGCCCAGCACGCGGAATCGCTTTTCGTCTCGAGCCTTCAGTCCTTCCAGCACTTCCAACGTCTGATCGGTGCTGCCGTCGTCCACGAACAGGAATCCAACATCCGGATACCGCTCCGAGAATTCGATGAATCGTGCCGGATCGAGACGAGCCGCCTCGTTGTAGCATGGAACGACCACCACCACCGTCATCATGAAACCTCCCGAGGCTTGATTCCTGTTCGAGCGTGTCCCGCATGCGACCCTGTTGGGTGTAACATGCCATGCCCGCGGGGGCAAGAGAAGCGTGGTTCGATGTCGGATAGACTCACCGGTGGGATGGGTCCGGTCAGGCTCAGGGGCTCGGGTTGGTGCCGCTGGCAGACAGGATGTCGGCAACGTGCTGGGAAACCTGGAGGAGAGCCGTGGTCACCGCGGAGCGCGTGATGTCGGTGCAATGGCGGCCGCTCTCGGACTCGAGGAACCGTCGATAGTACCTCAGTTCGTCCAGGGTGAGGTCGCGGTAGCGGTAGAGCATCTCCACCACCGTGCTTTGATGGTGCGACTGGACCATCTGAGGCCGCATGATCACCATCTGCTGACGAATCTTTTCCTCGCCCAGGCGTTGATCCGGTTCCAGAATCGTGTCCAGTGCGGTGGCCACAGCGCGAGCAGTCAACATGCCGACCTCGGCGGCTTGCTCAGACATGCCCGTGGCTTGATCGATGTGGTTCAGGAGCGTGATACGAAAGGGCGTCGTCGGGTCCTGGGAGGCCCGATCATAGTAGGCCCTGGCGAGTTGTTGCAGATGCGCGCTGAACGCCTCGTCGTTGGCCTGCACGATTTTGCGACCCACCGGGGACCGATAGAATCGAATGGCGTCGAGGATGAACCGTTCCTGGTACTGGCCCTCGACCTGGCTGAGGATGGAGGTGAACACCTCGTCGGCATGGAATGCCTGGCCAAAAGCGCTCAGAACCAGGGCGTACTGCTTGGAGGGCAGGGTGCCTCGCGAACCTTCGAATTCGGCCATGGCCCGAGGCACCACCAGTTCGAGTTGTCGCCGCAGCCCTGACACCTCGAGATATTCCCGCACCAGGTCCGGAGAAGCCGGACGCGCAAGAGCGGAAGAGGGAAGAAACGTGACTGCCAAAACCAGGCTCAGAACGACTCTCGCCATGGACTTCACCACCACTGTCGGAATCATTGCTCCTCCGAACGACACGCGCGTTCGCCACCGCTCGCCACACCGGATCCACCTGCAGGCGCCCGCCAAGGTCCACCTGCCGACTTTCTCACACTACCACATCAGCGGGCAATGATTCAAGCAAACAGCCGCCGGGTCGGGTCGCTCAAGGGGAGCCCGGACGGAGCAGTCGCTGGGAGCCACGTCGAAAAAGGGGGTCATTGCACCAGGCGGTATCCTTCCTGGCGCCACTCGATGATGCCTCGAGTCAGGTTGTACAGCTTGGTGAATCCGTGGCGCGTGAGGATTTCGGAAGCCACCACGCTGCGATTGCCGGACCGACAGTAGACGAGGATGGGTTGGTCCTTGTACTTTTCGATTTCGGAGATACGTCCCTCGAGTTGTTGCAAGGGGATCAACACGGCTCCCTCGAGGTGACCGCCATAGTATTCAGACGGGGTGCGCACGTCCAGCACCAGGGGAGAGACTTCGGCGATGAGTTTCTGTGCCTGGGCTGCGGACACCTCGGCATAGTGGGTGGCCCCGGCTGCTTCGAACGGCATCACCACGATGTTGCCGTACCGTGCCCCGTCGCCGCTTGGGCACTGGCCGTTGCAGTAGATGGGGAAGGTCCCGACTTCCCGGGCCTTGAACGTGATCTCGAGGTCCTTGCCGACGGTGGCCTCCTTGGAGACGCCGAATGCGGGGATGTGGACCGAGTAAGGGAAGTCCACGTCGTCGATGATGAGCTTTATTTCCTCACCACGGTACACATAGAGGCTGTTCGGGGAAGTGGCCGTGGATAGCCGAATGACCCGAACCCCGTTGACGAGCTTGCCGTCCGGCGTGTCCCTGGCGGTTTTCTCCTGAGGTCCGTCGGCGTAGTAGTGGATCACCCGGACATAAGCGCCTCGAGGTTGCACGCCGGTCAGGGCGTGAACCGGCTTCTTGTCCTTGACGAACACGACGAACGGGATACCGCTGACACCGAAGATGGAGGCGAGTTCCGGGCTCTGCTCCACGTTGATCTTGTAGACAGAGACCAGGTCCTGCTGTTCCGCAGCAATGTCGGCAATCATGGGGGAGAGGATGCGGCATGGCCCGCACCAGTCGGCGTAGAGGTCGAACATCAGGAGCCGACCGGGAGAGGACTCGAGCACCGCCTTGAGTTCGTCCACGGTGGTGATGGCGTGGACCTTGCCGTCGGCAGGGGCGGCCTGGGTGGGCGCTGTCGCCAGGAGGGCGGCGACGAGCAAGAGGGGAAGTGCGGGGAGAACGAAGGGAGCGTGTCTGATTGATTTCATCGTGCGACCTCACGTTGACGGGGTCTGTCTCCCGGACCGGAGCTTTCGGTGCCGTGCGCCTCGAGGCCGGGTCACGGGACCGGGTCTGGCGGGGCGGGCGAGCGTCCGACGTCAGGCCCTGCCGCGTCGGTGGCTGGTGCGCGAACTGTCGGCAGGGGGAGACGACCTCGAGGCTTCCCAGGAAGATTCGGTGATCGACTGAGAAGAATAGATAATCACGCCGAACGCGATGTGAAGCGTCGCGTTGACGACTCGGGGAGAGGGTCGAGAGGAGACGGGTCGGTCCCTTCCCGAAGCGCCTGGAAATCGTGCCGACACCGTTGCGCCATGCGGGCTTCGACTTCGGCCCGGTCCAGGCCCATCAGGATCTGGTAGGCGTGATACTTGGTCTTGCAAAAGAAGACGTCGAACGGTGCCGAGTGGTCCGGGCCGCGGTGGATCCTCACTCCGGGGATGGCTCCACGTTGAATGTACTCCGATTCGGCATTGATGAGGAGCGGTTCCACGTCTCGCTTGTTCTGCCACGGGATGCAGGCCCCTTCCATGCCCAGGTCCTCGTCCATGATGGAGCGCAGCTTCTCGGTCACGCCCCCCACGGCCAGCATGATGTCCCCGGTGAGCGACCCGGTCACACCGAATTTCTGGTTCACCGGTTGCTTGATGAAGTCAGAAACCAGCGCCACGTCCATGGCCACGGAGGCACTGTCTCCTTCCACGCCTCCATGGGCCTGAATGTAGTCCACGTACATCTCGTACCCGACATACGGTGCGCCGACCTTGCGAAGTACGGCCTTGATCGATGCCCGGACATTCTGAGCCGCAGCTCGGGCAATCTCGCCAATCCGGCCCGGCGCCACCACGGTATCGGCGCCTCCCGGCGTGATTTGACCGCGGATGGGAAGGGGTTGGCCCCGTCCTTGATCGCTCGAACGGGCCGACACCACGGCCAGACCCACCACGTACCCCACGGAACCTCCCATCGAGTCGATATACTTCTTGAGGTCGCGTTTGTGCGCCGCAGATTGCCTCGCCAGCGCGCCTTCCAGGCTCAGGTGCTCTGCAAGCGCGGCCCGGACATGGGCCGGCTCGACCCGCGGCGCGTCCACCATCATCGCCTCCATTTCGGCCAACTTGATAATTCCGTTGATCGGCCGGAGGATACTGGTGAGCTTCCCGTCCGAGGCGCGACAGCGCATTTCCTTGACGATCTCGAGCACGGCGGCCCGGGAAAACTCCCGGACCTTCAACACGTAGCTGTGCGGCAGGGGACGGCCGAAGATCCGTTCGCTCCGGCGGCGTACACTCTCGTATCCTTCGGACTCGATGATGTCGCCCCATACCTCCTGGATCTCCTTGCGAAGTTTCTCTACCTCCTGTTTGACATACTGGCATACCTCGCGGAGTGTCTGCTCCGACTCAGGGACGGCGTCCTCCATCACGATGATCTCGCCCTTGTCCTCGATTCGGCTGAGAAACGCCCCATCGCCCTCTTCCTGAAGTTGACCCAGGGTGTCATGGTTGCAGGCGGCGATGAGAATGTTGTCCGCAAGGAGGGGATCCTCGGACCGGTCCGCCCCTCCGCTCCCGGCGTTGGTGCCTCCCTCCAGCACATAGGATTTGTTCTGCATCACCTCGAGCAATTCGGGCATGTAGCCGGCCCGGAGCAGGGTTTTCAGTTCGTCGATATAGATGATGGGAGAACGTGCGTGGGCTCCGACAAAAGCACGGTTGTGCGCAGGGGTCTGAAGGTTCCCGGACTGGTAGGGATCGTGCCGGAACCCGCCCTTCATGCTCCGGGCGTCCGGCTCGGCGACTCGAGCCATCAAGTCCTTCTCCTTGCGCGGGTCATGAAGGACGACAGGGACCATGTCATAGAGGTGCTTGGCAGACCCGCGGGTCGCCGCAGTCTGTTGCTGAATCCTTTCCTGGGCCTGATGGTTGGTTTCCTGGAGGTAGACGAAGATGGCGCCCAGCCCGAACAGCGCCGCGGCTGCCAGGGCAGGGGTGAAAAGCAGTCCGGCGGCGGCACAGACCAGTGCGAGTGCCATCAGGATACGACGCACCTTGCGGATGGACGCGATCTGGTCCTGAAGTGAGAAGGTTTCCGTGAGTTCCCGGGACAGTTCGATGTCCTCGTTGAGCCGTGCAATGACCCGGTCGATGGTCTCGGGGTCCTCGTAGGCGATCCGGATGTGGTTCCGGTCCTTCCCCGGGAACGCCACGATGGCCTTGGTCGGGCGGAGGTAGTCGCCGATGGAGGAGGAGAGCACCTCCTGGAACATGTTGGCCAGCATGGATTTGCCGGTCCCGGGCCGGCCGACCAGAAGCACGTGTCCTCGACTCTGCGCCACCTTTCGAATCGCAGCCTTGGCCCGACCCTGGAACACCACCCGCTCGATCGGGTCATCGGGAAGCACGATCTGCGAGGTGTCCTCGAAGTGTTGCAACCGCTCCTCGACGCGCCGGGGGTACTCGAGCAGTTCCGCGATCCACTGATAGTCGTTCTCGCGATAGTCACAGGTCATGCCGGCTTCCTTCGATCGAATCGAGCACGTAGTAAGTCCCCACCTCCGTGGCGCTGGCTCGAGCCGCCATGGCTGCGTAGAGGGAAGGCAGGCGGTCCTTGAGCGGCTCGAGCGCCCGCATGTCGTGGAGGACGCTGATGTTGGTGAACATCTGCTCGGTCCTCGGGCCGGTGAGCGGAACGTAATTGAGGGACACGCCGAGTTGGAGTCGATTGATGGCCTCGAATACCAGGTCCAGCAGACCGGGGTCATCGATGCGGCCCGGGAGTACCTCGCGATAGGCCTCGGGCGGATGGGCGTCTGAGTACCGGATGTCCAGTTCACGGTTGAACAGGAGCTTCAGCGGGATCGCCTTCCCCGCCAGGCAGGCATCGAACGGTTGCCGGAAATGTGGATTGGTGGAGAGCGCGTGTGCCAGGAGAAAGAGGTAGTCGACCAGTTTGGGATCCTGTACCCAGTCTTCGACCAGGCGCTCTCCTTGCAACAGGCATGCGCGACGCCGTCCCCCCTTGCGGCCGACGAGCAGGAACGAACCTCGAGCTGGATCGAAGCTCGTGAGATCGAATCCTCCCATCTCGAACAGGCCGCGCCCCAGGTAGGCACTGTCGAGGATGATGGTGACATCCTTGAGCAACCCCTGCTCGATGTAGGTGATCTTGTCCTCCAGTGTTCCCTGGATTTCCATCCGGGAGCGGTTCCCGGCCTGGTCCACGCATACGCCGACGATGTCATCGACCCGTTGCAAATCCAGGGCGGCAAGGCGTTTGAGCACCACGTCGTTGTTGCGAAGCACGGCGTAGATCTCGAGGATGTGCTCCCTCAACCTGCGGTCCCGAACCTGTGGAGGCCGGGGATCGAATCGGGAAAGCACCAGCTCCGTGTTCGACTCGAGGCCACTTCCTCGGGCGCCGCTCAACCAGGGGACAGAACGAGCCATCCACCGGCGAAATCGGTCTCCAGGCGAGGACGCGAACACGATTTCGCACCCGATGAGACGGCGCTGGACTTCGATGTTCTTGGGAGACAGCAGGTAGCGGCCAAGAGAGGAGACCCGATGGATCGAGACATCGGGATCGAACCCGGAGGCGCGAGCGGTTCGCAGCACCGCCTCGGTAGGCTGGGCCGGCTCGATGACCCACACAGAGGTGCGCGCTCCGGTGCGATGGCTGCCTGGTTCTGTGTTGCCCATGGTTTCCGCTCCTCGCCACGAGTGCCGGCCGCGGGTGCGATGGCCCGCACGGCGTGGTGGTGGGAGCCCTGCCCCGGACACCCGGCTCGGCGGCGCAGGAGGATACGAAAACCGGTTCGCCGGTTCACCCGCCCGGGCAGGCGTCAGCACGGCGCCGGGGTACGGACTCGTCAACGTTGGGATCGTCTCAACCGGAGAATGACTTGAGCGGAAACCGCGGGAAGGTCAGCGTTCTTGGCTCCAGCGTACCATGGCGTCGAGGTTCCCCCGAATCATGCGCGGCGCCGTCTTGGCCGCCCCCGTGACCAGGGCCTTCCACTGAACCAGTCCCAGGTCCTCGCGACGCGGTACACTGCTCATCCCGTAGACCAGGAGCCCCGGCCGTGCGAGCCACACGCCGGAATGATGACGACTCCGGGCCGCCTTGCGTGTGCTCAGCCTCGAGGTCTCCTCCTCCAGGAGATTCCAGTAGGCGCACCGGAACCCGTCCACCACCCCGCCGTCAACCCGGGCCGTCTCATGGTGAATGTCCTTGAGCAACGGGATACTCGCCCGTTGGTAAGCCCGGAGGAACGCAGGGGGGGAAAACCTGGCGTCGGGCACCACGCGGCTCTCGGCCACGTGCGGAATCCGGCCCACGTAGTGATCGAGGTCCATGGCACAGGCGATCACCCGGTCCGGGTCCACGGCAGCCGGTACCGGAATGACGCCGAGTGCCTCGTCGAAGGGGTGATCCTCATGGGGCCAGTGGACGAACACGAAGTCGTCCACCGACCGGGGCAGGTGCTCGAGCACACGTTGGAGAAATGCGGTGGATTTCATGGGGGACCGGTGTCAAATCTTGGACAGCAGGGCATCGATCTGGGGCAAGTCGCCGTACTTCTTGGCTGCCTCCAGCATGGGCTTGGCCTGCTCGCCCTTGCCCTCCTCGATCAGGGTCTTGGCCAGGAACACGATGGCCATCGCGTTCTGATTCGCGTCGGCAGCTCCAAACGCCTGCTCGATCAGCTTGGCCCGATCCTTCCCCTGCTCCAGCACCGCTGCATGAGCCTGCAGGATGGGGGTGAGGAACAGAAGGCCGGCCTTGCGGGCTTCGGGAAGCAGTTCGTCGAATGCAGCCTTGGCTTCCTCGCTTCCGGTCGCAGCAAGGACCATGGCGTTCATCACCTTGGGCGGGAACGCCTTCGGGTTCTTCTCCTGGAGCCCCTTCAACGCCTCGGCCGCCGCTTCGTAGTTGCCTTCCGCCATCTGCACCCGCAACTCGATCATCTGCGCCGGGAGCCAGAACTTGGCCGACTCGGGCACCTGCGCCGCAATCGCCTTGGCCTCGTCAACCTTGCCCACCGCCAGCAGGTTCGCAACCTTCAGACACGTGGAGCGCAGGTTCTTGGGCGCAATCTTCAGGGCCGAATCGATACGCTCCCCCGCAAGCTTCTCCTGGCCCAGGTGCGTGTAGATGCGACCCAGCATGAGCAACGGCTCGATGTTGTACGGATCCATCCGGGAAGCCTCGTTCAACCGCTCGATCGCCAGGTCCAGGTTGAAGGTCTTCAGTGCCCACATCGCGCGCGCCAGGTGCATCTCGGACCGCTGGCGTGGAGACAGAATTTCCTCGTTGTCGTCGATCATCTTCTTGATCGCCGCATCCGCCTCCTCAAACGTCATCTCCGGCGAAATCTTCGCTATCTCGTTCCGGACCGTCGCCCACACATAGCCCGGCTCTGAACTCAGGGCCGCCGTGTAGTTGTTCACCGCTCCTGTCTGGTTGCCCATCAACTCCACCGTGCGGGCGTACCCGTAAAGAATCTGCGCCTTGTCGATACGCAGCGCATCCTCCGGCATCGCCTGGTAAAGATCCATCGCCTTGAAATAGCGCGCATTCGCTTCATCCAACTGCGCCGGGTCCCCAAGACCACGCTCCAACGCAAAACGCGCATAGAGCAACCCAAGGAACGGCTCCCGGGGCCACGTCTTCCGGGCCTCCTTGATCGCCTTCTCCCCGTCCACCAGGTTCCCCGTGTAGATGTCGGCGTAGCCTCGAGCCACCACCAGGGTCAGGGGGCTGTTCTCGTCAACGGTCAGCGCGGCAGCGTCGGGCACGCCGTTGAGCTTGACGCCGTAGTCGGTCCACAGCATCCAGGTCAACAGGGTCTGGTACTGCTGCAACTTTGGGTCCTCTGCGGTCAGCTCTGAACCGTTGAGATCCTCCAGCGCCGTGCTCAGCTTCCGCAAGGTCCCGGACGCAATGGCGCTCTCGGCCTTCACGGTCAGCATGTGCACTTCTTGCTGCTTCTTGATGTTCATGTAGAACAGACCGCCTCCGATCACGGTCAGGACGATGACGATGCTGACCACGAGGCCCATCGAGGATTTCTGGTGCTTTCGAACATTCGTCTGAAAATACATCGTGACATCTCACCTTGCTGGATGGTTTCTCGGTTGCCTTGGGGCCACAACGTGCGTGATTATAGCGTCACGAAACCAACGGTGAAAGCAATTCTTTGGACAAGAGTCGGTTCGATGTCTTTGCGGGCCGAGGAAGGGAGGTGAATCCCGGGCGGCGCGCTGTGGGACGGGGAGAGGCT
>CAYQMG010000181.1:0-18194 GCA_964418585.1 uncultured Gammaproteobacteria bacterium | reverse complement strand
GAGAGTTCTTGGGTGAATCGTGCGTGACGCGAAGGCTCCATACCCCCCAAGGGAACTGCGTGACTACCGTGCATCGTTGCGAATTTGGGGGCTGGTTGCAGGGTTATGTTTATTCTCTGGAATACCCGTTGTGGCCGCGCGTGTTGCGCGCCTGCGCGCCATTCCCAATTCTCGGGAACGAATTGGGTCTGGGATCCGTGAGTCCCAAGACCATTCATCCTCGTCGTCCAGGGCCACGAGCTTGCCTCGCATCGCTGTATCTGCACGGAGTGGGGGGCTGCAAATAATTGGTTCGCTGCGGAGAGCGGGGCGCCGGGCCTTCCCCCTTGGTTCGTGGTTTGCGTCCGCGGTCCTGGAGTTCCGAGACCGGCCCAGACCGGCACGGCATGGGCTTTGGTCAGGAGGCCAGGCTGTTTTTTCCCAGGGCGAGACGGGTTGAAGAAGGCTCCGGGGACGGAGGCGGAGGGGGCAAGTGGATTTGAGTGTTCCAGGCGACCGGGCGGAGAGAGGTTGCACGGAATTTTGAACGGCGCCGTGGGGGTGGGTGTGGCCACCGTCGTTGAAGGGGCGGCGTATCGGAAGGAGGGGATCCTGGGGAAGGGGGGGGCGGGTCGAAGGCCCCTTCCCCGTACCGTTCCGGCCCAATCCATGGTATCTTGCTCCCGTTCGCCTGAAGGTCTGCCAGGAGGAGTGTGCAGGACATGGAGGTATCGGGTCGTCCGGAAATCGCAGCGCGATTTGCCTGGTTGCTGGGTCTTGCCCTTGTTTGCGGATGTGAGACGGCGACCGTGGCGCCGGTACCCACCGAATCGCAGCAGGCCGAGGCGGTCGTGGGCGCCCTGGACGGTGTGGTGTCTCGGACTCTTTGTGACGGGGCTGGGACGTTCTGGTTGGACGGGGAGCCGTGGTATCAGGCGATGACCGGGCGGAGCACCGGGGTTGCGGGCGTGATCGAGGGTTTGGTAGCAGGGGTGGATCGTCTGGAAGCGCTCGACGCAGCCACCGGGGAGGACCATGGAGCGGATGTGGCGCGGTACGTGAGCGTGGTCCGTTCTTCCACACAGTGGCTGATGGCCCACGCCCGGTTGGACTCCGATTCGGGTGGTGTCTGGTGGCCGGCTTGTGTGGCGGACGTGGTGCCGGTCGGCCCGGAAGGGGCGCCTTGCCGGGAGGAGATTCCGGTTGTGTCGGAAGAGACGCTCGTCTGTGCGGAGGGGACGGAGCGTGCGCGTCCCGGTCTCAGGTACGGGGTGGCCGGTATCGGGGCGATGTTTCTGGACCTGTATGAGCACCCGTTTTTTTCTCCGGACGAGCAGGCGGTATTTCTCGAGTACGCGGCCGGAGCTGGAGACTGGCTTTTGGGTCACGCTTCGGACACCGATCATGGCCCATGCTGGCTCGATCCGGCGAGTGCCGAGGGGGACCCCGGGGAGTGCGCCACCTCGTTGTCTCGAGGGCTGGCCGGGGTGGGCTGGTTCCTGCTCAGGCTGTCCCGGGATGTTCAGGAAGGAGAGACCTATCTGGGTGGTGCCGTTGCTGCTGCGGATACCCTTCAGTCGTTCATGGTTCCGGCGGGGGATGGTGCAGCCTACGTCCTCCCGGGGGACCGCGAGGGGGGAGCTCTGACCGGTTTCTACGAGGGGAATGCAGGGGTGGCCTACTTTCTGATGGCGCTGTACCAGGAAACGGGTCGTTCCGCGTACGGTTCCCTGGCTCGATCGGTGCTTGAATGGCTTCAGTCCGACGAGGTGTTTGTGCCCGCCCTGGATGGCGCCACCTGGCTGGCCGGGCTGGATCTCCCCCACCTGGGACCCTACACCGGCTGGGAGCTCGGAGCCGCCGGTATCGGGTGGACCTTCCTCCAGGCGGCTCGAGTGTTTGGACCGAATCCGGGAACGCTGGAATCGAGCTACCTCGAGGTCGCCATGCGAGCGGCGACCTGGCTTACGCATCCGGAGATTGCGCACTACTACCAGGGCCTGGTGTGGTGGCCGGAGCGGGACCAACCCTGGTCCGACACCCCCCTTCCGCCTGCGCCGCGTCTGGACACGCTCGACACGACCTGGGCTCCGGCGGTCCGGCCCTGGTGGGAAGGGGCGTCCTCGAGAGGCTACCTGGCCTACACCGGACTCCTGCGGGGCGGCGTCGGCATCGGTTGGTTCCTCCTGAACCTGGCGGACGCCCTGGAAGGGGTGCATGAGGTATCGTGCGAGCAAGCCCTCTTTGCCGAGGCGGCTTCCCAGGCGCTCCGGTGGCTCTACTATCGTGGGATGCCGTCCGGCGACCGGGATACCTGGACCTGGCCGACCTCGTTTTACCAGACGGTGACGGCCCGGAACTATCCCGGGCCGGCCACGCCCGGATTCGAACTGGGCGTATCGGGCGCGCTGTCCTTCCTCGGCGCCGGCGTGGTCCCTCCCGAATCTGCCGGACTCGTTGCCCCCGCCCCCCTGGGCTTTCCTCCCCTCGAGTACCCGGAGCGATGACCCTTCCTCCTGGAACGGACGGGGAGCCCGTGGTGTTTCCGGAATCGGTCCGGTGAGCGGCGCCGGGTGACAGCCGGGGCGCGGCCCTCTGCCCGCTTTCCTGGAACCGAGCAACAGCGGCGGACCGGGCCCCTGCTTGCTCCCCTTTTTTCGATCGGGTACCGTGACCGGGTAGGACTCGATCGATCCTGGAACCCAAGGGAGGTGAGTATGAAAGGACGAGGATTCCTGGTGGCTTGTGTCGGGTGCGTCCTGGTTTTCGGAGCCTTGGCATCTCCTGCGCGCGGAGGGCCGAGGTTGCACCAGGCGTTTGAGCAGGCGTCAGAGGCCTTCGACGTGCCGGTGACCATGCTGGGGGCGGTCTCCAAGGTCACCTCCTCGTGGCACCACGCTGGACAAGGGGATGGGGTGGAGGTTCGCGAGTTTGGGATCATGGGGCTTCGAGCCGGCGGTGCGTCTCCGGGGCTCGAGGAAGCGGCTGCGGCGCTCGGCGTTTCGGTGGAACGGGTACGGGATGAGGAACGCTGCAATATCCTGGGTGGAGCAGCCGTGCTTGCCGCCTATTTTCGAGAAGCCGGGGGTGAGCTTGGGGTTCCCTCCGAGATCACGCTCGAGAACGCCTGGGCATGGTGGGAAGCGGTAGGCCGGTACAGTGGATTGGACGACCCCGTGCTTCGGGACATGTTCGCCGTTCACGTGTTCGAGGCCATGGACAGCGGCCTGGAAGGTCGGACCGATTCCGGGGAATACCTCGTGTTTGATGCTTCGGTCATGCCGAGCGTGCTGGGCGAGTGGATTCAGGACGCGCGACGGCGGTATCAGGCTTTGCTGAGGGCGAGTGCGACATCGACCGACTATGCAGGCGCGGTCTGGGTTCCGGCGTGCTCCTCCAACTACACCGACAGCAATCGTGGGCCGGGTGACATTTTCTACGTGGTGATACACATCTCCGAAGGTTCCTATGCAGGGACGATCTCCTGGTTTCAGAACTGCTCGTCCCAGGTGTCCGCCCACTACGTGGTCAGCAAGTATGGCGAGGTGACCCAAATGGTCCGCGAGGCAGACATCGCGTGGCACGCCGGCAACTGGGACTACAACGTGATGTCCATCGGGATCGAGCACGAGGGACATACCTACGAGAACGACATTACGGATGCCGAATACCGCGCGAGTGCAGCCCTCACCGCGGATATCTGTGCCAGAAATGGGATACCGACCACGCACGACTACATCATCGGGCACGAGGATGTGCCCGGGTCCGTGCACACCGACCCGGGTCCGTACTGGGACTGGGACTACTATCTCTCGCTGGTGAACGGCGGAACGTCTACCCAGACCGCCAGTCTGGTGGGCTACGTGCGGGAGAACGACATCTACACCGGGACCGGCATTCCCGGCGCCGAGGTGCGGCTCGACTCCGGGCGGTCCACCTCCACCGACGGCAACGGGTTCTACCGGTTCGACAACCTGGAGGTGGGAACCTACACGGTCACGGCCAGTGCCCCTTGCTACTCGTCAGGGTCGAAGACCAGGACCCTGGAGCCGGGTATCGACAACTGGGCCAGTATCGCGCTCACCCCGGACGGATCCTGTGGTGCTCAGACCGTCACGCTGAAGGGATATGTGCGCGAGGCAGACATCTACACCGGGCCAGCGATTCCGGACGCCACCGTCCGCCTGGACGACGGGCGGACCACCACCACCGGCCCCGACGGCCTGTACGAGTTCCTCGATGTCGAGGTCGGCACCTACACCATCACCGTGGACGCACCCTGCTATGCACCGGCCGGGGTCACCAAGACCCTCGTCCCGGGTGAGGACAACTGGGCCAGCGTCGCGCTCACCCCGGACGGATCCTGTGATGCGTTCGGCTCCATCCTCGGAGACGTGCGCGACGCAGACACGCTCGAGCCGGTGCGCTACGCCACCATCACACTGGACACGGGAGACACGACCCAGACCGACCGGAACGGCCGGTTCGAATTCTTGCAGGTCCCGGTCGGCGACCGCGTGCTGGATGTGTCTGCTGATTGCTACCTCGATGCGTCGCAAACCGTGGCGGTCGTCGAGGGGCAGGGAACGTCGGTGGTAGTCGACCTCGAGCCCGACACTGCCTGCGCGCCTTCGTGCGATGGAACTCCGGAAATCGGCCGGATCAGCGGGTTGCCCGCCTCCACCACGCCTCGCCGTCGTGGCGCCGGAGCCACCGCGGCCCTGGTGTTCCTCGGCATGGCCGGCGCGATCCTTCGCCGTCACCGGAGGTCCTAGACAGGGACGAACGGTCCCGCCGGGTTCCCCTCGCCAGGCTACTCAGAGGCAGGCCTGAACGGTCGGGTCGGTGTCGTCACAGTCATAGTCGGACGGGCTGAAACCGGGCGGGGCGTCGTCGATGGTTCCCGGCCAGAAGTAGTCGGGTATGGCGTCGCCGTCCCGGTCCCATTGATCTGCGTCCGTGCCTCCGTAGATGCCCATGTCACCGGGACTGCCGTCCGGGTCTGTTCCAGCAGGGTCGGCGGCGTCGATGAGGGGCGAGGCGAGGGCCAGGTGAAGGTCCCGGGGCAGCCCGTCGGTGTCGTAGGCAAGGAAGAGTGGGTCCACGGTGAGACACCCGGTTTCGAGGGATACGCCAGTGACATTGATTCCCATGCCGGCAGGATTGTACAGGTCGCTGTAGGTCACATGGGGCGTACCCCCGGCCACGTAGAGGTTGCCGCCTTGGTTGTAGGCCAGGATCGACCCCACGATCTGCATCCCGGACGCGCCGGTCACCTGCACCCCGCCACCGTTCCCGTGGGCCTCGTTGCCGGTCACCACGCTGTGAGAGAGGATTGAACTCGTGTTGCTCATGTAGAGTGCGCCGCCGTCCGAGCTTGCCGTGTTGCTCGTGAACCGACAGTGGTCCATCTCGAACGTGGAGGCGTAGTCGGCGTAGATCCCGGCGCCCATGTCTGCGCTGTTGGACTCGAAGACACAGAGGTAGAAGTCCGGCCAGCCGCCCCCGCCGATCCAGACGCCTCCCCCTTCTTCCTGTGCCTGGTTCTGCTCGAACGTGGTCTGGACGAACGCCGGGTCCGATGCGTGGATACTCATGCCGGCGCCGTCTCGAGCACCGTTGTCCGAGATGACACAGCGCGTGAACGTGGGGTTTGCCTGGTCGAGGTAAGCGCCTCCGCCGGAGGACTCGGCCGCGTTGCCGGAGATGGTGCAGTTCTCGAAGGTGGGGTCCGAGTCATCCACGCGCAACCCCCCGGCAAGGCCGGAGGTGTCGTTGTCGGCCAGGGTGACATCCAGTGCCCGGACAGAGGAAGTTTCGATCCACATTCCTCCGGCGGTGGATTCCGCATGGTTGCCTGTGACGGACAATCGGTTGATGTCCAGGTCCGAATTCAGGATGTGGATACCGCCTCCCCCGCGGTCGGCGCGACAGTCGGTGATGGTGACGTTCTCGACAGTGCCCGCCACGTGGACCAGCTCCAGGCCTCCACCGGTGGAACCATGACCGTTTTCAAGGTGGAATCCACTCAGAGCGAACTCGGACTGGAGCACGGTGAGGGCGCTGTCCCGGCCGTCGGCGTTCAGGGTGGCCGGAGTGCGCGGTCCGAGGAGTTCGATGCGCTTGCTTCGAATCACGGGGGTCTCGACGTAGGTTCCCGGGGCGACCTCGATGATTCCCTGGTCGGGAATGGCATCGATGGCTTCCTGGATGGTGGCATAGTCTCCGGGCACCTCCACTGGTACGAGGGTGCTGGAGCCGGGGCGGGAGCAGGGGTTGAGCGGGTCGGCGTCCCTTCGGATTTCCTCGTCGTCCTGGAAGCCGTCGCGGTCCGAATCCGCGGTTTCTGGGTCGGTGCCGAGTTCAAATTCCTGCAAATTGGTGAGCCCGTCGCCATCCAGGTCTCGAGAACCGTCCGGGCTGGAGGGGTCGAGGCCATGGTCCAGCTCCCAGGCGTCGTACATTCCATCGTCGTCCAGGTCCCGGTAGCCGCTCCAGTCAGCGTCCGGGCCTCCGTAGATCCCGATGTCTGCCCGGGAACCGTCCGGGTCGGTCTGGGTGGGCGCGCCGGCATTCACCAGGGGGGATTGCAGTTGGAGGTGCAGGTCGTCGTTGGACGGGTCGCCGTCTGGAGAGAAGGTCAGGAAACCGGGGTCCACCTCGAGCGTGGAGTCCGGGATGTCCAGGAGATTGTGGGCATCGCCGTAAGGGGTCCAGAGGGCGCAGTATTCGGGGGCGATGCGATTGGATGCGTCGGTCAGGTCGTAGATCTCGTAGCCCACGTTGAATGCGAAGATCGTGTGGTCCACGGAGACCGACCCGTACCACCGAAAGATCCCCCCACCCTCACCGGTGGCCACGTTGTCCACAAAGTTGCAGTGGGTGATCGTCGCGTCCCCCACCGAATGGAGACCGCCACCGTAGTCGGCCGTGTTGCTCGAGAACAGTATGTAGGCCAGGTCGGTCACACTGTCCATCGAGGTGGCGACACCTCCGCCCCATGTGGCGCTGTTCCCGGTCACCTCGCCGTGGGTCAACGTCAGGCTCGACGTGTCATCCTGGTTCACCCCGCCGCCGCTTTCAGGGGCACGGTTTCCGGTCACCACACTGTCGACCATCGCCAGAGCCGCCGTGTCGGCCAGGAGGATCCCGCCACCGTTGTCTCGAGCCGCGTTTTGCTGGATTGTGCAGGAAGTCAGGTCGCCGGTCGCAGTTCCTTCCAGGGCGAGTCCACCGCCGGATTCGGCTTCGTTCTCCCCCACCCAGGTGCCGGACATGGTGAGGACCGAGTCGAACAAGGCGAGGCCGCCGCCGTTGCCCCCGGCGCAAAGGGACATCCCGAACACGTCCACGCAGACCTCGTGCGCCAGGTTGCCTCGAAATGATCCTTCCAGCACGACCACTTCCGAGTTCTCAGCGAACAATCCAGCGCCGTCAGGCACGGTGTCCAGCGGTACGTTGCTGTTCGCCTCCCCGTCACCCCATCCTTCGTTGTCCTCGACCATCACCGTGTCGAGCGTGATCATCCCGTCCGTCAGGTAGATCCCGGCACCGTCTCCACCCCCGCAGACCACCTCGAGTTCGCCTCCTTGCAGCCGGGTGCCGCAGCGTCCGAGGGCCTCGTTGCCCGAGACGACCGTGCTGGACACGCGCGGGCGGCCCGTGGCGATGAACAGTCCACCACCCACGCCCCCGTGGCAGGTAATCGCCTCTCCGGCCTCGACGCAGTCGGATTCGGCCACATTGCCGGTGACCGTACACCCGGTGACCGAGGGACTCGAGCCGCTGATGAAGAGTCCACCGCCCAGTTCGGCGTGTCCGCCGGTGAGGGTGAACCCGTCGAGTTGCGCAGCCGGGCCTTCCCCGGATTCGAACCGGAAGACCGAGCCCTGCCCGCCGGCGTCCACGCGGGTACGCGCGGCGCCGTCCGTGGAGGCGAGGTGGACCTGCTTGCCGCGGAAGGTGATGTCGTGCTCGAGGTAGATACCGGGTCCCACCCAGATGGTGGTGCCATCCTGGGCCGCATCCAGGGCCTGCTGGATGGAGTCGAACGATTCATCGCCAAGGCCGACGTGGGGGTCCGGATCCAGAGAACCACCGCAGTCGCTGTCCTCCCAGTCCCCCGGCGCGTCCGACGCCCCGGGATGGATCGATGCGTTCGCGTCATTGCAGTCCCCTCGACGCAGGACATGATAGGGGGGAACCGCGTCGCAGGGAACCTCGAGCGACGGTTCGGTCCCGAAACCATCTCCATCCTGGTCCACGTAGACCCGAACGTCGCCGGCATCCTCGTCGACGACCCCGTCGCAGTCGTTGTCCAGACCGTCGCATACCTCCGAGGCGCCCGGGTAGATGGATGCGTCCGCGTCGTCGCAATCACCGTCTCCGGTCGTCCATCCATCCCCGTCCTCATCCGACCCCTGGCAGCCGTCCTGGCCGGTCAGAACCAGGCTCATCACGACCACCCACCCCAGCCCGGCGAGCAGGCGGACGTTGCTTCGAAACCCGTTGGAAGCTCCCATGTGCACCTCCTTGCTTCGTTGCCGTCTTCGTTCAATCTACTATGTTCGGCCGCGTATGGGTAGGCCGAGCTGGACGCGGAGCGACTTGACGTTGGCGTGCGGAGGGTGTTACGGTTTTCCGGAGGCGTAACACGAAGGACAATCAGAATGCGCGACCGGGTGGCCCGATTCAGTATCTCCATGCCCGCCAGGCTGGCCGAACAGCTTGACGCCATGGTGGTCGCTCGAGGACTCGGCAACCGTTCCCAGGCGATTGCGGACATGGTCCGGAACGAGTTGGTGGAGCACGAGGCACGAACCGGGGCGGAGGAGATCGCAGGGACGATCACACTGGTATACGATCATCATCGTCCGAATTTGCAGGCCAGGCTGACGCGGGTGCAGCATGCGCACCACGAATGTGTGATTTCCACGCTGCACGTGCATCTGGATCCTGACAACTGCCTGGAAGTCCTGGTGGTGCGTGGTTCGTCGGTCCAGGTCCGGGCGTTGGCGGATACGTTGATATCGGACAAGGGCGTCAAGCACGGGCGCCTGACGGTGACGACCACGGGGCGGACGTTTCCCGGTTGAGACTCAGCCCGTGTCCGGGGCGCCGGTGAGTCGAGGTGCGGCCTTGGGGGGGCGAGAGGGGAGGGTGCAGGTGCACATTCCAGATGGATTCATCGATGTTCCGACCGCAGTGACCACGGGGGTTTTGTCTGCCCTCGGGTTGGGCTATGCCTTGCGGAGGGTGCGCAAGACGCTGGCTGCCAGTTCGGTTCCCTTGCTCGGCCTGTCTGCAGCGTTCGTGTTTGCGGCCCAGATGCTCAACTTCCCGGTGGCCGGTGGTACGTCGGGACACCTGGTGGGTGCGGTGTTGGTGGCGGTTTTGCTTGGCCCGGCCGCTGCGGTGGTGGTGATGAGCGCGGTTCTGATTCTGCAGTGTCTCCTGTTCGCCGACGGGGGGGTGACGGCGTTGGGGGCCAACGTGTTCAACATGGCGATCCTGGCGCCAGGGGTGGGCTATGCCACCTACCGGGCGATACAGCGCGTGTTTCCAGGCGAGCGTGGGCGGTTGGTGGGCACGGCGTTTGGATCCTGGCTTTCGACCGTGGCGGCGGCGGTGTCGTGTGCCGGGCAACTCGCCCTGTCCGGGATCGTGCCGTGGCGGTTGGTCCTTCCTGCCATGGCGGGTGTTCACATGCTGATTGGGCTGGGCGAGGCACTGATCACGACCCTGGTGGTGGCCGCGGTGTTTCGGGTGCGTCCTGATCTGTTCGATGGCGAACGGGAGCGCGAACGTGCGCCTCGAGTCCGTGATGTCCTGGTGTACGGAGCATTGGTCACGGTGGGCCTGGTGGTCTTCGTGGCTCCATTCGCGAGCTCCTGGCCGGACGGTCTGGAGAAGGTTGCCGCCACCCTGGGATTCGAGCATCGTGCGGCGGAGGTCGTTCCGTTGCATGCGCCGTTGCCAGACTATGCCGTGCCCGGGGTCGACTCCGTCGCTCTCACGACCATCCTGGCCGGCCTGGCAGGAACCGTGGTGGCTTTTTTCCTTTCCTACCTGCTGGCTCGAGCCCTCACGTTTCGGGGCGGTGCGCATGTTCCGGACGCCGGAAAGTAGGCGCGGAGGAGCGTGGTGGTGCACCGGGAGATGTTGGATCGATACGCGCGGATGGAGAGCCCGGTTCATCGTCGGCCGGCCTGGCTGAAGTTGTCGGCCGGGGTGGGATTGGTGGCGGTGGCGCTGGCGGTGCCCCGGTATGCCTGGTGGGTGTACGGGCTGGAAGCGGCCGTGCTGGTGGCCGTGGTGGTGGTGAGCCGGATTCCGCCCTGGTTCCTGGTGCGCAAGGTCCTCTGGATGGAACCGGTCCTGGTCGGGGTGGCCCTGATGGCCCTGTGGCAGCCGGACGGGTGGCGGGGATTCGTGGCGCTGCTTGTGCGGAGCACGGTGTGCTTGCTTTCGATGGTCACAGTGGCCGCGACCACCCCGTTCGGTGAAGTGCTCCGGGTCCTGGAGCGCCTGCGGGTGCCTCCGCTGCTGCTCACCACGCTGGCGCTCGCCTTTCGCTACCAGTTTGTGCTGCTCGAGGAGTCCGAGCGGATGCGGCGTGCTCGAGCGAGCCGGACGTTTGTGTCCCGGAAGCGGTTTGAGTGGGAGGCTTTGTCCACGGTGGTGGCGCACCTGTTTCTGAGAGCCACGGACCGGGCGGCGCGCATCCATGCGGCCATGGTCGCGCGGGGGTGGAAAGGGTGAAGGCGCTCCAGGTGCATGAGCTTGGTTACCGGTACCGGGACGGCACGACGGCGTTGCAAGGGGTGACGTTCGAGGTGGAGGAAGGCGAGCGGGTGGCTCTGGTGGGGCCGAACGGCGCGGGCAAGTCCACGTTGTTGCTTCATCTCAACGGGCTCCTGCCCGAGCGTCCGTCGAACGATCCTCGAGTGTTCGTGTTCGGCACGCCGGTGACACGGACGCACCTGTTGGAGGTGCGTGCCCGGGTCGGCCTCCTGTTTCAGGATCCGGACGACCAGCTTTTCTGTCCCACCGTGTACGATGACGTGGCGTTTGGTCCGCAGCAGCAAGGTCTGGATCGAACCGCCGTCGGTGCCCGGGTGGCGGAGGCGCTGCACCAGGTGGGGCTCGAGGGGTTTGAGCAGCGCATGCCGCATCACCTGAGCCGAGGCGAGAAACGACGGGTGTGCCTGGCCGGAGTGTTGGCCTGTCGTCCTTCGCTGCTCGTCCTGGATGAGCCCACGTCGGACCTGGATCCTCGAGGCCGTCGAGAACTGATTGCGCTGCTTCGGCGGCTCCCGGTCACACAGATCATTGCCACACACGACCTGGAGATGGTGGTGTCGCTTTGCCCCCGGCTCATCTTGATGGACAGGGGCCGCGTGGTTTCCGCTGGACCTTCCCGGGAACTGCTCTCCAACGAATCGCTCATGCTCGCGCACGGCCTCGAGCGCCCGCACATCCTGGACCATCCGGTCGGGTCGACCGGGCCGTGAATCGGCGTGGTACGGGGCCGAATCCTGGGCCCGCCCGGGTACCGAGCCAGGTTGCTCGAGTTTTGGTTCAGGCCATCGGCCGGTGGTGTCGGGAACGGATGACGGCCGAGGGTTCGAGGAGCGTCTTGACTCGAGGCCGGGAGGCGGGTAGGTTTCAAGGAGTCGTGTTGCGGAGGTGCTCGCAGGAGCGAGTGAAACGGGAAGCCGGTGAGAATCCGGCGCGACCCCCGTCACTGTGACCGGGAACGTCCGGCGTAACGGGCCACTGGAGATCATCCGGGAAGGCACGTCGGGCGGCTGATCCGGGAGCCAGGAGACCGGCCTTCGCAGTCGTTCCACGCATCCTTCGGGGTGGGAGGATGGGACGCGCCCTCCGCAGGGAGTGCTCGAGCGTGTCCCGGCGGAGGCGGCGTTGCCTTCTCATCAGCACATCACCGTGGCGCTCGCCTTGTGCCTGGCGGTGGGTTGTCCGGCCCATGGTCTGGCAGGAGAGACCTCGTATTCGGAGAAGACGGACGACCGGATACCGGTGGAACCGGCCGTCACGGTGGAGACGGAGACCGGGGTGCCCGACCCGGCCGCCACCGCCGCGTCTCTCTCGATCGTGCGTGTGGATGAGCGGTTGTCGGCCACGAGTGACGTTGCCGAGGTGGTGGGCGGGGTGGCCGGTGCCACTGTGCAGCGACTCGGGGGACCGGGGGATTTTTCCGCAGTCTCCATTCGGGGATCCACGCTCAAGCAGGTGCAGGTCTACCTGGACGGAGTGCCCCTGAATCCCGACGGTGTGTCGATCGTCAACCTGTCTGAACTCCCCTTGCAAGCCTTTTCGCGGGTCGAAGTCTACGAGGGCAATGCGCCGCTGGCCCTTGGCGCCTCCCCCATGGGCGGGGTCGTGAATCTGGTTACTCGAGACCTGCCTCCACAACCCACCCTCGTCTCCGTGACCGCTGGAAGTTTTCACACAGCCCGGGTGCACGCCTGGACCGGCCTGACCGGCGTCGCGCTCGGCCGCCCGGGAGACATGTTTCTCATGGTCGAAGCCCTGAGCACTCGAGGCGATTTTCTCTACTTTGACGACAACGGGACACAAAACGAGATGTTTGACGACCACCTGCGGACCCGGAGCAACAACGACAAGGTGCAGGTGAACGGGTTGGGGCGGTGGCGTTTGCAAACGTCCACCGGCACCTGGACCGTGTTGGAACGGCTGCTTCGGCGCGATGAAGGGATTCCGGGGTATGCTGAAGCGCCTGCTCGAGCCGCGCGGCTGGACACGTTTTCCAACCTCCTGGTCGCCGGGTACATGCCGGCGGGAGGGTCCTGGGCGCCCCGGACCCAGATGTGGGCACGCTGGCGGCGCGAGACGTTTGCCGACCCGCTCAACGAGGTTGGGCTCGGGGCTGGAACGCGGCAGTCTGATACATCGAACCTGGGCGCTCGAGTCCACCTGATCCAGGTCCGAGGCCCTTCCGCTCTGGGCGAGATGTCACTGGACGTTCGGCGTGACGGGTATGGTGCACGCGACCTGGACACAGGGGAAGAAGACCCGCCGCTGCGTCGTCGTGCCGCCACGTTGTCCGTGGGCGCCACGCTTCAGTTTCAGCAGGCGGCGGTGCAGGTTCAGCCGGGGGTTCAGGTTCCGTTGGTGGACAACCGTGCGCTCGAGTCGGGGACCGGGGACCCGGAAACCGCGCCGGAGCAGGAGGAACCGGGGGCGCCCCCGTTGTTGTGGGCGGTCAACCCGCGGCTCGGATTGGTGGTCCGGCCGGGACCAGGTCTTGCGTTCAAAGGCAATGCCGGACGGTACCTCCGGCCGCCGGATCCCACCGAACTGTTTGGGGACCGGGGCTACATCCAGGGGAACCCGGCCCTCGCGCCGGAGGCCGGGTGGCAGTGGGACCTGGGAGTGCACCTGGAGGCTCGAGCCGTGGGGGGCGTTCAGGGGCGGGGCCGCCTGACCGGATTCTGGAACGAGGCGAAGAACCTCATCGTGTTCGTTCAGAATTCGCAGCATACCATGCGGGCGGTCAACGTGGGCCGGGCCCGGGTTACCGGCGTGGAATCTTCCATTTCAGCGGAAGCCTGGGACCTGGTCCAGGTGGAGACCGGGGTCACCTGGACGCGGGCGCTGAACCTGTCCGACATCCCGGATCAGCACGGCAACGTGCTCCCCAGGATGCCACCCTGGCTTGTTTTTTCACGGACCACGCTTTTGTGGCGCTCCCTGGTCCGGGTGGGATACCTGTTTCAGTTTGCAGCCGCCAACTACTGGGACACACCCAATATCAACGAGTCGGCGCCTCGAACCTTGCACAGCGTGTTCGCACGCTGCACACCGGGACCGCCCTGGCCGTCTGTGGAAATGAGCATCGCCAATCTCACCAATCGTATCGTGGACGTGGTGCCTCGAGACAGTCTGGCTGCGGAGGATGGTGAGAAGGTGGTCAAGGCCATGACCGATTTCGTGGGATATCCGTTGCCCGGGAGGACCATCATGGTGACCGTGCGGGGCCGGTTCTGAGGGGAGGACGACATGAAGGCGACTCATCGCACCCGATCAGGCCCGGTGCTGACCTTGTGGACCCTGTTCTTGTTGGGCGCCTGCCACGATTCCGGCACTGCGCCGGATTCGGAGGCCACTCCGGGACCGCTCCGCGCCCGCACCGAGGGCGTGGCTGTGGTGGCCACCGTGGCCTCCGACTACACGGTGGGCGCTCTGGCCGTGGTCGACGAGGAGACATGGGCGGTCGAGGACGCCATCGCCACGGTGTCGTCAGACCCTGCCGTGATGGCGGACGGCGGGTGGCTCTTTCTGCTCAATCGGTACGGGTTCGACAACGTACGCCTGTACGAACCGGGCGCGCTCGAAGCGCCGGTGGTGGAGTTTTCGGTCGGTGACCGGGCCAACCCTCAGGTTGCGATGATGTGCGCCGGCGGACTGTTCGTGACGCTTCACTCTCGAGACTATCTTCCTGTCTACGATCCGGCGACGGCCTGGATGATCGACGAAGTGGATCTTTCCGATTTCGACGACGGGGATGGCAGTCCGGAAGCGGCCACGATGGTCCGATTCGGTGATACCCTCTACGTGGCCCTTGAGCAGTTCGATCAACTGGGAGGGTGGATGCCCGCGGGCGGTACGATCGTGAAGGTGGATTGCCGGTCCCGGACCGTGCTCGAGGCGTGGGACGCCGGGAACGCGCCCACGGTGCACCCCTATCCGGGACGGGAGGACGCGCTGATCGTGCGGACCGGGGTCTTCTTTACACCGCAGCACGACCTGGCGTTCGACGGGGCGATTCGGCTGTTCGACGTGGCCGAAGGTCGGTTTTCCGCTCCCCTGGTGGAAGAAGAGACGATTCAGGAGAACCTGGGACCCGTGGCTGCTTCCCGGAATGGAAAGGCCGTCTTCATCACGTCGGACGCCCGGTGGCAATACGGCATCTATTGCCTGGACCTCGAGGCCGGAACCTATCGGGTCGCGGAGCGCACGGATCTCTACCTGGCCTCGATTGCAGCCGACGATCGCGGCCAGGCATGGATTGCCGCCCGGCCCGGCCCGGCCGACCCGGGGGCGGGCGGCGGGATCATCGTCTACGATATCGATCGGTGCGAGCGCCTGACGGGCGAGCAACCCATCGCCCTGGAGATGCCGCCCTACAGCCTCACGTTTTTGTAGCGTATCGGGGAGGTCACGATGAGATCGAGGAGGACCGGCGTCGGCAGGAGGACCGGGCTTGCAGGGATTGCCGCAGTGCTCGGCCTGGTCGCAGGAGGGGGGCAGATTGGGTGCCGTTCCGTCCCGGCCTCGTGCACCACCATGTGCGCGCAGGCCCAGGACGCCTATGCCGCCTGCCTGGCCGAGGCCGGCCTGGACTGGACGGCGGCCGGGTACGCGGACGCCGCCGACTTCCTCGACGCATGCCGGACCTGGGCCTGGGAAATGGAGATCCTGGCCGACGAGGCCGGGGCTCGAGATGCGGTCGCCGATTTGTGTCGTGACCGTGAAAACTTGTTGGCGGGCGGCACGTGCGCCGAAATCATGGCCATCGACTGGAACGAGCAGCCGTGGATTCTGTCGGATTCGGTGACGTTCCGGCGTGGAGCCGGCTGCCGGCGTTCATTCCGTGTGGATCAATGCCACGGCATCCAGATCGAATCCGCCGCTCGACCCCTCACACCAGGTCGTGGTCCCGTAGTAGGCCTCACTCACATCCTCGATCCGGACATACCGGGCTCGATCCACTCCCACGTCGGCGAGGTCGAAGGCGTCTCCGCCTGCGGTTTCCGGGTCGAGCGGGTCCACGTCACTGGAGGAAGCAGCGAACACAGGGTTTACGCCTGCACAGCCTGAGGGCGGCCAGGTTGCTTCCCCGTCCAGGTCGCAAGGAAAGGTGGTCCATGTTTCGCCGTCTTCACTCACCGAGACCCGTCCCGGTTCGGCGAACGTGGTCTCGCCGGTCTGGAAAGGGTTCTCGAACACGATGAAATCCGGCCCCGGCCCGTCCACGGCGATGGGGTCGTCGAAGAACAGGGTGATCCGACCCCCACATCCCAGGGAGAGCACATCGGTTCCCCCCTGGTCGGCGCCCCCGCCTTCAGGTGGGCCGAGTACGACCTCGGGAAACCGGTCGAAGCCGAACATCTCTTCCATCGGGCCGCCCGGGGTGTAGTCGACCACGCAATCGGCGTAGGGATCGGTCCCGGCGTCCCGGGAGGAGGCGCAAACCATGCGCGCGGTGCCGGTGTCCGGATTCAGTCTGGACCAGGCGAATCCGCCGCAACCGGCCTCGAGGTCCGATCGGTCGGCCCCGGCTGCTGTGACGGCCGCTTCCTCGCTCTCTGCGCCGAATTCCGTCTGGCAGAAGTAGAGATCCTCCTGGCTCCAGGTCCAGTCGAATCGGCTCCACAGGTCCGGGTTCCAGGCATTGCTCGAGTCATTTTGGGCGACCAGGAACTCCTCGTCGTTGGACCACTGGGTGATGTGGAACACGCTCACGTCCTCGCCCATGGTCATGGTCCAGGATTCCTCGGTGACCTCGTGCGTCGAGCCCCAATCATCGGTGTAGACCCCCACGATTTCGAGGCTCTCGGGCGTGGGAGACGGCGTGGGTTCCGGTGTGGGGGTCGGTGTGACCTCGGGGGAGGGTGAAGGCGTCACCCCGGGCGTCTCGGAAGGTTCCGGGGACGTGTCGTCGTCATCCCCTGAAGCACCGCAACCCGCCAGCAAGGGCAGGGCGGTGAGAATGGCCGCGACGAACGGCCGTCCTGCGGTCCGAACGAGGGGTGGCCAGATGGTGGGTGTCTCCTGGTGGTGCAGTGTCTTGTGCATGACTCGGCGTCTCCTTTCGCTTTGCGGCCCATTCGGCCGACCGGTTGTGTAGACGACAAGCCATTCGGAGATCGGAACGATGGTCCGTGACGACTCGAGGCAACCTCGACTCAGGCGGGGAACTCGAAACGAGATCCGTGCCCGGGAGACGCGACCTCGCCCCCAGGCAGAAGCGCGCCCCATCCTTCATCCCCGAAGGACTTACGGAACGTCCTGCAAAGGCCGGTCTCCTGGCTCCTGGATCAACCGCCCAACGCGCCTTCCCGGCGAAACCCAGTGGCATCGATTCGTTGGCGTCCCCAGTTACAGTGACGGGGGTCGCGCCGGACTCTCACCGGCTTCCCGTTTCACCCGCTCATGCGGGCACCTTTGCAGTCGAAACAACGTCCCCAATGATAGCGCCCATGGGCCTCCGCATCAAGCGCCTCCTGGACACGCACCCTGCAAGATTCGTTCTCCATGGCCCTCCGGTCGGCCAGACGGCGCTTCGCCCCAGGTGTCGGTCCACCCACAGGTGCTGTCGGACACGCCACCACTTCCAGGGCCGGGTCCGGCTTTCCTTCCGGAACCAGCCCATCCTCAAGCGTCCTCCAGAAATTCGATACCGGAGAATAGGTTCGTCGAATCAATCGGATCCGGGATCCCGGGACGACGCTGACTCCTGCTCCAACATTGCAGCCACGCTCTGCCCCGCTCCCGAGATTGCGGCACGAGAATTGTAACGCTGAGCAGTGGATTCCCCGGGCTGGAGCATGGAGAGAGGTGCCGACGACATCACCAGGCGTCGGGTCATGACTCCTCCTTGACCGAAAACCATTGAACTCGTGAGGAAGCAGCGATATGACCAGCAAGATTCTCAGATTGGGGCTCGTCATGGCGTGCGCGTTCATGACGCAGGCATGCGGCCCCATGACAGACGACGACTCGACGGATACCCCCATCACCACGCCGACACCAACCACGATTCCAGTTCAACCCACCCCCACCGCGGTGCCACCCACACCCACGGCAATCCCGGTGGAACCGACACCGACCGTGCCTCCCATACTGGTGACCCCGACGCCGGTGCCTCCCACGGCGACCCCGGTGCCGCCGACCCCGACCCCGGTGCCGCCGACCCCGACGCCGGTGCCTCCCACGGCGACCCCGGTGCCGCCGACCCCGACGCCGGTGCCTCCCACGGCGACGCCGGTGCCTCCGACCCCGACGCCGGTGCCTCCGACGGCGACGCCGGTGCCTCCCACGCCGACGCCGGTGCCTCCGACCCCGACGCCGGTGCCTCCGACCCCGACGCCGGTGCCTCCGACCCCGACCCCGGTACCTCCCACGCCGACGCCGTATCCGCCGACGCCGACGTCGTATCCGCCGAC
>CAYQMG010000180.1:0-10775 GCA_964418585.1 uncultured Gammaproteobacteria bacterium | reverse complement strand
GCACCTGGTCCAGAGACACCGACGTGGCGAAACCACGCTCCGCCCTCTCGACATCGCCCCGTTCCAGGTCTTCGCCTCTACCCGCACGGTCCCTCCCGGCACCGGGCTGTTGCTCGTTCTTCATTGTCCCGTCCTCGTTGTCTCTCCTGGAACCCTCTCCAGGGAAATCGCACCGAGCAGGGCGTTACATGCACCACTTCCCATCCTGCCCCGGCTCGAGAGTGGCCAGTTCGCCCCGCCTCTCGCTCCGCGCTTTCACCATACTTGTTGGACCCCAAGCCGAAAAAGCTGACAGAAATCAGCAGCCGTTTTCTTGATTGCCTCGCCGGGACGCCCTTTCCATGGGCTCGCAGTCATTCTGCCGAGGGGGTCGCATCAGAGGAGCTGAACACGTAGTCGCCGCGTGCGTCCACAGTGGGCACGAGTGGTAGGTGCTGCTGCTCGAAAAGGTCGTACCCCTGTCGAAGTTGTTCAAACAATGCCCGCTGACGTGCGTTTCGGCCGGCGGACCGGATCAGTCGACTGGTGACCTCGGGAGTCATCCTCGAGGGGAACACGTGGACCGGGACCTTTGCCTGACCCGCCGCATGGGCCTCCATGACCACGAGGTAGACTGCCATGATCCCCTCGGTGTCCAGGTGCACGCTGGTCCCACGCTCACAGCCTCCTCGCACGAACAGATCCGGGAATCGGCGCCTGCGCGGCTCTCGCGCCCGGTCTGCGGGATTGGGATAGTCCAACTTGAGCGACAGGAAGTAGGTGAAGTCTCTGGAGAAATAGCGGTCGATGGAGTAGAACCCTTCGGGAATCGGGGGCGGTTCCTCGCCAGCCTCGGGCCTGGTTTTTCCCGGAAGGGCGTGCGTGGAAGGTGCAGCACCAGGGGCGGGCCGGTTGTGAGGAACGGTGAGGATATCCCGGTGCTCGAGGCACAGGGGGAAGGTGTCCACGAGCGTCAGGGTACCCTCATCGGTGGGGCCGGCCCACAGCTCAAGTACCTGCTCATCCTTGAAAATTCGTATCGACGCCATCCGTGGGGGATAGGCGACCCCGTGCTTCTCGAAGGTTTTCCTGAGGTAAGCGCCTTTCTGCTGGATGGCGAGTTGTACGTTGGGAGCCGAGACCTGGTCATCTCGCCAGGTCGGAGGTGGGGGCTCGAGGACGAAGGCTTCCACCGCCTTTCCCACGGGGCTATCCGAGCCTCCGAGTGTGTGCGAAAAATAGTAGAGCGTCCCCCCCAGGACCCCGACGATGGCCAGAATTGCCAGAACGGCCGGCAGGTAGTTCGGTCTCATACTCATCGCCCACGCTCTCCTGCAAACGGTTGTTCCTCCGAGGGCTCCTGGCGTCCCCACAAGGCCCCGAGGGTGCCGAGCAGCCATTTCCGGGTCGAGAAGACCCGGGTGAACCGGTCGAGTTGTGCCGCCGTGCCCAGCGCAATCAGGGTGCTGCCCGGCTCCAGGCGAGTGGCAGGCGGTGGGTTGCTGACCACGACCCCGTCCTTTTCGACCCCAATGACGTTGAGCCCGGACCTGCTCGCGATACCACTCTCAGCCAGGGTACGGTGCTCGAGCGCTCGGGGAAGAGGGACATAGAGGAGTTCCGTGCCCTCGCCAAGGATCACCATCTCCCGGTGCTGGATGAAGGAGAGGATCGCCTCACTGCCCAGCGTGGAGGAACTGAGGACGAAATCGGCACCGGCGCCACACATGGCAGCGACGTTCTCCTCGTGGGTGAGACGCGACACGATCCGAAGGTCGGGACGAAGTCGGCGGTAACACACGGTCAAGTAGAGATTGAGGTCGTCGTTGTTGGTGGTGATCACGGTGCTGGGCGTATCCAGCAGTCCGGCCTGCTCCACAATGGCCCGGTCGGCCGCGTCGCCGACGATGAGGCGGTCCGCAACCCCCTCGACCCGCGCGGCGACTCGAGGGTCCACCTCCACCAGGTTCACCGGGATCTCGGCACGCCGCAGCGCCGAGGCGGTGGCACATCCCACCACTCCCCCGCCGATGACCACCACTGGACTCTCGTTCGTGTCGTAGATGATCAGAAAAGCGTTCAATGCGGCCAACTGCGCCTCGGTCCCGGCCACGACCACCACGCTGCGCTCATCCAGCACCAGATCCGGGTGCACAGGCTTGAGCCTCGCCCGCTGCCAGACTGCAACCACGTTGACTCCGAGCACCTCCCGGAGCACGAGATCCCGGATCCGCTTGCCCACCAACGGCGTGCTGTGCACCGGAAACTCTGCAATCTTCAGATCCAGAATCGACCCAATGACTCGAGCCTCGGCATGACGGGCGCTCACCCGGTTGGCCAGTTGCTCCCCCAGCCGCTGCTTCAACGGCAGCACCCGGTCACTTCCGGCCAGTTCCAGCACGCCGACCGAGTGGACCCGATCCACCACCGCCACAATGGGAACGTCCGGGGTAGAATGACGAATGGTCAGCACCGTGTTCGTGTTCACCTCGTCGCTGCCGTTCACCACCACCAACCGCGCGTCAGCAGCTCGAGCCGCGTCCCAGGTGGAGGCCCGGTCCGGTCGTCCGTTCAGCACGGATAGACCGATGTCCACCAACTCGGCCGCACGCGCGGCATCCGCCTCGATCACATGATATGGAATGCCGTAGACCCGGAGTTTCCGGATGAGCGACGTGGACAGGCTGTCGTGCTGCGTGATCAACACATGCCCTTTCCGATTGGGCGGCACCCGCCGCGGCGCTTCCAGACGAACATGGGCGCCCAACCAGGGGGCATAGAAGAAGTTGACAAATACGAACGGAAGCATGACCAGGAGCAGCACGATACCGGCAATCAAGACCAGGGCGGTGTACACGCGGCCCACATCGCTCTCGAACACGATGTCGCCCAGCCCCAACGTGCTCATGGTGGACAGGACCCAGTAGACACTCGCTGTCCAGGAGTAGTCCCGTCCTTCCACGAAAACCATGATGGCCTGGAAGCCCACCGCACACAGGCCCACGATCGCGGCGAGAAATGCAAAATATCGAACCAGCGCCAACACGTTTCGGCGCAGCCGACTCTCGTTGAAAAAATAGGACAACTGCGCCTTCAACACTCTCATCAAAGCAAGTCCCGACGCTGGTTGGTTCACACTCGAGGGAGACGACCCTCAGTCTAGCCAGATTCGGCCGGAACACGCAAGGTCGTTTCGACCTCACCCACGTTCGTTCCAGCTCCCAACGCGCGCCGCCGTTGTTTCTTTTGAAGTGCCGTCCCATGGTTGTACAATCGAATGGGCAAACCAAGTGGGTCGGAAACCTCGCCATCGGCCCGTGCAATCTTCCAGCGGAGGGCACCATGCTAGCTCGCGTCACCCACTCGCTGTCAGCTCTGGTCTCCTTGCTCCTCTTGCTCGCATGCTCGGGCGAAACGGACGACGCCGCTTCGTCTCCCTCCCCCACTCCCACCGTTCAGTCGACTCCGACCCGGCCGCCGTCGCCCACCGTGGAGCTGACCCCGACTCCGGTTCAGAATACCCTGGCACCTTCCCTCCCCCCCGAAACCCCCTGGACCGGCGTCACGCCGACCGGGCAGCCACCTTCGCCGTCGCCGGTTCCGGAACCGTCACCCACTCCTCGACCATCACCGTCATCGACCCCGACTCCGGTTTCACATCCGTCGCCCACGCCTCTCCCGTCTCCGTCGCCGGCCCCGACTCCGTCACCGCCCCCGGCTCTGTCGCCGACACCAACAGCGGCCCCCACACCGGTGGAGCCCCCCCAGATGCCGCTGGAGATCCAGACAACGTCGGGAGAGGTGGTGGGATTCGAGGACGAGATGTCCACTGTGGCCTGGCTGGGGATCCCCTTCGCTGTTCCACCGGTGGGGCCCCTGCGCTGGCGGGCGCCGCAAGCGCCGGAACCGTGGACGGAACCGCTGGAGGCGACGACCTTCTCCCCGGTGTGTGCCCAGTTCGAGGAGCGAGACGAGGACGGGGATGGTGAGAGCGAGTACTACATCATCGGAGACGAGGACTGTCTCTATCTGAACGTGTGGCGACCGTCAGCGGATCCGGGCACGCTCCTGCCGGTGATGATGTGGATTCACGGGGGAGGCAATGTCACCGGTGGAACGGACGGAGCGCTGTACGAAGGAGCCCATCTCGCGGCTCGAGCCCGGGTGATGCTCGTGACGGTCCAGTATCGGCTGAACCTGTTCGGGTACCTCTATCACGAGGCGCTTGCGACCGGAGACATTGCGGGGGACTCGGGCAACTATGCCACGTTGGACCTGGTGCGGGCGCTCGAATGGATCCAGGACAACGCGCGTGCGTTCGGAGGAGATCCGAACCGTGTGACGATCTTCGGTGAGTCGGCCGGGGGTGTGAACACCTGGTCGTTGCTGGTGAGTCCTCTCGCGGACGAGTTGTTTCACCGCGCCATTGTGGAAAGCGGTTGCTATGCCACTCGTTCGATGAGCGAAGCCCGGGATCACGCGGAGGAACTGATCGAGGCCATGGTGGTGGCGGACGGTCTGAGCAGCGAGGAGGAAGCGGGTGCGTTCCTGGATGCCCAGGGATTGACCTGGGTGAGAGATTATCTCTACGGGAAGACCACAGCCGAACTCATGGAGCCGTTCGCGTCGGAAGGCTTTCCGCTCTCGTCGTTCAAGCCGGCCCGGGACGGCGTGGTGGTTCAGTCTGGAGCGGAACAGGATCTGATATCGGGCGACATCGCGCACGTTCCGCTCATCATTGGAGCGAACCGGGACGAGCAAAAGCTTTTCTACGCCAACCTGGCGGGGATGACCGAGGTGGAATACAACACCTACATGCGCCTGCTGTTCGGGGACGACGTGGACGCGGTGGAGGCGCTTTATCCTCGAGACACCTACGACCCGGCCACGCCCTACAATCAGTTCACCGACATCCTGGACATGACGTTCGAGCCGATCTGCTCCGAGTATCTCGCCTGGCTGGTATCGCCGTTTCAGCCGACCTGGCTCTACCATTTCCGATATGACCGGCTGATCCCTCCCTACGACTACGTATTCGGGGCTGCCCACGGGTTCGAACTCCCGTTCGTTTTCGACCGCCTGGATGGCGCACTCTATCCCCCGGAATACGAGACCGAGCGCGAAGCACTCCGGGACGTGGTCATCGGTTACTGGCGTTGCATGGCGCACACGGGTCGTCCGAACTGCGACCAGGAGGCTCCAGGTGTGCCGACCTGGCCTGAGGTGGGGCAGTCGGATCGCTCGTCGTTCCAACGGGTAATCCTGGACGACCAGGTGGAGACCGAGGTACTGCCGGACATCAATGTGGACCGGATTAACTTCTGGCTCGAGTACTACGAGACCGCGTTGCCGCTCGTGCCCTACTGACGGGAAGGTGGCGGGACGCCGAGGGTTGGCCTGGGCCGGGTGGTTCTCGGGTACGAACGGGAAGTCACGGGCGGAGCGGTTACCGTTCCGAAAGGAAGCGACGTGCCAGGTCGTTGATGTCGTCCACGGTCAGGTCCGGCGTGACCCCGGCCAGGGCAAGGGACCGCGGGGAGAACTTCCCGGTCCGGACCTGGATCCCGTGAATGCCGGCCGCCTGCGCACCACCCACGTCGCTCTCACTGTCGTCCCCGACCATGGCCACCTGGTCCGGAGGCAAGGCCAGGTCGTGGAGGACCTCCTCGAAAAACGCTCGAGACGGCTTCCCCATGACCACGGCCTCGGTTCGGGCCGCATACTCGAGCGCGCGGACATAGGCGCCCAGGCCCACCTCCATGCCCCTGCGTGTCCTCCAAACGCGATTGGCATGGAGTGCGACCAGGGTTGCGCCATTCAGGAGGTCACGCAAGCCGATGTTGAGCGTCTCGTGCTGAAATGCCGGGATGTGAAGTCCCATGACCACCCAGTCCGGAGACGACGGGTCGTCCAGGGCCACATGCCCTTGCCCAAGATCCTCCACCAATTCGGGAGGCCCAAGCAGTCGATACCGACTCTTTCCTGCCCGATCGAACAGCCGCCTGGCCAGGGCGGCCACGGTGAACAATCGATCGCCCGTGACCGGAAACCCCAACCGCTCCAGCCGCTCTAGCAGCCTGCGCCGGGTCATGGCCGTCGTGTTGGTGACGAACCGGATCTCGAGGCCGAGTCCCAGCAGTGCGCGCACGGATTCCGCCGCCCCGGGGATGGGCTCTCCGTCCTCGAGGAGGACACCGTCGATGTCCAGCATGAGGGCGCGAATCCGGGGCAGGGTCAGGCCATTGTCCATTTGGGGTTCTCCTTGCGATGGTCACTCACGGAGATGGGACTGTCCGGTAGGCGGCCACCTCCTCGCCCATGGCGGTGATGAGGAAGTAGGGATTCTCGAAATCCTTCGATGGTTCGATCTGGCTCCCCTCATGCCACTCGTTCCAGGAACAGACGAAAAGCCAGTTCGAGCCGTCCCGGTGGTGCTGAGGGTAACTGAACGCGGTGCGAATGCTGCGTCGGAAGAAGTCCTCGTTCAGGTCGAGCACCGGGTTGCCGTCCCGAACGTCGGTGTCGTTGTATCCAGCAATGGCTGTGGGCGCCCAGGGCTGAGCGTTTCGGGACCAGTCGCGCCACAGATCTTCCTGGTGAGCCAGTTGGCAAGAATAGTCGTTGGCCGAACATTCGGGGGTGTAGGAATTGTATTGCATCCGGAGATCGAAACAGTCCTCCAGAGCGCCGGTCATGTAGATCGATCCGACCGTGCCCTCGATGCCGGACCGAATGGCCTCGAACTGAGTGCAGTTGGTGTAGGAAGCCGCCCAGAAAAAGACCACAGGCTTGCCATCCACCTTCAGGTATCCGGGCCGATTGAAGTAAGGGGCCGCCCGGGCATTGACACGCCAGGCGATCTCGTAGGCGGGGTCCGCCTCGTCGAGAAACTCGAACCAGCCGTCGATGAGGAAGAAATAGTTCATGCCTTCCTGGTCGCAAATGTCCGCAACCGCCTGGGTGTTGGGGTCGACCCAACTCTGGTCACGGTCCGTGATCCAGAAATCGATCACCCAGGTGTTGATCCCCGCTTGCCTGGACCAGGCGATGTGCTGGCGAATGACGTTCGGGTCGGAACTGTCGTAGTGCCCGAGCACGGGTTCGTAGGGATGGTTGGGTGGGTTGTCGGACCACCGGGAAGGCACCCACCAGTTGTGGTACATCACACCTACAACGGTGAGGTCCCCGCTCTCCTGACACTCGGAGATGGACAACAACGCCACGGAGGCAACTGCCAGAATCGACCATCGTCGTAAAGTCATGTGCTCACCCCAAGGATTGATTCGGGACCCCTCTGCCGATGGCGACGGCTCAGTCCGCCGCCCGTCCTGTAGAGTTTGGCACCCGAGCGCGAGTACGTCAAGCAGGGGAGGTGGAAGGCGCTGCGTGGGTGCAGGATTGAACGCGGCCATTCGGTCCAGGGGCTCGAAAGGGCTCTGGTCTCACGCCAAGACGTCACGGTCGATGAAGAACCAGTGTGCGCCGGTCAGCAACCAATGTCACCAGTTCATCCTCGAGTTCGGAGGGTGCGAGCGCACGTGCGGTGTACCACAGGTGGGCCGGGCACCCTTCCCGGCAATCGCTGGCGCCGAACCTCTGGACAGGGATGGAAAAGCCGGGCACCGCGCCCACCCGTCGATTCAAGGCACACTCGGTCATTCTCGATCCGGGAAGCAGGATGGCGAAGCCTGGAGCGCCGGGGTCGATCCGGTTGAGATGGTCGATGTGCCAGCGGACTCGAGCCGGGCAGCGCAGGTGCCGGGCCACGCGCCGGGACAGGGCACGGCGTGCGGATCCCACGTAGACGTACCATCCAGGCGGGAAATGGTGCATGCCGAGCGCTCCGATACGGGTATCGGTCCCCTGGGCGAGTCTGACGGTGAACAGGTACAGTCCGGTGTCTGGAGAGGAGGTGTCCATCCATCGCCCCCGGTGGGAAATGAGGTCCCAGGAGATGGTACGTTGCACCAAGGAATGCTCACGACGTCTCCACCGATCGCACTGTACCCTCTTCCGGGGTCGGGTCAAGCGGAAGCTGGTTCCACCAGTGCTGCCCGGACGCGAGACCGCGCCGATGAGGTCAAAATCTGGTAACATGGACGGCAGGACCCCTGTCATCGGACCAGGAGAGGAGGAGAGTCGTGCAGGTACTCGGCGTGGACATCGGGGGCTCGGGGATCAAGGGGGCTCCCGTGGATGTGGCCACCGGGACCCTGATCAGGCCCCGGCATCGAATCTCGACCCCGAAACCAGCGACCCCGGACGCGGTCTCCGACGCGGTCGCCCGCATGGCCGCCCACTTCGAGTGGACCGGCCCCATCGGCTGCGCATTTCCGGCCGTGATCAAGGGGGGCAAAACCATGACCGCGGCCAACGTGGACGACTCCTGGATTGGAGCAGACGCCACCTCGATCCTGTCGAACCGGACGGGGTCGCCCGTGACCCTGTTGAACGACGCAGATGCAGCAGGGATTGCAGAAATGCGGTTTGGCGCAGGCCACAACGAGCAGGGACTGGTCTTCATGCTCACGCTGGGCACAGGTATCGGCTCCGCCCTGTTTTACCAGGGCAAACTGGTACCGAACACCGAACTGGGACACATGGAGATTCGCAAAAAGGAGGCGGAGCGCCGGGCTTCCGCCCGGATAAGGAAGAAAAAGGGCCTCACATGGGAAGCCTGGGCCGCGCGCCTGTCAGAGTTCCTCAACCGGGTCGAAAACCTCTTCTGGCCCGACCTGTTCATCATCGGCGGAGGGGTCAGCAAGAAACACGAGAAGTTCATCCCGTTGCTCGAAACCAGAACCCGCGTGGTACCTGCCCGGCTGTTCAACGACGCCGGGATCGTGGGCGCTGCGCTCGCCGCCGCCTCGCCCGGACCGGCGCCCGGAGACACGCCAGAGCAGGAGTCCAGGCCCCGGCAAATGGAGGATCAACCCGCCTCCAGAGAGAACTCCTTGAAGTCGAACCAGAAACCGATCCCCTGAAGCGAATCGAGTTCGGCCTGAACGATGGAGATGTGGCCGTCCTCGATGTCAATGAACGGCTCAAACAACTTCTTGTCCTCGTCATTCTCCAGCTTGTCCATCAATGACCGGTAAAATGCACTGGTCTCGTGCTCCAGCTCCAGGGCCAGTTTAACCAGGTCGATGTCGCTCTGGGTGGCAATGGCGTCGGACGGGGGACGCTCGATCTTGCGTTGGGCCGCTTCGACCCACTCCGGAGGGACCACGGTGCCAAACGGCATGGGCTCGGTTTCGGGACGGTCGAGACACTCCAGCCGATTCTGCAGGAAATCGACATGATTTTGCTCTTCCTCGGCCAGCGTGGTGAAGATCCGCTTGCCCACCGGGTTGGTGATCTTCTCCACGCCCATCTTGTAGTGGTCTCGCACCTTTTTTTCATAGTCAAGACTGATCTCGAGTGCCTCTCGCAGGTTCATGAGCATCTCCGTTGCTGAAATGGGGGTGTCCAGCCAATGGCTGGCAGAATCTACACCGAAAAGCGGGAAGGAATCAAGGGAAAGAACGTGGGCGAGGCAACGACGGGTCTAGGGCAAGGAGGAGAAGGTCCATTCCTGCCTCAAAGAACTGCTGCTGCACGTCCCCTGCTGCACGTTCCAGTCGGATGTGCTCTTGATCTCGAGACATACGGAGTCGTCCACCCCACTCAGCGTGTAGTAGCCGCCTCCGGCGCTCCTGACGTGGAACTTCTCTCCATCGCTGTCCACGCAGGTGGCCTGCTCCACGTTGGTTCCGGAAACCGAAGAATCGCCGGCCACGTGCAGGCACAGCCCGCTGTTCTGGTTCGTCAGAACGTAGACACCGAATCCCTTGTGGGCCAGACTCCACCCCTGTGCCGGTGACTGCGTGCAGTTCACAGCCGACACGTTCGCGCCGCTGGACGTGGATTCACCGTCCACCGCCAGGCACGCCCCGGTCTCCCCGTTGATGACTTCGTAGTAGGTGGCCCCGGTGGCCGGAACCGGGTCGATGGACCACTGCTGCTCCGTGCTCCCGGTGCAGGTAGAGAGCTGGATGTTCGTACCGTCCGCGACCGATCCACCGGTAACGTCCACACAACTACCGGTCGCGTGTACCGGCTTCAACGCATAGGACGACCCCGACGCAACGATGGTCCATTTTTGGTAGTCGTACCCATAATAATCGTACTGGAAGATGTTCGTTCCATCGCTCGTGCCGCCCCCATCGACGGTCAAGGCCATCCCGCTGTTCAGGTTGATGATCTTGTATACCTCGCCTCCCAGGTGCATGAACTGCCAGATCTGATGGTCCTCGGTAGCACAGGTGTACTGATCGACGTTGCCACCATTGCTGACAGAGGCGCCTTGTATCTCCATGCACTTGGAACTGACCGCACTCGTCAACGTGTAGTATCCGGACCACGTACCGTTGGGCACCGCGGTCGGAGTCGGAGTCGACCCCGGCGTGGGGCTCGACGGCGTCGACGTGGGCGTCGTGGTAGGCGTCGTAGTAGGCGTCGTGGTAGGCGTCGTGGTAGGCGTGGGCGTCGGCGTAGGCGTAGGCGTAGGGGTCGGCGTAGGGGTCGGTGTCGGCGTGGGCGTCGGCGTCGGCGTAGGCGTAGGCGTAGACCCCGTCGTCGGCGTAGGCGTGGGCGTGGGCGTCGGCGTCGGCGTAGGCGTAGGCGTAGGCGTGGGCGTAGGCGTCGGCGTGGGCGTCGGCGTCGGCGTGGGCGTGGGCGTGGGCGTCGGCGTAGGCGTGGGCGTGGGCGTGGGCGTCGGCGTGGGCGTGGGCGTCGGCGTAGGCGTCGGGGTACAA
>CAYQMG010000179.1:0-10811 GCA_964418585.1 uncultured Gammaproteobacteria bacterium | reverse complement strand
ACTCGTGGATACCGAGACCGGTTTGAATCGATTGGGGCCGGCCTGGACAGCACTGGTGGCGCGGTGCCCGCATGCCAACCCGTTCCTCACGTGGGAGTGGTGCGAGGCCTGGTGGCGCCGCTATCGGGACGGACGCCGCCTCTGGATTCCTGTCTGCCTCGAGCAAGGGGACCCGGTCGCCATCTTCCCCATGTATCGGAAGACCACCGGGGTGTTCTCCATGGCGAAAACGGTCCGCTTTCTCGGCAGTGAGGGGCTCTGCTCCGACTATCTGGACGCCATCGTGGCCGAGGGGTACGAACCGGTCGCCCATCGCGCGTTCGGGGACTTTCTCGACCAATACCGGGCGGATTGGGATGTGATCGAACTCGAGGGCATGCCGGCGGCGTCCGCGCTTGCCCGGTTTCTGGCTTCGTGGAGCAGCCATGCGCAGGTGGTGAGCGGCGGGGAGTCGCGGGTGTGCCCCTTTGTCCGACTCCCCGAAACCTGGGAGGCGTTCCTCCGCTCCGTCTCCGGGCACCGCCGCCACGAAATCAGGCGCACCATCCGCAGACTGCGAGAGCGGGGGACCATCTCCCTCGTTCGGGTGACTCGAGCACGGGACTTGCCGCGGGCCATGGTCGACATGGTGAGGCTTCATCAGCTCCGATGGGAGGCTCGAGGCTTGCCGGGGAACTTCTCGTCGGACCGGTATGTCGCATTTCATCGTGAGGTGTGCCGGAGGTTTCTGGCCAATGGAATGCTGCGGCTGACGTTTCTCGAACTCGACGGACGGCGCGTGGCTTTTCGCTACCAGTTTCGGCAAGGGGACCGCATTTTCGACTATCAGACCGGGTTCGAACAGATCCCTCGAGTCGGGGTGGGCAGTGCCCTGCTGGCGCTCCTCCTGGAGCAAGAGATTGCCGAAGGGGTTCGTGAACACGATTTTCTGAGAGGGGACGAGGCCTACAAGTATCGCTGGGGCGTGTCGGGAGTACGCGAACTCTCGGACGTCACCATCACGCACCCGGGCCTGGGTCGGGTCGCCTACGGCGCCGGGCACCGGATTCGCGCACAGTCCCGGGAGGCGGTGCGCCGGTTCGTGCCGCCCGCCTGGCAGGATGCCATTCGGCGCTGGACACGGTAGAGGCGGGCATGCGTGACGATTCCCAGGACAAGGGCGCAGACGTGAGTGTACACCGGGAGGTCCCCTTGCGCCGCGTCACCCTGACCCTCTACGTGGTGTTGCTCACCGGTTTCCTTTTCGGTCCCCATGTGTGCCCCGAGCATGGGGTGGTGTTCCACCACCCGTGGGGGATCGTGACCCCGATCAGCTTCGCCCCGGGGCGGTTTTCCATCCGGGACGTGATCCTCAACCTGGGCGCCTTCTTCCTGCTCGCCGTGTTCATGCACCGCGCCCACGTCCCATCCTCGGGCGGAACGATGGCTCGAGTCCTGGCTGCCGGAACCGTCGCCCTGGTCCTGAGCACCGGAGCCGAGCTGTTCCAGCAGTACCTTCCCGGGCGGCTGCCTGCAATCCAGGACATCGTCGTGGACGTGATCGGGGCGCTCCTCGGTGCGGTCGTCATGACGACGCGGTTCAACGAAACAGGCACAAAAGGGGACGCTCGAGATCGGGTCAGAGGAACAGGTCCGGCGTCACATCATCGCAGGTCGCACCGTCCGGAAGAGAAGTCATGATGTAGTAGGTCTGGTCGTTCGGATACCATCGCACTTCGGGATCCTGGCCCTCGATGAGCTTGGGCGAAGGCTCCTCAAGTGTCCCGTACTGGGACTGGTCCACCACGATGTCGTACATCCCTCCCGAAATACGGTAGACCCCATCCTCGAGGAAGGTCACCATGGCAGGATAGGAACGGTGGAGCCACCGCTGGCACACGAGGGTCTTGGCGTAGAATTCCCCATCAATCCACATCTCCGTGGTCACGCCCGGGTAACCATCCTCGTCCTGGTCCACCCAGCCGTCCGCCTTGGCATCAGGTGGACAGATTTCCTGCACCGGATTCTGGATATCTGCGCCCCAGATCGAATACTGAGGGCCAAACTCGGATTCCTGGAGCGCATACACCGCAGTGGTGTGGTCAAAATCTTCGGGAGCGGCCGACTCGAGTACGAAGGTCCATGCGTCCACTGGTAAATGCTCGATCAGACGATCCGGGATCACCGTCACCTGAGCCTTGACCGTGTTCGGCATCACCACGTAGACCTCGCTCGTGTCCATGCTGCACGTGCGCTCCCGCTGCACATAGGACCCGTCAGGTTGAGGTTCCCACACCACCAGATAGTAAGTTCGCGTCACCTGGGGATACCAGGCATCCTCGGTGAGTCCGAACTGTCCCGGGACGAATACTTCCTGGAGCACTTCGCGCTTGAGTGCCCAGGTGAGGGGAGGGTCCGCCAGGAACGAGACCCCGTACACTGGTTCGCCGGGCACCGGTGTGGGCGTGACCTCGAGTTCACATCGTCCCGGCTCTGCGCACGGGTCACCGCACCCCGCGGAAGGCGGAGAGACGAGTACAACGAGCGTCAGGGCGAAGGCCTTGGCCCGGACGCTCCGGGGAGGGGTGAACCAGCGGGTGCGATCGTTCGTTTCCATGACGGCATTGCCTCGCGAGCAGCAGCAGCGACCCCTGACCCGGCGCGGGTGTTCACGCGGGCACCTCGAGGAGATCGTGAATGAATGCGGCGGGGTTCGCAACAGGTTTCGAGAGGCCGCCAGGTGTCTCGAGGAGGACGGGGGAGGTCTGGAGGGGGGCGTGATACGATGGCGGTGAGAGGAATTCTGGAGGTGAGGCAACACCGGGCCCCGATTCAGTGTCGAGAACGAAAGGGGGGTGCGCAAGTGCACACGGCGTGCGTCGCAAGGGGAATCCCTGTCAGGAGACGGGACCCGAACTTGTTTTGCGGGAATCGGGACCCGGGAAATGAAACAATCCGTGGCCGCACTTCCAGGTTTTGCACGAGTACCGTCTCTCCTCGGCAGGGTTCAGGTCAGGCGCCATCTGTCCGCGCCGCCGATTTCGAATCGGACCCGGTCAACACCCCATCGACTTGATGATGAGTCCCCACACCAGGGAGAGGAGCCAGAGCAAGATGGCGACGATGATGACCAGGACCAACGGGGCGCCGAGTGCGCTCATGGTGAGGCCCACCACGATGGCGTAGGCGAGGAGTAGCACCGTATCAAGGGTGGCCAGGATTTTCAAATCCAGGGTCAGATCGCACTGCCAGATCTGGATGATGGTGCAGATGGCTCCAAAGATCCCCCAGAGCACGCCCACGATGAAGGAGGCGATTTCCCCCATCACCTTGGCGAGCAAGCCGAAGGCGTCGGTGAGGGACATGACCAGGTCGGGGATGGGGCTTGCCGCGTCGCAGATACCCTCGCCGCTGGGGTCGACCAGGTTGAGCGGGTTGTTCATCACGTAGGCGTAGGGGTTGAGGGCCTGAGGAATGGAGAGCAGTTCCTCGAGCGTGTCTGCCATGGCGGGCATGGCGGCGGCGAGGGAGGTTCGGAGTTGTTCGAAGCTCGAGGGTGTGCGTGGGTCCGGTTGAAGAAATCGGCCCAGTTTCGGGTCATACTGTCGGGCTCGGAAGTGGTAGGAATCGATGTCCGCGTCGTGGCGTCGACCGGTGAAGGTGTAGTCGTTGGTCACCGTGGCCTGCGTGACCTGGAGTTCGCCGAAGCTGCCGTAGGAATAGGCATTGGCCACCTCGCCGCCGGGGCCGCTCATCGCGATCACGCTGCCAAGGGCGTCGGTGTGGTAGAAATAGGCGTTGCCGGTGTCTCCGTGGTCGAGGAGAGCCAACGGGTTGTCGATCCCCTCGCCATGGACGAATCCCCGCACCAGGTTACCTGCCCCGTCCAACTCCAGCAAGGCGTCCTCGGCCAGGTAGAGGGTCCAGGCCTCGCCCCCGGACCCGGTACGGTAGACCCGACGACCCAGTGCGTCGTACTTGAAACGGTTGACCGGGACCCCGGGGACCTGGACCTCCACCAGGCGGTTGGCTCCATCATAGGCAAAGGTGGTGGTGGTCGAACCATCCGTTCTGGACACCAGGTTGCCGTTGGCGTCGTAGGAGAAGTTGGTGGTCACCCCATGGTCGGTCATGCTCAGGAGCCGGTGGGTCGCATCGTAGCTGTAGGTGGTGACCACTTCGCCGTTTTCTGACACAGACAACCGGTTGCCTGCTGCGTCGTAGGCGTAGGTCCTGACATCCGTGCCGGTCCGTTCCTCGATGAGGCGGCCCAACGGATCGTAGGCGTAGGTGGTCGTGACCCCGTTGATGTCGGTTGTGCTGGCGCGTCGATTGAGGGCGTCGTAGGTGTAGGCGAATCCGGCCAGAAGGATACCGTCCTTGTTGTAGGTGAGGCGTGCAGTCAGGCGGTTCCATTCGTCGTAGGTGTTCACCTCTCGTGTGCCGTTGGGGAAGCGTTTTTCGGAGAGGCGTCCGAACCGGTCGTAGAAAAAGCGAATGACCTGTCCGTCCGGGAGGGTGACTGCGGAGACCTGGGCGTCCTGGTTGTAGGCATAGGAAGTCGTACCGTCCGCCCGGGTTATGGTTGCGCGTTTTCCGGTAACCGGGTCGTAGGTGATGGAGATGGACTGTTCCAGGGTATGGTTGACGACTGCGGTCAAGCGGTTGAGCGGGTCGTCATAGCGGTACTCTTCGTCCGAGTTCGGGTTGACGGCCCGGATGAGGAGTCCGCGGCTGTCGTAAGAGAGGGATTCGGTCGTGCCGTCTGCCAGGATTTTCCCTGCAGGTCTTCCCAGGTCGTCGTAGAGGTAGGTGGTGGTGTGGCCGTTGGGGTCGGTCATGGTGACCGGGATTCCATCCTCGTCGTAGGTCATGTCCACGGTCCGGCCGAGTGCGTCCAGGATTTCCACGATTCGGCCCGCACCATCTCGGAGGTACTGCGTGGTGGCTCCGGCCGGATCTGTCACCGAGGTGAGCCGGTCGTTGTGGTCGTACTCGTAGTAGGTCGCGTTGCCCAGCGCGTCGATCACCGTGGCCAGGAGGCCTCGGGCGTTGTAGAGGTACTCGGTACGGTTGCCGAGGCGGTCCACCACGGCTGCGAGGCGTCCTTGCCCGTTGCACCCGGACGACGTGCATTGTGCGTACTCGTAGGTGGTGGTGCCCAGGGCCGACGTTTCCTGGACAATGCGGCCCATTTCGTCGAACGTGCGCTGAATCAGGTTCCCCTGGGGGTCGATGATGTCGCACGGGTTCGCACGGATGTCTGCGCAGTAGTTGAGTTCGGTCGTGTTGCCGTGGATATCGGTGTAGGTGACCACGCGCCCGGCCGCGTCGACGGTGTACCGGGTTACATTCCCCAGGTAGTCGGAGGTGGACACGACGTTGCCGGCGTCGTCTCGTTGGTAGGTGGTGGTGTGTCCCTGAAAGTCGGTGATGGACATCAACCAGTGGCCCTGGTAGGTGTACCGCATGGTGCGGCCGTCGAAGTTCGTGATGGTTTCTGGGTAACCCAGGGAAGTGAAGGTGACGTCGAACGTGGTGCCGTCCGGGAGTTCGGCGTGGGTGAGGCGTCCGGCCCCATCCAGAGTGGTCTGGAGCGTCATCCCGCTTTCGGAGGTGGTCGCGGTGGGGCGTCCAGCCGCGTCGACCTCGTAGGTGAGGCGAGTGCCGGTGGGATCGATTTCTGCGATCCGATTTCCATTCGCGTCGTATTCGTACCGGGTTGTCGCTCCGCTGGTGGTTTCGGAGAGGAGGAGGCCGCGTTCGTCGTAGGTCTTGACCGTGACCACGCCGTCCACGTCGGTTTCGGTGACCGTGTTGCTCGCATCGTCATAGACCCAGGTTCTGGTTCCGGAACTGTCGGTTTCGCTTGTCTTGCGCCCCTGTTCGTCGTAGGTCCGTGTCCTGGTGGCGCCGTCGGGTGCGACGTGCTCGATCATGTGGCCCTGGTCGTCGTAGCGGGCCGTTTCCTCGGTCCCGCGCGAGGAGGTGATACGGACGCGGCGTCCGTTTTCGTACTCGTAGTCGTACCGATTGCCCACCGGATCGATGTAGGTGACGAGGCGTCCCTCTTCGTTCAAGGTCAGGAGGTGCCGGGCGCCCACAGGATTGGTCCACGCCACCTGGCGGCCGTGGTGGTCGTACGCAAACGTCCCCTCGGCGCCGGACGGGGTCGAGTGTCTGGCCAGCCGGCCATCACCGTCGTACCCGTAGGAGATGACGGTGCCCTCGCCATCGATTTTGCCGATGAGTTCCGGGCCGACACCGTAGACATAGTCCCACTGTTTGCCCGAACTGTCCTCGAAGTGGGTGAGTCGGCCATCGGTGTAGCTCATGGTGAGGGTCCGGCCGGTCGGGTCGGTCATGGAGGTGATGTGTCCCTCGTCGTCCGAGGCGAGGGTGAGGAGCAGGGCGCCGCGACCGGTCTCGAGCCGGGTCGGGAAACCGTTGGTGTCCCGAATCAGGACCACGGCGTTGCCGTACCGGTCCACCTGGCGGGTGAACCGGCCCTGGGTATCGAAGTGAATGACCGTTCCGTTGCTGGAGGTGATCGACCATCCCTCCGAGGTCGTTTCGAGGCGGTAGGCGATGTCCGGGGGCGCGAAGTAGGTCCCGTCATCGTTCCGGGTGTACTCGGTCTGAGCCGCCACCCCGTTGAGCCAGACCACGTCGCCGGTGTTTGGATCCTCGAACAGGCGGTCGCCGAACGACCAGTTCCATCCCAGACCCAGATCGGATGGCCGGTCCTGCAAGCTCGAGTACGCGAGCTTGATGAACTTGGCTCGACCGTCCGCAAATACCACCAGGGGGCCCGGCGAGTCCACCAGGCTCCCGGTGCTCACGTTGGCCCAGGAAAAAATGCTCATCAACTCTCCGACCGCCTCGTAAAACTCCTCCAGGGCCTCCCGCCAGTCGAACGTGCTGCCACCGTTCAGTCGCGTGTAGATGAGGTATTTGCCGGTACCGCGCTCCGGGTCGAACAGGACATATCCTGAGCAGGTCTTGTCTCCGCGGGTCACCGGCCGGTCGGAGATCACCACGGTTTCCCCGGCGGAAAGGGCGTTGGTCACGTCGTTGATGACTGAGTTGTCATGGCTCAGTTCGCCTGCGACGGCGTTGTAGTCGTCCAGGGTCTCGAGGAAATGGATGGTCTGCCCTTCCTGGCGGGCGAGTTGCAATGCGGAAGTGGAGGAGAAGGCCCCCAGATCGAGGAGTTCGCTCCAGATTTTCTGCTCGTAGAACGAACCGTTGTAGCCGGCGATTTCGTAGATACGGGCCAGGGCGGGATAGGAGAATCCACCCCGGAGGGGCATGGCGAACACATAGTTTTCGGCGTCGATCATGTACCCGGAAGTGACCGCGCCGGCAGGGAATCCCCACATGTAGATGGGACCGGTATCCGTCCCGGCCAGGGCCTCGTATTCGGAGAATCCCAGCCACCCGTTGAGTCCCCAGATACGGTCGTCATCGGTCACCAGGTGGTCGTGGTAGGTCAGCCCGGCCGCCTCGGCGATCGCCAGGTCTACCTGGGCCTGGGGTGCACCGCTGCTCTCCAGTGCGTGCCATTCCTCGAGCGCCTCGGAAATGAGGCGTTTCGGCACTGGACCGACCCACGCGCTGACCACGTAGGTGCCGCCGGCCACGCAGGGATGGTTTCTCAAGTTCGCCGGAGTGCCCGGGCCGTCCATCTCCACCAGGAGCGGAACCTCGGTGCCCACGGCCACTCCGCCACCCTGTACCACGATGTCTCCGTCCAAGGACAGGGTCGGGGTGACCGTGCCGCTCGCGGCCGAGTAGATCCCGCTTCCCGAGGGAAAGGTGAAAGCGAGTCGTTTGCCATAGATCTCGGGCAGGGTGAGCGTGACGCCGAACAGGGTGAAGCCCCACCAGTCGGTGGCGGACAGGTGTACCTGGTACCGGACCGAATCGTCGAGGTCGGCGGTGACGGTTGTGTCGCCGTCCACCGGGAAAGGCAGGACCGACGGGAGAAGCTGGTAGGGGGCCGCATGATTGACCAGTCTGGCCAGGGCCTGGTCCACTGTCTCACACCCGGACCCGGTCGTGCGAATGTGCTCCCGGATCAGGTCCTCGTAGTAGGCCAGGGCCGAGGTGGACACGGGCTGGGACAGGAATCCGTCCACATCGAACGAGACATCGTCCGAGAAGTCGTACTGCTGCTCGATCTCATACTGCTTGATGGACGGGTCGAGACGAATCCAGATCGGGCGGCCTCCCTGGTCGGCTTCGTCGATTTGGCCACGATAGCTCGTGTAGGGCACGTAAGCCTGGACCCAGGTGCGCCAGGTCTTCACCTGCGTGGTCGCCCCGTACACCACCGTGGTGGGCACCCCCATCGTGTACATTGCACTCGCCGCATCGTTCGGATCCTGGATACCCGTCATCTCGGCGAAATCGGCCGCGGGTACCAGCACGAAGCCCGATTCGTACCGCGCAGGGAAGCCGGACGCCCGCAGCAAGGCGATGAGCAAGGACGCCTGGTCCACATCATTCCCGGCTCGAGCATCGAGGGCGCCCTGGGCACCGTAGACGGAGCCGGCATAAATGCGGTAGTCGATCGTGGTGCGGACGTAGTTGAAGATCTGGAGCGGATCGTGATTCAGTTCAGCGGCGAGCGCCTGGATGTCGGATGTGAATCGGACCTCGAGCGTCTCCGCCAGGTCTTCCTCGGTGGGCGCCTCCTGGGGAGCCCCGGCCGGGCGCATGCGGGCACCCGGTATCTCAGCCCATCGGGCCGCCAGATCGCGAACGCCACGCTCGGGAAGCACCTCGGGGGGCTCGAGGCGGTCCAGGACGTTGCTCCGACGCGGCCCCGGCTTCACCTTGCCGGTGAGCGGATCCACACCCGGGAATCGCACGTCCCTCTTCCCCCCCGCGCGCGAAGGCGCATGGCGCCGCCGATCCGTGTCCACAAAACCGGCAATCACATCCGCAAGGTCCGCTGCCACCGCTCGCACCGCCTCCGCCGTGATCCCTCGGGGGTGATCCCCAAGACCCTCCAACCGGGACAACACGACCTCCGACCGCGTCCACTCCGCCTCCGACAATAGACCCGCTTCAGAAAGCGACCGCGTGAAGCTCCGAATCTCCTTCCCAAGGAACCACAGCGTCCGACCATCCTGAACCAGCCCCCCCTCTCCTCGGCGACCCGACAGCACACGCTGCACCGTCTCCTTGAACCGCTCGATGGCACGGGACAGCCCTTCCAGGTCGGCACGTCGCTGCACCTCGGATGCCTGCAAAACTCCTGCACGAAGATCTTCCAGATTGCGCGCCTGCACCCTTTCCAGGGCCGCTCGAGTCTCCCGAATCGTCGCTCGAGCCGCCGCCTTCCGCTCCGCTATCGCCTCATCGGTGAGCGGCGGGGGGACCCCAAGCCTCTCGAGCACCCGCGCATTGTATGCCTCGACCCGGCGCTCCCGGGCATACGCCAACGCCAGGTGATGGCCGCCGCAGTAGGCATCCACCAGACCCACCAGAATCAGCCAGGACGCCGCACGAATCCACAAAGGAACCCTTCGCTGTCTCATGCTCACTCCCACCTCCGCACAACCGACAATGTGCTCCACGCTTCCCTGCCGCCGCACACGCGCACGGTGCAACAGTACCGAACTCCACCATATCAATCTTGTTGACAACGGGCAACTCCTGCCTGGAGGGAAAGCCCTCGTCTGCGCATTGCGCTTTTCCGGAGAGGCAGGAGCGGGTACGATCGAACCGAATGGGGTAGGGGAAACATTGAGTTCAATCACTGGAGGAAAGGGGAAGATGAAAAGGATGGAAAAGCTGGGAAGGCGACGGGAGGTACAGCAAGAGGGAGAGGGGCGGGCCGGCGCGATCGGGTCGGAACGGGTTTCGGCGCTGGGCCTGGCCGTGCTGGTGGCCTGTGTGACGGGCTCGGCGGGGGTATGGGCGCAGGAGGGGGGCGCCGGGGTTCGGCTCGAGGTTCCTGGGGGGATTTGGATCGCGGATGGGGCGGTGAGCGCGGCTTCGGACCTGGGTGCGCTGGTGGCGGCGGACGGAACCGTGTGGCCTGTAATCGACGGGGTCATTGACGAGCGGGAGTGGGACGATGCGTCCTATTATGCGGTGCAGACGGGAGTTCATGAGACGTTGGAGTTGTTCTTGAAGGTGGTTCCTTTGACGGGTCGATTTGGGGAGACCACGGGGGACTGTGCGGTATATCCGGGGCTTTCGGATCGGGTCATGCCCTGCGGGGACTACCTGTTGGTGGGGGCTCGAGCCTCCTCCTTGGTTGGTTTCTGGATGTTTGTGGATGAAGGGGACGACGGGTACCGTGGGTCTGGGAGTGGGGACGGGCAGCTCATTTCTGGGCAGGAGGATTTGAAGTACATCAATTTTGGCGACCTGTACTATGTGTACTGCAACGACTTTTTCGGCAAGGTGGAAGGATGTCCCGAGCCGAGTTGTGTCCCCTGGTCGGACGAGCCATGTTGGCAATGTGGTCCGAGTCGTGAGACATGTTTTTGGAGCGAGGACCCGACGCAAACGGCCGACGCGGTGGCCGGGGAACGCAACAATGCGCTGGATGGCCGGTGGGTGGAGGACATGTTGGGCGACGGGTGGTACAGTGCCGGCACAGCGCTGGAAGACGAATTTGGCTGGTTTGGGTTTGTGGGAGACGATTGGGTGAGTGCCGAGTTTTTGATGCCGTTTCAGGGACTGGAGCTACGGAGTGGGGTGGATGTGAGTGATGCCACGTTCACCTACGGAGACGTGCTCAACGTGCGTTTCGTGGCCGTGGATGCGAATGGTGTCGAAGGAGTGTATCCACCGCGGGCCGACGCGCACTC
>CAYQMG010000178.1:0-9619 GCA_964418585.1 uncultured Gammaproteobacteria bacterium | reverse complement strand
GCTTACGCCTTCGTCAACCTCCCCGTTGCAGTCGTTGTCGACTCCGTCTCCCACCTCCTCGGCCCCCGGATACGTGGTCGCATCCGTGTCGTCGCAGTCGTCGCCCCCCTCTCCCCCGGCATGGCCATCACCATCCACATCGGTAAGGTCATCGCCCGAGCAATCCTGGTCGACTCCGTCGTACGGAACCTCCTCAGCACCCGGATAGACCGAAGCGTCCTCGTCGTCACAATCCCCATCTTCCACACCGTAGCCATCGCCGTCCAAATCGCCGGGAGGAACCGCCAGCGTCGGCGTCGGGTTCACGCCGGGCGGTATCGACGCCGTCGCTTCATCGTCGTCCCCGGTCTCCGGACAACTCGTCAACACCGCAGCCGAAAGAAATACTCCCGTCAGCCAGACATATCGCACCTTCATTGCCTACCCCGCTTCAACATTCTCGCCCGGTGACCGTGCGCTCGCCACCACGCAGCGCCTCGAACACCTCGCTGCCTCACGCCGATAACATAACGGGTTTTTCCCAAAATCAGAAGCACGGCAGCGTCCGCTACGTCCGGGGGCCGCGAAGAATACGGAATCTCGCGTTCCGCCGCCGGGACAACGACACCAGACTCGCTGAATAAATTCCAGGTTGAGCGGGACAAGAAACAGAGGGGACCGGAACGCCCGAGCCTCCGGCCCCGGGGTCGAGAAGAGCAAACCAAGGTCAGAGCAAACCACGCACCAGAGAGACCAGAAACGCGGCCGTCGGAATCGCCATGGCCACGGCAATCACGTATCCACCACCTTGCACAAACTTGAACGATCCAAACATCTCCCTTTCCTCCTTGGTATTCGTTCGGTCGGACCAGGTCCAAAGCCTCGGTCCGGGACCGTTGGTTTCCTTTCCGCCCCACCGAATAGCACGAAGCGTGCCAACATGGGGACCAGGAAAACCTTCATCCAACCTCGAGGCAGCCCGCACTTCGTCCCTACCCGCCGGGCTTTCCATGTCTGCCCGTACATACGCTGGGAGGTCTTGAGTATTTCGTAACATTGTGATATTATATTTTTTAATACGAATTTCATGACGAGAAGCCCAGGCACCGGAACCACACCAGGGACGGGCGCCGGGGACGCGGAGGGAATGGAGATGGACACCTGGACCGGCGAGATCAGGGCGCGGTGTGCGCGGACGGTGCGGGATATTGTGATGGAATCGGCGGGGGATCTCTCCCGGACGGATCGCGTCTGGGTGTTGTTGGAAACCTATATTTCCGGGTTGGTGGGCGGATGGGTGGAAGAGGGGAGGGGAGGGGTTACGGCGTTGTGTCCGGAGGAGCGACGGGGTGAGGGGGAAGGGGATCGTGCGGTGGAGACGGTCCGTGTGGAGGTTCCTGGACAGGGTGCGGTGTTGGTGGTGGCGCATGTGGGGCCCCTGTCGGATCGGGAGCGTCGGGTATGCGAAGAAGTAGCGGCCATGATTGGCGTGGTCCTGGAGCTGCGGGAGGCGCTGGGCCGACGGGCGCGAATGCTGGAGGATGATTTTGGGGGGTTGGTGGAGGCGACGCGGGAGATCACCTCCTGCCAGACGATGGAGGATCTGTACGCGGTGATAGCCCGGGAAGGGTATCGTCTGCTGCGTGAGAAGCGACACAATTTATTGTCATTGCAGCAGTATTCGCCCTCGTCGGAGGAACTCACGCTGGTCGCCCTGTCTGGAGAGGAGGGGGATGCTCTGATCGGGTTGAAGCTGAGTACCGACGTGGAACAGACCCGGGTGCGGTACTATCCGCGGTATGATGACGGGCGGTTGGCCTCGGGGCTTCCGAGGCAGACCGCGTTGAGTTTCACGGGGGCGTTGCTCAAGAGCCGGCAGCCCTACCTGCTGGTATCGGATGTGTTGCAACTGGACGACGGAGCGCCCTACTACTGTTTGAACTCGAGCACGCGTTCCGAAGTGGCGGTACCCATCGTGCTTCGGGATGGGCGGCGTTGGGGGGTGTTGAATGCGGAGAATCCGAGGCCGAACGCATTCAGCGAGTTTTTCGATCTGCCCATTCTCCAGAGTTATGCGCGTATCATTGCCGTGTTCATCCAGGACTTCGAGCGTCGGAGCCGGGTGCGGACAGTGGATGACCTGGTGGCGTTGCCCCGGGAGCTGAAGCGTGCGATTCGGTTGTTTTCTCAGTCGGATGAGAGCGTATTGATTACCGGAGAGACGGGGACGGGGAAGGAGTTGGTGGCCCGGGCCCTTCACTATGGCGGTCGGCGTCGGCGCCATCCGTTCGTGCCGGTGAACTCGGGCGCCATCGAGCCGAATCTGATGATGAGTGAGTTGTTTGGGCACGTGGGGGGCGCGTTCAGCGGGGCCGGGAGCCGGGACAAGGAAGGGTTGTTTCAGGCGGCGGATCACGGCACCGTGTTTCTCGACGAGATCGAGAACATGTCTCTGCCGGTCCAGGAAGCGGTGTTGCGGGTGCTGGATCGAGGGGAGGTGCGGAAGGTGGGGGGGACGGTCGTGGAGCAGGTGGATGTCCGGGTGATAGCGGCGACGAACGTGGATCTGAAGGAGCGAATCGAAGCGGGGGCCTTTCGACGGGACCTGTACTACCGGCTCCAGATCCTCGAGTTGCACATTCCGCCGTTGCGGGAGCGTCCCGAGCACGTGCGGGAACTGTTCGAGTGGTTTGTGGGTCAGTTTCGGCGTCCAATGCAGGAAGTTCGTGTGGATGAGGCGTTGTTCGAGTATCTCGAGCGGTATCCCTGGCCGGGCAATGTGCGGGAGCTTCGCAACCTGGTAAAGCGCCTGCTGGTATTCTCTTCCGACCTGACAGTGGATCTGCTGCCGGATGAGTTCAAGCGCTCGGCGCTGAACACGGTGGGAACGGCAGGGGGGAAGGGGCCGGTACCTCATTCCAGCGAGGACCGCGGTACGAATCCGGCGCATGGTTTTGACGGGATCCGGCTGACGTTCGAGTTCGAGGCCGACGCCGAGGGTGTAAAGCGGCAGGTGGAGCGACGACTGTTGCAGGCGGCGCTGGAGCGATTCGGTGGCGACCGTTACCGGACAGCGAGATTTCTCGGCATAAGTCCACCTTCGGTGTATAGAAAAATCAAGGAGTTTGGTATTACCGAGGAACGTCGATTTCACTGATGCGCGGCTCAGGGTTCCGGCCGGGGTGTGTTGGGGATGGAGGGATACGCATGGACTGGGATTCTCCGGGGGGGTTGAGTGTGGACGAGGTCAGGCGGTACAGCCGGCACCTGGTGTTGCCCGAGGTTGGGTTGGCCGGGCAGTTGAAGCTACGGCGGGCCAAGGTGTTGGTGGTGGGTGCGGGTGGGTTGGGGAGTCCGGTGGTGTTGTACCTGGCCGCAGCGGGGGTTGGGCACGTGGGGATAGCGGATGGAGACGTTGTGGATTTGTCGAATCTTCAACGTCAGGTGGTGCACGGCACGAGTCGTGCCGGGTGGCGCAAGACAGTGTCGGCGCGTGAGCGTCTGCAGGATCTCAATCCTCATGTGTCGGTGACCTGTCATGACGAACGATTGACTCGAGACAACGCGCTGGAAGTCATCGAGCAATATGATGTGGTGGTTGACGGGACCGATGGTTTTGCCGCGCGATATCTTCTGAACGATGCCTGTGTGTTTCTTTCCCGGCCCCTGGTGCACGGGTCGGTGCTTCGGTTTGAGGGTCAGGTGACCGTGTTCAAGCCCGGGGAGGGGCCTTGCTACCGGTGCCTGTACCCGGAGCCGCCGCCTCCGTGGCTGACGCCCTCATGTTCCGACGCCGGTGTGCTGGGTGTGCTTCCCGGGCTGGTGGGGATGATTCAGGCGGCAGAGGTGCTCAAGCTGGTCCTGGAACTGGGAGATGTTCTGTGCGGCCGTCTCCTTTTGGTGGACGTGGCTGCGATGTCGTTTCTCGAGGTGCGGATTCCCAGGAATCCCGATTGCGCAGTGTGTGGCGCCACCCCGTCGATCACGGAGTTGATCGACTATGAGGAGTTCTGTTCGGGTGGAGAGCCTCTTCTTCCGGATTCTCCGGAAGTGGAGGCCCTGGCCGTGTCGCCGGAGGAAGTGCAGCGGATGATGGAACAGGGGCCGGGGGTATTGCTCCTGGATGTAAGGTCTACAGGAGAGCGCGCTCTGGCAGAACTCGAGGGGGCTCTGGCCATCCCTTTGACGGAACTCATGAGGCGGATGCGAGAAGTTCCTCGAGACCGCCCCATCGTGGTCTGTTGTCACGAGGGTGAGCGGAGCCGGCAAGCCGTGGTTCTACTCAAGTCTGCCGGATTTCCGGATGTGTGGTGGATGGCTGGTGGGCTCGATGCCTGGGCGGCGCGGATCGATCCGTCCATGATACGGTACTGAGTCGTCCATTCCCGGTTCATGCTGATTCGGTCCGGCCGGGGGGAACGGAATATGGTACCATGGGGGCGGAATCAGGACGCGCCAGCTTTTTGCAGGTTGCAATCGGGGGTTGTGGATGGCGAAGCTCGTGGTGACGGGAGGGCCGACTCTGGGCCTGGAATACGTGGTCGGTGGTGATACGCTCCTGGGACGCGACCCGCGATGTCAGGTTCTGGTTTCCCATCGCGAAGTATCCGGCCGGCACGCCCGGATATCCCGGGTGGGCGGGCAGTTTTTCATCGAGGACCTCGAGAGCCGCAACGGCACGTTCGTCAATGGGGAGCGCATCGACCGGCTGCCTTTGAATGACGGTGATGAGATCCGGGTGGGCCGGACCGTCTTTCGGTTCGATGGTGCGGTGCGACGGCCGGCGCGGTCCCAGGTTCGGAGCACCGACTCCGAGAATCTGACGGTGGAACTGGACGCGACCCGCGACGCCTTCCCCGTTGCTTCCAGTGGTCGGGAGGGTTCGGGCCGGTTGGCGCACACCTTGAAGCTTCTGTGCGACGTGAGCCGTCAGGTCGGGACACTTTCGGGGATCAAGGCCACCCTGGATCGCATGGCCGACATGCTGCTCGACGTGTTTCCCGGCGCCGGCAGGGTCATGATACTGCTTGGAAACGACGGGACCAGTATCGAACCGGTCGTCACCCGCTGGCGTCACTCGCCGCGCGCGTCTGCCGCCGGCTACTCCGAGGCCCTTGTTCACAGGACACTGGTGGAGAAGCGGGCCGTGCTCATGTCCGATGTGCTTTCGGACCAGCGGTTCGGCGCCAGCACCAGCCTGGCGGATCTCCGTGTTCAGTCCCTCATGTGCGCGCCGATCCTCCATCGTGGCGATGTGCTTGGCGTCGTCGAACTCGACGCCATGGACGCCGGTCGCCTGTTCACCGAGGAAGACCTCAACCTGATGACCGGCGTGGTGGCGCAGGTCGGATTTGCAGTTGCCAACGCCCGGCTCTATGACGACCTGGTCGGCCTTGTGGATGCGTCGGTGACCTCCTTGACCACCGCACTGAAATACCGGAGCCGGACCCTGTTCGAGCACTCCCGCAGGGTGGCTCAGGCTTGCCGGTTGATGGGGCGTCGCCTGGGCCTCTCACCTCGAGACATCGAGGATCTCCGGATTGCTGGACTGCTCCACGACGTGGGATTCGTCACCCTTCCGCGAACCGTTTTCGGTCTGGGAGAGACATCGCCGGAAGAGACCGACGGCCCTCCAGATCAGAACAGCGAGCAAGGCTGGCGTCTCGTCGTTTCCCACCCTGAGCGCGGTGCTGAATTGCTGGGCCCCATTCGCCCCCTGGCACGGTGCGCACGAATCATCCTCGCCCATCACGAGCACCTGGACGGGTCCGGCTACCCTCGAGGTCTAGCTGGACAGGATGTCCCCCTTCCTGCAAGGGTGCTCGCCGTGGTCGACCGCTTCGACGCCATGACCCACGGATTGGCCGGGGAGCGAGTCGACCCTGGAGACGCCTTGGACGCCCTCGAGACCATGGCGGGGACATGGCTCGACCCAGAGATCACCGTTGTTTTCGCCGAGGCGTGGCAGGCCCGGAATCGTCTCGAAGCCCGCAAACAAGGTCAGGCCGGGGACGTGCTCGAGGAGGTCTAGCTCCGGTCGAGGGTGGACGCTCACGACCTGGACCACGACTTCCCCGGTGGACCACGCCCCTTCCCGATTCTCCTCTGAGACAACGGCCGGGGTCACGAGAAAGGGTATCAAAGGGGATCGCAGCATTGGTTCCGGTTGAGTGTCTCGCGCGGACTGTCGTTGTGGGCAATCAATAATTCCTGTACTATCAACATGAAAGGAGTCTTTTGGGGGGTGCGTTCAGGGGGTTCCCGTGTGCAGAGAACCAGCCGCGACCAGGGGAGGCGCACCACCGGGGGGCGAGCGTGCTTCCACTGGACCGCGTCATATTCCCGCGCTCGATGGTCTGCGTGGGGTGGCCATCTTGATGGTGTTCCTCTATCACGCTGCCGAGTGGGCGAAACCGCAGGAGGGAGGGGAACCGCTGGCGCTCAACCTGCTTCGCAGTGGATGGGTTGGGGTGGACCTTTTCTTCGTGCTGTCGGGATTCCTGATCACCGGGATCCTGTACGAAGCTCGAGGCACTGAGCATGCATTCCGCAATTTCTACATGCGGCGCGTCCTGCGGATTTTCCCGCTGTACTACGGTGTGTTGGCTGTTCTGTTTCTTGTCGGCCCACGGCTCGGGTGGTTTGACACGCCTGGATTGGAGGCACTGTATCGGCGTCAGGGATATCTTTGGACCTACACGACCAATTTCTACACCGCCTGGACGGGCCGGATGGCCTTCAAGGTGGACTGGCTCAATGTGGGTCATTTCTGGTCGCTGGCCATCGAGGAGCACTTCTACCTGTTTTGGCCGTTCCTGGTTCTGCACCTGGAGCGAAAGCGGCTGGTGGGTGTGTGCGCGGGGATCATCCTGGTGGCTCCGCTTCTTCGCCTGATTCTCACCCTGGGAGGTGCTTCCTGGGTGACCCCGTACTCGTTCACGCTTTGCCGGATGGATGCCCTGGCTCTGGGGGCCCTGATTGCCATCCTGTCTCGAGGTTCGGCTGGAATGGGTCCGTTGGTCCGCTGGAGTCGGTGGGTCGCGGTCGGGTCCGGCGTGCTGCTGGCCGCGGTTTTCGTGGTGCGGCGTGGGATCCATCCCTTCGACCGTTGGATCCACAGCTTCGGTTTCTCCTTGCTGGCCCTTTTCTTTGGCTCGGTTCTTGTTCTGGTCGTCACCTCGAGTCCGCGAGGGGTCCTCGGACGGGTGTTCGGCTCCCGGTTGCTTCGCGCCTATGGCAAGTACAGCTATGCCATCTATGTGTATCACAAGGTGCTCGAGTCCTTTGTGACCCGGTGGGGGTTGCACGCCCGTCTGGGGACCCTGCTTGGAAGCCGCTTGGCAGGCGGTGCGGCGGCCACGGTCGTTCTGGCTTTCTTTTTCCTGGGACTCGGCTGGGTGAGTTGGCAGGTTTACGAGAAGCAGTTTCTCAAGCTGAAAAGGCATTTTGCCTACGTTGTTCCAGAACGTGGACCGCTTCGGCAGCGGACTCGTGGGTAGGTGTGCGAAATTTGTTCCCCCTGCTGGAGGAACATGTCCAGGTTGCCGATTTTTGAGGTAGTGGAGGAGGTTGGAAGTTGGGTGCGTCATGGCACATCTGGGCAAGCAGGACATCGAGGAGCTGTTCGAGATGTTCGAAGCCGAGTTGCGGTTGCTGTGGGAGATGGACCGGTTGGAGAAAATGCGTCTACGCAGGCGGATCATCAACGTGCTGTGGCCAATCGTGAACGCGTCGAGTCTGGACGTGGACATCGTGGTTGGCACCATCAAGGATCGACTCGGGGATGTCATTCGCCTGTTTCGGGATCGTCGTCGGTTCATGGAGAACCTTTACGATTTTCTGTCCGAAAGGCTGGATCGGGACATCCTGACTCCCAACGAGCGGCGTCGCAAGCAGTTGCGTGCACTCGGGCGGTGATGCGAACGTTCTCGAGTTTTTTCGCTCGAGACCGGAAGCGCGGAATGCTGTGGCCGGGGGTTTCTGGCGGGTGGGGCAGGTGTGCGGGCGATCGAGCCGCCGACCATCATCCGGAGGAGAGCCCTGGGGGCTTGGCTCCTTCCTGGCCCCACGTGGAAGGCCGAGGCCCCATGACCAGCTCGAGGCGTCCTCCTGGCCGGATGGCGTCGTGGCGGAACCACGGCTGGACCAGGGGTTGCCCATTCAGTTCGGCGGACTGGATGTAGAGATTGGTATCCGAAGCGCCCGGGGCGTCTATGACGAAGTCTCCATCCTTGAGGTGAATCACGGCGCTTGAGAAAAGGGGACTGCCGATCAAGTAGATGTCGGTCCCGGCGATGGGATAGAAGCCGAGGGCACTGAACACGTACCAGGCGGAGAGGGTACCGCCGTCATCGTTGCCGTCCAGGCCCGCCGGGGTGTCGTCGTACTTGGTCTCCATCACCCAACGTACGCGGTACTGGGTCTTGTCCGGTCTGCGGACGAAGTTGTAGAGGTAGCTGACATGCAAGTCGGGTTCGTTTCCGTGCCAGTATTCGAGGTCCGGTAGGGCGGTGTCCTTGTGGAATTCCGACCGCTGGAACAGCTCGTCGAGTCTTGCCTCCATGACCCGGTCCCCGCCGAACAGGTCCACCAACCCGTTGATGTCGTGGGGGGCGTACCAGGTCCAGTGATAGGCGTTGCCCTCCACATACTGGTCTGCCGAATAGTAGGGGTAGAAGGGCTCGAGGAAGCTTCCATCTTCGTGACGGCCCTGCAGGAAGCCCGTGTCCGGGTTGAAGTGGTTGCGGTAGTATTCGGCCCGCTCCCGGAATGTTTCCGCTCGAGCCTCGTCCCCGAGAGCCTGGGCCAGTCGGGACAGGGCCGCGTCTGCGTAGGCATATTCCAGTGTCGTCGAGACCGAGCCGCCGGTGTCCTCCATGGCGAGGAAGTGCCGTGCAAGGTAGGTCTCCAGCAGGGGCCGGTGCCAGGCGTCGGGGTCCTCGAGGGTCCCCTGACTGACGAGGGCCTGGTAGGCGGTCTCGATGTCGAAATGCTCGACGCCCTTGATCCAGGAATCGGCGATGACGATGGCCGGGCTGTCTCCAATCATGCTCCCGGACCCTCCATTTCCCTGGGGCCAGCGGTCGATGTATCCGGATTGCTTGTACATTTCCACCATGGATTGGTTGATGTCCGCCTGGATGTCCGGAAGAATCAGCGTCAAGAGTGGATGAAGGGTGCGGAAGGTGTCCCAGAGCGACATGTCGGTGTAGTACTGGAATCCGTCAGCGAAGTGTGCGACGCCGTCGAAGCCCATGTACATTCCGTTGGCGTCCGTGTACAGCGTGGGCATCATCATGGAATGGTACAGGGCTGTGTAGAAGATGCGTTGCTGCCGTTCGCTTCCCCCGTCCACCTCGATGACCGACAGGGCGTTGTTCCAGGCCGCCTCGGCGTCGCTCCGAATCGCGTCGAAGCTCCATGTTCCGAGTGCCTCGGCCATCCGGTTGATCTGGGCCTGCTCCACACTGATGTAGGAAATCCCCACGGCGAACTCCACGGGCGACCCGTCGGGGAGGTCGAACTGGACATAGGCGCCGAGTTGTTTGCCCGAGTTGGTGGTCGTACCCGGGGCAACCGTGCCGTCGGCGAACGTACCCCAGTCGTCGAACGGGCGTTTGAATCGGGCGGAGAAATAGAT
>CAYQMG010000177.1:0-17448 GCA_964418585.1 uncultured Gammaproteobacteria bacterium | reverse complement strand
CTGGTGGAGAGCGAACTGTTCGGGCACGCCAGGGGTGCTTTCACGGGTGCCGCCGTGGCCAGGAAGGGCCTGTTTACCGAAGCGGACGGTGGAACGATCCTCCTGGACGAAGTGGGCGAACTGCCTGCCCCGGCACAGGTGAAGCTCACCCGTGTGCTCCAGGAAAAGGAGGTCCGGCCGGTGGGAAGCGTCCAGGCCCACACCGTGGACTGCCGGGTCATCGCAGCCACCCTCCGCGACCTGCGGGAGGAGGTCGCTGCGGGCAGGTTCCGGGAGGACCTGTTCTATCGCCTCAATGTGTTCCCCATCCGCGTGCCACCCCTGCGTGAGCGCAAGGAGGACATCCCGCTGCTCGCCGCCCACTTCCTCCGACGCCAGGCCGTCCGGCTCGACCGTGAACTCTCCGGTTTCACCCCTGAGGCGCTGGAGGCCCTGATGGGACACGCCTGGCCCGGAAACGTCCGGGAACTGGCCAACGCCATCGAGCGCGCCAGCGTGGTCGCTCGCGGCCCGGTGGTAGACATCGATGCCCTGCCACACGAGGTCGTACGCACGCCTCGAGGCGAGATCCCAGGGGCGCTCCTCACCAACCTTTCGTACAAGGATGCCATGGAGATGGCTCGAGACCGCGCGTCATACCAGTACCTGGTCGCACTCATGGAGCGGTTCGAGGGGCACGTGACCCGCGCCTCCGAGCACGCCGGGCTCGAACGGGGCAGCCTCCACCGGCTCCTCAAGAAACACGGCCTCCGCTCCGAGGACTTCAAGCGAAACAGCGGCTGAGTCCCCGCTCAACGGAGCCCAACGGAACCCAACGGACACGCAGTCCGGCCGGGCCGAACATCGGGCTATCCCCAGAAAAACTGTTTGCCGAGAATCGCCACCGCCGCCAACGTTTCGCCGGCAATCACCCCGCTCGCGATCACCACCGTGAACCGCTCGTGAAACACCGGCCACACCCGGCTCGCCACCAGGGCGGCCACGGCACCCATCAGCATCGACAGGCTGTTCCAGAAGGGAATCATCAGCGCGATCCCGATCCCCGCAATCGAGGGCATGTAACGCTTCACCCTGGCCGGGAGAAACACCTCCAGGATGGCCACACTCCCGCCAATGGCCGCAGCCACGCCCATCGCCACCAGCTTGTGATGCTCGATGTTGTTCACCCCTTTGCTCAACAACTCCGCCACCTTGGCCCAGATTATCGCCGCAGGCGCAGGCCAGGTCTCCCCCCCAAGTTGCTCCGGCTGCACCAGGATCACATAGGCCATCGTGGCAAACACCGAGCCCACCAACACGCCCACCAACTGCGCAATCACCTGGTGCCGCGGCTTCGCCCCCAGGATGTAGCCGGTCTTCAAGTCGGTCAGCAGGTCCCCTGCCTGGCTCGCCGACCCGCCCGTGACACATGCGGCCATCAGGTTCGGGGTGATCTGGCCACGAAGCAGGCCGCCGAACACGAGTTGGGTCACCTTGCCCATCGCGCCAGTGGGGTTGATGTCAGTTTCTCCGACTGAACGGGCCGCGACGAACGCAAGGCCCAGGGCCAGGGCCACGGACAGAATGGCGTAGGGCACCGGAATGTTGAACAGCCAGTTCTGGAGAACGATGGAAAACGTCCCGGCCACGGCGAGACCGCTCCAGAACCAGCTCCCCGGGACCTCGATCCCGTCCAGTATCCCGGGGTCGGCCTCCTTCCCCGACCGGGAAAAGGTCTTGAGCAACCCCTTGATCATGCGGGGCGACTGCAAGGCGAGACCGACCAGAGAATGCGCCACCATCACCGCCACGCCCGGCCAAAGCGTCCAGGCGGTGATGTCCCGGTAGCCAATCGCCTCGAACGTGCACACCTCGCCCTCGGCAAGCTTCCCACACTCGATAAACCCGGCGTCATAGAGGAAGTGGGGCGCCACCCCGAACGTGATCGCCGCGGCCACGACCATGGAGATGGTAACCCGAAGCCCCATCAGTGCCCCTGCGCCGATCATCACCAGGGAGGGCTCCATGGCCACCGTCTTGGCGGCCAATCGAGCCCCGAACACAGGAATCGTGTGGATGAGATTCATGCCGTCCCGCAGCACCGCCACCACCACACCGGCCAGACCGGACCAGCCCAGCATTCGCGCTCGAGCAATCCCCTCGCTCCCCACTGCATGCAAGCTACGGATGGTCTCTGCACACGCAATGCCGGAGGGAAAAACCAGTCGCTCTTCGTTGATGAGTTTCCGTTTCACCGGGATCGCAGCCACGATCCCCAACATGGTCACCCCGAGCAGCCAGATGACGGTCTGACCGAACGTCATGGTCTGACCCGTCGTCAGATAGAGCGCAGGCACCGCCGACACCAACCCGGCACTGGTCATGTACCCGGCCGACGACGCCGCCGTCTGCATCGTGTTGTTCTCCAGCTCCGTGAAGTGATCCTCGTCGCGGGTGTTCCTGATACGCTGCCACGTGGAAAAGAAGGCGAACGCAAGAATCGTCGCAGTGATGGAGGCGCCAAGCCCCCACCCCGTTTTCAACCCCACGTACAGGTTGGAAAAACTCATGATGCTGCCGATGATCGCGCCCGAGGCAAGGGCACGAAACGTCAACTGCTTCATGGTGTCCCCACGGTAGACATACTTGAGCCAGTAGCGGTCGTGTTCCGCCACCGGCGCGTCGTCCGGGGGAGGTGCGGGAATGGTTCCGGGGTTGGTTCCTTGCTTCGCCACCGACAGGTCAGACATGGGCAGGGCCTTTCTCTTCTCAGGATTGCGATTCCAACGGTTGCGTCCGCTCGCCTCGTTCCCGGAGCTGGTCGCTGGCCGTCCGTCCATTCTTGCTATTCATGCATAAACAGGATTGCCCGTAAAGCACAAATCGTCTGAATGACACAGTCGGCTCCCAGGAGGCCACTGGCGCCATCCCGCCCCCTGCCTGCATGCGCTGCCTGGTGGCCAAATGTGCAGGGACAGCGTACAATACCGCTCCTCGAGACAACGGTTTCCCGGGTTCTGCCCGGGACCATGGGGAAAACCGGACCTTCAGGGAGGACCTCCAGGAATGGCCATGCAGCTCGTGGACAGCCACTGCCACCTCGACAGCCCTCGCATCTCCGACCCGGAACGGCTCCGCATGATGCACCATGCGGCTGCGGCCGGGGTACACTGCATCGTGATTCCCGGGGTCACTCCGGCCACGTGGAGCCGACTGCTCGAACTCGTTCGTGCCCCTGCTGCAGGGCTCGAACTCCATGCATGCGCGGGCATTCATCCCCAGGCACTCCCGGACCTGGACGACTCGAGCGTGGCGCACGCGCTGGACCGGCTGGAGCGATTCCAGGGGCAAGGCCTGGTGGCGATCGGCGAGACCGGCCTGGATCGACCGACGAGCCGAGTGCCCGGAGGGGAATTGGAGCGCCAGGTGGAGGTGCTCGAGGCCCACCTGGACATCGCGGCCCGACAGGGTCTCCCGGTGGTGCTCCATTGTCTTCGATGCCACGACACCTTGCGCAAGGTGCTGGAACGACGCGGGGGCCACCCGCCCGGTATCGTGCTCCACAGCTTTTCCGGGTCCCCGGACATGGTCCGACCTTACCTCGAATTCGGCGCATGGTTCAGCATTGCCGGACCGATCACCTACCCCAACGCGCGCAGGCCGCTGGCCACAGCCCGGGCCATCCCCCTCGAGCGCATGCTCCTCGAGACCGACGCGCCGGACCAAACCCCGGCTCCCCATCGTGGCCGACTCAACGAACCCGCCTTTCTCCCCGCCATCGCGGCCCGAGTGGCCGAGGTTCTCGAAATCCCGCTCGAGGTGGTCGCTGCTCGAACCAGCCGAAACGCCCGAACCTGCTTCGGCCTCGACACAGGCCGACCAGGAACGCCCGCCGACGGGAAACCGACCTCGAGAGAGACGACTCCCGGGGAGGTTGGCTCATGAACCGGCCCGGTATCACGGACACGTTCACCTTCGGCTCCGACACCTTCCCCCTCCGACTGGAACGCACCTGGCGCCTGGTCGGCCCGGATGGCCTCCGGCAGCTCCGCCTTGCCCGCGCCGTGGTCGTGGGATTGGGCGGCGTTGGGAGCTTCACCGCCGAGGCCCTCGTCCGGTCCGGTATCGGCCATCTGACCCTGGTGGACTTCGACCAGGTATGCGTCAGCAACGTCAATCGCCAGCTCCATGCGATGGGCTCCACCCTGGGCGCGCCCAAGGCCGAGGTCATGGCAGACCGGCTGCGAGACATCGCCCCGGACGCCACCATCGCCGCCCACGTTGTCCGCTGCTCGGAGGAAACCGTGACCGACCTGATCCGGGACCGCGGCGCATGGGTGGCAGACTGCATCGACCAGGTGGACGCCAAGTGTCATCTCATCGCCGCCTGCCATCGGGCCGGGGTCCGAATCGTCACATCGCTCGGGGCTGCCGCCCGGATGGATCCGACTCGAGTCCAGGTAGCCGACTTGTCTCGGACACACACCGATCCACTGGCCCGCGTGGTGCGTCGAAGGTTGCGCCGGGTCCATGGGATGGTGTGCGACAGCCCCACGGGGATTCCAGCCGTGTTCTCCACCGAGGCACCCAGGGTCCCCTGGGTTCCGGAACAGCTCCGTCGCCGTGGTCTGGAGTCTTCCTTTCAGGAGGAATCGGTGGAAAGCCGGAAACAGGTGCTGGGTAGCGCCGTCTTCGTCACGGCGGTGGTGGGCATGACCGTGGCGAGCGTGGTCGTCCGGGAAGTCCTCGAGCGGACAGCACGAGGTGAGGAGGAGCCGGGGTGAGCAGAGGGATCAGTCCTGGGTCCCGCTGTCCGGGTTCTCCTCGGAAGGACGGGGTCGAACACTGAACCCGCCCCGCCCCTCTTCCTCGTCCAGCCCGTCGCCGACCGGACCGTCCCAGTCGTCGGTCCGCCCTTCGTCGATGAACTCGAGTTCCGACCCGATGGCCCAGCCGAGGGCGTCATCCTCGTCCTCTCCAAACGCCTCGGCATCAGCGGCGTCATCGAAGAAGTCCTCGCTCAGGTCCACGCCTTCTCCATCGATCAAGTCGTCCACATCGATGTCATCACCGTCGAGGGAGATTTCCGACGCCCCGGCCTCAGCAGCAGGTGCGTTCTCGGCGGCGATCTCCCGGCCCGACTCCAGACCACCTCCGGCGACCTCCCCCCCGGGATCCCCCTCATCCGGCCTGGTCCCCCCCGCACCTCCTGCAGGACCTTCGGATTGCTCCTGCCCCTGCACCTCGCCACTCGAGAAAGAAGTCTCTTCGTCCGCGTCGTTCCCCTTGACAGATGGCACACTCGAGATGGGACGTTCCGCCATGAATCCTGCCCCTCGATTTTTCACTGGTTCATTCCGTGCCTTGCCCGGCCCCCGACTCCGTCTCCTCTCCACCCGTGGCCTCGGGCAGACGCTCCCCTTCCGGCATGGGGAGATCTCGGATCTTCCGTGCCGGATTCCCGGCCCACAACTCGTAAGGCCCGATCACGGTGTTCGGCTTGACTATCGATCCAAACGCGACCACCGAATGATGCCCCACCCTTACCCCCGGCAGCAGACAGGCAAACCCGCCAATGAGTGCGTGGTCCTCCACCACGACCCGCTTGATCAGCATGCCACGGTTGTCGAAGATGTGGCAACTGATGAACGCACGGAACCCGAACTGAACGTTCTTTCCCGCGTAAAGGAGGTAGGGGTCGAGCGCGATGTAGCTGTCTCCAAAAGTCAGGGAGCGGGTATGAGGACCGAAGAAATGGCGAAAAATGGGGTCCAGGGGCGGAATGGTGACCAGCACCGATGATATCATGGCGGCCCACGGCGGATTGTGGCGGAGGCGCGTGAGGAGGATGTTCAACATGAGGACGCCCACCTCCCTGGGAGGGCGCCCGTCCTCGCGCTGAGGATAGAAGCCCTCGGCAGGCTTGGGCACGATGATCCGGACGCCCAGCAGCAAGATCAGGTAGGCGTAGTTGAACACGATGATACAAAGGAACACCAGCCCTACCCATCGGAGGGGCGTGGTCGCCCAGGAAGAGAGCTTGAAGTAGACCACGGCCGCAGGCCAGAGCGCCGCAGCAGAGAGGAGCAGGGCCAGGGCGAGGAAGGCGACCTGAAGGAGACGCTTGCCCACGTCCAGGGCGGTCTTCTGCACCATGGAGGAACTGGCCGGTATGTCTGGCATGATTCACCTCCGAACAGGGTCTGGGAGTCTCGACCCGATGTTCTAGATCCACCCCTGCTCTCGATACCATTTGGCGGTGGTCTCGAGGCCCTCCCGCAAGGGCGTGGGAGGGGACCACTCCAGATCACGTTTCATCTTCTCGACACTGGCGACCCAGAACCGCTGACGCATGGTGGCGATCCGGTCCTCGTTGAGAAACCCGACCTTGCCGGTGAGGCGCTTTTGCCACCGCGTGATCCATGCCAGCACATCGAACACGAACATGGGCACGAGGACCCGCCGCACGCGGACCCCCAACACATCGGCGATGTCGTTGACCAGGTCCACGTTGCTGGTGAGTGTTTCATTGGCCATGAAATAGACCTGGCCCTCGGTCGAGGCCCGGGTGGCGGCAAGGATGAGGCCCTGGGCGAAGTCCCTGGCAAAGATCAGGCTGGCCATCCGGTCGGCACGCCCGATCCGGGGAACGATCCCCTTGCTGGCTTGCCGAAACACCACCAGGAAATTGCGGTCCCGCGGACCATAGACGCCAGGAGGCCTCACCACGGTCACCGGCACCCGGTCCGCAAACGACAAGGTCACCTCCTCGGCCTCGGCCTTGCTCCGCCCGTAGTCGCTCACCGGCCTGCGTGGTGCTTCCTCGGTCATCGGTTTCCCGTCTCGACTCGGTCCCGCCGCGGCGAAACTGCTCACAAACACGAAATGCGCATCCGCACGGGCCTGGCCCGCCGCCTCCGCCCGCTGCACCAGGGCCTCCAGAATCATCCGCGTCGGCTCCACATTCACCTGACGGTAGGCCTCGAGCGAGGGGGCGCGATAGGCTCCGGCCACATGGAACACGGCCGCCACTCCGTCCACGCACCGGGTCAGGCACGCGCCATCGCGCAGACTTCCCCGGATGAGTTCGATCCGGTCCAGCGGAAGCCACGTCAGGTCGCTGGTCTCACGCACCAGGACACGAACGCGCCATCCCTGCTGGAGCAACTCGTCCACGAGGTGACTCCCAATGAATCCGTTCGCCCCGGTCACGAACGCCATTCTGCCATCTTGCTGTTCCAACTCGGCCTCCTCCCCACATGGGTCGCCCCTGCTCCATCCCCCCGGATGCCAAGGGCTTCACTTGTGACTATTCTTACCATGACCGGAACCTGCTGCCAAGCGTCATGGTGGGATATGGTACTGGAAAATACGCGCGGGCCACGACACGGGTTGAGGTGGGAATCATTGACCGGAGTGCAAGGCGCCCGGGCGCCGGTCCGAAGCGTCGAACCGGGCTTCTCGTTCCACGTTCGCAACCCCTCCACTCTCGGTGAACCCGCCGTCCACGCTGAGTTCCCCCTTGCCACAGTGGGCAGCCACCTGGGCATCGAAGTTGTACGGGTCGCATGCGGTGATGAATCCAAGAAGAAGGAACCGTCGGGGTACCAACTTGAGGTTCATACCCACCTGCAACAGCCGCTCGAGCCGAAACAGGCTGGCTGCGAGCTTGAGAGGTTCCTTGCGAAGTCCTTCCCGACCCAGCTCGGCCATCAGCAGTGCACGGGCAAGGTTCGGGTGCTGGTCCATGCGGCGGGCATAGTCGGCGGCGATCTCCCCCAGGCGGGCCATGTCAAAGTAGTCGGAGATGGGACGGGCCGTGCCGTCCGGCTCCCGGGTCACCATGTAGTGCTGAATGTACAGGCACTTGCGCACGCGAAACGCCGAAAGGAGCGCGAAATAGACCCGGTTGAACTCGTAGACATCCTCCCGCCGAATTTCGGATTCCTGTTCACACAGGAGATCGAGGAGTTCGTCCGGCATGAGTTGCTGATCCTGCACGGTATCGTCACCGAGACGGAGGGCGTCCCGCGCGCTGCCGAGCAGCCTCAGTCCAAGATAGAACACCTCTCGAATATGATCATTCTCCGGCCGAAGCGCAAATCGATAGACCTTGCCCACCTGTTCTTCATTGAGTCCTCGAGCAATCACGACAATGAGGCTGGTGGCGATCTGGTGCGCGCGCAAGTTCTCGAGGGCCTTGAGTCGGATGTCGAGCAAGGGGCGTCCCCGGAGCGCGATGTGCGCGTTGTCGTCGAATCCATCGAACTGGAGGAACACCTCGTCGACTCCGGCCCGCTTGAGCCGCGCCACATAGTCCGGATCGGCCAACTTGAGTCCGTTGGTGTGGAGCGCTGCAATGTTGCCCGCCCGTTTGACCTTCCGGATCCAGTCCTCCAGGTCGGCTCGAACCGTGGGCTCCGCAGACATGAGGTCGATCTTGATCCCGCGCCGCTGGCTCAACAACTCCTCGAGCCCGGTCAGATCCAGATCGGGCGTGCCTTCGGTGTTGGCCTTGGCCAGACAGATGGGACAGTCCAGGTTGCACTGCTCGGTCATGCGGACCAGGAAATCCCGCTGCCGATACGGCTCCCGGATTACCGAGAAGAAATAGTCGTCCAGCCCCTCCCAGTACCAGGGATTGTTGCTCAACCGCTGGGCACTCACCCCGTGCTCCGGACAGGTCTTCTCCAGGTCCACATGCCCATCCACGGCGGCCACCACGGCGGGTACCCGCCTGTGACACACCGGACAAGTCCCGGTCGTCGATCGAATCACCCGGCGCTGCGTCGCTTCCTGCGGTGCCATCTCGTCTCCATGCTTCCGATTCCGCCACCACCAACTGTCCTGTGTCTGTCTTGAAGTAACAGGGAAGGGCCGCCAAGTCAATTGCGTTCTCCTGGGAACCGACCCGTTTCCACCCCTCGAACACCCATCCCCGAACGCCGTGGAGCACCTGTCCAGAATCCGAGAACCCGTACCCATTTCTTCCTAATCAGGTCATGGACTCCTTCCGAACTCTTGTTAGGAGACGCATGCCGTCCCCATGCCCTCTGACCGGCACGGCGACGGTATCCATCGAATCAATCCTCCAGGATGGAGTTGGCGATGAATAGACCAACCACCCTTTCACCGCTTGGGAGGCTGCTCTGCACCTCCTTGCTCGCACCGCTCCTGCTCTTCGTCGCAGGCTCCGACGACTGCACGAACCAACAAGACCTGGACGGGGATGGCTGGTCCGTCCTCGCCGGCGACTGCAACGACGAAAACCCGGACATCCACCCCGACGCGGCCGAGGTCTGTGACCTCGTCGACAACGACTGCGACGGTGAAATCGATGAAGGGGTCGTCGTGGAATCCTTCCCGGACTCCGACGCCGACGGTTTCGGCAACGACACCATGGCTTCGGCCGGCTGCGAGGTCCCCGATGGCTTCGTCCTCACCCCGGGAGACTGTGACGACGAAAACCCCGAGGTCAATCCCGAGGCCGACGAGGTCTGTGACTTCGTCGACAACGACTGCAACGGGGAGATCGACGACGGCGTGGTCGTGATCTCCTTCCCGGACTCCGACGCCGACGGTTTCGGCAACGACGCCATGGCTTCGGCCGGCTGCGAGGTCCCCGATGGCTTCGTCCTCACCCCGGGAGACTGTGACGACGAAAACCCCGACATCCATCCGGACGCAGAGGAGACCTGCGACCACATCGACAACGATTGCGACGGCACCGTGGACGACGGCCTGGAACGCTTCGCATGGTTCCTGGACGCCGACGCCGATGGGTTCGGGGACGACACGATTGGAATCGAAGACTGCTTGCCCCCCGATGGATACGTCCTGGACCCCGGCGACTGCAACGACCAGGACCCGGCCATCCATCCCGGCGCACTCGACGTTTGTGACGCCGCCGACAATGACTGCGATGACCAGGTCGACGAAGACGAACCACCGCCGGCATGGTTCCAGGACGTGGACGGCGACGGCTTTGGTTCGCCCGACGCTTCCGTCGTGGCCTGCCAACCTCCGGAAGGCTACGTGGCCGACGCTTCCGATTGCAACGACCGCGACCCCGAAATCAACCCCGCCGCCGCCGAGGTCTGCGACCGCTCGGACAACAACTGCGACGGCCTCGTCGACGAGGGCTTCGACACCACCGCCTACTACCCGGACGCGGACGGCGACGGGTTCGGCACCGAGGAGAATCCGGTGGAAAGCTGCATGCCGCTCGAGGGCTACACCCCGGCGGCCGGGGACTGCAACGACGCCGACGCCGCGGTCTTCCCCGGCGCCCCCGAAGCGTGCGACCACCAGGACGATGACTGCGACGGCGAAATCGATGAGGGACTCGAAACCCTGATGGCTTACCTCGACGCAGACGGCGACGGGTTCGGAGACCCTGCCACAGCCGTCGAGGACTGCGCAGTCCCCGATGGATACGTGCTCGACGGGTCCGACTGCGACGACACCGACCCGCGGAACGCCCCCGGCCTCGAAGAAGTCTGCGACTTCCAGGACAACAACTGCGACGGCCTCGTCGACGAGGGCGACGCCGCACCTTCCTCATGGTTCCCGGATGCAGACGGCGACGGATTCGGCGTCCCGGACGACCCGGTCGTCGACTGCTCTCAGCCCGAGGGATACGCACCCAACGACACCGACTGCGACGACGCCGATCCCCAGGCCAATCCCGAGGCCGAAGAGGTGTGCGACCAGATCGACAACGACTGCGACGGCCTCGTCGACGAGGGCGACGCCGCACCTTCTTCATGGTTCCCGGATGCAGACGGCGACGGATTCGGCGTCCCGGACGAATCGCCGATCGTGGCTTGTGAAGGACCCGAGGGCTTCGCCGACAATCCGGACGACTGCAATGACGAGGATGCAACCGTGAATCCAGCCGCGGACGAACTCTGCGACGGGATCGACAACGACTGCGACCAGCGCCTGGACGAGGATTTCGTGACCGAACAGATCGAGCCGCCCGCCGAGAACCTCCCCTTGTATCCCGACCTGGACGGGGATGGGTTCGGGAGCAACGCCCCGCTGGAACCATGCAGCGCCACCGACCGCTGGGTCGCGGCTCGAGGGGACTGCAACGACTCGGACCCCTCGATCCACCCGGGGGCCGAGGACATCCCCGGCGACGGCCTTGACCAGGACTGCGGAGGATCGCCCGATCCAGACCCCTACGTGGGTTTCGGCCCAGACCCCGCACCGTCGATCCAGGAAGCCTTGGACCAGGCCGCTGACCATGCGGTCATCTGGGTAGGTGCAGGCGTCTACCTCGAGGCAAACATCCACTTCCCAGGCAAGCCGGTCACGCTCGCGGCCGTGGAGGCGTTCACCGGAACCACGATCGACGCCCAGGGCCAGGGACCCATCTTCCTGTTCGACGCAGACGAGACGCAGGAAACAGTCGTGGACGGATTCCTGGTCACGGGCGGGTCCGCCGACGTGGGCGGTGGCATCTCGATCCAGTCGGCTTCCCCGACCCTCCGACACCTGCGCGTGGCAGGCAACGCAGCAGAACAGGGTGGCGGTATCTATGTGCTCGCCGGTTCCCCCCTGATCGAGCACTGCCGTATCACGGACAACGAGGCCGTTCGAGGCGGCGGCCTGTTCTTCCAGGGTTCATCCGGCACGGTGCGGAACAGCGTCATCGATGCGAACCGGGCCGTGGACGGGGCCGGCGTCAGCCTGGTGTTCGGGGCCGACCTCTTCTTCAACACGGTGGTGCAGAACAACGTCGCCGAGAACAACGGGGGCGGGTTCCTTATCCTGGGCCGGCGCCCCTTGTTGAACACCCTGCTCGTGTCCAACAACGTGGCGCTCGAGGGCTCTGGTATCTTCGTGGACGATGCGAGCCCCACCATCGCCTATTCGGTGGTGGAAGGCAACGAGGCCGGAAACCAGGCCGCGCTCATGCTCGTCGGCTCTCAGTGCCGTCCCACGATCTACAACAACGTGCTGGCATACAACCTCGGCGGAAACCTCGGCCTGCAGGAGGCCGAGGAGCCGCCGGCCCCCAGCCTGTTCAACAACGACCTGTTCAACCCGGAAGGACAACCCAACCACAACGTGGCTGACCTGGACCCCTCCAACCTCGAGGTGGAACCCGGATTCCTCGTCTACGACACCGACGGGCACCCTCTCGACTTCCACCTGGCCCTCGACTCGCCGCTCGTGGATGCAGGAAAACAGAACTTCCTCGACGTGGACCAGAGCCGGTCCGATATCGGCATGTTCGCCGGTGCCTACGGGGGTGACTGGGACACCGACGCAGACGGAGTGCCCAACTACTTCTGGCCCGGAGACCTCGAGGACGCGCCCGAGGGCTTCGACCCGGCCGACTACGACTGCCACGACGACGATCCCCTGGTCACCACCTGCCCGTGACCACCTTCACCTGCCACGCCAGTCAACTTCGACCCGCGCCTGAACCTCAGCCCGACCGCTCCCCGGGGCCGTTTCTCCCCCTCTCCCACTCCGCCCACTCGTAAGCGAACTCCAGGCACGCCAGGTCATCTGACAAGATTCGCTCACGCTCCGGTCCCGATTTCTCCAGCAAGAGGCCCGGGGTGTGACGCACAAATTCGGCTCGCAACAGGTCAACCTGATACAACCAGGAAAGGGTCCGCTCCCACGCTGTTCGGTTCAACGCCCTCCCCCACCGGTGCACCACCCGTAACCAGCGATCGCTGTGTTCGTTGTAGACATCGAGACCTTGGGCCGAAACCCACTCGAGCACCGTGCCGACCTCGCCCAGGCCGAAGCCCTCACAGTGGGCTTCTCGCACCAGGTAAAAACGCTCCTCGATCTCCCCGGCGTCGGTGATCTCCGCCACCCGCGCCACCGGATAGGCCCGGCACGGAGCGGGCCGGTCCCCGTAGACCCCGCACCCGGCCGGGGTCACGAACGGACATCGCTTCTCGGGTTCGTCAAGCATGCGCAACCATACGGAAGGAAATCCGGCCGCGCTCCTGGACGCCACTTCCGCATGATCGTTCAGGAACTTCCGACTGTCGATCCCGAGCGCCCGTCTCAGTCGCAAGACATCATAGGGGGTCATTGCCAGGGTGAGGTCTGCGCAACACACGTTGAAACAGGGCACGTCTGGACCACAACGAAACATCAAGGGCTCGTCCGCACCGATTCGAGGGAGGTCCTCGAGCAAGGCGACGCCAGGGTCCGGGTCAGGAGTCGGGGTCAAAGGTGCCATCAGCGGCCTCCCGTGCGCGTTCCAGGTCGTTCCTGGGACCAACCTTGCCGAACGGACGGGCGGGGTGCAAGCCGAATCGCTGCGTGGCGAGGGTGGATGGCACTCACCCGGCCATCCTTCGAGAGGAGATCAGCCGTTCCACGTCCTGCTCCGAGGCACCCGAGCGGACCATCCAGATCCGCATGAAGGTGCGAGCCTCGTCGGCCGACATGACCCGGTCGATGTCCCCGGCGGCAGGGTTGTGCAGGCCGTCCTCGATCTCCACCTGGTGGGTCGCGGCCGGAAAGTAGGTGTGATGGCAGACCGGACATTCGTATGGTTCCGGTGGATAGATCTCGTGAAACCGCGGCTCCAGGTTTGCTTCGGCCTTGCAATCCGGACAGTGTGGATACACAGTCTTGAATCCCGCCTCGTTGTGGCCCGGAGGCGCCAGCGACACGTGCAAGGGCACGCCCGAAGCCACGGCGGTGCGCAGGGCACCCAGGAAACGCGGCACGCCTCCACGCCGCCCTGCTTCCCCGGCAAAGGCGCGCGAGAAAATCTCGAGAAGCAGGCGACAGCGGTCCCGGGTCAGGGGTGAAACCATCCAGAATCCAAACCAAACCGGCGTGGTGGCCTTGAACGCTTTCTTCCAGGCCTGGTACCGTTCAGCCTCCAGGATCGCTTCCCGTATCCTCCGATCCAGATCCAGATCCTCTGGACTCACCTCGAGACGCCCACAACACCCCGCCATGGCCCCCTTGATGTCCCGCGTGGAGTTGGCAGGACAACGCTCACACATCCCCATCACCGCCTGAAGTCCACCAAACGGGTCGAGCAGGTCGGAAACACGACACACGCGCCGCGGAATCTCCACGAACACCCCGCCTTCGTACTTCAACGTGGATGACACCACGTAGACTCCGTTGACGAGATTCCTGCGCACGTGGGCGTGCACCACCCGCCGCAACGGCCGCGTGAGCCGGAGGACATCCTCCGGAGTCTCCTCCCCTCCACCGGTTCGCACCGCGCAACTCGCCTGCAGCGCCCATACGAGCCGTTGGTGCTTGGATGGCATCGCTCCCCTCCTCCCGGGCAGCCTCGCCCCGCGGTCCTCCAACTCCATGCCGAGAACCGACCCAACCATACACAGGATATGCCATGATTGACAATGTGACAACATCCATTCTACATACGATTGACCTGCTCAGGACTCACGATGGAATGTTCCATGGGGTTCGATGGGCACAGGGGATCGAGGATGGAATTGGGGACCGGGGAACCGGTGGTAAGCGGGGGCTCAGGAGCCGAGCAATCCGAGGAACATGCCGGCAGCGACGGCAGAGCCGACCACGCCGGCCACGTTCGGCCCCATGGCAGGCATGAGTGGATTGACCTTGCCGTCCGTCTCATCAGACACCAACTGCTGGACGACTCGAGCCGCCATGGGCACTGCCGAAACCCCTGCGGCGCCGATACAGGGATTGATGAGCCGGTCCCTGGGCAGGAACACGTTGATGAGCTTGGCGAACAACACACCTCCTGCCGTGCTGAACGCGAAAGCCACCGCGCCCAACACCAGGATCTTGAGGGTGTCCGCGGTCAGAAAGTTGCCGCTGTCCATGGTCGCCCCGACGCTCAGGCCCAGGAAAATCGTGACGATATCGATGAGGGACCCACCCGCTGTCTTGTATAGCCGTTTTGTGACGCCGGATTCACGAAGCAGGTTACCGAACATCAACATCCCGATGAGTGGGCCGCTCGAGGGGACGCCCAGGACGGCGAGCACGCCGGTGACGATGGGAAACAGAATGACTGCAGTGCGGGACACCGGTCGTGCCTGGGGCATGTCGATGGCACGTTCCCGTCGGGAGGTGAGGAGGCGAATGATGGGCGGCTGGATGATGGGGACCAAGGACATGTAGCTGTACGCGGCCACGGCGATGGGGCCCAGGAGGTGAGGCGCGAGTTGACTGGCCAGGAAGATGGACGTGGGGCCGTCGGCGCCCCCGATGATTCCGATGGCGGCGGCCTCCTGGTCGGAGAATCCGAGCAACCACGCGGCGCCGAGGGCGGCGACGAAGATACCGAGTTGGGCTGCGGCTCCGAGGAGAAAGGTGAGGGGACGGGCCAGGAGCGGCCGGAAGTCGGTGAGGGCCCCGACTCCGAGAAAGATGAGCGGCGGCAGCAACTCGGTCCGGATGCCCTTCCGGTAGATGAGGGCGATGATCCCGTCGCCGTAGGACCCCATATCGGCATTTGGGAGGTTGGCGAGGAGTATCCCGAAGCCAATGGGGACGAGCAGCAGGGGTTCATATCCTTTCCGAATCGCCAGAAACACCAGGGTCCCGGCCACGAGGAACATCACCAGGTTGCCGGGCCCCAGGTTGGCGAAACCGGACTGGTTCAAGATTTCGATCATGATGTCCCCTCTCAGGAAAGGGTCAGGATCGGGGTGGAGCTGTCCACATCGTCCCCGATGGCGACGTGAACGGCCGAGACCTTGCCCGATACCGGCGCCTTGACGTCATGGGTGGCTTTCATGGCTTCGACTCGAGCCACCACCTGGCCCGGGGTGACCTGGTCCCCCACCTTGACCAGGATGTCCGCCACCTCCACGGAGCCGGAGAAGGCGTGGTACACGCCTGTGCCACCGCCCGCGGACGTTACGGGCTCCCCCCCGGTCCGGTCGGCCGAACCGGTCTCCCCCTGCCCTGCAGCAGGCTCCAGGGTGATGACGAACGTCCGGACCTTGCCTCCCTCCTTGACCACACATCGCGTCGTGGTCGGTCCCGTCACCGCAGGCGCGGGCCGCGGCCCGGACTCCACGGGCGGTGCAGCCGAAGGGGCGGCGGGCTTCTCGGGCTTCTCGGGCTTCTCGGGCTTCTTCAGTGGAATGTCGATCTTGGCCCTGCCCGTAAGCAAACGCAGCCCCTCGTTGGCCTCGAGCTTCTTGTCCGGCTTCATGCAGGCCAGCACCAGGAAGACGTTCTTGTCGTTCACCGGCAGGCCACGGTCCTCGAGAGCCTTGCGAGCCGCACCGATGTTCTTGGGTGCCGCCTCCAACGGATCGCCGTCGAACGGCTCGAGTCCCAGTTGTTTCGAGGCAGCCTCCACCACACGCGGGTCCGGCGGGAGGGGCGTTCGGCCGAAGTACCCGAGCACCGCACGGCCGTACCCTGCGTCGATCTTCTCCCATTCGCCGTAAAGCACATTGTTGAACGCCTGAAGCCAGTACTGCTGGCTCCCGGGAGTGACACTCGTCCAGGCGCCTCCCGCCTCCACCACCTTGGGAAACTGGGCCAACACCTCCCCGTACTTGTCCAGAATCCCCATCTTGACCATCATGTGCACGTTGGGGCCAATGGCGCCTCCGGGCATGGGAAATCCGATCACTCGAGCATCCGCCGAGGTGGTCACAGGATTGAACGCATAGTCCTTCATGCCCTCGTTCAGCAGGCTCTCAATCTCGTGCATCCGGGTCTCGTCGATGTCCAATGAGTAGCCGGTTCCCTTGAGTGCATGGGCCATGGACCGGACATCCGGTTGAACCGTGCCGCTGGCCATGGGCCGCACCGACAGGTCGATCCCATCCACCCCACCTTCGATTCCGGCCATGTAGCAGGCGACCGCCATGCTGGCCGTGTCGTGGGTGTGCTGCCACAGGGGCATTTCGGGGGGCATGATCTTGCGGAGACCTCGAGCCGTCTCGTAGCAGGTCCGCGGGTCCGTGGTCCCACTGGCATCCTTCAGACAAATGCTGTCGATCCGGACATCGCTCTCGAGCAACCGTTTCCCGATATCGATATAGAATTCAGCGGTATGCACCTTGTCAGACTTGAAAGGCAACCCCATCAGCGCGATGGCCACCTGATGGTGCATGCCCGCCTCCACGATGGGGCGGCCGGTGTTGACCAGGTTCCGCACATCGTTCATGTAATCGAAATTTCGGTCCCACGTGGTCCCGTACTCGGCCATCAACCTGGCCTGGAGCGCCAGTCCTTCCGGAGACTGGGTCGTCAAGGTCACGCCGGACACGGACCGGGTCAGGATCTGGAGGTCCACCCCTTCCCCAACCGCCTCCCGAATCTTCCTCATGGTTTCGAACGGGTCCTCGCCCAGGTAGAACAGAGGCGCCTGGAAGCGGGCGCCACCGCCGAACTCGAAATGTCGGATGCCGGCAGCAACCGAGGCCTCCATGGCCGGGAGAAAGTCCTGAAGCCGTACCTTGCCCCCGAACGAACTCTGGAGCCCGTCACGAAACGGGGTGA
>CAYQMG010000176.1:0-97774 GCA_964418585.1 uncultured Gammaproteobacteria bacterium | reverse complement strand
CTGGGGGCAACGTCCACCATGCGTAAGGCGACGATTTTTTCTGTTCGTCCGCTGAGGGCTTCGCCAAAGGCCCCGGCGAGACAGCCATCGCGCCGGGATGTGCGTGGACCGGACCGGCTTCCACCCCTTTTTCCGGGTCGGCGGGCATGGTCCCGACCGAGACGGGGTCGACCCACAGCAACCCGGGGTCGGCCCCATCCGTCCCCTCCCCCGGTGCGCCAAAGCCCACATCGTACCGCGCCCCGACCAGGTGATCCCCGGCCTCGAGATGAAACCAGGGCGTGGCCTGGTCCAGGATCACGGCGCCGGGCTCGAGCACCGGTTCGGCAGCCGAGACGACCCAGAGACCTCCCACTCCGTCGATCTCGGGGATGTCGTCCTCCATGGGCACCACGAGGGCATCCGGTACCACCGTGTCGCTCCGAAGAATTCGATATCGCGTGCGGCTCCCCTGCTCGGGAAAACGCTCCGGGTCCAAGACCACCACTTCAACCCTTGTCGGAAATACTTCCATGGTCTGAAGCACGCAAAATCGAACGTCCCCGTCGGACCGCAATTCCAGGATGACATCGTTTCCGGCCTGCGCGGCGGCATGGGTGCGGTCCAGGACAGCGGGGATGGAGAGCAGCTCACCGGATGACGCACGCAGGGTGTCCACCGTCAGATGAAGGCGGCTCAGGGCTGGACCCAGGCGGCGCGCCGCACCCCGGTCCAGTCCGATGGAGCCTCCAATTCCGACGAGCGGGGCTCCGGTGCTGTCCCGAGCAACGTCGGTCCAGGGACCGAGGTCCGGGAGAACGAACGTGGCGCCCAGGTACATGCCGAATTCGGTCATTCGCCCGATGGTCCACGAGAGGGGGTCGATCATCCATTCGGTTTCAAAATCTGCGAGGGCGTTCCAGTCAAAGCCGGGCGCGAGAGGGGTTTCGATCCAGGAAGGCCAGGCCGGGAGACGTCCGTGGGCGGCGGCCAACATCACCACGCAGGCGGCTGCGCCGATGTGTGTCGGTGTGACCCATGCCGGAGCCTCTGCACCGAGCACCTCGGGCACGTTTGGAAAGTGGAATTCCTCGTCTGGCAGGCCTCCGGACCTCAGGAGGGTGACGAGCAGTTGTCCTTGGTTGTCCTCGTAGGAGCCGTCGGCGTCGGTGAGGACGAGGCGGAGTGGGCGGCCGTCTCCGATGACGTGAGCGGCATAGATGTGGTCTGGAGAGAAGGGACCCCATGTGATGGGGAAGGGCCAGGCCTGGAGTCCTCCAGGGGTGGTCTTTTCTCCTGCCTCCGTGCAGGTGGACCAGCCATCCGCCGTCACGAAGGCGGCGTCTCCTTCTCGAGTTCCGAATGGGCCGGCCGGGCAGACGGGGGTGGGGCAGGTCCCGAGGCGTACCGTTCCCTGGACCAGGATACGGTAGGCGACCCCGGGAGCGAGAGGGATGGTTTCGACCTCTGTTCCGTTTGCGGACACCTCGATCTGGTCGACGGGTTCGTCGCCCGGGTCCAGATGGCGAACGGGATCCTCCGGGAGAGTTTCCGTCGTTCCGGGGAACCACCTGGCCGGTGTTGCCGGGTCCGCGTGTGCCTCGAGGAGGCAACTCAGCGCCAACAGGCCTGCTGCTTGTACGCTCCAAAACAATCGGTGTGTGACCACGACCTACTCCTTCTGTCCGGTCTGCGTTTGAAGACCGTGCGTGGATTGTAACCTCATTCGGGCGCGGTCACAATGCGTCGACCCTGGACCAACGGCCGGTCGGACGGGCCCCCGAGCATTCCGGCCCCCGGTGCAACTTGAGCGCGTGGCCCGGGGAATGATTCGATCCGGAGAACGCCGGGACTGTCATCAGCGTTCGACTCGAGGCCCGAGGGCCGGTGTGCCCGGCATGGGACCCCTGTGGAAGTCCATCCCGGGGAGCCGGCGGGGAGGGGGCGCACGTGGGACGGTTTTGCGGGCAGCGGGCGGGCAGGGACTGAAGGGGGGCGTGGAGCCACGCCGAAAGGAGGTCGTTGGGTCAGCCCACTTCCACCAAGTGGTAATGCTTCTTGCCTTTCCTCAGAACGAGGTACTTGCCCAGAATGAGGTCTTCGATGGTGAGCGCACGGTCCTCGGTCCGCACGTTGTTCACGTAAATCCCGCCACCTCGAGCGTCCTTGCGAGCCATGCCCTTGGAGCGGGACAGGCCGGTTTCCACGAGAATCTCGGCCAGGGCCAGCCCGGCCCCCTCGAGCCGGGTTCGGTCCACACGGGATGAGGGCACATCGGCGAAAATGGTCAGCAACGTCCGTTCGTCGATCTCCTCGAGCCCTCCGCCGAACAGCACTCGAGACGCCCGGACCGCGCGATCGGCTTCTTCCCGTCCATGCACCATCCGGGTCACCTCCCAGGCCAGCCGCTTTTGGGCCTCCCGGGCCTCGGGGCGGTCGCGCACGAGGTCCTCGAGGCGCGTGATCTCCTCCTCGTCCACAAAGGTCATCATGCGGAGGAAGCGTCCCACGTCCCGGTCGTCGGTGCGGACGAAGAACTGGTAGAACGCATAAGGGGAGGTTCGTTCAGCGCTCAACCACACGTTGCCCGACTCGGTTTTCCCGAACTTGGTTCCGTCGGCCTTGGTCACGAGTGGCACGGTGAGACCGAAGGCCTCTTTGCCCTGGACGCGACGGATGAGTTCCATTCCGGCCGTGATGTTCCCCCACTGATCCGACCCCCCCACCTGCAACGTGCACCCGTACTCGGTGAAGAGGTGGAGGAAGTCGTAGGACTGAAGCAGCATGTAGGAGAACTCGGTGAACGAGATCCCGCGACTTGGATCCTGGATCCGTGCGCGTACCGACTCCTTTTCCAACATCATGTTGACCGAGAAGTGCTTCCCCACGTCTCGCAGGAAGTCGGTGAGAGGAAAGGTCGACAGCCATGTCGAGTTGTCGAGTACGAGGCCGCGCCCGGATTCCAGGTCCACGATACGCCCGACCTGCTCCCGGATTCCGGCAATGTTGTGCTCGAGCTGCTCGCGGCTGAGGAGTTGACGCTCCGCCGTCTTGCCCGAAGGGTCTCCGATGAGTCCCGTGCCGCCGCCGAGCAGGGCGATGGTGCGGTGTCCCGCGCGCTGGAAGCGGGCCAGCATGACCAGGGGCACCAGACTCCCCACATGGAGGGAATCGGCGGTGGGATCGAATCCTGCATACACTGTGAGCCCGGGTGCGTTCACCAACGCGGGGATCTTCTCAGGGTGGGTCAGTTGATACACCAGGCCGCGCCACTTCAACTCCTCGTAGAAACCGGTCATGACCTCCTCTTCTCCGTGTTCGAGTCCTTTCCCGGCCGATGCTCGAGATTGGCGCTACTCTGCCTGACCGGTTGCGGGTTGTCAAGATGCCGTTGCCGCGGGCCCTGTGCGTTTCCGAACCGGGGGGAGGGGGGCGTCTCCTGGCGGAGCAGGCCACGTCCAGCACCGGTTTCCGGAGGTTCAGACCGGTTCGTTTTCGAGAGGCAAGGGGGGGCCGCCTTCCGACCGGCGGGAGTGCGTCCGGTCTCTTGAGGTCTCCTGTGGTGTGCGCTCCATTGGCGGAAGGGGGGTCGGTGTCCATTCCCACACCCCGCAAGGGCAGAGTCGCGCGCTTCGCGCAAGCACCGCCTGTGGGCCGCGGCTACGGCGAGGCGGCGACCCACCTGTACGGACGGATGGACCCTGGCCCGTTTGACACTTTTGCAGGTTGCATCTATAAGTGGGATAATGGGGCGGGACGTGTGCCTGGATGGTGGAACTGGTAGACACAAGGGACTTAAAATCCTTTGGCCGGATGGCCGTGCGGGTTCGAACCCCGCTCCAGGCAATCGGCTTCCGCCGGTCCCAATGGAGGACCGGGGCTTACTCCCCCAGGGGCCATCGAGCCCCTCCCTCGTTTCGTACCGGGGGGCTTCTCGACGCCGGCCCCGTCCAGCCGGCTTTTTTCCCAGGGATGGCGTTCGGGACGGTCTGTTTTGCAGCGGATTTCGAGCGCGTGGTCCGGGTCGCTGGTGTGGGTGATTCAAGGGCGGTGGTGTGGCGAGAAGTCAGTTTCAGGTGGACTGGCGCGCTGGTGTCGGCCGCCCTGGTGCCTGGTGGTTTCGTTCCGTGTGTGGACGGACGGTCAGTATCCGTTCCATGGAGTGGCGGTCCCAAGTCTTTGTGATTTCTGCAAAAAAAGCCATGAAAATTTTTTTGTAATTTATCGTGGATGCGACCTTGACGTCTCTTTCTGGGTGTGTGCATAATACGGATCCAGGCTGGCAGCCAGCCAGGATTGCGTGGTCGATCGTGACCAGTAGGACAGCGGGAGGGGGGGGTGAAAGAGCCGTGACCGGCGGCCCGTGGCGTGTGCCGCCGAGAGCCGGAGCGGGTAGCGTGGCCGTCCTGTGGGGTGGCGTTTAGGAGGCTGCCTCGCGGAATCAACAACCCTAGTGAGGAGAGGATGTATTGCCTATGAGTGCGAAGTTGTATCAGCGTCTCTCGAAACCACTGCTATGGGCCTTTGTTCTCCCGTTCGGTCTGGCGATGATGGGCCAGGACTCATGTCCGACGACCACTGACCAGGACCAGGATGGTTGGGCGGTCGAGGAGGGCGATTGCGACGACACGAATCCTGAGGTCTATCCAGGCGCCGAGGAAGTGTGCAACGGCATCGACGACAATTGTGACGGGTCGGTGGATGAAGGTCTTCCGATCGTCACCTACTACCCTGACAACGATGGAGACGGGTACGGAGCGCCGTTCCCGACCCAGGAAGGTTGCACCCAGCCCGAAGGGTTCGTGGAGGTTCCCGGGGACTGCAACGACCGGGACGAGACCATCAACCCCGATGCGGAAGAGGTGTGCGACGGGGTGGACAACGACTGCAACGACGTGGTCGATGACGCGCCGGATGCGCCTCAGTGGTGGGTGGACGGAGACGGGGACGGCTACGGCGCGCTCTGGCCTCCGCCGATCCGCAACTGTGAGCAGCCGGAGGGTTATGCCGGGGAGCCGGGCGATTGTGACGACGAAGACCCGGCTGTGAATCCGGGGGCGGAGGAAGTCTGCAACGGGATTGATGACAACTGCGACGGCCGGGTGGACGAGGGCACCGGCGTGCGGACGGTCTATCCGGACGAGGATGGGGACGGTTTCGGCGATCCTGAGGGGGCCGTGACCACGTGCGAGCCCATGCCTGGGTACATCCTCATCGGCGGGGACTGTGACGACACGAACCCGGACGTCAATCCGGGAGCCGAGGATGTGTGCAACGGGATCGACGACAACTGCGACGGTGAGGTCGACGAGAACGGCGGCCCGGTGACCTGGTATCCCGACCGGGACGGCGACGGGTACGGTGCACCGCGCCCCACGATCACGTCCTGCGACCAGCCGCCCGGCTACGTGGCCGAGAATGGTGACTGCGACGATGACAACCCGGAGATCAACCCGGGCGCCGAGGACGTTTGTGACGGTGTCGACAACGATTGCGATGGCGACGTGGATGATGGCCTCACTGCCACCACCTACTATCCCGATGCCGACGGCGACGGATTCGGGGCGTCGGAACCCAGTATCGTGGAATGTCATCCAGTGCCCGGGTACGTCAAGGTGGACGGGGACTGCGACGACCAGAATCCAGAGGTCAACCCGGACGCCCAGGAGGTGTGCGACGGGCTGGACAACAACTGCGACGGGAACGTCGACGAAGGTCTTGAGTTTTACACCTGGTATCGCGACCGGGACGGGGACGGTTACGGGACCTTGGTCGGCGCGGTGGAGGACTGTACTCAGCCGAGTGGGTATGCCTCCATGAGCGGCGACTGCGATGATACCAACCCCGGTATCAACCCCGGCGCGGATGAGGTTTGCAACGGCCTCGATGACAACTGCAACGGTGAGATCGACGAGGGCGGCGGGTTGGCCACCTGGTATGCCGACGCGGACGGCGACGGGTACGGGGTGGACACGGACACGGTGGAAAGCTGTGAGCAGCCCGAAGGCTACGCTCCCCAGGACGGAGATTGCAACGACAGCAATCCGTCGATCCACCCGTTTGCCGACGAGGTGTGCGATTCTCTCGACAACAACTGCAATGGAACGGCCGACGAGGACGCCATCGACGCGAGTGTGTGGTATCTGGACGCGGACGGCGACGGGTACGGGGTGGACACGGACACTGTCAGCGCCTGCTCCGCCCCCAGCGGGTATGTGGCTGACGCCACCGACTGTGACGATACGGACGCTTCGGTCCACCCGGGTGCGGACGAGGTTTGCGAGGACGGGGTGGACCAGAACTGTGATGGCGTGGACGACGAGTGTCCTGTGGTGGATGCGGACGGCGACGGGTATGCGGAGGACGTGGACTGCGACGACAGCGACCCCACGGTCTATCCGGGTGCGGACGAGATTTGCGAGGACGGGGTGGACCAGGACTGCGACGGCTCCGATATCGCCTGCCCCTGCACCGACGCGGACGGGGACGGCTACTGCGTCGAGGAGGACTGCGACGACAGCGACCCGGAGGTGAATCCGGCCGCGGACGAAGTCTGTGACGGAGTTGACAACAACTGCGACGGCCAGGTGGACGAAGGGTTCGTCAATGGCAGCGTGGGGTGGTGGTACGACGAGGACGGAGATGGCTTTGGCGGCGCCCTGGCGACCGAAGACTGTATCCCCTACGATCTGGTCGTTGCCGTTCGCGGAGACTGTGACGACGCCGACCCGGCCGTCCATCCAGGCGCTTCCGACCCGGCCGGGGACGGTGTGGACCAGGACTGCGGTGGCACCGAAGGCCCTGACGTGCACGTCGGCTTCGGCTCCGAATCGGCAGACAGCATTGCCAACGCTCTGGCCGCCGCCTCGAACGGCACCGTGATCTGGGTAGCGCCGGGCTACTACATGGAATCGATGATCAGCTTCAATGGCAAGGCTGTCACCCTCGCCTCGGTCGCCATGGCTGGAGAGACCACCATCGACGCCGGTGGGGCGGGCCCCGTGTTCGTATTCGAGTGGGGTGAAGGCGCGGACTCCGTGATCAACGGATTCACCTTGACCGGAGGCTCTGCAGCGGTGGGCGGTGCACTCTACATTGCCGGGAGCAACCCCACCATCGAGTACTGTCGTCTCGTCGGCAACTACGCGGAGTCCAGTGGCGGTGCCATCTTTGTCTCCGGAGGAACCCCCACCATCACCGACACGTTCATTGGCAACAACAGCACCGGGAGTGCCGGAAAGGGTGGGGCCATCTACCTCGAGAATGCCGAAGCCCGGATCTATTACTCCACCTTGGAAGGCAACACTGCCTACGACGGTGGCGGTATCTACTTCTATTACTCGGATGCAGAGGTCCGGAACGTCCGGATCGTGAACAATTCGGCAGACAACAAGGGTGGCGGCTTCTTCTCCGACTACTCCAGCCCCACGATTACCAACTCGGTGATCGCAGGCAACGAGTCGGTGGCCAATGGCGGGGGTATGTTCCTTTCCAGCAAGGCGCCCAACATCCGGCATTGCCTGTTCTACGGGAACTACTCCGCCAACAAGGGCGGCGCCGGCCACCTCTACTATTCGAGCCCGTTGCTCATCCACTGCGTTTTTGTCAACAACAACGCAGGGGTAGACGCCGGTGGGCTCAATCTGTATGCGAACGGGACCAAGCCGACCATCTACAACAGCGTGTTCGCATACAATGGCTTCTACAACATCTACCTCAACAGCGCGGGTGGCGTCCCGGTGCCCACCGTGACCTACTCCTGCCTCTACAATCCGGACGGCGTGGGCAATCACAACATGGAATCGCTCGATCCCACCAACCTCGTGGTGGAACCGCAATTCCTCGAGTACGACGTGGACGGGATTCCGAGCAATTTCCATCTGGCGCTGTCGTCTCCTCTGGTGGACGCGGGAGGAAGTGCCTACTCCGCGGATCCGGACGGGTCTGTTCCCGACATCGGGAACTTCGGCGGAGCCAACGCGGCGAAGTGGGACCTGGATCACGACGGGTACATGAACTACTTCTGGCCCGGCACCATCGACGACGCCCCCAGTGGGCATGATCCGATGGACTACGATGCTGACGACGGCAACGCGGCCGTCCACTGACGCCCTGCCTTTGACCTGACTCGGCCCCTGGGTGGTGTCCGTGGGGGCCGGGTCACTTCCTTTTCCGTTCTTCCTGTACCCCATCGTGTGACCCGGGTTGTTGGCCGGAAGGCCCGTTCGTTCGGCCCTGGATTGTGCGGGCATTGTTTCGAACGGAACGAGTGGGGAGTTGAAGGGGGCGGTGGGGTGGGTCTTGTCCGGTCAGTTGGGCAGGTCGGGCGAGAATGTCAGTTGGGCAGGTCGGGCAAGAATGGGCGGCCGATGAAGAGGAGTTCCGGGATTACATCTCCCCCAGCCCATTCGAAGTATTCCTCATCGAACGAAGGCCCGCTGATCCCTCGATCGTTGGCAGGATCGTCCGGGTCGGGGCAGCGATCCCCCGAGGTGTTGCAGCCGTAGTAACGGAATCCCACGACCAAGCCGTCCTCTTCGATCCAGTTGACAAAGATCACCGAGTGACCGCTGCCGTTGGTGCGCCAGATGTTGACGAAGTCGCCGGGGCGCACCTCGGGCCAGTCTTCCTCGAGCAGCTCGACGCCGATCCCCTCCCACACCAGGGCGTCGGCCGCGCTCGCGTAGTCGGTTACCCCCCATCCCTGCCAGTACTGGTAGAACTCGCCCAGGTAGAGATCGTCGAGGGTGAGTTTGTTGGCGTCGTGGGTGAACAGCGTGGTGTCCGGCAGGTCGTTGTCTTGGAGGAACAGGTCGAAGGCGCGGAGGAACAGTTCCAGGGTGTGGCCGGAGCAGAAACAATCCTCTCCCCCGACGAAGACCAGGTCCCCGGCGTAGTATCCATCGTGGATCTGGCCCCAGGGGCCGCCGCAGTCCCCGGTCCAGCAGTATGGGTAGGTGCCATCCCGGGGGAACACGTTCCAGTCATTGATTGCCTCGACCACATACCCGTTGAAGCCGGTCTCCGGGTCCATGGGGCAGAGCGTTGCAAGCGGGGTGAACCGGATTTGGTCCGACGCCACTTCGAGCTGGTCCGGGTCGTAGCCGGTCAGGACCGCGGTCATCTGGGAGCCACCCGGGCTGAAGTCGTAGGTGAGGCTCCCCTGGTCGGCGGGAAGCTGCCCTCGGTGTATTTTCGTTCCGTTCACGGCGAGGGTGACGGTAGCGACCCCTGATCCCGCCCGCCATCGGAAGGTCACCGGGTTGACCACGGTTTCTCCGTCCCCGGGGGACCAGAGATTGACATATCGACTCGCCGGGGCTGCCGGAGTCGGAGTGGGACCGGCGGAGTTTCCATCTTCTGTGCCCGTGGTTCTCGCTGCCGGGTTCTCGTCATCGTCGCACCCTGTCAGCCCGGAGGTCGCCAGGAGGAGCGTCCCCAGCAGAAGGAAACGTCCTGCACGTGCGCGTGCCGGAGAGGCTGCTTGACGGACGCGAGGATGAGCAAGTGGATGGAGAAGGGGGAAGCGAATGGTGGCTTGAATCATGGAATGCTCGTGTCAAGAGTTCCGGTGGTGCGGCAGATCGCGCGGCGCGGCCTGTCCCGTACCCCGGTTCAGTATTGTGCTACGCAGATACCTTCCACGCAGACAGGCTCGAATGCGATACAGCTCGGCGTGGCATAGGGACAGCCGTCCTCGATGTAGTCGGCGCACCAGGTCGCGTTGGCGTGGGCCACCGCAGCCTGCACCTCTTCCACCCCATCCACGTTGACCGGGACCGGGCACATCCCCATGCAGTCGGTGCCGGGGGAGACCGCCGTGCAGTCCGTGTCCGTCATGCAGTCCAGATTGTCGGCGACCACCGAAGCCACATAGTCGTTGGCGGCCTCCACCCGCTCCTCGCAGGTCATCGACTGGCACCCCTCCGGGGCATTCAGCGCCAGCAAGGGCACGGCTGCGAAACCGATCAGCAAGGCCAGTACTCGCGAACTCTGCAATTTCATTTCGTTCACCTCCTCGAACAAGGTCACTGGGTCTCACAGCAGGAGGTGTGCGCCTTCGGTCGCCCCCCGGACCGTTGGGTGCAGTCAAGAAGTCCCCCTGGCACACGCCGCGAAAGCGCTCCTGCCAATCATTACTATGCCGATCGATGTTCTCCTGCGAGTTTTTCCTGCGTCCCTGTCTCTCGTAGATGTAACAAGAATCCGGGCTGTTGTCACCCGCAGGTCTCCCGCCCAGTCCTGTCGTGGGCGTGCTAGCCGCCCGTTGCCGCTGGATTTTCGAGGTGTTGGGACATTGATCGGAGCGACAAGGTGTGTCGCCCGATGAAGCAGTGGCCTGTTCTGTCCGGAGCCCTGCCGGTGCCGTTCGACCCTTCCGGGACTTGGGTGCCTGCGGCGCTTGCCTCGAGCAGGGGTTCCAGGCCGTGTTCGAGGCTGGGTGTTGCGATGGTTCGGTCAACTTGTGTCCGAATGTGCATTTCGAATTGGCCACGATAACATGACGATGCTACATTGTGATATCCCATCGGATGGCCGGGCCGAACTTCTGCTGCAGACAGGGTGAGGCCTGGTGTCGCGTGCTGAGTTTCCAGTCGAATTGCGAAGGGTCGGACCTGTATCTGAAACGCGCTCTGCAGGGTTGAATTTGTGGGCGTTGACGAGATGGGGTGCCTCGTGGGCGTCCGGATGGGGACTGTCCCGGGACTGCATGAAGGTGCAAAGGGAGACCGCCCGGGAGTATCCGGGGAGGTTCTATTGGGGGATTCGTCGACGGCGGAGGCGCCTCTGAGCTGAGGCGTCCTGAAACGAGGAGGAAGAAGGAGATGTATCATCAGGGCGCGGGTTGGAGGATCTGGCTCGTGGTGGGGATTCTGTCGGTGATGAGTTGTTCGGGAGACGGGGGGTCTGACCCGGGCGACGAGGACGGGGACGGCGTCGTGGCCGGAGAGGACTGCGACGACGGGAATCCGAACATCTACCCGGGGGCGACCGAGATTGCTTATGACGGGGTGGACCAGGACTGTGACGGCGGGGACCTGGTGGACGTGGACGGGGACGGTTACGCCGCAGTGGAAGCGGGGGGCAATGACTGCAATGACGAGGATCCGCAAATCGGGCCTCGAGAGGATGAGATTCCCTACGACGGGGTGGACCAGAATTGTGACGGGGAGGACGTGACCGACGTGGACGGGGACGGCTACGTCGGTGAGGACGGGGGGGGCGATGACTGTGACGATGAGGATCCGTTCGTCTATCCCGGCGCAGTGGAGATCCCCTACGATCGGACCGATCAGGATTGTGATGGGGAAGATCTTACCGACGTGGACGGGGACGGCTACGATGGTCGTCGGGCCGGTGGGGATGACTGCAACGATCTGGACGAGACGATCAACCCCGCCGCCGAGGAGGTCTGTGATGAGGAGCGAGTGGACCACGATTGTGATGGGGAGGAGGCGATCAACGAGGAAGTGTGCTTCCTGTACCCTGCGGCTGGAACCTGGCGTTCGGCGAGCGGGGACATCGAGTTCGTGGTCCAACCCGGCGGGCAGAGTCTCACGCTGATCAAAGCCTACCTGGGAACGTGCTCCATGAACGGCTGCGTGGCCGAGGCCAGCCTGACAAACATCAGCGGCGTGGAGATCTTCAACAGCTACGGGTTGGCCAACTTTTTCGTGAGCGGATTGGATCTGGGCGATTGTTGGGGCACCTTCTATTCCGAGACCACGGCCGAGGGTTACTGCGACATCTCGGAGTCCATCTGCGGGTGCACCGACTGGTATGACTGGTCGGCTACCCTTTCGTTGTAGTCGCAGTGGTTTCGTGCGGGGGGGGGATCGGCTCGGAGGGACCGGACAGATCGGGTTGTTTGAGATGTATCAGGTTTGCTGGTACAGGTGCTCGAGCCAGTCGGCGAGGGGGGTGAAGACCAGCTCCTGGGCCGGGTCGGAGATGAACATGTCTGCGTGGGCGAACTTCAGGGTATCGGTTCCCACCAGGTGGGTTGCCTTGCGGTCTTCCGGAGTCCCGATGCACTCGTAGGCGCTGAGCGCCGATTCGGGCGGCACCACGCCGTCCCCATTTCCGTACATGCAGAAAAAGGGCAGGGTGACGCGATGGAGTTCCTCGCTGATCAACTTGCCCTGGATCAACAGGTCCCTGCGCCTGAACCACCAGGCCATGTCCTGGTTGAGCACTGGATTGGGGTCTTCGACGGCCTCCACGAGTCGGTCCAGATTTGAGGTGTCGATCATTTCCGGGTGCATGTAGATGTGCAGGAGGAAAGGGAAGCGGGAGAGCAGTGGGATGGCCAGGCGTGCCATCCGTTTGACGCCGGTGACGGGGATTTTGGCGACCAGGCCGGGCTGGGAGAAGGCGAGGCGAATGATCGGATTGGCCGTGTCCCAACGCAGGGGCGCGCCCATCCCCACGATGGAGGCGAGCGGGTGGTCGTCCACCAGGGCGGCATGGACATAGAGGTAGGTGCCCCCGAGGCTGCAACCGATGGCGTCGATCCGGTCCTGGGTCGTTCGTGTGTGCTCGAGCAGGGTGCGGAAGACCACCTCGAGGTCGCCGAGGGCCACGTCCTCGATGCGGTAGTTGGCGCTGCCCCCTTTGCAGACGGCGTGCCCTTGTGCCCGCAGGTCCACAGCCCAGACCTCGAATCCCCGTTCCGCGAGGAACTCGGTCATGGATGGGCCGCTGGGGTGCCATCCGAAGATGAATGAGTTCATGCCGTATCCCGGGATGATGATCAGGGGACGTCTATCTTTGCGGAATGTATCAGGGTTCCAGCTTTGTTTCAGGCTGAGCAGCCAGCCGTGGCCGTTGTCGGCGAGATGATAGATGGATTCCAGCACCTTGCACCTCTTCCGTTCTGGTGACCGTTCGGCCCCGTGCCCGGCCCCCTGGATCGTGGCGGCGCACTCGTTGGCGATATCTTGTGCGCGGAACGGCTTCGGGGCCGGCGTTCAGGGCCGCCATGGAGCCGTAGTACTGGCTGGACCATGCCCTGAATCCAGCCGCGCGTCAACGATGGTGTGTGGGCCGCCGGCCATTTGCGTTTCAGGATGGACCGGGGGGCGCGTATAATACGTCCGCCCGGGCGAAGGGTGCTCGTGGCGTGGGCACAGGCGCGGCGGTGTGGGGCCGAGTGGGCCTGGATGGAAACACCAACGGTGGCGGAGATCGGCACACATATTGTAGTGACGGCGCTGTTGGCGGGCATGGCCGCTTCGGCCTATCTCGGTGCCGGTCTCGTGTCTCCCCGCGAAGCGCTTTTCTTGTGGGCAGGGGGTACGCTGGGGGGGATCCTTCCCGACCTGGATGCCGATCATTCGTCGGCGGTCCGTGCGATTTTTGGTGCTGCCGGCATTCTTTTGGGGTCCCTGGTGATGGTCGCGCTTGCCGGCAAGGTTGCGATCCTGACCATGTGGGTTGTGTCCGGGGGGGCGTTTGTGATGGTGAGGTATCCGCTTCAGCGCCTTCTTGCGGCCCGAACGCGCCATCGGGGGACATGGCATTCGCTTCTCGCCGCCCTTTTTGCCGGTCTTGCGGCGGTGGTTTCGGCCTCCAGGCTTGGGCGTGCACCGGCAGCGTTTTCGTGGCTGTTTGGCGTTGCGGTGTCTCTCGGGTTCGTGATTCATCTTTTGCTCGACGAATGGTCGAGTGTGGATCTCGTGTACCTGCGGTTCAAGGCGTCGTTCGGTAGTGCGTTCAAGTTGGTTGACCGGCAGGCGTTGGGGGCTGCCGTTGCGTTGGTGGTGGGTGGCCTCGGCCTGTTTTTGTTGGCGCCTGTGCCGGGGTCGGTTGACGATGTGTTGTTCAACGGGCATTCGGCGGTCGTTTTGCGTGATCGTTTCTGGCCGGACTGGGAGTTTCCTGGGCTTTGACCGGCGGTGGTTCAGGGGGCGTTCTTTTGGGAACTCGTGCGGTTCCGAACCGGGCTTGCCGCCGGCCCATCGGAATCAGGAGCAATGACCGTGACCACCTGTCAAGTGACGTTCAACCGCATTGTGTGCGAGCAGGATTCTGTGGAGGTGTCTCCGGACGAGGTGTTTCTGGTAGCCATCCCGGTTCTGGGCACGTTCGGTCCTGGGGTTGTGGACGCGGAGACCATCGGCCCCGGGGATGTGACCGGGAACTTGTTGGAAGGGCATGTGACCGGAGTTCGGCGGCGAGTGAGGGCAGGAGATGCCTGGATTCCGAAAAACCCCTGGTTCCGTTTCGACGCGCGGGAGGGGGATGTGTTGGGCCTGGCGCTCTATCTGTACGAGCGGGACGACGGCCGCCTTCGCCGTGCGCTCCTCGAGTCGTTTCGCAACCGCACGTGGCCGGTGACTGTGCGGGACGACGCCGACTGGGCTCGAGTCTGGTCTGACCTGCTTTCCCGTATCACGCCGGTGGATGCCGAGGCCGGGGCTCTTGCGATTGTGCTTCAGGTACTTGCCGGGGTTGTTGCTGTGTTGCCTGCCGTGTTCAAGGAGTTGAAGAAGGACGATTTGATCGATGCGCGTGTCCTGACCGCGCCCCTGGACGAGGCGACCTCCTATGTCTCCCGGGAAGTGGTGTTCGAGGGGCGGGACGGACAGGCCTCTTATGTGGTGGAGGTTACCTTGAGTCGTGTTCGGGGCGAAGGAGGCTTGCCCTCGCCCTCGAGGCGCACGCGGCGGCGGTAGGAACAGGAGTTTGTGGCGACGGGAGGAGCTGTGCGCAGCGGTCGGCCGTTGGTGCCTTTTGTGGGGGGGCCGCGGGCGGGTTTCGAGCAAGTTCTCTGTTGCCAATCGGGACCGTGTGGGGCATCGTTTATCGGACGCGGGCCGTGAGGGCCTTGCCGGCGGCCGACGCGGGGGATCCAGGGGTTTCTGGAAGGTTGTTGGGGGGGGAGTGGAGCGTTTCATGAGAAGAACTCTGGCCCGGATTGGTGTCGTGGTCGTCCTTCTGGCGCTGCAAGCGTGCGGAGGACGTGTGGTCGAGGAAGGACAGGAAGCAGGAGGAGACACGCTGGCGGGCGGCCCCGGTGCCGTGTCCTCGTCGAAAGCTCCGAAAGCCGTGGTCGTGGAGACGGAGTTTGACTTTGGCGAGGTGGACGAAGGCACGGTGGTCGAGCACGTGTTCAAGATTCGGAACGAGGGGTCTGCGGACCTGGCCATTTTGAGCGCGAGGGGTTCGTGAGGCTGCACCGCGACCGTCGTTTCGGCGAAGTCGATTCCCCCGGGTGGGGAAGGTCAGATCAAGGCGGTGTTCCGGACCCAGGGGCGTTCCGGGAAGCAGCGGAAGCAGATTACGGTGACGACCAATCAAAAGGACAAGCCGCGGCTGGTGTTCAATTTGCACGGCACCGTGGTTTCGGAGGTCCAGGTAGAGCCTCGAGTCGTCTCGTTCGGGGAGGTGAGCAAGGGGAAGAAGGTCTCCAAGGAGTTCACGGTCAAGGTGAAGGATCCGGACAAGATCCATCTGGAGTCCGTGACCGTGGACGACAAGCGTTTCAAGGTTCGGAAGCTGGAGCGCGGGAAGGGCACAGTGAAGTATGAAGTGTCGTTCCAGGCGGACAAGGTCGATCGCTATGCCGCCAAGGTGGAGATTCGATTGCAAGGCGCCAAGGTCGACGTGTTCACGGTCCCGTTGCGGGCCACCGTGGTGGGGGACCTGCGCCATGCCGGCAGCCTCTACTTCATCAAGCGAGGGGAGCACTTCTCGGCCCGGGATTTCACCATATCCTCGCGTTCCGACAAGAAGGTACACATTCGCAAGGTGGTGGACCAGCAGGGGCTTCTCAAGTTCGAGATCGTGGAGAACGACCAGCCGACGGTGAAGATCCGGGCCACCGTGGCGGACGAGACCCAGTCCTATTTGCGTGCGAGACGGGGCAAGATCCTGATTCATACCAACTCGGCGGACGAGCCCGTGGTCAAGGTGCTCTACACCATTGCAGAGCGAAATCGTCAGCCTCGAAGGCAGCTTGACAAGATCAAGCTGCCGACAGACATCTCCGCGGTCCGGCGGCCTCCCCCTGTGCAACCGAAGGATTCGAGCAAGGCGGGAAGCCAAGGAAGTCAGACCGGGTCTGGTGAAAGCAAGGAGGAGTAGGACGGCGGGAACGCGGGGGCGTCCCGGGGCGGGGGGACGGCGTATTCTGTGCCTGCTGCCGTGAGGGAGTGACCGCGAATCCGGCCGGAACCAGCAACCGTATCGCCGGTGGGCCTTGAGTGAGGAGGGAGCAAGGCCGCCGGGGAGGAGGAACCATGTCCAGGATTGACGTGACCGGGAAAGTTGCCATCGTGGGAGCGGTGAGGACACCGATCGGTGCTGTCAACGGGGGCCTCGCCTCTGTGCTGGCCGATCCCCTGGCGACCCGGGCGGTGCAGGCGTTGATCGAGCAGTCCGGAATCGATCCTCAACTTGTCGAGTATACCTGCTTCGGCTGGGTGATGCAGGACCCCCGCTCGACCAACCTGGCCCGGAACGTCGCCCTGCACGCAGGGATCCCGTGGAGTTCGCCTGCGACCACCTTGCATGAGAACTGTGCCTCCGGCGCTGCTGCGGTTCACTCGATTGTGCGGCGGATCGTTTTGGGCGAGATCGAGGTGGGGGTGGCTGGTGGTGTGGAAAGCATGTCCAATGTGCCGCGGTACCTGTATGCGGGTCGAACCAGGAACCAACTCTATGGCGACATGACCCTTGTGGACGGCCTGATGGGTGCCCTGGTGGATCCCGAGGTGGGGGACAAGGGCGAAGTCATGGGGCTGATGACGGAGCGGTTGGTGGAACGGTGGGGCGTGTCCCGGGAACTCCAGGATGAGATTGCATATCGGTCTCACGCCAACGCGGTGAAGGCGTGGGAGGAAGGGTACTTTGCAGACTACGTGGTCCCGGTCGAGGTTCCTCGCCGCAAGAAAGCCCCTGTGGTGGTGTCTCGGGACGAAGGTCCCAAGAAGCTGGACATGGAATATTTCACGAAAGCGAGGCCCTATTTCAAGCCTGATGGAGGGACCATCACGGCGCAGAATTCGTCTTCCATCAACGATGCCGCTGCAGCCTTGCTGCTCATGACCCAGGAGAAGGCGAAATCCTTGGGGCTCGTGCCGCTCGCCACGATTCATGCGTTCCACAACGTGGGCGTGGAGCGTGCCTATATGGGCGAGGGCGTGTTCAAGGTGATTCCGCCCTTGCTCCAGAAGGCGGGTCTGTCTCTTTCGGAGATTGACTATTTTGAGCTGAACGAGGCGTTTGCAGCGGTGGTGGGTGGTGCCTACAAGTTCCTCCCGGATCTGGACAAGGAGCGCGTCAACCAGTGGGGCAGTGGTATCTCGTTGGGGCACCCGGTCGGATGCACCGGCGCCCGCCAGATCGTGGACATGGTCCATCAACTTCGACGCCGAGGAGCACGAATCGGGTTGACCAGCCGGTGCGTGGGCGGAGGCATCGGGAGTGGTGAGGTGCTGGTCACCTGGGAAGGCTGACCCCCGTGCGCATGGGGTCCCGGGGGCTCCCGGGACCCTGTTCGTGGGCTCGAGGCTTGCGGGACTGCGAGTTCTCGACGGGCGGCCCTGGCCCGGGTGATCGACAGAGAATCAGGGCCTGTGGTGCCCATACAATACTCGGAGTGGACTTCCATGTCAGAACCGCACGTGCGCATCACCTTGACCGTCAACGGCGAGCGCCGGGAAGTTCGGACGTCGCCCGAACGGCGGCTGTTGGACGTGTTGAGAGAGGATCTTGGACTCACCGGCACCAAGGAGGGGTGTGGCTGTGGTGAGTGTGGGGCGTGCAGTGTACTGATGGATGGGGAACTCGTCAATTCATGCCTGGTTCCCGCCGTCCAGGCCGATGGCGCCGCCATTACCACCATCGAAGGTATCGGTACGCCCGAGTCTCCCAGTCCGGTCCAGGCTGCGTTTGTGGCCGAGACAGCGTCTCAGTGTGGCTACTGTACGCCGGGCATGGTGGTCGCCGTGACCAGGCTTTTGGAAGCCCACCCGGACGTGACCCGATCCGAGGCCAGGCGATGGCTGTCGGGCAATCTTTGTCGATGCACTGGGTATAAACAGATCCTCAACGCTGTGGAACGTGCCAGGGACGGGCGCACAGGCTTGCCGCCGGCCGACGATGGCGTGGGGCGTTCGACCTGGCGGGTCGACGCGATGGACAAGGTGACCGGGCGGACCCGCTATGCCGCAGACCTGCCGTGGCCTGTCGGGTTGCTCCACGGAGTCACAGTCCGGGCCACGGAAGTCCACGCGCGGTTGCTGGAGGTGCGCACCGACGCGGCGTTGCAGGTGCCCGGCGTGATCCGCGTGTTGACCTGGAAGGACATCCCCGGAGAAACCCATTTTGGGAATGCCACACCTGACCAGCCTGTGCTTGCTATCGACCGGATCCGGTTCTACGGAGAGGCAGTCGCCGTGGTTCTGGCTGAAACCCAGCAGGCGGCCCACGAAGGTGCGGCTCGAGTGGAGGTGGTGACCGAGCCGTTGCCCCGGGTCACCAGCCCGGAAGCTGCGTTGGCCGAGAACGCCCCGGCGATTCACCCCGGGGGCAATCTGGCGGTTCACCATCGGTTGAGTCGTGGGGACGTGGCCGGCGCGATGGCCCGCGCAGACCTGGTGGTGGAACGAACCTACCGCACTCCGGCCCAGGAGCACGTGTGCCTCGAGCCCGAAGTGGCCGTTGCGTTTCCGGACGGCGAGGGCGGAGTTACGCTCCGCGCCCCGTCTCAGAACGTTTTCTTCGACCGTCACCACGTGGCCCGCGCCCTTGGCATCTCCAAGAATCGCGTCCGGATGATCCAGACGCCGACCGGAGCCGCTTTTGGCGGCAGGGAAGACATCTACGCTCACACCCACGCGGCACTGGGTGCTGTCCTGACCGGACGTCCGGTCCGTATTGTCTGGACCCGAGAGGAGTCCCAGATCGCGACCACCAAGCGGCACCCGGCCGTGATGCATTACAAGGCCGGGCTGTCCTCCAACGGGCGCATCCTGGCCATGGAGATCCGGGTTCTGGCCGACACCGGAGCCTATCAATCCTGGGCGCCCAATATCGGCCGGAAGATGCTGGTTCATGCGACCGGCCCCTATGCTGTCGAGAATGTCTCGACGGATATCCGGATGGCCTACACGAACAACGGGATTTCAGGTGCGTTTCGTGGGTTCGGGGCCACACAGGTTCTCTTCGCCGCGGAATGCTTTGCCGATGAACTTGCCGATACGGTCGGCCTTTCTCCGGTGGAATTCCGGCGGTTGAACCACCTGCGCGAGGGCCGCAAAACCGCGACCGGTCAGTTGATTACCGGCAGTTGTGGGCTGGCCGAGTGCCTGGACCGGGCGCTCGAGGAGGCCGACCGTCTGGCGGCATTGAGGCCGCCGCCTCCTCCCAATGTGTTGAGGGGACGGGGATTGTCCACCATCTACTACGGGATCGGATACGGGAACGCCATTCCGGACATTGGCTCTGCGATTGTGGAACTTTTGCCGGAGGGGGTGTTCCAGGTGCGGTGTGGGGCGGTGGAATATGGTCAGGGGTTGCTTACCGTGTTCACGCAGATCGCCTCGGAGGTACTTGGAGTGAGCCGGAGGCGGATTCGCGTGCGGACCGGGGATTCCGCGGAGACACCGGATTCGGGGTCGACGGTGGCGTCGAGGCAGACCTACGTGTCCGGGGAGGCGGTGCGACAGGCGTCGGAACGACTCCGTGCGGAACTTCTTGGTTTTGCGGCCAGGCACTGGGGGCAACCGGAGCAGCGGTTGCGTTTTTCGGACGAAGGGCTGTTTGCCGGCCGGGATCGACTGAGCACGTGGGAGGCGTTCTACCGGACGTGTGTTTCAGAAGGGGTTCGTCTGCGCCGGCAAGCCAGGTTCAAGGCGCGGACGACGCGACTTGATCCGGAGACGGGGCAGGGGGACGCTTACTGGCCTTATGCATTTGCGGCCCATGTTGCCGAGGTGGAGGTGGATACCCGAACCGGGAACGTGCGGGTGATTTCGATTGTGGCTGCCCATGATGTGGGGAAAGCGATCAACCCGGCGATGATCGAGGGCCAGATTGCTGGAGGGGCTGCGCAGGGCCTGGGATTTGCCTTGTTCGAGGACCATCGCTGGGATGATGGTGTTCCGGTGACGCGGAATCTGGACACGTACCGGATTCCTGGTTTTGTGGACATGCCTGACGTGGTCCCCATTCTGGTGGAGGCTCCCGAGCCCAGTGGGCCGTTCGGGGCCAAGGGGGTCGGGGAACCGGTGTTGGTCGCGCTGCCCCCTGCGATTGCCAATGCGGTCGCGGCTGCCACCGGCACGCGATTCCGAGAACTCCCGATTCGGCCGGAGGCGGTCCGGGAGGCGCTGCGTGGTGTCGTGGGCGACCCGGTTTCCGGCAGCAAGGAGGGGTCACGATGAGTCCCATGCGCGTGATACCCGTGTCGAGCCTGGAGGAAGCGGCCGGGGTGCTTGCCGACCATGCGCCGGGTGCATGTGTGGTGGCTGGGGGAACGGACCTGGTGGTTCGCCGTCGTCGGGGAGGCGATGTGCCGGACGTGTGGGTGGACATTTCTTCGGTACGAGGGCCGGCCCGGGAAATCCGGAGAGAGCATGGCGAGGTGGTGATCGGAGCCCTCGCCACCTTTGACACGCTGGCCGGATCCTCGGTGATTCGGGACACGCTTCCCGCGTTGTCGCAGGCCGCCAACCTGATGGGGTCCATCCAGATTCGTAGTCGCGCCACCCTGGGAGGGAACATCGGCAACGCATCCCCTGCCGGCGACTCCTTGCCCCCGCTGATTGTCGGGGACGCGGTGGCCCACGTCCTGTCGATCAGGGGTCGGCGCACCGTGCCCCTGGATCAGATGTTCCTGGGACCGGGGAAGACGGCGCTGGCGCCTGACGAGATCGTGGAGGCGGTCTCCTATCCGATCGTGCCCGGAGCCTGGAGCGGATTCCGCCGGGTGGGCGCTCGAGCCGCCCACGACATTTCCAAGGTTTCCGCCGCGTTGCGTGCGACAGTGGAGAACCGCCGACTCGTCAGTGTCCGGGTCGCCCTGGGTGCGGTCGCTCCCGTCCCCTTGCGCGTACCTGACCTCGAGGCCATGATGGAGGGCCGTACCCTCAACGGCGCGCTGATGGACGTGGTCGGGCTTGCCGCTGCTCGAGCGGCCCGGCCGATCAGCGACGTGCGTTCCACGGCCGAGTATCGGGCGGACATGTGTTCTGAAATCGTGGTATCCCTGCTCGAGGGCTTGCAGCAGGACCTTGCGTCTTGAAGCGTGGGACCCGGTTGGGCGTCATGCGGCGCAGAAGCGGTGGATGGTGGCAGCCAGAATGTCGGTCGCCCGGTGCAGGTCTCGAGTGGGCACGAACTCATCTGCCCGGTGAGCCCGCTTGATACTGCCCGGACCGAAGATGACCGTCTCGATCCCCATGGCGTTGTATATGTGGCCTTCGGTGGCAAAGGAGACGGCTTCTGCCGGATGGGCGGCGATGGTCTCGAGGTACCGAACGAGGAGGGAGTCGGCAGGGGTGAGCATGGCCTCGTCTTTCTGATTCACCTCCACCGACATTTTCACGCGTGAGCGGGTGGCAGTGTCCCGTATGGCCGCCTCCACTCGAGCGAACATGGTATCCACGTCCTGGCCGGGCAGTCCGCGTAGTTCCAGGGTGAACGTCGCCGTCCCAGGCACCACGTTTCTGGCAGTGCCCGCCTCGATGCGGCCCACGTTCAAGGTTGCGTAGTTCGGGTCGAAGAGGGCTGCGGTCTCCTGAGGAACCACCTTGGCCAGCTCGTCCTCGATCTCCTCCAGTCGAACCAGTGCCTTTGCCGCCGCCTTGAGTGCATTGACACCGTTTCTCGGGTCCGAGGAATGGCACGGAGTCCCCCGCAGGGTCACCTGCGCGCCCAGATAGGACTTGTGGGCCCGGACCGGGTGCAATTCGGTCGGCTCGGCGACCACCGCGTAAGAAGGGCGCACGTCGGTGAGGTCTGCCAGGGCCCGGGCTCCGTGCATGCCGGTTTCCTCGTTGCACGTGAACACGAGCCAGAGCGGTCGACGGAGAGGCGTGTGTTCGAACCGGGAGGCAGCCACGATCGCTGAAGCGATACCTCCTTTCATGTCGCACGCTCCCCGTCCGAACAGCTTTCCGCGTTCCACTCGAGGCCGCAGGGTGGCCTTGTCGTTCTCGGAGAAAGGCACCGTGTCCAGGTGACCGGCAAGCATGAGCCCCCCTGGTTCTCCCGATGGACCCATCCGGGCCACCACGTTGTGCTTGGTCACCCCGGTGCCGTCATCGACCTCCTGGAGTCGGACGTCCATTTTCAGGTCTCTCAGAACCTTCTCCAGGGTATGCGCGATCGAAGCGGTACTTTCACTGCTGACACTGTTGTGTTGAATGAGTTTTTTCGTGAGGTCGACGACGTCCATTCAGGCTCCTTCTGTCCTGCGAGTCCACCCCGCGGAGTGTCTCCCCAGTGGCTCCGGGTTCCGGTGTGGATGCGAACCCCCTCCTCCATCCGCGTCACGGTTTGACAGTGGGGCGGGGTGACGCTAGGATGTTATTTATTACTGGATCTGCGCGCAAAGTACACCCCTTTTCTGGTTCGTATCGGGGCGTGGTCGTTCGAATGCTGGAGGGATTCGTGTCGATGGTCAACCGTCGGTCTGGCCAGGAGGTCGTCCCTGCCCGTCCCGCGGGGTCGAGCCTGTCCCGCTCGCTTTTCCCTGTCCTCCTCGCCCTCATCAGCACCTCCGTGTATCTTGGGTGCCGGACCGAAGCCCGACTTCAGGAGGAACACGCCGAAGATTTGGACAGCGCGGCCGAGGAGCCGTTGCGAGTCATCGACTACCTGCCGCCCTACGATGTCCCGGGCGTGCCAAGCAACATGCAACCCTATTTCTTCTTCAATCGCGAGATTGGGTCGCCCGAGGAACTCCGGTTGGTGGTGGCAAACAACGCAGGCCTCTCCATTCCCTACACGTTCGAGCTGGATTTCGATTCAGCAGGGATCACCTTCATCCCTGACGGCATGCTCTACGGATACGGGAACGACGCGGATTTTTCCTTGACGCTCGAGGATGGCACCGCGGCCTCGGCAACCCCTTTGGTCGACCATTCCCCCTTCTCCATCCTGTTTCCCCCTGGAGCCATCTTCAACATGTCCACAGACCTTGCCTGCACCGTGTTCGGAGGAAGCAAGACCTCGGCGAAGCTGGTGAACGAGTTCTTCGAGCCGGGGGTCTACCCGCTTTGGTTGATGGTGGTCGAGGATGTGGATGCGTCCACCTTGTTCCCAACGTCCACACGCTTGCTCATCGGCCCGGCATATATCCGGCCCAATGGCAATTATCGGATCTACCGGCACGTCGGCTTTGCCACCGTGTTCCGGGACGTGGCCATCGACCCCATCGGTCGGTTCGAGGCGCATGCCGACGGCGCCTTCCTCCCTCTGGACACCCCTGACAAGGTCGTGCTGACCTACCTGGTCGACATCAGCGTGCGAGGCACGTTCGACTTCACACGCTCCCCCGCTCGGATTCGTGACTTTGTCTTGACCGGTGTCTTTCCTGCCCGGTCCCTTCTCCTCCTGTCAGACCAATCCGACTCCTATGCCACTGCCATCAAGGCCCTCAGCCTGGACGTGGACCTGAACGGCAATGGCGAGAACGATGCGTGCAATTTCGAAGCACGGAGTCAGCCGGAAGAGATTCCGTTCAGTCAGGTGGACCCCTGATCAGGGGGCGAGGTGAACGAATCATGGAGGCCGCAGCGGGGCTCGAGTGGCACGCCACGTGCACCTCTTCCTGACTTCGCGGGCCGGAGCGGTGCTCAAGACCGACAGGAGCGCGGGGTGAGGCGCCGGCCCAGGAACTGAAACACGCTGACAATGCATGAAAGCCCCAGTGCCGTCTGTTGCAGTTTTGCCCTGACTCCAGTGCAGGCGCCAGGGCTGTGGGTGTCGTCCTCCCCACCGGTGTTGCCATTGCCACACGGGCGCCGTTTTGACTGGCACCCAGGAGTGGCTGTGCTATGGTTGAAGGAGCAACAGACAACCGGAGAGTCGATGACAGGAGCGCGATCATGAGCAGAATTCACCGAACGGTTCGCAGTTGCCAGTGGGCTTCCTGGCTCCTGCTGTCGTTCCTGGCCGGGTTCGGGGCCTCGATGTCCGGGTGCGAGTGCCAGGACTGCGACGAAGATGGGTACAGTGTCGAAGATGGAGATTGCAACGACGAGGATGCCACGGTAAATCCCGCGGCGGAAGAGTACTGCGACGGGGTGGACAACGATTGCGACGGCGAGGTGGACGAGGGAATCGGGAGTTTGTGGTATGCGGACACCGATGGAGATGGTTGGGGTGACGCGACCCAGACCGTGCAAGGGTGCAACCAGCCCGAGGGATACGTGTCGAACGCGGACGACTGTGACGACCAGGCTGCGGACGCCTATCCCGGTGCAGAGGAACTGTGCGATGATGTGGACAACAACTGTGATGGACGGGTCGACGAAGGGTTGACCGCGGCCTGGTACCGGGACGCGGATCAGGACGGGTACGGGGACGCCGGGGACGTGGTCACCGACTGTCGCCAACCGGACGGCTACGTGGCCGTGGTGGGGGATTGCGACGATACCGATCCGGCTGTGAACCCGGAAGCCGAGGAGGTTTGTGACGGGATAGACAACGATTGCGACCGGAACGTGGACGAGAGCCTGGGCTCCCCCTACTACGTGGACGCCGATGGAGACGGCTACGGGGACAGCAGGCAGTCCAATCTGTTCTGCGATGGAGCCCCGGAAGGCTACTCGGAAAGCGGTGATGACTGTGATGACACCGATCCGTTGATCCATCCGGGGGCGCTCGAGGTCTGTGATGGGGTGGACAACGATTGTAGCGGTGTGGCAGACGACGGTATCGGGTATGAGTGGTACGTCGACCAGGACGGAGACGGCTACGGGGACCCGACCGGCGCCATCACCGCCTGCGACCAACCCGAGGGCTACGTGGCGGACTCGAGCGACTGCGACGACACGGACGCTTCCATTCATCCGGGGGCACCGGAACCCTGTGACGGCCTGGACAACGACTGCGACGGCGAGGTCGACGGTGGGACGGAGCAGACCTGGTACCGCGACGCCGACGGGGACGGGTACGGCACCGATACGGATACTGTGTTCGGCTGTGACGCCCCCGAGGGCTACGTGAGCGAGGCCGGTGACTGTGATGATGGCGACTCCGCGGTGAATCCCGGCGTGGAGGAGGCGTGTGATGGCCTGGACAACGACTGCGACGGCGAAGTCGACGAAGGACTCGAGCGCCTCACCTACTACCCGGATCTGGACGGCGACGGCGTGGGCGCGGAGGAGGGGGCGGTGGAGGCCTGCTCACGGCCGGAGAACTACGTGACAACCGGGGGAGACTGTGACGACTCGGATGCCGCCGTGCATCCCGGGGCGGACGAACTCTGCAACGGGATCGACGATGACTGCAACGGCACCGTGGATGATGGCTGGGTCTCCAGCACCTGGTATGCTGACCTGGACGGGGATGGGTGGGGCAACCCGGACGACACCCTGACCGGGTGCGAGCAGCCAGCAGACCACGTCGCCCGGGACGGGGATTGTGACGACACGGACGCCCAGATCCACCCCGACGCCGAGGAGGTTTGCGACGGGGCCGACAACGACTGCGACGGCGAGGTCGACGAGGGGTTCGTCTGGTACCTCGATGAAGACCTCGATGGATACGGATTGGCCGATGCCTCCATCAACGCCTGTGAACCACCGCCCTCCTACGCCGCCCAGGCAGGGGATTGCGACGACCGCGACCCCTCCGTGCACCCGGGCGCAGCCGAGGTCTGCGGCGACGGCATCGATCAGGATTGCGACGGGCTCGAGGACGACAGCGCCACCGATACCTGGTACCGAGACGCAGACGGTGACGGATTCGGAAGCACGGACCCTCAGGATACCACCTGCGGCGAACAGTCCGGGTTCACCTCCAGCCGCGGCGACTGCGATGATACCGACCCTTCCGTCCATCCCGGCGCTGACGACCCGACCGGCGACGGAATCGACTCCGACTGCGGAGGTGCCGATGGGCCGCAACCCCATGTCGGCCTGGGAACCGGCTCCCTGGATACCATCCAGGCCGCCATCGATGCCGCCGTCGACGGTGACATCGTCTGGATCGGCCCCGGCACCTACCAGGAACACGACATCTCCTTGCTCGGAAAGGCCATCACCCTCATCTCCACCGCCGGCCCTGAGAATACCGTCGTCGACGCTCAGGGCGTGGGACGCGGGTTCCTCTTCAACACAAAAGAGTCCGCCGATTGCCATCTCAAGGGCTTCACCATCACCGGCGGCATGGCCACCTACGGCGGAGGTATCCGGGGCTACAAGAGTTCCCCCACGCTCGAGGAATTGATCCTGACTCGCAACTCGGCCTCCACTTCAGGCGGAGGATTCAATTTCGCGGGGGGCGCTCCCACACTCCGGGATGTTCTGGTCGAGGCCAACGACGCCCCCACCAACGTGGGCGGCGGCGGATTCGCCAACTCGAGCACCAGCCTGGTGTTGGAACGTGTTGTGTTCAAGAATAATTCCTCTCGTTGGGGGGGCGGCGGTTTCTACGGCAAGAACATCACCATCGCGTTCCAGGATGTGGTGTTCGAGGGCAACGAGAGCTGGATCGATGGCAAGGACCTGGTGTTCGGAGGAGGCCTCTACCTCGAGGCCGTTTCCGGGGAGATCAGCGGAGGCCATTTCGAGGACAATCTGGCGGGTCGGGGAGGGGCCGGCTACCTGCTCGACACGGATGTTCGGATTTCCAGGACCGTGATCACGGGCAATGCGGCCTTCCGCGGGGGGGGCCTGTATCTGGAACGGGCGGACATATCCCTGGCCGGGGCCTCCATTGCGTCGAACATGGTCATGAGTACGTGTGACAGCGTCTGCGCGGAGAGCGAGTGCTCGGACTGCGACTATCAGGAACTGGATGGATGCCTGGGTGGGGATGGAGGCGGCATCTTCCTCGTCGATGCCGCCCCGGTATTCGACAACGTGGTGGTGACGGACAACGACGCGGCCGATGGTGGTGGGATCTATGCCCGGACCTCCTCACTCACACTCCGCCGAACCTATGTCTACGCGAATCGGGCCACGGCCTGGTGTCAAACCGGCGGCTGTCTTGGTGGACACGGCGCAGGGCTCCTTGCCACGGACACGACCCTGGTCCTGTCGAACGTGCTCGTCGCAGCCAACGAGGCGACCACTGGCGTGGAAGTCCAGGACATACGCTTCCCGGATTCGGAGGGCGGGTGCTCGAGCGGCACGGTTCGGTCGTGCACGGGAGGGGATGGTGCGGGTATCTACCTGGCGGATGTCAGTGGAGACTTCGTTCACCTCGCGGTGCTGGGCAACATTGCAGGCATGGACGAGTGCCCGGGAGATACGTTTGATGGAGCGGCCATGTTCGGGGGCGTGGGCGGCATTTTCGGCCTGGACGGAACGATGGTGAACTCGGTCGTTGCGTGGAATAGCGTGGTCAACTTGTCTGCTTCGCGGACGGGTGCCACGGTGACCTACTCGGACCTGTACAATCCCGAGGGGGCTCCCAACCATGATCTCGACCCGCTCGATGCCACGAACCAGACCGTGGAACCCGGATTCTTGAGCTACGATGCGGATGGGGTGCCCTCGGACCTCCATCTCGCGCTCCAATCCCCCCTGGTCGATGCAGGCGACCCGGCCGGTCAGGACGTGGATGGCTCCACGGCCGACATCGGGATTTTCGGCGGTGCCCTGGGAGGCGGTTGGGATCTCGACTGGGACGATATTCCGGACTACTTCTGGCCTGGAACCATCCAGGACGCCCCGGAGGGGTTTGACATGGCCGACTATGACTGCGCTCCATTGGACCCGACCACTGCAGCTTGTCCGTAGCTGAGGGGGGCTCCCTCCAGGATTCTCGCCCCTGGCCGCGGATGACCTCTCCGCGGGAATACGCACTTGAATCGACCGGGCGATGGCACGATTTTCGTCCGTGGCAACGTCCTGATTGAGCCAGGGATCACGGCCTTTCGTTCGTGGCTTCTCAACCGATCGAGGGGGGCGTGCGAGGTTGGGGTGATGAGCCGGGATGTCGGTGGGTGTGGTGGCGCCTATCCCACCCGCTCCTCCCGCTCGAGGGGGCCGTCACCCGGTCAATCGGCGTCCTTGCAGCACCGGAATCCAGTTCGGATGGCGGAGAAGCCGGGGCCGAAGGTGTCGTTGGGTCGGTAGCAGCGCGCCTTGTCTTCTCGAGTGTCGTAGGCGCCACCCATCAGGAGTGCCTCATCGGGGGTGGTGCCGACCCACTCTTCCATGTTTCCGGTCAGGTCGTATGCGCCGTCGCGGGAGACGCAGGCCGGGAACGACCCTGTGTACACGGGGCGTTTGGTGTCGTCCCGGTAGTGGCCGTCCCAGCAAGCGCCGCGCTGATGGAAATCCGAGTAGGGATAGGCCGTGCCTTCGATCATGTCATCGGCGTAGCGGCCGTTGTGGTCGTCGTCGATGGGGAGGGCGCCCTGGCAAGCTGCAAGCCATTCGCGTTCGGTGCACAATCGCTTCCCGGCCGCCTCGCACGCCGCCTTTGCCTCGAACCAGTTCACCCGGTAGGCAGGGATCTTGCCCTTTCCGCTGACCGCCTTGCCATCCTCGATGGACGCTTCGAAGGTGTCGATGTAGAAGGAGAGGGGGCCGTACTGCACGTGGCGCATGGCGGGCACATCATCCGGGATTGGCCCTTTCCGGGTCACCGTATTGCGCAACTCCGCCGCTGTTTTCATGGCTTTCTGCGGGTCAGTTCCCAGGAGTTGCTCCACGCGCCGCGCCACAGCCTCTGCCGTTCGCGGACCCACGTACCGTTCTCCATTGATGTAGAGTCGAGGGGTGCCGTGGATGTCGAGGGCCTTTCCCTCTTCGCCGTGGCGATACACGATGTCTGCCGCCTCTTGCCCACGCATGCAGGCGTCGAACCGGGCCACGTCCAACCCTGCATGATCGGCGTACTGGCGCAGCGCAGCACTGTCGAGTTTGTGCTGGTTTTTGAAGGTCAGGTCGTGAAACGCCCAGAATTTGTGCTGTTCTCGAGCGCAGATACCGGCCTTGGCGGCCAGGCATGCCCGGCGGTGTCGCCTGTTTTTGACACCTGGATTGCACTTGGGGTCCATGGCATAGAAGCGGAGGACCATCAACACCCGGTCACCATAGGCTTCGTAGAACCGCTTCAGCTCCGAGGAGAAGCGCTTGCAAAAGCCGCACTCGAAATCGACGAATTCGACGAGGACCACCTCAGCGTCCGGATTCCCTTTCCAGATATCGTCCGGGCGGAGGGTGAGGGTCGCTTCGTTTCCGTCTTCGGTCTTGACGGTCCAGGTTCGAGGACGGAGGGTGCCTTCCTGGTCGGCGCCCATTTCCTCTCCACCCACCTTGACCACCTTGTCTGATGCCTCGATGGAGGGCATGGGGGCACTGCTGCTCCCGGTGAGGTGGGACCGATAGGCTTTTTGTGCGCCCACGGAGACGGCGAGGAGCAGCACGAAGAGGGCGGTTCCCGCCCGGAGTGTTCCCGGCCATCGCAGGAGGTCCTGCAGTGTGGTGGTCACCAGCGAGATGGGGGAGCCTCGGGCCGCCACGCCGAGAAGGATGAGGGAGGCGAGGTTGACGGCGTACATGCGCATGCACCACAGGCAGACGAAGTGGAGTTCGACCTTGGAGATGTAGAAGAGGAAGATGGAGTAGAGCACGGTGAGGAGGGCGACCGAGAATGCATAGCCGATGGCGCGGCGATTCTTGCGCCGCAGGCCGACGGCGGCGAAGAACGCCATGAGGAAATAGGTTGGAATTCCGTAGAGGGCGATGGGGACGCCCAGGAATTCAGACCACTCGGAGGTGTTGACCAGGTCGCAGTTGACGTTGGCGTTTTCCTCGCACCCGACGATCTGGGTGCCTTCTGGACCGTAGATCACCAGTTCGTGGTGGCGGGTCATGTAGAACGAAGCGCCGATACCAGCCAACAGGACGACGAAGAGCAGATAGACGGCCCAGGCACGCAAGGGAGCAGCGTTGGTGTCGACAGGTTGGTCTGTGGCTCCTGCGCCGGTTCCGCCTCCTGTTTCCTGATTGTGCCCTGTGTTCGATCCCTTGGTCTTACCGGGTTTCGCGGACGATTTCTTGCCCAAGGTATTATCCCTCCCTGGATGCCCACGCTCAGAGCGTGGAGATGAACTTCCGAAGCTCCTCGATGTACTCGGGTCGGTACCCTACCGTCTTTTTCCGCACGATGCCCTTGCGGTCGATTACGAAGCTTGTGGGCATACTCGTGACTTCGAACTTGCCGAGGAGGAGAGAGTCCGGGTCCATCACAATGGGGAACGTCACGGGATGGGCGCGCAAGAACGCCTGGGCCGCTTCCGGTTTGCGGTCCACGTTGACACCGACCACGGTGACGCCCTTGTTCTTGAACGAGTTGTACACGTCCTCCAGTTCCGGCATTTCGCCCCGGCACGGCCGGCACCAGGATGCCCAGAAGGAGAGCACCACCACCTGTCCTTTGAGGGAGTCCAGGGTGAAGTCCTTGCCGTCCAGTGTTTGGAGCGAGACCGAAGGTGCGGGCTTGCCCACCGGGCCGGTCGAATCGTCGATATCGATCATGGGCGCCGTCTGGGCTGCTGCCACGGTACCGAAAAGGAGTCCCAGGATGATCAGGAGACTTGCGGGAAGGTTTCGCTGCATGGTCATGGTCCCTTCCATTGAAGAAGTGGTGGCTCGAGCGTGGAGCCGGCAAAAAAACCGCTTCACAGAGTCCCCGAAAAAGCAGAAGCTCGAGCCAGTTCCCGTCGAACATGCTATTGTTGCTCAAAAGGTGCGCCGGGACAAGTCCTGGTGTATGGAAGTTCAGCAGCATGGTCGCAAGGAGGTTCGAGCAAGCCGCATGAAACCGGTGGCTGACCATCTGGCGCTGGCAGCGTCGCTGCTCGCGTCCAATGTTTGGATGTTGAAAGACGCCGAAGGGCGGAGATTCCTGATCGATACCGGCCTCGGGCTCGAGCGGCTTCCGTTCAAGGGGGACTTGCGTCGTGCCGGGATTCGCAAGCCCGGGGACCTGACCGCCATCCTTTTGACACACCGTCATTGCGACCATGCGGGAAACGCTGTGTGGCTCCGGGAGCGTCTGCGTTGCCCCATTGTGTGCCATCGCCACGACGCTCGAGTGCTGGCTGGTCTGCGTCCTGCCCCGAGGTTGGCTCGAGGTGTGGGGACCTTTGTAGAAGAGTTGATGTGCCGGTACGAGGACGCACGAGCGCCTCGACTCGAGGTGGACGAGGCCATCAGCGAGGGGCCATGGCGGTATGGTTTTCGGTTTCTCCCCGCGTTCGGTCACACGGAAGGGTCGGTGTTCATCTATCACGAGCCGACGCGCACCCTTTTCACCGGCGACGCCGTGCTGACCGGAGCGCCCCCGTTTCGGAGCAAGGAGCAGCTTGGTCTTGCCGTGCCCGCCTTCAGTCTGGACGTGGAAGCGTGTCACACGCGGGCCCTGGCCGTGTTGAGTTCTCCGCTACCCGTGGAGCACCTGGCGAGTGGTCACGGGCCCTACATCGGCGACCGGGTTTCAGAGAAGATCGAGGCCTTTGTTCAAGGCATCCGGGAAGGAACGAAGGCCGCCGTGGATAACGTGTCCAATCGAGGAGTTGTTACATGAAGATCCCGTCCCTGGTCCTCAAGCGACTCTACACGTATGGCAGCCTGAAAAATGTGCGGGGAGGCATCCGGTTCAGCCTCAAGAATCGGTTGAGCGACGCCTTGCTCACCCGGGTTCTCCGTATTTCAGTGGCCGGGCGCGAGGTGCCCCTGGCCCAGGTCCGACTCGAATTCGAGGACGGGTCGGAGCGTCCCGCCACGGACCTTTGTCCGGAGAATCCGGTTCCGTTTCCCTTGCGCAAGGTGGTGCACGTGTTCGTGCCGGAGGTCACCCTGGAGCCCGGCAAGTACCGCATCGGCGTCGCTGTCCGGGCCGAACCGTTCGGGGAACTCGCGTTCGACGTGGAGGACGCCATCAAGGCGGAGCCGGTGCGCCGCACCGCCGTGCCTCGAGACCCGGTGGACGACTACTCGCGCAAAATGGCTGAAACCCGCCAGCGGTTCGTCGAAAAGTTCTCCGGCGTATCGCTCAAACACGTCAGTAGCTTCTCGTTCGACCCCAAGGTGACCGCAGGAAACATTGAAAACTTCGTGGGCGTCGCCCAGATTCCCATTGGTATCGCCGGTCCCATCCGGATCAACGGGGAGCACGCCCAGGGCGAGTTCCTCGTGCCGCTCGCCACGACCGAGGGAACCCTTGTGGCCTCCTATAACCGGGGAATCAAGGTCGTCAACCTGTCCGGAGGGGTCACCTGCACCGTCCAGGACGACCGCATGCAGCGCGCCCCGGTGTTCGTCTTCGCCTCGGCCCGCGAGGCTCGCGCATTCGCCCACTGGGTCGAGGCGCACAAGGCCCAGATCCGCGAGGCTGCCGAGGCGACCTCGAGCGTCGCCAAGCTGCTCGAGATCGACACCTACCTGTCGAATCGCTTCGCCTATCTCCGTTTCAACTACACCACCGGGGATGCTGCGGGGCAGAACATGGTCGGGCGGGCCACGTTTGCAGCCTGTAGCTGGATCATCGATCATGTGGAAGGGGAGGTGGAGATCAAGCGGTTCTTTCTGGAGTCCAATCTGGCGACGGACAAGAAGGCGTCCCAGGTCAACATCATGCGGACTCGCGGAAAACGAGTCACCGCCGAGGCGGTCATTCCCCGGAATATCCTCATCGAAAACATGCGCACCGAACCGGAAAGCCTCCACTACCACCTGAACGTGGCGAACGTGGGCGCCTTCCTGTCGGCGGCCAACAACAACGGGGCCCACTCTCCCAATGCCATCACGGCCATGTTCATCGCCACCGGTCAGGATGTGGCGAACGTGGCCGAGTCGTCTGCGGGAATCGTGTACACCGAGATTCAGGATGATGGCTCCCTCTACATGTCCTTGACCATTCCGTCGCTCATCGTGGCCACCTACGGGGGCGGCACCGGGTTGCCGACTCAGCAAGAATGCCTGGCCATGCTGGGGTGCACCGGCCGGGGCAAGGTCCGGAAACTGGCCGAGATCATCGCCGGGGTGGCGCTTGCAGGGGAACTGTCCCTCGGAGCTGCCATCTCTGCCTCGGACTGGGTTTCGAGCCACGAGCAATACGGTCGGAATCGTTGACCCATGCGTCGGCACGACCGGTCCCTCTCGATCGGGTCGGACCGGCCTACCCGCTGAGACCCTGGCACCGGGTGGACCAGGTCAGGACAAAGCGTCGAAATCCCGGTCCAGCACGGTCTTGCGTCCGTCCGCCCGGGCAGCGTCGATGGCCTGATCACACAGGTCACGCAGCCTGTCGGAGAGCACCTCGTACACCGACGCAGAGGTGTTCATGTCGGCGCGCTCCTTGATGTACGCCCGGATTTTCGAGGCGACCACCAGGACTTCGTCTCCTGGCCTCGGCTTGCCTCCCCCCACGCCACCGGGGCCGCCTCCGCCCAACCCGGGAGGCCGCACTCGTCGCCGTCTCCCCGGTTTCGCCGGCTCGCTCACTACCTCGCTGGGCAAGCTTTGCTCCGGAGGCGGTGGTGACCGGCGTTCTTCCGCCCACGCCTTCCGGTGCCGCATCACCGGTACGTGCGCATCCCAACAGGAGACGGAACAGAAGACATACCCCGTGCGTTCCCGGTTGCAGGTGGAGACGCTGCACACGTGATAGAGCGCATTGTGGGGAATGGGTTTCTTGCAGGTGCTGCACCTGCGCCAAAAAGCACTCGAGTCGCTCACAGGCTCGATTCCTCTTGAGACCGCGGAATGGCTGTTTCTGTCGAAAAATGTAGCATGGAGCACGGTTGAAGTCTCCAGGAAAGTGGCACCGATCGCCGTTCGCGGGCACACGGACCAGCGACCCGAGGGGCTCGACGGTCTGTTGCACCTTGTAGAGCGCCTTCTGCTCTCCTCCCCCGGGCCCGTCCCCGCAGTCGCCGGGACGAATTCGATGTGTGCTCCGCGTGGATCAAGCAGGGTTCTCCACCTCGAAGAAGCGCACGGGCAGATTGAACGTGTCCTGCAAGCGGTGTCCAAGCGCCATGATACCGAGTCGTTCACTGTTGTAGTGACCCAGCGAGAACACGTGGATGCCCAGTTCTTCCGCCAGTCTCGGAACTTGTTCCGCCAGATCCCCGGTCACGAAAGCGTCGGAGCCACGGCTCGCCACGAGTTCCACCAGATTGGAAGCCCCTCCGGAAATCACGGTCACGGTTCGGATCAGCTCGGGGCCGCCGCCGACGTGCGTTACCGGGCCGGGCGAGGCCTTGCGGAGTCGGTCCATGAGCCAGGGCACGTCCCGCGGTGGATCGATGCGGCCGGTATGGCCCACCTCGATGGGAGCCAGGTTCACGGCCTCGAGATATGCGAGGATTTGGGCGTTGTTGCCGAGTTCCGGGTGCGCGTCGAGGGGGAGATGGTAGGCGGCGAGGTTGACATCCTGTGCCAGGAGAAACGCGACGCGATGGCGGAGTACCCCGGTCAAGGCGAATGGGTGGGGTGTATTCTTCCAGAACAGACCGTGGTGCACCAGGAGCAGGTCGGCGCCCCAGTCGAGGGCGGCCTGGAAAAACCGCATGGACGCGGACACCCCGGTTGCAATCCGGGTCACTCGAGCCCGGCCTTCCACCTGGAGTCCGTTGACGCAGTAGTCCTGGAAGGTCTGACAATCGAGCAGCGTGTCGACGTACTGGAGGAGGTCATCTCTATTCACCATTTCCTGTCACTCCTGTTCGGCGTCGGGAAAAGCGGGGTGGCGGGGTCACGATTCGGCCGGCAGGTCTTGCTCTCCATCGGCGTTCCCGGTCGGGAGGGATTCGATGGCATCGAACCGCCCGAACGGGTCCTCGAGCATCTCCCGCAACTGTCTTGCCAGTCGTCCAGCGTGGAACCCGTCGATGAATCGATGGTCGAACGTCGCATTGATTCGCATGACCTTTCCAGGGACCACTTGACCGTTTTCCACAACGGGCTGATCCTTGATGGCTCCAGGGGCCACGAAGATGGGGACTCGAGAGTAGGGTACGAGCGGCACGTAGGCCGTGTCGAGTCCCAGGGAGCCGACGTTGGTCACGGTGGCACTGCCGAACGGGTCTCGAGGGATGCCCAGAAAGCGGAGGTCGAGGTTGAGGGTGTAGAGGAAGAAGGAGAGCAGGTCGAGGAACCAGTTGATGAACAGCAGGGGAATCCGGTTGGTGGTGGCCTTGCTCTTTTCCATCGCGAGGTCCTTGCGCTGTCGCACTCGAGCCACCTGTTCCTCGATTTCGGTCACGAGTTCGTAGAGGGATTTCCGGTCGGCTTCGTTGACCTTGCACGCGGCCAGGTCTGTCTTGCCTTCTCCCAGGTCGGTCTGCACCACCAGGATGGACAGGTCGACCGATTTCCGGAGGTAGATCCGGTTGAACCGGAGGATTGCATTTGCCTCGGGGCAGGCGCCCAGGGCGTCGGCGACCGCCTTGGTGACCATGTGGGTCACGGTGAGGTGCTTTCCTGTTCGGTTTCGGAATGCGTCCATGTAGGCCAGGGCCTTTTCCATGCGAATGTCCAGGGAGCCGTAGACCGAAGGGTCGTGGGTCGTTCTCCAGGTGCCGATGGCGACCCGGCGGAACGGGGAGATATCCTTCAGCGGCACGAGTTCGAGATTGGGCATGCGGGCCTCCTTTTCGCTTGGCCGCCCGTCGCCGACTGCTTCACAATAGTTCGGCGCTGGCTGGACCTTTGCGTAACGTAACAAGATCCAGGCGTGCCTTCAAGCGCCGGACACGGAAATCCAGGACCTGCGTGGAGCCGATCACGGAACGGACCAGGGGATTCGCGGCTTCGAGAACACCGCTCGGGCCGTGTGTCTCGATACGCCCGGGTCAATCGACTTCCAGGCTCGATCGGCCGGACGCCGGGAAGAGAGAACTGTAGACATCGGGCGTGATACCCAGGGAGACCCACCAGGTGGGCGTCATGGTGCGAAGATCGATGCCTGCGTAGGCTCGAGGTACGAAATTCATGCCGTTTCGGAGCGTGAAGAGGAACGCCTTGACTCCGGCGGCGAGCCCAGGAGCCACTTCGACACGCCGGGTCGGACCCATCCAGCCCGCTCCGGTGGTGGCGGCCAGTTCAACCCGGACTCGAGACAGGAACAGCCAGGGGACTGCGCCAACCGGGAATTCGGGACGCCATACGTCCTGGGAAAGCGTGACGCCCGCCAGGGCCACGGTGGGCGCGTCGACCGCCGACGCCAGGGCAACGCCGGGAATGGCCCACGTCCCGCTGAATCCGCCCAGAAGGTACCGGTATTCCCACCCGACTCGGTGGCCGGCTTTCAGATCCAGGTCCAGTACGCCCCGACCAAGCCATTTTCGGCCCGTGTACTCGGCCCACACTTGCCACCGCGGCTCGGGCCATCCGGGCATCCCGTGTCGATCATCGTACCACACCATGCTCTGGCTGGCTCCGATCGAAAAAAAATGCCCTTGGCTTGGGTTCCGCCAGGCATTTCCTTGACCCCACCCGAAGTCAAACGTCTGGACAAGACCCGCTGCACGGCCGGTCAACCCGTCCGGAGTTCCATCCGGTCCGACCGGAGACAGCGCATAGAACTGGAGGAATCGGCCCGCTCCAGCGCCAAGTGAGATTGCCGCACTGGACATTCCCCGGCTCCACGGAAAAGAAACCACAGAGCCGACTTCAGGTCCTCGTTGCCAGACCAGGAATCGCATGTCCTGCTCTTGCACCGTTCCAACCGCGTCGGCGCCCTCGCGTGCGTAAACGGTCATGGGAAACCCGAAAGACCGGTTGGTGTACGAGGTGTAGTAGTTGGGCTGTCGACTGTACAGGCCCATGTCTACCATTCCATAAAAGGCGTGGCGCCCCGTGGGTTCACCCACTCGAGCCTCGATCCCGAGGGTGGGCCCCCCCTGAAATCCGGAGGACCAGGCCCCCTCGTCATTCCCGGTTGCCGGCGCAAGGCGAAGGAGTCGCAGGCCGGTCACCGGGTGGTAGGGACGGGCCTCGAGCTTGGGGAGAGGCGCCGCCGGTTGGATGGACGCCTCTCGCAAGGGTACGATCGGGTTGACACCTTCAGGCGGATACATGCGCCCAGATCCTGCCCCGGACCCGGGAGCAGGCACCCTCGGTTCCTGGTCCAACGCCTCCGTGGCATCGGCAACTCCGACCGGGGAAGGCGCAGGCGGGGTTGCGGTGTTGGCCGGGCTCCCTGCAGAGGCGGAACACGTCACCCAGATGGACCGCACGTCAGGCACCGGGCGGCCCGGTCCTTCCCCGGCCAGGGCCGCCCGTTCCGGCCGGGTGGGCTCGAGTCGATAGATGTCGAACCCGGCCGACGAGTAGCCCCGAAACACCACCACCGGGCCGTCCTCTCCAGGATAGACTCGAGGCTGGAATGCACCGGTGGTCACATTGGTGACGGCACGCACCTGCCCGCTTCTCAGGTCGATTGCGTACAGGTTGTAGATTCCGGTCCGGTCCGAGGAAAAGAGGAGGTGGTCGGCGTCGATCCAGGTGGGTTCCCGGTTGACCCCCGGCCCATCCAGGATCTCGAATCGGTCGCCGTTCACGTTCGCCAGGCCGATGGTGTACCGGGCGGTTGCCGGAGGGTCCTGCTGGATGAGCAGGGAGAATGCGATCCGTCGTCCGTCAGGAGAGACGGCGGGGGTGGAGAGCTGAAAGCGTCGATCGGGTATCAGCACGTTGGTGACGTTGCTCCCGTCCGCGTCCATGCGAACGAGACGTGTGAGCCCTCGTTCCCGGACGACGGCGAAGATCCAGGTGCCGTCCGGACTGATTGCCGGGTCGGCCGCCCGGAGTCCGTGGGTGAGTCGCGTTTCCCTGCCGGTGTCCAGGTCGAAGGCGAAGAGGTCCATCCGGTAGGTGGACCGGGCGCCGGGTTGGTCCCGACGGTAGAACCGGCTGTACACAATCCGGTTGCGATCCGGAAACACGGCGATACGGCCGTCGATTCCGGACCTGGCGACCAGGAGTCTGGCATTGCCCCCCTCTGTTCCCACCACCTTGATCCCGTTCAAGCCGCTGTCTGGACCCGCAGTGTAGACGAGGGAGGCGCCCCCGGGGAGGAAGGCGGGGGATTCGGTTCTGCCACCGTCGAATGAGAGCCGGACGACCCGGCTTTCTCCGGAAGCCGCGACCGTCTCCTGGATCTGGAGACTGGCACGGGTGAGCGCCATGGTCCAGTCGTGGAGCACCGTGGAAAGGGGCAGGCCCACGGCGCGCTGGAATCCCCGCTCGAGGCCGCCGGCGCGCAGTGGTCTGAACCGTTCCCCGTTGCCACCCAGGTCCGAGACGAGGTCGGCCACGGCGTCGAGGCGAATGTCGTCCAGATAGGGCACTTGAGCATTGGTGGCGTCGATGATTCGCTGAAGGCTTTCGTCTCCGAATCGGTCGGCGACATATCCCAGGAAGGCACCTCCGTAGAGATACCGAGAGCCGGGGCCGGGCCATCCCTGTACGTTGCCCCAGGCGCCGATTTGAAGCAGGCGTCCAGCGAGGACATCCGTTCGGAGAAACATGCGGGTGGTGCTCGAAGCAGCGCGTCCGCCCGGTGTGAGGGAGGTTTCCAGGGCGACGGCGTAGCCTTCGATGAACCAGCCGGGATAGATGAGGTGGAAGGGGTGGCCATGGGTGAGCCAGCGCCAGATTTTCGTCCATCCGGTGAAGCGGCCGAGGTGAACGGCGTGGGCGAACTCGTGCGTGAAAAGTATGCGGAACCAGGTGTCACCCACCATGTCGGAGATGTCGGACGAGCCGCCGGCCGGAGGTGCCGGCGCGGTGAGGTAAAAGCGCATGGTGTTGCCCGGGTAGCCGGACGAGGAACCATTGGCATAGTCGTGGTTGTCGAACAGCAGGATGTCATACCTGGGAGGGCCGGGGACGCCCAGGGTGTCCAGCACACGGGCGCGTACCTCCTCGGCGATCCGAGCGATTTCGAGGGCGGCCTCCCTTCCTTCGGCAGCGTCGTAGACGATGCGGAAGTGTTCGGTTTCAATGGTCTCGAGATGGGCTGCGGGGTCGAATCCACCGGAAGCCAGTGCCGATTGTGGGAGTGCGAGGAGGAGCGAGATCCACGTCAACAGCCACGGGGCAGGCCGGGGTGGGGACGGGAAGTGGAAGCGATTCATGGCGTTCCTCTCGTGCTAGGTCCCCGGGGCGAAGGGGGCTGCGCGCTGTGCCGGGGGCGGTCGTGAGGCGGCGGGACTGGTCGCCCTTTCCCAGTATAACATCGGGCGTCACCGCTGTCCGTTGGGCAACCGGGTGCGCCGAGCCTTGACGAAGAACATCTCGAGTGTGCCCTTTCCTTCCACTGCCACGTGGCCTCGCGATTCGCAGACAAAGTGCTCTCGCACCAGTTCGTAGGTATTGCGCGAGATGTTGACCCGACCGGGTTGACCCAGGGCTTCCATTCGGGTGGCCGTGTTGACTGCGTCTCCCCAGATGTCGTAGGCGAACTTCCACGACCCGATGACGCCGGCGACCACGGGTCCTGAATGGATACCGATCCGGACCTGCAACGGCTTTTTCCCCGGGGTTTGGGCGCGTGATTCCAGGTATTCCTGCATTTCGAGAGCCGCTTCGACCGCTTCCCTGGCATGGTGCGGATTCTTGACCGGGAGCCCGGACGCTGCCAGGAAGGAATCCCCGATGGTCTTGAGGCGCTCGAGCCGATGGACGCGGCAGATTTCGTCGAAAGCAGTGAAGATCTCCTCCAGCTCGGCGGCGACCTCCCCAGGCGTGAGGTCGGCGCAGCTCCGGGTGAAGTCCTGGAAGTCCGCGAGCAGGATGGTGACCTCGGCATAGAGCCGTGGCGCCGCCACCCCACGTTCCATGAGTTCTCCTGCGATGGGTGCAGGCAAGATGTTCAACAGCAGCCGCTCGGAACGTTCCTTTTCCCGCTTCAAGGCGAACGTCCGGTCCTCGACTTGCTGCTCGAGCCACTCGTTTTGGCGAATGACCCGGGACATGCGCACGGTGTAGAACAGCACGCCGGCCAGCAGCACGGTGCCCACCTGAAGCACGCGGGCCCACCATGTTTCCCAGAACGGGGGCTCGATGATGAAGGAGAAGCGGGCCGGTTCCTCGGACCAGAGTCCGTCATTGTTGCAGGCCATCACCTCGAAGGTGTAGGTTCCGTCGTCCAGAGCGGCGAAGGAAACCTCACTCTGCACCGTCTCGGTCCATTCGGCGTCCTCCAGCCCCATCAACCGGTATCGGTAGCGGACTCGAGACGGGTCCACGAACGACAGGCCGGCAAAACGGAACCGAAGACGGTTCTGATCGTGCGCGAACGTCACCCCTTTGGCTCGAGGGTCGATGGGCCGCTCGTGCTCCCAGACCTGCTGAATCACCACCGGGGGGGGCACCGGGTTGAGGGGCGGGGGGCGACGCACGAGCACCGCGAATCCGTGAATGGTTCCAATCCACAGGCGTCCCTGCTCATCCCAGTAAGCAGCGTTGGTGTTGGTCTCGTCGTCCGGAAGTCCTTGCCGATGCGTGAAGGTGCGCCACCCGCCATCGATCTCCCGGGCGATGCCCCGGTTGGTTCCAATCCATAGCCGCTGCGTGTCCGGTTCCTGGATGATGAAGTTGATCGTGTCGTCCGGCAATCCTTCCTTCCGGCCCAGAACCTCGAGGGTTTGGCCCCGACGACGCACCAGGCCCTGGTAGGTGCCGATGTAGAGCGTCCCATCCCGCGCCTCCAGGATCGATGTGACCGATCGTCCGGGCAGTCCCTGGTCCAGGGTCAGGTGCTCGACGACCTCTCGAGTCCCAGGGTCCCACCGGAACAGGCCCTGGTCGTAGGTCCCCACCCACAACGTCCCGTCTCGAGAAGGCTCCAGAAAGGTGGGATAGTGGGAGGGGAGGCCCTCGTCGGTACCGTAACGTTGCCAGGCGCCGTTTTCCAGGACGCTCAACCCCTCGTCGTTGGCAACGAATCGACGCCCGTCCAGGGCCATCAAGTGGAGAATCGAGGAAACACCCACTTCCGGGATGGACCGGATTTGCAACGTATCGTCCAGGGTCACCTCGAAAAGACCCCCGGTGTTCGTACCCACCCAGAGCGTACCGTCGTCGTTGAGGAGCAGCGCAGTACAGTCCAGCAGGGCCTGGCCCAGGGACGCCCCCACCCGGTGCGCCGCGCCCGATTTCACGTACCACAGGCCCTGCCCGAATGTGGCGATCCATCGTCGACCCCGACCGTCCAACACCGTCCGCATCGCCGCGTAATCCTCCATCGGAGGAACCGCGTACCGGGCGAACGGTTGCGGCGGCAGTTGCAGCAGCCCTTCCCCGTCCGTGCCAAAGTAGGCGTTGGACTCCCGGTCTTGCAGCATCGCCCGGACACGGACGGGCGGAAACCCCACGTTGAAGTCGAACACGGTCACCGTGCCGTTTTCCACCGTCGCCACTCCGTGCCAACTTCCTGCCCACAGCTTGCCCCCCGGGCCCTGGTAGAGCGACGCGATCGGCTGCCGGAACCAGGCAGTCTCGGGCAACGCTGGGCGAAGTGCCCGTCCCTCCGTGTGGTAAAGTCCGGAACGGGTGGCAACCCAGAGACCTCCCGCCGGATCGGGAAGAATGGCTTCCACCACCATGCCTTCCTCGAGCCGCACAGGGTTGAAGGTCAGGCCCCGGATGCAACCCAGCCAGTAGGAGCCGGTCTTCCAGTCCCGTCCCATCACCCAGAGTTCCCCTCGAGGGGAAAACACAGCGTCATGCACAGAGCCTTGAGGCAACAACTGGCCGCGCGGATCGGGCTCGAGGCGGGCGCCGTCGAGGTGGAACAGGCCCGAGTTGGTAGATACGAGTAGTTCGTTGTTAGGCGTAATGGTCAGGTCATAGATGTCCAGCGGCTGATGGCTTTGAAACCCAATGGCCTCGAACCGATCCCGCTCCTGGCGAAACAGGCCGCTGCGCGTGCCCACGTAGAGCTTGCCCCGGTGTTCTGCCAGTGCCCGGATGAAGACGGCCCTGAGTCCCTCGGACCAGCGGTAGGAGGTGAACGTGTGGCCGTCGAATCGATTCAGCCCGCCCGCGACGGTGCCAATCCAGAGGTAGCCGGTGCTGTCCTGCATGAGGCAAGTGACCTGGCTTTGGGAGAGGCCCTGTGCGGGGAGGTACTGGATGAAGGTGTAGCCCTGGCCTCGAGCCGTTTCAAGGGGGATGGCGGCGACGAGGAACAGGGTTGCAAGGGCGGTGGCGAGAATCCGTCCGGCCCTGGGCCGGGCGTCACGAGACAGGCCGCGCGCTGGTCGCGTCAGATGGTCGAGCGGTTCCAATCGGTGCCCCCTTGAACCTGGCTTCACGGTCGGTCGCGTCCATGGTAGCCGGACGCATGGTCGAATTCAAGGGCGGTGTCGATCCTCCTGGGGTTTCACTGCGGGGTGGCGCGGCCCGTCGTCCGGGCGAGGGTCGGGCTGTGGTGCGTTCACGAGGACCTTTCGGAGGCTGAGACCCTGGTGCCAGACGCAAACGAGCCCGATCGCGGTTGCGGGGCCGAAGTTGAGCAACCAGAACACGATGGCGAATGCCTGGGCCTCGCCCTCGGGGGCGCCCCACGCGATGAGCGTCGTGGAGACTGCAAACTGCCACACCCCGATGAATCCGGGAGCCTGGGGCACACTGACGGCGATGGCGAGCCAGAGGCCGACGAAGCAGGCGCCTGCGAAGGGAAGCCGGAAGGCGAACGCGCCGGACATGATCCAGATGGCGAGCGCGCCGTTGGCCCAGACAGCGATGGACCAGGCGGCGGCGAGGAGGGGGCCTCTTGGAGAGTGGAACGCGGCAAGTCCGGCGGCCAGACCGTCATACACCCGGTTTGCAGTTCGTTCGATTGGACCGGGGAGATGGCTGGAGAACCGGTGGAACAGGGAGCGCGCCCAGGTTTCCCGGGAAGCGAGCAGGAAAAGCGCCCCCAGGGCCGCCATCCCGATGGCGCCCAGCACCGCACCGCTCCGCTCGAGCCACAGGACGAGGGCGGGAGAGGCGTTCCCGGACCCTCCGGCCCAGATGGAGATGGTCATGATGACGAGAAGAGACAGCAACCCGAGGAGGTCGAAGACCCGTTCGGTCACCGCTGTGACCAGCACGGAGGAGAATGGGATCCGAAAGTGGCGTGCACCGACCCATGGCTTGACCAGTTCCCCGGCTCGAGCCGGCAGCAGGCTGTTGGCCATGAACCCGATGAATGTGACCGACAGGATACGGCCGAGAGACACGGGTTTCAATGGTGCGAGGAGGATCTGCCATCGCACGGCGCGGAAGAGAAACTCGAGGAGATAGACAACGGTGGCCAGGGCCACAAAGCGGTAGTCGAGACGTGCCGGGAGGGTGCGAAGGGTCTCCAGGTCGAGACGACTGACAAAGAGCCACGTGAAAAGTGCTCCGATCAGCGTTCCCAGGCCGATGCTGGCCCACATGTGAGCGGTGAGGCCGCGCGGTGACCCGGGTTCCCCGGACGGTGGGTTTTCGGCTCCCTGAACCTCGCTTGCAACCGTTCCTCGGTCCGCGTCATCTCCGCTGGCCACCTGCTCTCCTCACCATCTCGCCGACGACCACGCACCCACCAGAAGCGCCTGCGTTCGCTCGCCCGCGCCTGTTCCGTGTCCACGCCTCGCATGCGGGAGCGCACCGCGCACCGCACCCGCTTCTCTCCTCGACGGAACTTCCGCTCTTTCGATCCTAGCCGCTGGCAACCGGATACGGAAGAAAAATCATGATCGAACTTCAGAACTTCCGCTCACCAGGTGGGGGTATAGGCCAGTCGGAATCCGCAGAAGGGCTCCGGGTCGGTCGGAAACACACCGAACCGTCGCGCCAGTCGGCAGCTTGCTTCTGAAGCCATCCAGAACCCGCCTCGTTGAATGCCAAGGACCCCGTGGCGATCGAACGGGCCGGAGCACCACTCCACCACCCCCCCGGCCATGTCCCGAACGCCGTAAGGGGAGCAATCCTTGGGAAATGCTCCGATGGGTTCGGGAAAAGGAGGGCCGGGACGGGCGTCGCGCATCTTGCAGAAGGATGCATCGAACTCGTCTCCCCACGGGAAAAATCGACCGTCCACGCCACGGCCTGCCTTCTCCCATTCCAGTTCGGTGGGCAATCGGTAGGGCCGGTCATCCAGCGCACTCCGCCACCGGCAGTAGGCCTCGGCATCTTCCCGGGAGACACAGCGGACCGGCATGTCCGGCGCCCATCGACCGCCGAGCATGTCAACCCGGGGGATACGAAGGCGGCCGTCCCGCGTGCGTGGCCACAGGGGCTCGTGACCGGAGCGCACGGCGACTCGAGGCGCCCGGTGGCGTGCGGCGCCAGGATCGTCTTGCTCCAGCGCCATGAGGAACTCGAGATACTCCTGGCAGGTCACCGGGAAGCGGGCGATGGCGAAGTCCTCGGTGTGGCGGATCACTCTGGGGCCGGAACCGGGCGCGCGTCGGTCGCCACCGAAAATGAAAGGACCTGCCGGAACCAGAGAAAAGGTTTCCGGAATGTCGGAATACATCCGGACCGTATTTTCGACCACTCCCTGACGCTGAATGAACACCGGGAGGTCGACCCGGGTTTCCCGTTCCTGGCTCATGCGCCGGAGCACGACCAGGTATCGGCCCATGGGCAGTTCGGCGACCACCGGAGTCTTCCCGAGCAGACGTCCCTCCGATGGAATCAGTTGCCGATCCTTGTGCACCAGCTCGTACAGCCACACCTCGGCTCCCGACGGATCAGAACGGACCGACAGACGCCCGTTCCCAATCAGGGCCTGGCGAAGCCGACCATTGTCCAGTGCCTCGACCTGGGCCTTGTAGCGACGCGCATCCCGATCCCGCCCCCACGACTCGGCCTCCAACAAGGACTCGAAGTAAAGAGCCGCAAGCCCCGCCCGCGCACGCTCGTTCTCCGGGTCGTCCCCCAGGGCCTGAGTATACAGTGCCAGCGCCTCGTTCAACGTGTCGTCCCGCCGCGCCTCGATCGATCGGGCCTGATCCTCCTTCTCCCATACCAGACGCTTCCGATCCAGGTCCATCCACGGCTCCACCGCCTCCCTCAACAGTTGCGCCTCCCGCCGCGCCACCTCGGCATCCTCGGCCAACGCCTTCACCAGGGCCGCTTTCTCGTCCGCCTGGCGCGCCTTGGACTCCGCCATCTCCCGACGCTGCTCCCCGTCCAGGTAGGACTGGAGCGCGCCTGCCAACGCCTCCGCGTTCGGGTACCGCTCCCCCGGATCCCGGTTCAATGCCTTCAGGCACACGTGCTCGAGTTCCGCACCCACCGGGGGAACCGTCAGTCCCCGGCGCCGCCGGCGGGCCTCCGGTGACTCGATGCGCCCCAATCGCGCCGCCTCCAGCCGCGCCTCCGGTGTCCCTTCCGTTCGCGCTGCCTCCCCACACAGGACCTCGTACAGGATCAGCCCCAGTGCATACACGTCCGTCCACGGACCCTGGGCATCCGGATCCCCGGCGGCCTGCTCCGGCGCCATGTAGCCAGGCGTCCCCTTGATGGTCCCTTGCAACGTCGGATCCTCCAGTCGCTCCAGCAGTTGCAACGGCCCCTCACTCGACTCCTCCGAACTCGTCCCCAAAACCCGGGCGATTCCCCAGTCCAGCACCATCACTTCCCCGTAGTCCCCTACCATCAAGTTCCCGGGCTTCAGGTCTCGGTGAACCCCCCCTCGAGCATACGCAAAACCCACCGCGTGACACGCAGATACCATAACCTCGATCAGCCGCCGCCTCGAGAACTCCCGCAGCACCTTTGCCGCGTCTTCCCCGTCCCCTTCCCGCGCCGCGCGCACGCTGCGCAGGATCTCGCGTAGACTCCGGCCCCGAATCCGCTTCATGGTGTAGGCAAGCAGCCCGTCCGGCATGCGGCCCACATCGTGAATCGGCACCACGCCCGCATGGTTGAGTTGCGCCGTGATGCGCACCTCCCGTTCGAAGCGGCGAAGCGCCTGCGGATCTGCCATGGAGTCGGGACGAATGACCTTCAGCGCCACCCTGCGGCCCATGATGCGATCGATGACTTCGTGCACCACCCCTTGACCTCCGGAACCAATTCTGGCTCGAGGAAGGTAGCGTTGGGCGTCCAGAAAGGGGAGTTTGTCCACGACCGACTGTCCGATGTCTTCACCTGGATCCGCTTCGTCCACGAGAGAGATCCAACTGGCGGGTATGTCCTCACCCTGCATGCTTTCCGTCGCAGTGACCGAGACACGAAGACCGAGGCTGCGCGTCAGCTCGCTCATCATCTCCGCCAGTCGGTCCCGGCTCAGCCTTCCTTCAGGAAGGCCTTCCAGCAGTTCCTGAATGGTGGTCACCACCTGAGTCCTGGTCAGTTCGTCGGTCATGGTTGCGCCTTTCGCTCGAGGACCGGGAGGGCTGAGCGGAGTCGAAGCGTGCCTCTCGGTCTGGATGCAGGTGCGTTTGTTGGGGGAGGGGCGAAAATTTTGCAAAAATGGTTGCCGAGGGTTTGGCCCGTGGGTATACTCTGGGAGTCCAATGGGCGGATCCGGCGGGAATGCATGCGGATCCCTTGTGAACGCCACGAAGTTGAAGCGGCAGAAAGGCATGAAAAGGCGACCACGGGACAGGAAGCGCTCGGACCGGGAGATCTCGTTGCGGGTGAAAGGGGTGATGGAAGCCCGTCGCTGGGACCAGCGGGACCTGGCAGCCAGGCTCGAGTTGAGTGAGGGCTATGTCTCGAGAGTCCTGAGCGGGCATCGGGCGTGGCCGACAGCGCTCGTGTTTCGAGTGGCGGAGGTTCTCGAGGTTCCCGTGGCTGACATTGACCCGGAACTGGACGAGAAGCTTCGGGAAGACGTGATGAAGATGGAGTTGAGGCGGGACGTACCGCACCTGGCCACGCTGTACACGTTCATTCATACGTTGCCCAAGATCGTGGACGAGGACGATCTGCACGCCCTGATGCGCGTGATGGAGGCATTTGCCGCCCGGTGACCGGTCGGGTTTCCTGGGGTACTCCAGTGTCGCAGGTGATGGTCTTCTGGAGTGCGCCGGGGTTCCCGTCTCAGTTTGGAGCGTCGCTGGAACTCGAGTCGGACAGGTCGAGAGCCAGGCGGAATCCGGCATGTTCTGCGGGTTCGTCCGGGTCGGCTGCCTCCCTTCTTGCGAGGCGACACGCCGAGGCCTCGCTGCGCCAGTGTCCTCCCTTGATTGTAGCCATGATTTCGTACCGGTCAAACGAACTGTCGCACCATTCGGCGACGCCGCCGGCGAGGTCTCTTATGCCGTAGGGGGATTCGTCGTATTCGAAGGCGCCGACGATTTCGGGTTCGGGCTTGCCGGGTCTGGACCAGCGCATTTTGCAGAACGTGGCATCGAAGTCATTTCCCCAGGGAAAATGGCGTCCATCGGTGCCTCGAGCGGCCTTTTCCCATTCCAGTTCGGTGGGGAGGCGCAGGTTGAGTCCAGAACTTGCAGCTTTCCATGCCGCATAGGCTCGAGCGTCCTGGAGGCTGACGGCGCGGACGGGGTATCGAGGGCCCCATCGTCCACCAGCGGCGTCGGCATGGGGGATGGTGAGTCGGCCGTGCTTGACGGGCCACCAAACTGTGCTGCCGCGGAGGGAGGAAGCTCTGGGTGCGTGTTGAATGGCCTGGTCCACGGGCATGCTGTGGAGGAATTTGAGGTATTCGGCGCAGGTGACTGGGAAACGGGCGAGAGCGAAGTCGTCTACCCAGCGTTCCTCTCTTGGGAGGGATCCTTCGGCGAGGCGGTCTCCCGAATAGAGGAACGGCCCGGCCGGCACGTGGACGAACCGTTCGTCGATTCCCGGGAAGAGGCGGATTTTGCCATTCCAGTGCATCTGGCGCTTGATCAAGATGGGGTACCGGGTACGGTGGCCGCTCCAGGCCACGAGTTCGACGAAGTAGGCTCCGGTGCGGATTCGGTCGATGTGCACGGGGGTTCGGGCCACCTTGCGGCCTCGGACAGGGATGAGGCGTCGATCGCGCTTTTCCAGTTCGTACAGCCAGACCTCGGCGCTTTCGGGGGTGGTTTCCAGGGTCAGCGCCCCGTAGGCTTCCAGCTTGGGCGCGTACCGACCGTCGTCATACCGGTGAACCTGGGCCTCGAACCGGCGCACGTCGCGGATTCGGCCATATTTCTCCGCCTCACATAGTCGCGCGAAGTAGAGGTCCGCGAGTCCGGCTCGAGCCCGGCGGTTCCCCGGGTCGTTGTCCAGGGCGCGGGTGAAGGCTGCGATGGCCTCGTTCATGGCCTCTTCCCGCGTCGCCTCGGCCGCGTGTACCTGGGCTTCCAGGGACCACAGGGTTCGCTTGGTGGGAATGTCGGCCCATGGATCGATTCGGTTGCGCGCTTCCTCGAGTTTCTCTCGTAGCCTCGCGGCGGTTTGCTCGGCGAGCGCCATCCGTTCCGCCTGGTGCTCGCCTTCGAGTGCGTACTCCTCGCCAAGTTCGCGGAGCCGCTGGCCTTCCAGGAAGCGCTGGAGCGCGTCCGCCAGTGCCTCTCCGTCCGGGTATCGATCTTCCGGAGCCTCGCGGAGGCAAGTCATCACGATTCGGTCCAGTTCCTCCGGGATCGGGTCCACCTGCGCTCCCGAGGCGAGACGGCGCTGTTCGGGGGATTCCCGTACGGGTTCCCGGGCCGTGGACAGCACCTCGGCCGCATCCCCGATCGGGCGTGCGGACTCGCCGGTGAGGATTTCGAAAAGGATGAGGCCGAGCGCGTGGACATCGGTCGGAGGCCCAACGCGGTCGTGCAGGGCCTGCGCCTGTTCCGGAGCCATGTAGGTGGGCGTTCCTTTGACGATCCCGTGCCGGGTCTGGGCACGAGTGAACGCCAGGCGGACCGGTCCTTCCCCTTGAGATCGCGGAGCGGTGCCCAGCACCTTGGCGATGCCCCAGTCCACCACGTAGACCTGTCCGTAGCTTCCCAGCATGATGTTGGCCGGCTTGAGATCCCGGTGAACCACCCCGCGGTGGTGCGCATAGCCCACAGCATGGGCGACCTGGACGATCACGTCCAGCAGGCGTCGTCTGGAGAATCCCTCGGTCCAGCGTTCCCCTCGCCGGATGCCGGTGAGCACGTCGCGAAGGCTGCGGCCTCGAATGCGCATCATGGTGTAGCAAGGCGTGCCAGAGGCGAGTTTGCCCACGTCGAAGATGGGGATGATACACGGATGACTGAGCTGAGCTGTGAGGCAGGCCTCGGCGAGGAATGCCCGTTTCCTGATCGGATTGGCGGCGAATTCGTCTCGAAGCGCCTTGAGGGCCACAACGCGGTGCAGGGAACGGTCCAGGAGTTCTCGTACCGCTCCCTGACCGCCCGAGCCGAGGGTTTTCAACGTCAAGTATCGTGCGCCGGGCAAGGGAAACAGGAGGGCGTCCTCCGGGCCGTCCATGGCCGAGAGAGGCCGGCGGTCCCGGCGTCCTTCCGGCGTGGGCCGTGGTCCCGCCACGGTGTTGATGGGGTCGTCGAGGCTCAAGGACTCGGAGGAACCCGGATGGTCCGTGCCGCTGGAGGCAAGCCAGGCGTCGGGGATCGAGTTCACGCGGAAGGCCCGCCTGCGCTCGAGTTCCTCCTCCACCTGGGCCACGAGTGAGGCGAGCAGGTGAGTCGGAGCCGTGTCGCCATGGACGATGAGTTCACTGGAACTGGGAACGGCGGCGTCGGTTCGGGTGGCGAGGGTGGCCAGCAACGCGGTTCTGAGGTCGTCCACGCTCAGGTCTCCGCGCCCGATACGGTCGGCAAGGTCCCGGAGTTCGTCGGCCAACAGGGTGCTCGATATGTCGTCAGGTGCCATCTCGTGCGTCGTCTCTCTTGTGTCGCGGCCCGGTCTTTTCGGGGCCGGCCCGGTGCCGGTTGTCCAGTCTTCCCTGGTCGGTTCACTGATGATAGCCGAAACCGGTCGCTCGAGTCACCTGATACTGGAACGGCGGGTGGGAACGGCGTGTCGTCCGGTGGGAAATTCCCCCAGAACCGGGGCTACAGGGTGTGCAGCAGGAACATCACAAATGCGACGAACACGATGGCGCTGACCGTGCGTCTCAAGGCGTTGCTCATGGATTCGGAAACAGGCCCCCGTGGACGGGGAAGCAGACCGGGGGGCAGGGATCTGCGTGGTCGCGGCAGCCGAGACGCGGATGTCTCCCTGGACGGCATGGCTTCTGCGGCCCCGGCAGGGGACGCCGCCTCGACCTCCTCGGGACCCTCGGTTGTGCTCGAGGACACCTCCTTCTCAGACCCGGATTCTCCGGGGGCGGGCGGGGGAGGCACCAGGGCTTCCGGTTCGGTTGCCGGGGCTCCTTCCGTGTCTCCGGCGGTCGCTGCCTCCTCCGATTCGACCGCAGCCTGGGGCGGCGGAGGAGGGGTCGCCTCCGTGGGAATGCCGGGGCTGGCATCGGCTTGCGGCGCACCAGCAGTGGCCGGTTCAGGTTCTGGGGCGACCGGTTCCTCACTCCCGGGGCCAGTTTGCTCCGTGTCACCCCCCTCGCCACTTCGAGCAGCGATCCCATCCACCGGAGTGATACTTACTTCTGGTTCCTCGGACTCATCGGACGCTTCGTCGAACTTGCGCATCTTCAGCCCCGGTACCGGTTCGGAGTATGGCGTGGTTGTGACGCCCGGCGCACCTGTACCAGAGAGGAACCCGCTTCCAATGGCCGGAGTCGCGTCGAAGTTCCTCAGTTCAGGAACCGTGTCCACCACGGTCTTGTCCTCGTGTTCCACGAACTCATCGTCACCGAACGAGGAGCCCGGACTCCCTGCCTGCTCGGTTTGGGCGGGCTCTCGCCGAATGATGATCTTGGCTCCGCACTTCTTGCACCTGGCTCGGCACACGTCCTGCGTGATCTTTTCATCAGGTATCTTGTAGACCGCCAGGCATTCTGGGCAAGTCACTCTCATGGTACGCCTCTCGTTGTTCGAGCACCGGGTCCCATCCCGGGTCGATGGTGCTCCAGATGTCGTCGGTGCCGACTCGTCGGGTGGCGCTCGTTGGCCCGCCCCGGTGGGTTCGGCAGTCGGCCTTCCAAGGTGGATATCGGAACAAGGAACCTACCGGTTGAGCACAATCCATTTCGAATCACGCTGACGGGGCTCCTCCCTTTCACGTGTCTTTCCCGTGTTTACCACATTGCCGCTTTCTGCGCCAGCGCTGCAATGTCCGGAGCATGGGTGCCACGCACGTCGGGAGGGCCGGGCCGAGGCTTTTCATACCAGGAGCGACTGTGGAAGGAGTCTCGTTGACCCCAGGCGCCACCGGTGTAGAATCACGATTCGAGTGGCCAGGAGTCGACACGTTGCGAAGGCGGCACGAACCGGAGGGTGCGTTGCTGCGCCGGCAAGGAGGGTCGGGATATCATGGAGGCCCAACAGTTCCACGCATTCAGGAAGCGTTTGGGGAGGACCCAGAAGGAACTGGCATGCTTGCTCGGCACGTCAGTGAAGGCGGTGCAGGCCTATGAACAGGGCTGGCGGCCCGTGCCGATCCACGTGGAGCGCTACCTCGTCCTCCTGTTGGTGCTCAAGAATCGGCGCACCGCGGTCCCTCGTCCGTGTTGGGAAGTGGTGAAGTGTGATGACCGGGTACGGCGGACGTGCCCGGTCTGGGAGCTGGGGGCGGGGGACATGTGCTGGCTGGTGGGGGGGACCCGGTGCGGGGGCGCTCGAGCCGCGACCTGGCGGCAGAAGATGGTATTGTGCCGTTCGTGCCGGGTATTGAGGCAGGCCCTGGGCGAGGTGCCGGGGTGGAATCCTTCTTGAACGGTCAGGTGGGTGCGTTTTCTTGGGGGGGGCAGGCGGGCTCCCGTGATTTCAAGGTATGAGAAGCCACGAGGCAGGCGGTGCCGAGGGCGATGACATCGATCACGAGTTGACCGGGGGACAGTGCGAACAGGTCGAGCAATCCTACCTTGATCAGGAGCAGGCCCAGGCCGATCAGGCCCAGGGCGAGGCTTTCCCGGCAGGACCGCTTGCCGCCCCACAGGATACCACACGTTGCCAGGGCCGCGATGCTCAAGGACTCGGCCACAACCAACCAGTCGTTCGACAGGCCGGCGGCCATCGCTCCTGATCGCAGGGCGCCGAATGCGCTCAAGGACATGGTCGCCAGGAGCGCTGCCGAACTCCAGGGGAAACGGCCGGCCCGGTCGCCATGGCGCAGTTGAGCCTCGGTGCACCACAGCGTGCCCAGGCCGATGGCCAGAATCGCTGCCCAGCCAGCAGCGGCAGCAGCTCCGTGGACCGGATCATTCAGGAGTGCGCCTGCGGTAACGGCGACCGTGGTACTGCTCAGCGCCAGGACCATGGTGCAGGCATGCAGGAAGCGGGTTCGTGCGTGTTTCCAGGTGAGCAGGCAAGCCCAGGCTCCAGCCATCAAGGTTGTCCCGGTGGGATCGATCCGGGGCAAGAACATCAAGGACAGGATAACGGCTGTTGCACCGAATCCGTGGAGTCTTGCGCGGGATATCGACAATCGGGTTCCGGCGAGCAGGGCGGCCCAGGCCGCTGCGGTTGTGGCCGCACCTGCCGGAAGTGTCTGGTCGGGGGAGGCGAACAGGAGCAAGGGACCGATCCAGAGGGTCACCGCGGGCAGGATCGCGGCCTCGCCGGATACCGCGTGCCGGGGCAGGCAGGCGTGATGTGCCACGGCGGTGACCCAGAGCAGCGCGAGTCCGAGCTGGAGGGCATGCCGGGTGGTCTCGGGGCACGACGGTCGATGGGCGGTGACCAGGACGGCGAAGCCAAGCAGCAGGGCGCCGGAGACCAGGGATACGATCCGCACGGCAGGCCACGCACGCCGGCGTCCCAGGAGTACGCCTCCTCCCACCAGGGTGAGGAAGCTTGCCAGGCGGAAGAATTCGTCCCCGCAGGGGAGTCCGATCCCGGCGATCGTCGTGAGGGAAGCGACCGAGGCGAATGCTGCCAGGAGTCGCCTACCGGAGAGGTGCGCCGCCACGGCGGATACGAGTCCGATCGTCAGGGCCGCCGCGGCCGCGAGGGCCGCGGTCATGTGCATCCCTCGGTGCAGGGTCTCGAGGACCACGGAAACCGCAAGGACGACTCCGCAATACTGGAGCCAGGCCCCGTGGTGTCGATCCGGTCGTCCGTGCGCGACCCGGATGGCGGGCAGTGCGATGAGCGCCAGGGCGTATGCCAATCCCAGGGCCGTGCCTGTGCCGTGATCGAGCCATTCGCGTCTGGCGGCGATTCGGAGGAACAGAGCGCCCAGCAGGGAAAAGCAGACCAGTGCAATCCCGCCGAACAGGCTGGACGCGGCCGACCCTGCCCTGGACCGGCCCCGCGGTGGAGGACACGGTTGGCATGGCGGGGACCTGTCAGCTCCTGGTACGCACTGCTCGAGCTTGCTGACGCGGTCTTCCAGGGCCTGGAGTCGGGCCTCCAGGGACTCGAGAGGTGCCTGCGGTCGATTCGGGTCCACTGCGCCCTGTCTCCAGGCTCCACGAAAAAGCGGGCGTGGAGCGGTCCGACTGAAGCGGCCTTCGGCTCATGCCACCCGGGTCTTTTCGACGTCAGGGAAGAGGGACACAAGCCGATGGAACAGGTAGAGTATGCCGAACGGCAGCGTGAAAATGACCGCTGCCGTGATCAAACCTTCTTTTTCCCAGATCCCCGGGAAATAGCTGGTAAACCCTCTCAGGGACTTGGACAACAGTTGACCCCCGATGACCACGTTCCAGCGCATGAGCAGCACCTGGACGAGGAGCATGGTGGCAGCGATCCAGGTCAATGCGTTCGCCATCCGGTCGCTGAGCTTGAACAGAGCGGTGACCGCGAGGATGAAGAACGGGATCAGCGAAAAGATGAAGAACTGGAGCACCACGTAGGAGAACATGAGCTTCTCCTCGATCAGGCGGCTGAGCACGTCCCATTCTTCCGTTTGCTTGTAGGCGATGGAGAGGATTTCGAGCGCCTCGAGCGACACCGCAACGATCATGAATCCCCACAGGTACTTACCCATGGAACGGACACATGGGATGTCTACTTTCCATCCATTGATTTTGCTCACCACGAAATAGTGGAAGATGAGCACCGAAATCCCGGACACGATGGCCGAGAAAATGAAAATCACGAACATCAGCGGGGTGGACCACCAGGGATTCGCCTTGATCGATCCGAACAGGAACCCAACGTAGCCATGGAGCAGGCAGGCCATCGGAATGCCGATTCCGGCGAGGACCTTGACGATCTTGTGGTCCACCGCGCGCGTGGCATCGTCCTCGTACAGGTCGAAGAAGACCGCAGCTCGACAGAGGAAGGCGATCAGGCCCTTTCCCTTTGCCCGCGCGATCAGGTCGCTGCGCAACACGAACCAGAGTTCGAGCACCACCAGAACCAGGTAGGCGGTGTAGATGAAGCCGAACCCGGCCATCGCCGATGTGAAGTGAGGGGTGATCATGATGTTGAAAGCCCGCTCCGGGTGCCCCAGGTGCACGAGCAGCGGCATGGGCGCGAACAGGAGGAACACGAACGCGGAGCCGAGCGAGAACCTGGCGACGGGCTTGAGTTCTTCGCGTCCAAAGAGGTGGTAGAGGGAAGAGACGATGAAGGCGCCAGCCACCAACCCGGTAATGTACGGGTAGAGCACGATCATCACCGTCCAGATCACGTTCTCTTCGTTTGGAAATACGTAGTCCACTACACCACCTCCTTGTCGAGTCCGATGTAGAAGCACTTGGGGTGGGTTCCCATTTCCGGTCGCAGCAACCGGTAGCGCTGTTGCCGGAGGATCATGGAGAGGTGGCTGTTCGGATCGTTCAGATCACCGAACAACCGGGCACCCACCGGACAGGCCTGAACGCAGGCGGGCAACAAGCCCTTGGTGATTCGGTGGTAGCACAACGTGCACTTGTCCGCGGTGTGCGTCTCAGGGTTCAGGAACCGAGTCCCGTAGGGGCAGGCCTGGATACAGTATCCGCACCCGATACAGTGCTTCTTGTCCACCAGGACCACGCCGTCCTTGGTGGTGTAGGACGCGCCCACCGGGCAGACCTGGCTGCAAACCGATTTCTCACAGTGGTTACACAGCTTGGGCACGAAGAACGCCTTGGCCACGTCCCCTTCCACTTCCCGGAAAACGAAGTTGTCGTCGTGCGCCGCCGTGTCCACGTCCACCTGGCCATCGAGCCGAATCCGGTACCGCTCCACCCAGGTCCGGAAGTGGCCCTTGGGCACGTCGTTCTCCGCACGACAGGCACGCATGCAGGCACAACACCCGATGCACTTGGTCGTGTCCACGGCGTAGCCCCAGTAGTGCTTGGTCCAGTCGTACCCGGCAGCCTCCTCCCCCTGGGCCGGCCGGATAGGGCCGATGGGCAGCAACAGCAACCCGGGAGCGGCTGCCAGGCCCTTGAGCACCGCACGCCGGGTGATACGTTTGTCCCTCATTGTTGGGGCCTCCCTTCCGAAACAGGCGCATGAATGCGATCCCGGTGACAGTCGATGCACCGCTTGCCTTCGTCCTCGGGTCCTTCCTTCACATCATCCAGGTGCGCCGGCCAATCGATACCCGGTGCCGAATTCACACTCCGGAACTCCGCGTCGCGATGACACAGCAGACAGAACCGCGGATCCGCGTCCCGGATAATCCGGCCCGAAAAACTCGATTCCTTGATGAACAAGTGGCACGTGGTGCAGGAAACCTTCGCATGCGTGCGCCGCGCGAAGTCCTTTACCTTCTCCTCGTGGCAGTAGCCGCACTCGAAAACCTGTGGATGGTCCGGGGGCTTCGCCGATGAATCCTCCTGCATGCCCACGTGGCAATCCCGACACCGCTGAATCAAAGGATGGAGCCGCGCACTGTGTATGTCGCGGTCCAGGTAGAGCGGTTCGTGCGGGTCGTGACACGCCGTGCAGTCGATGGTCTCGTCCTTCACACCCACGAACTCAAAATGCTCTTTCCAGCGAACCTGGGGAAATGGACCTGGACGCGCCAGGAGCAGACGATGACACGTCAGGCAAAACTCCTTCCCCTGTGGCCGGATGATCTCCGTCCCGTCCTCCTTCTCCACGTGCGTGGACCCCGGACCGTGGCACGTCTCACACTGAACGTGCACGTGTACATCCTTGTCGTGAATCGCCACGATGTCGTCATGGCATTCCTCACACACCGCCTCGCCCACGTGGCGCGGCGCTCGCTCCATCGCCTCCGTCACCGCCGCCGCACGGTAGGTCCCGTACTCACCAAACGTCTCCGGAACCGCCACGCTGCGCGCTGCAATGGCGACCACCGCGACCACCACCAGTGCACCCAGGACCGGGTAGACGTGATGTCGAGGGTCGCGGACTGCTCCTCCTCCCCCAGAACCCCCGGCCCCTCCGTCACGTTGCTTCTCCGCCATCTCCTCTCGTTCCCCCTTCTCGGCTTTCGTCCAGGTCCGGCACAAGGCCCTTTTCACCCGCCCGCCGCCGTCACCGGACGCCTCCTGTGAAATACGGGGGGACTCTACCACATCGTGGTACCCGACTGTCAACCCACTTTCCTCTTGCAGCAGCTCCAATTCGAAGTCGGCGGCGCAGCCGGACGTCCGTCCCGAAGCAGCTCTGCTGCCGGGAAGCAGTGTTCGCACGGGGAATCATGGACAAGGGGTGGGAGGCCGGAAGGCGGTGTCCGGCGCGTGGAGCGGGACGGGCGGGGAACCGAGGGCGCGCTCGTGCCACGGGCGTCGGAACACGTTTCCCGGTCCCGATTCCCGTGGAGCAAGTTTCGGTTCCAGGGTTCCGCACCTCGAACGGTGGTGCCCTTGCGGTGTTCTTTGTGAGCTTGCGCGGCCCCCTGTTGTTCTCGAGAATGACACCGGGTCTGACGGGCCGGAACTCCGGTGTCGATGAGATGGAGGTGAGAGGTGGATTCGATGGGCAGGGCCGGGTGGCTGGAGCGGGGGGTGTATCCGCAAGTTTGGTTGGAGAAGATGGCGACGTGGAAGCGGAGCACGTCGGCGGGTGCGAAATGAACACGTGCGGGATTGTCCGTGACGCGCGTCCATTGACTGGAGTCCGGCGGGTCCGGGTTGGGGGAGTTGTGGAGCAAGGAACGGCTGGAGGGCGGGTGTGATGAACCGGACGCGGTGGTGGAGTCGTGCGGTTCAGGGTTCTTGACATCGTGCTGGTTGGGCTGGCAAGCTGTGACCGAATTCTGAAGGAGGATTGTCCGGCCGATGGCGATGGAGACACACAACGGCGTGGAGGAAGCACTGGGGAGCGAGAGGGTTTGTGGTCGAGTGATCCAGGTGCTCGGGCCGCAATGGGTGGTATCTACAGGGAGCGGAGCGGTTCGGTGCGTGGCGAGGCGGTCGCTTCTTCGGGGAGCGGTCCGTCCCACGGTTGGGGATCACGTGGTGGTCGAGCGAGTGGATCGCGTGTTGTGGCGGATCGTGGAGGTGTTGCCCCGGCGCAACCAGCTTCGGCGTGCGAGTGTGCGTCGGCGAGGGAGGCGTGATCAGGTGGTGGCTGCGAACGTGGATCAACTGCTCATCGTGGGGTCGGTCGCGCAACCTGGGTTGAACCCCGGGTTGATGGATCGGTACCTTGTGGCGGCGTGGCGGGATGACATTGAGCCGGTAGTCTGTTTCACGAAAGTGGATCTGGGGGTGTCCGCGCGTGCGCAGGCGGTGATCGATTCGTTTGAGGGATTGGGGGTGCCGTTGCTCCGGACCAGTGCGGTGACGGGCGAAGGGCTGGATGCCCTGACCGCTTTGATGGTGGGCAAGACCACGGCGTTGGCAGGACTTTCCGGCACGGGCAAGACCACATTGGCCCGTCACTTGACCGGGGACTCGAGTTTGGTGGTGGGGGAGGTCAGCGCTGCGACCGGGCGAGGTCGGCACGTTACCTCGTCGGCGCGTTTGCTGCCACTCGAATGCGGGGATGGGTATCTGATCGATCTTCCGGGCCAGCGAGTGTTCGGTCTCATCAACCTGACGCCGCAGGATCTTCTGCGTGGCTTTCCCGACCTGGAGCGGGCGGGGCGGTGTGCATTGCCTGATTGTCGGCACCGGGGGGAGCCCGGGTGCGTTTTGGAAGAGGCGGTGGCCCGCGGGGATGTCCCTCGGCGGCGCCTGGAGGCGTTTCGTCGGATATGGCGGAGTCTCGAGGAGGACGCGGAGCCTGGGTCGGGCTGGTGAGATCCGGCAATGCCTTTTGGTCCCGGCCTGGTGCTTCCTGGAACGCGCCGGAGTCCTATTTTCGTTCTCCGCTCATGGGTCGGTCGCGCAGTCCATAGTAACCCTGGCCGAAGAAGAGGTAGTAGAGAGCGTCCGGGTAGAGGACGAGCGCTCCTGCTCCGGCTGTGGGCGTGAAGGGTCCGGGTGTATAGAGCACGGACCAGGAGCCATCAGCGGAGTTGGAAACGTCGAGGGCGAGGAGCATGTCGGAGATGGCATAGTAGGAGATGCCGCCGAACACCAGCAATTCGGAGGTTTCCGAGTCGAAGGTGACCGCGCAATCCGCCAGAGGGGGCGGTATGGGGCCGGTGGGGGAGAGCTGGGACCAGGATCCGGTGGCCAGGTCGAAGGCCCACAAGTCGTTGTTACGAGCGTAGAAGCCATCTCCGCCGAAAAGCAGGAAGCGGTCGTGAGTCGAGTCGAACTCGAGGCCGTGGCGATACCGTGGACCGGGAGATTCTCCAGTTCCGTCATGGAGGAGGGTCCAGGTGGGTGTGGCAGGTGGGAGGGAGAGGCTCCAGGTGTCCTGGAACAGGCCGTAGTATCCCTTGCCGCCGTGGATCACCATCTGGGCGTCGACCGGGTCGTAGGCGGCGGCATGGTCGGTCCGAGGCCGTGGCCCTTCGTCGGAGGGTGAGAGCCGGGACCAGGTTCCCTCCTCGGAAGTGGCGAACGAGAGTACCCAGACATCGTCCAGGAGGTCGTGGTAGCCGCGTCCTCCGAACAGGACGACCTGGTCGGCGTCCGTGTCGTAGATGGCTGTGTGACCGTGGCGTGCCAGCGGTGTTCCTGCACTCGGGTCGGCCTCCGGTTCCAGGGTTTCCCAGACCCCGGTGTTTCCTCCCGAGAGGTCCAGTACGTACACCTCGTCCACGAGTGCGTACCGGGTGCGCCCACCGATCACCAGCACGCGCTCACGAATCGGGTCGTACACGGTTGCGTGGCCGGTCAGCCCGACCGGGAGAGCGGCGAGTGGGCCGTTTTCGTCCACTTTTCCGTCACAGTCGTTGTCCCAGGCATCGTCCGGAATCTCCGGCGCGTCGGGGTAGGTATCGGCCCGGAGGTCGTCGCAGTCGAGGCCGTTGTCGACATAGCCGACCGGCTGCGTGCACGTGACCTGGGTCCGGGTCGGGTTGCCAAAGCCGTCGCTGTCGGCGTCCTGGTACCAGGTGGCCCCGTCGACAGCGTCGGTACCGTCGGTGATTCCGTCGCAGTCGTCGTCGGTGCCGTTGCAAACCTCGGTAGCCCCGGGGTTGACGTTCGGGTCGGAGTCGTTGCAGTCGGTGGCGTCGAGCACGTGCCCGTCGGGTTGGTCGCAGGCCAGAACCGAGGAAAGAGAGGTGCCGTAGCCGTCCTGGTCCACGTCCAGGTACCAGGTTTGGGCGTCAGCAGCGTCAGGTTCGTCGACCTCACCGTCGCAGTCGTCGTCAATGGTATTGCACCACTCGGTGGCCCCGGTGAAGACGTTCGGGGCCGTGTCATCGCAATCATCGTCGGAAGCGACATAGCCGTCCGGGACCTGGCAGGCCACCTGGGCAGCGTCGGGGTCGCCGTGGCCGTCGCCATCAGCGTCCCGGTACCAGGTGATGGCGTCCAGGGCGTCGGGTTCGTCGACTGTGCCGTCGCAGTCATCGTCCTTTCCGTTGCACAGTTCGTTTGCCTCGGGGAAGACGTTGGCGTCGAAATCGTCGCAATCTCCCGACAGATCCACGTAGAAGTCGCTGGGAGGCTGACAGGCGGGAAATTCTGTACTTTCGTCTCCATACCCATCGCCGTCCCGGTCGATATACCACGCCCAGGTCATGTCCTCATCGATGAGTCCGTCGCAATCCTGGTCCACGCCGTCGCACACCTCGGTCGCGTCGGGATGAATGGTGGCGATGGAGTCGTTGCAATCGCCCGTTCCAGGGAGATAGCCCGGAGGCTGTTCGCATGCAGCGACTCCTCCCGCAATGCTTCCGTAACCGTCCTGGTCCACGTCCGGGTACCAGGTGGTGGCGTCGGTGGGATTGTCGTCAACGACCCCATTGCAATCCTCGTCGACCTCGTTGCATACTTCGGGTTGCCCCGGGTGGATGTCCGGGTTTGAGTCGTCACAGTCTGTTCCGTCGAGTACGTAACCGTCGGGTTGTGTGCAGAATCGGATACCCTGGGCCGGGTCTCCGTACCCATCCCCGTCTGCGTCCACGTAGTAGGATGCCGCGTCTTCCGTGTCCTCGTCCACGAGTCCGTCGCAATCATCATCGACGGCGTTGCAGGTTTCGGTGGCACCCGGGTTGACCGCGGCGTTGAGGTCATCGCAGTCGCCACCTGTTTCGAGGAAGACGGTGGTCGGAGGAGAACAGGCCTCGGTGGTGGTCTCATCGTCCCCGTATCCGTCGCCGTCGCGGTCGAGGTAGTAGGTCGTGGTCACACCCTCGTCGATTGCTCCATCGCAGTCCTGATCCACATGGTCACACACCTCCTCGGCAGAGGGGTGGACATTGGGATCGAGATCGTTGCAGTCGCCCGCGGTGCCCACGTACCCTTCGGTGTTGCAACTCACGATGGTCTGGGTCTCATCTCCCCACCCGTCGCCATCCTGATCGGCGTACAGGGTGGTTTGACCGCCTTCGTCGGTTTCCCCGTCGCAGTCGTTGTCCACCCCATCGCAGGGTTCATCCGCGCCCGGATAAGTGGTCGCCGAGGTGTCGTCACAGTCATCGGCGGTGGTGACCAGACCCGGGATTTCCTCGCACGCGGTGATGGGATCACCGGCTCCGTGGCCATCGAGGTCGTTGTCCTCGTAGAACGAGGAGCCGTCTACCGGGTTTTCGTCGACCGCGCCGTCGCAGTCGTTGTCGATTCCGTCGCAATATTCGTCGGCACCTGGGTAGGTGGCCCCGTTGGTATCGTCGCAATCGTCACCGAGGGGCACCCGGCCGTCGGACGGACCACACCCGAGTTCGCCCGTGTCGGGGTCGCCGTGGCCGTCACCGTCTGCGTCCACGTAGAGCAGGGTCTCGCCTGTGTTGTCGATCTGCCCATCGCAGTTGTTGTCGATTCCGTCACATACTTCGAGCGCGTCCGGATTCACACCGGGGTTGTCGTCGTCGCAGTCGCCTGTTTCGGCAACGTAGCCCTCTGGCGGCGTGCAGGCCTGGAGTGTTCCGGAGGTGGCGCCGTACCCGTCTCCGTCGGTATCGGGGTAGACCGTCATGGCGTCCGTGGCTTCTTCGTCCACTGCGCCGTCACAGTCGTTGTCGGCCTGGTCGCACAGTTCATCTGCTCCAGGGTGGGTGGACGGGTCTTCGTCATTGCAGTCGTCGCCGACGGTCGTGTACCCGTCGGGCACGATACAATTGGTGAGGGCCGCCTCCTCGTTCCCGTATCCATCCTGATCATTGTCGGGATAGACCGCGAACGCATCTGCGGCCTGTTCGTCGACCTCACCGTTGCAATCGTCGTCGCGGTCGTTGCAGATTTCGGTGGCCCCCGGGTGGACATCCGGGTCATCGTCATCACAGTCTCCGTCTGCCACGGTGTATCCATCCTGGTCGTCGTCCGGACTGGTGGGTGTCGTCCCGGTACCGGACAGGGGAACATCGATGCTGGGTCGGTCCGGATCGTTCGAAGCGACCCGCCAGGTGCCATCGAACGTGCCGGACGTGGGCGGAGCGAACGCGATTGAGACGGTGAGGGAGTCTTCCCCCTGGATGACGGTTCCGGTTGGGTCGTTTTGACCCGGAGCGAACGCGAATGCGCCGTCGGCGTCGTTTGGGAAGTAGACGGCCGCGAGCGTGATGGGGCCTGCTCCGGAGTTGGTGAGCACGATCGTCTCCACCGTCTGGGCACCGGCCTCGGTGTCGGGGAAGGTCACGCTCGTCGGTGAGACGTCGAGTCGACCTGCTTCAGTCGGGGTTTGCGTCACGGGGATGGCGCTGGTTGCATCGTCGTCATCGCCCTCGTCCGGGCATGCTGCGAGCAGCGGGAGAAGCAACCAGAGCGGTGTCCCTCGAAATCCGTGGTGAGAGCGTGGCGACTCGCACCTTTTTGGGCAAGGGCGGTGGGTGGGTTTGCCGGGCAGCAAGCAGATTTTCGCAGCGGTCATGGCAGCCTCCTCTCGAAAAGGGGTGGGTGAGAGGCCGCCTCATTCCCTGGCCAGGAAGCCGGCGATGGTGTAAGCGTTGCGATATCCCTGCCAGACTTGGATCTGGAGCCGGTGCCCGCCAGGCACCACCAGCCCGGTTTCACTGTGCCATTCCACCGGGCGAGCGTCCACATAGCCCCAGTTGATGCCCCACCATCCGCTGAACAGGTACCGGGAGGCGTCCGGATCGTACAGGGTGAACTGGTCGTATGCGCCCGTGTAGTTGCGTCCCTGCACGTGAATGTCGGTGATGACGAGCTGGTAGCCCTCGGGGACCGTGTAGATGGTGGTCATGCCCGTTCCTGTTTGCTCACCGGAGAGAGTCACCCGGGGGCTGGTACCTCCATCCACGCTCATGCCGATGGGATCTGCCTGGGCACGACTCCCGGGCAGGAGTTGCCCCACGATGACTCCGAGCTGAAGGATGGCGATGGCGCCGATACCAAGGACCAGAAGTCGCAGTTTGCTTTCTTTCATCTCTGCCTCCATGTGTGGTGCCGCACGTGTCCGTCTCGCATTGAGCTTTCTCGGTATCGTTGGACAGGCTAGCACGAGGGGGGAGGTGGTGCAACGATGGTCGGCCCACGGGCAGGCCGTTCTTGCTGTCGAGCACCTGTCTTTTCTCTCCGTTCGGCACCCGTGAAGCAGTGCCTGTCAAGCGCCGTACAGTCGGGACATTCTCCTCGAGCAAACGGGAGGAGCGGCTTGATGCCTCGCGGTATGTTGCTGGACTCATAACCTTGTGGAATCAAAGCTGATTTTTCCATTTCGCACGCCCCGTGGAGTCGGCGGAACACGCATTTTTCCGTGCCTCGAGTTCCGGTGGCACACCACTCGCCTCTTACCCAGGTCGGACGTCACCAAACGGCTCAGCATGGCGCCCGATGGTCGGACGTTGGCTGACCCGGACGGCGAGACGTGGAAAGCAAGGAGGAAGAACGATGCGTGGTTCCCAAGTGTTGATGGGAGTACTGGCCGGTCTCCTCATGACGATATCGAGTGTTTCCCTGGCTGGCGAAGAGGCGACGGAACCCCCGGCGGGCTCCGTGGCGCGGAACGATGGGATGGAGCGAGACAGGTCCCGGACGGATCGAGAGATGGAACATGACGAGCGGGGCTCCCGGGTGCGTCCGATTTCCGGGGCGGCCCTGACCATTTTCGGGTGGCAGGGAATCCCGCCCAAGGACGACGGGTCGGACTCGTCCCCCCGTCTGGTCGTTCCCCCCTCGGCCTGCACCACGGTCGACTGGCTGAACCTTTTCGGCGTTCCCCGCTGCTGATCCCCGCGCAATGCTCCCCCCTTTTCCGTGTTTGATGCTATCTTGAACCATCCAGGAGTCATGTTGCACGCCACTCCCTTCCTGTCCCAGGAGGAGGTCATGAACGGACACGACCCCGCGAAGCCCCAGGAATTCATATCCGGCCGATACGTCGTGACCCGGACCCTCGTCGAGCATGGCTGTCGACGGGTCTATCGATGTCGGGATCGGTTGCTCGGCCTCGAGGTCGTGGTCAAAGGCGCCCTGGTCTCTGGGCTGGAGAGCCCGGAGGCTCAGGCCGTGATCGAGGAATTTCAAAGGCTTCGCCGCTGTCGCCATCCCCGGATCGCTCGCGCATGGGATTTTGGTGTGGCCAGCTCCGGCCGCGATGGTGATCCGGTGCTGGTCTACTTCACCCAGGAGTGGCTCGAGGGGCAGCCGGTTCGCTACCGGGAGGATGCGGGCGAGGAGACATTGCTCGCTCGATTGGTGGAACTACTGGAAATCGTTGCTTTCTTGCACCACTTGCGGATTGTCCGGCTCGATCTCAAGCCTGATCACCTGCTGGTGGGGCGGACTGGAATCCGGCTCATCGACCTGGACCAGGCCCGAACCGACGCACCGTTCGCCCGGGGAGAACCAGCGGGGACCCTTGCCTACCTGGCCCCGGAATTGCTGGCTGGAGACCCGGGAAGTCCCCGGTCCGACCTCTACAGTGTGGGCGCCATCCTCTACGAACTGCTGACAGGCTCTGCTCCCCCGGTGAAAGGCAGAACCCTCGAGGAGGTTCATGATCGGTTGGTACGTTCTCCGGTGCCTCGAGTCCCCGGGTTTGCTCGGCGCCGGGCGCCGAGACTGGCTGCCCTGACGGAACAATTGCTCCAGCGGGATCCATCTTCGCGGCCGGCCGGGGCGGAGACCGTACTCGAGTCGCTGGGCTATCCTTGCGGGAGCTGGCGTCGACGTGCCCCGCTGCCGGTGCCTCCATGGACGGGGGCCGAAAGGTTGGACGAGCTGGCCGAGAGGGTGGGGCGTCGTCTGGTGGACGAGCAAGGAGGTGCGCTTGCCTTTACCGGACCCTCCGGGGCGGGAGGAACCCGTCTGCTCGAGGAACTGGCGGACTGGTGGCAACTTCGGGGGACCCCGGTTCTCCGATTTCCCGGCACATGGTGTCCGGGATCCGCTCAGCCGGTCTTGCGCACGATTCGGCGGTTCCTGCAGGGCGTTGCCGGTGTCGGCTCGGAGAACGACGCTCCGGCCCCTGTGGACTCCGATTCGCCGGGCGGCGGCCCTGGCCGGGTCGTGCGGGACGAGGTCGCCGGCCTTCTCGAGGCAGCCCGGGTCGCCTGTGAACGGACGCACAGCCCCTTCGCAGCCGTGCTCCTGGACGATCCCGAGGCGCTCGATTTTCTGACGCGGCAGGTGTTCGTTCGGGTGGGTGCGCACCTTCCCGGCTCCGGTCTTGTCCTGGTCATCGCGGGCCGCGGGGCCGAGGAGCTGGTCGCTGAGGCTCAGGGATGGTCGAAGCTCCCCCTCGATCCACTCGACTTGCAAGCCATTCGACACCTGGCGGAGGAGACGTTGGGAGATGCCAGAGGGGTCCTTTCTCCAGAGGAAGTCAAGGCGTTGGCTTCGTCCAGTGGCGGGTTGCCTGGACCAATCATGGAAGCGCTGGAGGCGCGATGGCACGACGCTGCCTTCGATTTTTCCACCTGGGCGCCGTCCGGTTGGACAGCTCGAGCGGAAGCCTTGATCGAGACATTGGAGCCATCGTGCCGCGAGGTGTTGCAGGTTCTCTCGCTTTTCGAGCGGGGGGTCGAGGTGGACGTTCTCGAGACGTTGGTCCCCGGTTGCTCTGCCTGCATGTCCGAGTTGGTGGAGCGAGGTGTGGTGATGGTCCTGGAGATGGCGGGTGGGGGATTTCCGGCAGTCCATGTATCGAACGAGGCATTGCGCAAGGCCTTGACAGAGACGTTGGATTCTGCGGTTCGGGGGATGTGGCATCGCCGGGCGGCCGAGGTGTTGGAGCAGAGATACCTGCTGGAGAAAGCGGCTGCCCCCTGGGAAGTGGCGCGCCATTTTCTCCTGGCGGGAGCCGGGGCGAGGGCGAGACCCTATCTTCACCTGGCCGTGGAGGAGGCGGTGAAAACCTCCTCGCTCGAGGAGGCCACCAGGGCGCTCGCCCACCTGGTGGCACTGGAGAATGGTCCGAGTCCGCAGCGCGCAGAGTTGTTTCGTCGGCTCGGCGATCTTCACCTGGCACTCGAGCGGTATGCTGAGGCTCGAGAGGCGTTTTCGAGTGCGCTTTCCGAGGTGCCGAACCGGGACCGAACGCGACGGGCACAGTGTATGGGCGGATTGGCCCGGGCCCTGTCTCACCTCGAGGTGCCTGATGAAGCCGCCACGCTTCTCGAGTCGGCCTTGTCTCTCGCCGGATCTGACCCGGCAATCCCGGGTGAAGAAAAGGCCGACTGGCTGCTCAGCCTGGCCTGGATCTACCTGGAACGGGAGGCCCTGGACGAGGCAGAGACGTGTCTGGATCGCGTGGCGCTTCTCGCACTCCCCGTTTCTGTGCCCCAGGGTCTCGAGGAGGCCCGGTTGCGCGCCCACCTGGGATTGAAACGGGGGGCCTCTCCCTCCTCACTAACCACCGGGCTCGAACGTGCGCTCGAGCGGGCCGGGACCTCGGGCCTCGACCGGGAACGGATGCGGCTGCACAATACCCTCGCCGACCTGTATCATCGGTCCGGCGATACGGAACACATGGATGCCCACCTGCAGGCGGTGCTCGAACTCGCACGCCGGTCCTATGACATCCACGTGGAAGCGCTCGCCTCCCACAACCTCGCTTTTTCGCTTCGGGAGCGCGGGCGTCCGGAAAAGGCGCTTCCCCATTTCGAGCGAGCCGCCACCCTGTTCGCGCGGATGGGGAACACGGTCCGGGAAGTGTACGAACGGTTGTCCGCTGTCCATATCCTGCTGGACCACGGGCAGGTGACCCGGGCGGAACCCGGGTTGAAGCAGGTCGAAGAACGCCTCGCACGACTCGAGCCGACCCCGGAACTCGAGGTGGCCCGACTGACCCACCGCTTGCTGTCGGCGCGCCTCGCGCGGTTGCGAGGACATACCCGGGGACTCAGCGTGGAAGTGGACACGCTGGTCGCCGCATTCGCCAGGACGGGGCACAACGAACTCACACTGGAGGCGTACAAGGAGCGGATGGCGCTGGACCTTCAGGCCGGCCGGCCGGATGAGGCCCTCGACACGTTTCGGCGTGCGCGGGAAACCTGCGGCATGGGCGACCAGAGTCCGGGCTGGCGGGATCTTCACGCCTTGGCCATTCGTGCGCACCTCGAGATTGCCCCTGGGGCGGGGGAGGGGCTGGTGGTTGCTCGCGAGGCAGGGTCGGGTGGCTCGGTCGACTCGAGTGTTCCAGACAACCGCTCGAGTGTTGTTGCAGCAAAAAGGGGAGGACCTGAAAAAGGGGAGGATGGGGCGCGGGCGATTCCGGTCGAGCCCGTTGGACGCCGGGTAGACGTGGCCACCTGGGCGTCGTACATCGGGCGGCTTGCCGCGGTCGCGGATGAGGCGGAACCTCTTGCGGCGGAGTTGGCGGCGCTGGTGGGTGAGATGTTGGATGGGCGTGGGTTGGTGGTGGTATGGGAGGAAGGAAGGCCTCAAGTCGCCCGGTCCCACCGGCTTGACGAGGAGCAGGTGCGGGATGTGTCCTATTCGGTGATCGAGCGGGTGCGTCGGACGCGGAAGCCATACGTGTGTCCAGACGTACGGGTGGATCGGGAACTTTCCGGGATGAGGAGTATCCGTGCGTCTGCGGTGGCGAGCCTGGTATGCTATCCGGTGGTCAAGGATGGCGTGTGTCTTGGGGTGATCTATGTGGATCATCGCGAGCCCGGGTTGCTCAGCGATGGACCGGCATTGTCGGTGATCGAGCAAGTGGCGGGGTTCACCGGGGAGCTGATCGAAGCGATACAGCGTCGGCGCAAGGTGGAGAGCCTGGATCCGGAGGCATCGGAACTGGTGGGCACCAGTGCCCCCATGCGGGCGTTGAAGGAGCGGATAGCGGAACTGGCCGCAGCCAGGGATCCGGATCTGGTGGTCCTTTTGCTGGGTGAGACGGGGACCGGGAAATCGATGGTGGCGCGGGAGATCTGGAGGCTGGGCTCGAGAAGCGGGAAACCATTCTACCCGGTCAATTGCGCTGCGATTGAGCGCAATCTTTTCTCCTCCCAGATGTTCGGGCATGTGCGGGGAGCGTTCACGGGAGCGCACCAGGCCCAGGCTGGTTGGCTGGAGTTGAGTGCCGGGGGGGTTCTGTTCCTGGATGAGGTAGGAGAGATTCCGCTGGAGGAGCAGGCGGCGTTGCTGCGTGTGCTTCAAGAACGGCGATTCTACCGGCTGGGGGATCCGTCCCGTGAACTGGTGTTCGATGCGCAACTTATTCTGGCGACCAACCGGGACCTTCGGGCGATGGTTGCGGAAGGCACGTTCCGGGAGGACCTGCTGAGGCGGATTCATGTGAACGTGTGCCGATTGCCTTCCTTGCGGGAGTGCGGTGCGGAGGACATCGGGTTGCTGGCGTCTCACGCCATCAAGCGTTACCTGATGGCGCAGGGATTGGCGAAGGCCGACGACCCGGTGGTCTGGGAGGACTTCGTGACCCGGTCCGCCGCGACCTTTCTCACCTCCTACGATTGGCCCTGGAATGTGGGAGAACTGGAAAACTTCTTCCGGAACGAGGTGGTCCGTCGACACCTCCGGTCTCTGGGGAAGGAAAAGATAGACGTGCGGGTGGCCGAGGAGGTGCTGGGCCGGCGTCGGCCTCCGGTGTCCTCATCCCCTGGCGCGCAGGATGATTCGGTTGCCATCCCAGAGGGACTCACCATCAAGGAACTCGCCGACTGGTGGAACAAGGCCAGGGCCCGGTATGTCCAGCGCTTGCACGAGGCGTGCGGGGGCAACGTATCCGAGACCGCACGACGTCTCCAGTGTACGCGGGACATGGTCTACAAGTATCTGCGTGTCGCCAAGGAAGGAGGATGAGCGGAGCGCTTCGCCTCAAGGCAGGAAGGGAAGCGGGGGCGTTCCCGGAGTGCCGACGGTGATCACCGCTGTGTCACCCAACCATCGGGCCGAAGTCTGGAACTCGGCCAGCTCCGGCTCGAGTGCGGAGCGGGCTTCGGCCGCAGGGACCCGGTGCGGTTGGAATTTCACCAGGGCGTTGTTGACCGCGATGGGTGTGGCGACCACGAACCGGAGTGCGTTTTTCTCGAAAATGTAGCGAACCACCAACCCGTAGCCCTGCTTCCCGCGGGGAAAACGGCCCGGTGTGCCGAAGGTGAAATTGCCCACGCTGTAGACGATGGGCTTGCCTCGATAGATCTCGATCCCTTGCGCGATGTGGGGATGGTGCCCGTTTACGATGTCCGCCCCCAGGTCGATGGCACGGTGCCCCATCCGGCGTTGGTATTTCGATACCGGCCGGTAGTTCGCACCCCAGTGAAAATTCACGATCAACACGTCTGCATGAGTCCGGAGACGCTTCAGATCCGCCTCCAGAACGTCTTCGGTCAGCATGGCCGGCCCCGGATGGTCCTCTCCAGCGTATCCCCCCCTCAATGCCAGGTCCAGATGGCGTTGGTAATAGCCGAGCAGCCCGATACGGAAACCGCCAACGTCCAGCACCAGGCCACGCCGCGCCTCCCGCTCATTCCGGCCTGCTCCGAACCAGCGGATTCCCACTTCGTTCAGGGCAACTATCGTGTCGGCGACACCTCGAGACCCATAGTCCAGGATGTGGTTGTTCGCCAGACAGACCACGTCGAATCCAACCGTTGCAAGTGCTCGAGCCGCCTTGGCAGGCATCCGGTACGACCACTTCTTGCCGGGAAACGCCCGTTCCCGATGGGTGGTCACCGGGCCTTCCAGGTTGCCCAGCACCACATCCGCCTCTGCAAGCAGCGGGGCCACCCGCTCGAACGGCCAGCGGTATCCGTGCTGCTCGAGGGCGCGGTGTGCGGCGTCGGCGAGCAAAATGTCTCCCACCGACACCACGGTCGTCCGGGGTCCGTGTGCCTCCAGCTTCACCACCTGCGGCGGGTCGGGGCGAGCGGACGAGCAAGCGACGAGGGTCGTCGCCAGAGAGAGAACGACGGTAAGGAACCACGTGGCGCCCATGTCATGCTCCTCGGTGCACGGTGAGTTCAAACCGCGCGAACAGGGCACGCGGCCACTCGAGCCACTGTTCATGCCTCGAGGGTTCCACCCGAAAGGCGGATTGTTCGATCCTGGCGCGTTCGGCCGTCCAGCCTGCAGGGAGTCGAATCCTGAGTCCATATCGATTCTTGCTGGGCGGTGCGTAGTCGAGGCGAAGGACCTTGTCCGTGGCCTCGAGGGAGATCAGGGGCGAGGCAAACTCGAACGGGGCGGAGAGAGAGGGGGCAATGGTCAGTCCCGTTTCGGATGCCTCGATTCCAGCCACCTTGAGTGCAGCAAGGAGGGGCGCGGCGTGCGCCATCAGGCTACCGACCGGGAACTCCTCCAGGGGCGACTCGAACGTCCCGCTGATTTCTCCGGCTCGTTCCCCCGGTTCGGCGTTGTAGCACTCCGGGCCGCTCCAGATACCGTACCAGCAATCCGGGTATTCCCGGGCATGGGTGCAGAGCGTGTTGCGGACGAGTGACCGACAGGCCTGCTCCGACCCGGTGCGCACGTATGCCCACGTCAAAATGGCGTTCAGGTGCGGCCAGATACCTCCATTGGCATGCTCACCGCGTCTGGGCACGCGGAACCCGCTCGTCACAGGAGGATGAAGGACCTGAGCGCCGATTGGCGAGCCCGTGTCCAGTTCCTGAAGCATTCGACCCACCACCTGTGCGGCCCGGTCCGGTGCCAGTGCTCCGGATACCAGTAGCCAGACGTGGTGGTCAAGGAAGAGTCGGTCCTGTTCCACAGGGGATTCCGGACCGTCGAAGGCCCGCGCGTACCACTTTCCAGTCCAGGCCCGGTCCAGCGCCTGGCGCAGTCGGTCGGCTGTGGCACGGAGGCGTCGGGCGAGTTCCGAGTTTTCCTGCTCGAACAAGCAGGCGAGCCGAGGGTAGACATGGAGAGCCAGGGCGGTGTTGAGCAATGACTCCCCGTCACGACCGTAGGTGCGACGAGACCGTGCGAGCCGAGGCACGATCGGATTCCAGTCTCCCGGACCGGCCCTGACCAGGCCGTTCGGTCCGAGAGCAAGGGTGTCGAGGAGCCAGCGTGCGACGGTTTCCAGACGTGCGCGCACCGAGGTCGACTCGTTTTCAGCGTCGTGGCACGCCCCATTTTCCCGGAGAAAAGCGAAGTCTCGAGTGGCGAACAGGTATTCGGTGGCAGCCCAAAGTACGAGAAAAGGCAGGTCTGACGGTTCCTGTGCCAGGTTCGCCGACAGGCCCAGGCCATGGCCGGTGGTCCCGGACCGGACGCCTTGATTCGTGACTGCGAATCGAATCAGACCGAGCAGAACCTTCCGGGCCAGAGCCGGGTCGGCATAAGTCAACGGGATGAGTGCGTGGCAGGCATCCCGTGTGGCCGAGGCGGCCCCATGAAGGTAGCCTCGAGCCCCTCCCGGATGGAGGAGGGGGGCCTGAAAAAACTCGGACCAGGCTGTGGAACCACGGACCATTGCACTGTGCCAGCAGGTCTCCCGGCCCAACCAGGGATCTTGATCGGTGCGAAAGGAGACGACCCGGGTCCGACGGTCCGCGGCCACGCGCTCCATGAGTCGATCCAGTGGCCCGATACGGGCCAGGAAACGGGCAGGGGGATCGCGGGTGAACCCGGTCGCCCAACGGGTTGCCGTCCCGGGGTCGAGACGGATTCGGCGACGGTGGACGATTCCGGCAACACCTGGCATGCGAACGATTTCAGGAGGCGGCCCGGCACACGGAACCAGGAAAAAAGGTGCAGGGTGCTCGTCCAGGGGACTCGAGTCCCGCGCGTGCCGTCCCCGGGAGGCCCGGTACGCGGGCTGAAACCCCACAGCAGCCGTGGCCTCGTCCTCGAGGGGACGATACACGTAGGACCTGGCCGCGCGCTCACGCAACTGTGGAGGGTGAATTCGCAAGACCGACCTGGTTGCACCGGTCAGACGTCCCGCGAGGGTGGTCCGCCAATCCCCTCCGAACGACCGACGGCCGGTGGTGGTGAACAGCGGAGCGTGGAGCAAAGGCAGGATCCGAGGTGCCCATGGTTCCTCCACCACGAGCACCACCGCTCCGGGGCCCAGGTTTTCGATGGAGACGAACGACACAAGCCCGCGCACGTCCCCGGGAGGCGCGACCACCTGATGATCCAGACGGATCCGGCGGTGTTCCACGATCTTGCGAAAATATCCTGTGCCAAAAATCCGTCGCCCGCGTCCCTTGACCGGCCACCGGTCGCCGAAGCGCTCTCCATCCTCGAGCCCGATCCACACGACGCCCCACCCGCCCGGTTTCTCCAGGAGAAACTGGGGACCCCGGTCCGACTCGTAGGCTTGAACACTACCCTCCGCCGTGCAGAGCACGTTCCAGTGAACGTTGCCCATCAAGTGAACATACCGTGGCCCGAAACGCTCGCTCGCCCGAACGTCATCAGATTCCACTTCCCCGGGCTGGTTCCCGGTGTACTCATAGGCGGGGAGACCCCATCGGTCGGTCATCCAGGTGCCGAATGCGCCGGAACCGACGTCGGGGTCGTCTGCGTTGCTGGGCGTCGACGTGGTCATCTCGAAATGCCTCGAGTCCTCCACACAGCGCCGACCATGACCCGGTTGTGGCCGGGCGTCGTGACGGCGCGCAAAGGTAGGGACGCTGCACTGTCCCGGATGGTCATCGGGCGGCGTCGACCCGCACGTTCTCCGCAGTATACCTGCAAACTCGAGGTGGGTCGAGCTTGGTTGCAAGTGGTTCTGCTGTACCATGGTGACCGCAAGTGATCCCCCTCTGTCCATGCGTACGGTGCGGTTCGGTCTCTGAACCGGCGTGGGACGAGGCCTGTCCTTGGCTCGGATGGCACACGGCTCGCACCAGCCCGCCTTGACTCTTTTGTTGAAATGTCATTGTGTGCATGAAATTCTTGTCGACTGTGCGGAAACCTGGTTCAATCACGAGACAATCAAGAGGCGTTCATGAAACATCGTATCGATCCCACCGTCGACTGTGTGTTCAAGGCACTGCTGGGCTCGGAAGAAAACAAGAACCTTCTCATCCATTTTCTCAACGCCGTGTTGGCACCGCCGCCGGCTCGTCGAATCACTTCGGTCACCCTGCTCAATCCCTACAGCGACAAGGACTTTCTTTCCGACAAACTCTCGGTAGTGGATGTGCTGGCCATGTCCGAGACGCAGGTTCGATATCAGATCGAGATCCAGCTAACGGTCTACAGAGGTCTTCCAGAACGCATGCTGTACAACTGGTGCGATTTGGTGTCATCTCAGTTGAGGGAAGGGGAAGGGTATGAGACGTTGAGACCGGTGCATTCGATATGGCTGATGGGCGCGATTTTGTGGAAGGAGCGGGATGCGTTCCACAGTTGTTTCGAGCTATGGGAACGGGAGACCGGCTGGGAGCTTTGTCAGGGAGGTGGGATTCACGTGTTGGAGATGCTAAAATGGAATCGAAAGGAAGTGGAGACAGAACTGGATCGGTGGGTGCGCTTTTTCAAGGAGGGAAAGGAGCTGGACGACGAGGCGTTGCCGGAGTACATGAACACGCCCGAGATGAGGCAAGCGATGGAAACGTTGAGGAGGTTTTCGGAAAAGGAGAGAGCGTACCACGTTTACCGCAAGCGGCTGGATTATTTGCGTCAGCAACGTTCAATGGCGTCGAATCTTGAGGAGGAACGCAAGGCGAAGGAAGCCGCGCAGCGGCGGGCGCGGGAGCAGGAGCGGCGGGCGGAGGAGGAGCGTCAAGAAAAGGAGGCTGCTTTGCGCCGTGCAGCGGAGGAGCGACGAGAAAAGGAACGGCTGCTTGCGTTGTTGAAAGAGCGGGGGATCGACCCCGGAGCGCTCGAGGATTAGCCACCTCTACCACCTCTATCCTGCCAGAATATATTTCTCTTTGTTTGTCGAGCACCTGTTGTGTGTGGTGTGCACCTTTGTTCATCCTTGTCTGGAGGGTGCGGAGGGGGGGCGGGTGTCTTGGAGACGTGGAGCCCCGGCCGGGGGATTGGAGCGGGAGACTGCTGCTCAGGAAGGCAGGGGGGCTGCAAGGGCTGCTCCAGCAGAGGAGATGCGTTTTCCGGGAGCGCGCGGGGGGATAGTGCCCCTGCCCTCAGTCGCTGGAGACTTGAAAGTGGCATGCCCAAGGTGGGGGTATGGGCCGGCGTGGTTTTGCAGAGCGAACAACCCCGGTGGGGTCAGGGCACAGGGTGCGTCGGTTTTGCAGCGTTTCGGGGGGACCGCGCGTGCACAAGTGCTTGACGTCGGCGTTGCGACCCGGTAGAGAGAAACGCAGGTCCATAACGTGGCCGGGGCGTGTGAAGGGCCGGCCTGGCGCTCCTGTGAGCGTGGAGGTGGGTCGTTTGCCGAACCGAGGGCGGCACAGAACGTTCGAGTATCCCGAGGAAATGGAGAAATCTCATGTATGATCGACCGGTAAGAATCTCTGGTACGGGCACGTACCTACCCGGTGAGCCCGTCAAGTTCCACGACATAGAGAAGGTGCTGGGTGAACTGGACGAGGTCTCAGACGACTTCAAGAAATGGTACAAGCGGACCGCGAACGTGATGTACCAGATCCTGGGCATGGAGAACTACTACTACGCCATCGACCGGGAGACCGGTGCGTGCAACGAGACGTGTGCCGGCATGGCGGCCAAGGCGTCTCGCCAGGCGCTCGAGATGGCTGGACTGGAGCCCAATGACATCGAGTTGGTCATCTACGGGTCCTCGTCCATGGACCGGTTCATCTGCCCGCCGACCAGCGCGTTCGTGCAGGAGGAACTCGGGATCAAGTACTGTGCCGAGATGTCGATTCACTCCAATTGCACAGCAACCTACAAGGCCATGCAGATCGCCCACGACCTCATCCGTGTCGGGCGGTACAAGAATGCACTTATTTGTTCGTCGAACCTGGTGTCCTCTGCGCTCAAGGCCAGCTACTACAACCAGGCCAAGATCGAAAAGAATCACGCAGTGCTTCGGTGGTTCCTTTCGGACGGCGGCGGCGCCATGGTGCTTCAGGCCGAGGATGGTGAGGAGAGAGTCCCTGGACTCTACTTCGTCGATACCTATCTGGAATCGGTCGGATACAACTATCCTCCCCACATGTACAATCGGGCCGGCAGCTCGTCCCTGGGGCCGAAGGAGGATTACGAGCAGGGCTATCACCACATCGTGCAGGATTTCCGTCAGGTGAGCCAGCTTGGGCCGAAGTTGTCGATCCAGGCCTTCGGCAAGTTCCTCGAGATTCTCCGCGAGAAGTGGGGCGAGGAGGAATTCCGGCGTCGGATCCAGGCCACCACCCATGTGCTGGCCAATGTGCCGACCAAGCACATCATCGACCTCGCGTTTGACGAGATGATGCCGATCGCCAAGAAGTACCACGACAACCCGACCTTTGACCTCTACTACTCCACCACCGACCAGCTTGGTTACACCGGCCCGGTCGCCATCCTCCTTACGCTCGACCGGTTGCTTCGTCAGGATGCCGGCAAGCTCGCCGATGGATCCACCATCATGAGCTTCGTCACCGAGTCCAGCAAGTGGATGAATGCCGGGTTCATCCTCGAGTGGCACGCCTGATCAGGATTCCCCCTCCTTCTTCTTTTCGCCGTCCGGGTGGCCGGTGATTGCCTGTTCACGGGCCGGCCGGCGACAATCTTTTCCCCTCGACAAAGCCAGTCAGACCGGTTGCGCCGTGATGGCTCCTTCAGGACACTGGGTCAGACAGGCGCAGCAAGCCGTGCAGGCTTCCCGGCGCTCGAGAACGACCCGCCTGTCCGGTCCTCTGTCCCACACCCCCAGGGGGCACACGGCCACACAGGCTCCGCAGCTCGAGCAGTCCTCTGTGTTGTGGGTCAAGAGTCGAGCACCGATGAGCAGGTCCGTTCGAGTGGTTCCGGCGAAGCGGGTGTTGCCGATGGCGCGGAGACCCAGGCGTGCCATGAGAGGGTCGAAGTCGGACGCCCAGGTGGACGAGAGTCCTCCCAGTTCTCCCCCGTGAAGGGCGAACAGCAGCATGGCCATGATGAGGATGGTTCGGACCGGGCGCGTTGTGGCCGGCGGCCAGAACACCACGGCGGCCAGAGCGAGGCCGAGGATGGCGTCGAGGAAGAGCACCTTTTGCCATCCGTGTTTTCCCGGGATCCAGGGACACAGCCCGAAGAATATCAGGAAGGTGAGCGCCAGGGTGAGCAGGAAATAGCCCAGGAGGTGGGGGGCGAACCCCAGGAAGGCGAGGGCCACCAGGGAGTAGAACGGGAAGAGGCTGCCCAACGCGGTATCCAGACGTTCCACCAGCGTGTAGGTCGCCCTTTTCATGGCCTCTGTCCGTTTGCGTCGTGCGTTCAGGTAGGCCGGGATGTCTCGAGCGCGGACCGGCCCCCATCGTGTGTGCCACCCGGTCTGTTTCTCGACTTCTCTCGCTGATATCCCTGCGGCGCCGAGCGGCGGGAGGATGACGGTCCGATGTGACACGGCCTCTTCGATACCACTCGTCTTGATCGCAGATACCACCGACCGGGTATTGAACTCGTTCCCGCAGGCGGCACACCAGACGTTCACCCCTCTCGACTCAGCCACCAGAAGCCACACGTCCTGTCCACGAAGGGCTCGAGACAACCGCTGGACCGTCGTGTAGAAGTTGCACGTCACCAGGACGGGGCTTTCCTCGCTCGGGTTGCCGATTTTCCGGAGACCCGTTTCAGTAGGACAGGGAAACAGGCGGAAAAGGAAACCCCAGGTCGCCTTGAACAGATTCATCGTTTCCCCCCCTCTTGCGGCTTGCACGCCACGACGAGGGCGAATGCGTCGCCCAGGCTGCGTTCCTCCCGTGTCACTTCCAGGCCAGCATTGCTCAGTTGTCCCGACAGGTCCTCGAGCGGGCGTGTGCTGGACCTCGATACCAGGTAGGTCACAGCCAGCATGGGGAAGCGTACCGCCTGATATCGCAGGCGTTGCCAGGTCGTTCGCGGTCGAACTTCATCTGCGAACGCGATGTGGCCACCGGCTCGAAGGACACGGGCTGCGTGCTTGATGGCATATCGTTGCTCATCCGGGGACAGCTCGCTCAAGACCAGTGTCGAGACCACCACATCGTAGGTCGCGGACTCCAGCCGGTCCATGCCCGAAACTTCCAGTGGTTCCAGGGTCACACGGTCCTCCAGCTTTTCCCGAACCATGCGGGTTCGAGCCGCTCTCACCATCTGCTCGCTTGCGTCGAACGCGGTCACCTTGGCGCCGCGGCGGGCCATCATCACAGCAAGTTCCCCGGTCCCGCACCCAATCTCGAGCACCTGGTCTCCGGGATGAACCAGGTTCGCGATCTGTTCCTTGACCGCTCGAATGTGTCCTCCCGCCACCCGTTCGACGCGCCGATCGTAGGTTTCCGGTCGCCCTTCCAGCAGTTTCATGAACACATAGCTGAACATGGATACCCTCCTCGGGAGGACCGCGCGGAGGTGGATGAGACCGTACGGTCTTCCCCGGCACGGGAAGGCACGCCCCGTGGTGCCTCCCTCCTCGATCTCGTGGTACGCCTTGTCCGGTGGCTTGGCAAGGATTAGTTTGAGTGTCTCGATGGACACGGTGGGGAAAAAAGAGAGAATCAGATCGTGGTCTTGATCCGCACGTCCTCGAGGAGCGCAGGGTCGATTGGGGTGGGCGCTTCGGTCATGAGGCAGGAGCCTCGTTGCGTTTTCGGGAACGGAATGACGTCTCGCAGGGACTCGGTTCCGGTGAGGAGCATGCAGAGTCGGTCCATCCCAAGCGCGATGCCACCGTGGGGAGGGGCTCCGAACTTGAGTGCGTCGAGGAGGAACCCGAACTTTTCCCGGGCCTCCTGGTCTCCGATTCCCATGGCCTTGAATACGGCCGCCTGGACCGTGGCGTCGTGCAAGCGGACGCTTCCTCCGCCCAGTTCGACTCCGTTCAGGACCAGATCGTACCGGTAACATCGTACCTTGCCCGGGTCCGAATCCAGAAGTGAAACATCCTCGTCGTAGGGCCGGGTGAACGCATGGTGGGCCGCAGCCCAGACCTGGTTCTCCTCGTCCCACTCGAACAGGGGCGGCGCCACCACCCAGAGGAACTCCCACTTTCCACCGCTGCCTACCTCGGGAATGAGACCGAACTTCTTGCCCAGGTGCAGTCGGAGATTGGCCATGGCGGTCTGAACCACCGGTTCCTTTCCGATCTGGAACAGGATGAGATCTCCGGACCGGGCACCCACCGCCTCGTTGACCGCCTGTCGAAATGCCGGGGTGACCACCTTGGCGAACGGAGACTGGGTCCACCCACCATCCGGTCCCACCTTGGCTCGAGCCATGCCCGGAGAGCCCATGCCCTTGACGAACTCTTCGAGTCGGTCAACTTCCTTGCGCGAGAGCTTGTGCTCGGACGGAATTCGCATCGCCTTGACGATCTCTTGCGGCAGATCCCGTCGGTACGCCCCTGACGTGAATTTTTCAGCCAGAGTCTGAAGCAGAGGAATACCCCCTCCGTCGTGAGCGATGGTCAGGTCTGTCAGATCCGTGTGCTCCAGGCCAAACCGCAGGTCAGGTTTGTCATTCCCGAAGCGTGCCATGGATTCGTGGAACGGCATCTGAGGGAATCGCCCGGAAGGATAGGCCTCGAGGAGATCCACGCCCAGCACCTCCTTCCAGATCTTGAAGATCAGGCCCTCCACCACCCGGAAGATGTCGTCCTGGTCCACGAATGACATCTCCATGTCGATCTGGGTGAACTCCGGCTGGCGGTCGAGCCGCAAGTCCTCGTCACGGAAGCATTTCACGATCTGGAAGTAGCGATCCATGCCGGCTATCATGAAAAGCTGCTTGTAAAGTTGAGGACTTTCAGCCAGCGCGTAAAACTTCCCCGGCTGAATACGCGAAGGTACCATGAAATTCCGGGCACCTCCCGGCGTGTACTTCACCATGAATGGGGTCTCCAGTTCCAGGAACCCCTTCTCGTCGAAGTAGGCGCGCACCACCTGATTGGTGCGGTGGCGCGTGCGCAGAATCCGCTGAAGCGTGGGACGACGCAGATCCAGATACCGGTACTGCAGCCGAAGCTCCTCCGACGCCTTCACCTCGTCCTGGACCACAAACGGGGGCGTCTCCGCCTGATTGAATACCGTGATCTCGTCAACCACAATCTCGATGGCTCCAGTCGGCATCCGGGGATTCCGCATGGTGCCTCGGTCCCGTACCGTCCCTCGTATCCCAATCACCCACTCGAGGCGCAGGGTTCGGGCCACCTTGAGTGGCTCCGGGTTTATCTGAAGATCGAACACCAGTTGGGTGATGCCTTCGCGGTCTCGAAGGTCCACGAAAATGCACCCGCCCTTGTCACGGTGACCGTCGACCCACCCAAAGAGCACCACCCGCTGCCCGATGTGCTCTTCCCTCAGTTCCCCACACGTGTGGGTTCTCTTCAACTCGGTGATGAATCTGCTCACGAATCCCCTCATACTTCTGGTTCAACTCGCGGGGCGAGAGTCTAGCACGACTGGCAGGAGGTGGCAAGAAAGCGCTCGTCGCAGGGCTCAACGCAACAGGCGTGTTCGTCGCGAGCAAGCGGGGGGGGCGGCGACAGCGGGCCGGGCGCAGCGTTTTGGTGCGATCGTGTCAGCGAGCGGTCACTGTGGCCTCGAGCACCTCTTCCTGTCCATTGCGCTGCACCGTGATGGTGATACGGTCGCCCGGTTTGAGGGATTTGAGCAGGTCGGACAGTGCGCGGAGGTCGTCGATGGGTTTGTCGTCGATCCGGACGATCACGTCCCCGGCCCGGAGGCCTGCCTGTTGTGCAGGAGAACCGGGGACCACGCCCGAGAGCTTGACCCCGGTCTCCTGGTAGGTGAAATCGGGCACCGTGCCCAGGCTTACCCTGCGCGTCGCCTTGGGGCCGCCCGTTCGGTCCGAGTTGGTTTCGGTTCCCAGGGTCGAGGTGAGCGGCCCCTCTCGTCCAGCAAGGTACTCGAGGGCCTCCTTGACCACGGTAGCCGCCTGAACCAGGCCTGTTGGGTCGATCTTGTCAGGGGTATCGGAGGGGCGGTGGTAGTCGAGGTGGGGGCCGGAGAAGAGTTGAATGGCAGGCACGCCCGCGTCGAGGAACGATTTCTGGTCGCTCGACCCCAGGTCTCGAGCCACGCAGTCGGTCTGCACGCCGGTGGTGTATCCGACGCCCATGAAGATGTGGACCCACTCCCGCGCGGATCCTGCGCCGAGCACGAGGAGTTTTCGGCCTTCGAGCCTTCCCACGGTATCGATATTGATCATGGCGATACATCGGTCCACCGGATAGGTGCCGGCGGCGTGCACGTAGTGGCGGGAGCCGAGGAGTCCCTCCTCCTCGCCGGTAAAGGCCACGAACACGACTGTGCGGTCAGGCGCCAGGCTTTGCCCCAGCACTCGAGCCAGCTCCAGCAGCACTGCGACCCCACTGGCATTGTCGTCTGCACCCGGGTGGACCTGTCCGCGGTCCTGTTCACGACCCACGATTTCCCCCAGGCCCAGATGGTCGTAGTGTGCGCCGACCACGACGCTTTCGCCCGCCCACTCCGCCTTCCGTCCCGGGATGATCCCTATGATGTTCTTCATCGGCGTGGCGTGCTCGAGATCGAGTCCCTCGATCCCCTGGTCCGGCCAGGGCACGGCCTGGTAGTAGCTGCCGGGTTCGTCTCCACCCGGTTGCAATCCTGCCTCCTGGAACGCCTTGGCGATGTAGGCCGCGGCCTGGTCCAGGGCAGGGTCGCCGATGGCGCGTCCCTGGAACGCCTCGCTCGCCAGGGTGCGAATGGTGGACATCATGCGGCCGACCGAGAAAATCGGCGGAGGCTCCACGAGGGGTTTCCGTTCGGGCAATCGGGCTCGAGGCACCTGTGCGGTGGCGGTGGACCCTGTCTCCTGGGCCTGGGAGGGGAGCAGGCGGGTGAGGGGGGAGTCGAGTACCGGCCACCGTCCTTTGGCCATGTTGGTCGGCTCGTCACCTTCGAATCCGAGGTAGCTGTACTTGTGATAGTGGGGGAGCTTGCGGGCGAGTCCGGGCATGGCCTCGGCCAGGTCCGCTGCCACCAGCGCCACGACCTGGTCCGGGGCCTGGGGAGAGCGCATGGCAAGTACCAGCGCGTGATTCTTCCTCGGTATCTCGGTGTGTCCGATTCGGGTTGCCTCGGGCGTCACCGAAACATCGTAGCGATGGAGCCCCTCGAGGACGTGTTGTACCCACCGATTCTCCCATCCCAGCACCCACACGCCTTCGGTCGAAGGGAACTCCTCTGTGGCCGCGTCGCTCACCACGCGCACGTGCTCCGGGTTGGCTTCGCGCCATGCTCCGGCAAGTGCCTCGTACCCGGCCCGTACTGTTTCCGGTGCTGCAGAGGGCACCAGGATGGTCACCTCGCCCGCCCCGAATACGCCGCTCAGCGCAGGAGGCGTCTCGTCACGGTCCAGGGTTCGGAACACGTCTCGAGCCGGATCCACATCCACCCGAAGCGGCCGCCCCGGCACCTCGAACTCGAATGTTTGCCGCGCATTCGTCATGTCCAGGGTGGTCACCATGGCTTCTTTCCGGCCGTCCAGGGTCACCGCCACCGGCACTTTCAGCAGGTAGGGAGGCCCTGGCTGGATCTGCTCGAGTTCGATGACCAGTCGGTAGGAGTTCTCGGTGCCGGAACTGGGTTCGACCTGGACCTCGCCGAGCCGCAACGATGGAGCCCCGGTGCGTTCCACCCACTGTTGGAACAGAGGCTGGAGAGAGCGGCCGGACACGGCTTCGAAGGCATCTTCCAGGTCGGACCAACTCGCTTCCTCGAAACGGTGTGCCTCGTAGAAACGGCGCAATCCTTCGATGAACAGGGTATCTCCCAGCTCGAGGCGCAGCATATGGAAGAACATGGACGCCTTGCCATATCCCACCGCTTCCGTGGTCGAACTGTGTCGCTCGAGGAACTCGGTGAGCGGGAAGTCTTCCCCCCGGGCTGCATAATCCGTGTATTTTTGCAAGGTGGTCTCCCGGTACTCCCGTGCTCGACCGCGTTGTTCCTGGAGCAGGTGGTCAGCCAGGTAGGCGGTGAGTCCCTCACACCAGTTGCCGCTCGAGTAGTCCACGTAGACCCCGTTTCCCCACCAGTTGTGCAGGATTTCGTGTGGATAGGACGATGTGATTATGAAGGGGAGGCGGATGACCCTGGAGCCGAGGAGGGTGAACGACGGCATACCGTACCCGGTTTCCCAGAAGTTTTCCACCAGGGCGAACTTCTGGTAGGGGTAGGGGCCGAGCAGGTCGTCGTACATGGCGATGTACCGCTCCGTGGCGTCCAGGTAACGGTTGGCCAGGCCCTCGTCCGGTTCGCGGAGAAACGCCATGGCCGTCACTCGAGCGCCGTCACGCACGTACTCGGTCCAGCGACCGGCGACGAGGTACACCTGGTCCTGCGGATGGAGGCAGCGCCAGGTGGCCCGGGCCGCTTCTCCCTCGTCCAGTTCCTCGGTGCGTTCTCCCTGGCTCACCGACTTCCACCCGGACGGAAGCGTCACGTCCATCTCGAAGGTGACCAGAGCCTCTCCGAACCAGGGGAGCCAAAACGAACTTCCGGCCAGATAGACCCCGTCTTCGGTGATGGTACCCGCGGTTTCCTTGAAATCTCGCGCATAGGTCTCACCCGCCTGAACCAGCGGATGAGCCAGTGTTCCCTGGTAGGTGACGGTGAAGGTCCGCGTCGAGGTTTTCAGGCGGTATTCATAGAGGGTGAGCGGGGTGTCGCCGGCTTTTCCGGAAGGCGTCAGCACTTCGTCGAAGCCGGGGGGAATCTCACCGCGCCGGGCTTTGCGAAACCGAGCCCCCTCGCCTCGCCTCGAGGGCGTCAAGCCCGTGTGGAGCACGAAGTGGCCTCGATCGCCTGGGAGGAATGTATCGCTGTCTGGCAATGTTACGGTGTCCTCCACCACCAGCGCATTCTCTCCCGGGTCGATACGGACCTTCAATCGATGATGGATGACCGGCGTTGCGGCGCCGTGTGATTCGGTCCCGGCGGTCCGGTCTTCCTGTCCGATCGTCGTGGCGGTTCGCGTCGGCTCGGCGCCCGGTTCCGTGGCGCCATGCGGCCCGGTAGCCGATGTGGCAGTGGTTCCTGCGCGACTCGTCCCGGACGTGAGCAAGGTCAGGACCAGCAGGACAAGGGGGAAGCTCGTTCTTTGCATGGCAACTCCTCGCAGTGCCTCCAAGGTTGGGCGATGGACCGGTCTATTCTACCCGGTCCGCCGTTCCATCAAAGTGGAAACCCTGTCCCGGTTCCTCTCGGCGATTGCCTTGCACGATAGTCGTTGACATGGGTCTCCGAATCGGGTTTCTGTTCGTCTCGTGATCGGGGAGCAGCCAGAGGTTGGTTCGCCGCTCGAGTCAGTGGAACTTGTTGCCCTGGGCCGGGCGAGGCGTGGGACCGGCACCCTTGCCGGCGTCGGGCATGGAGCGAAGCGATGGATTTTGACACCGAATTCGAGGATTGGATGACGTGTGAACCGCTGGCCGGCGACGGTTCGGTCACCATTGGTCTGGTCAACGATGGTGCCGCGTGGTGGCCGGGGGACATGACCGCCCTGTCACCGGGGGATCGGTTTGCGTATGTGGAGAACGGTGCGTTCTTTCAAGCAGGAGAACGAAGATTCGTGGTCCGCGATCTGGTGTGGACGGCGGTGCCGGCCGGAGCGCGCACCCTGTATCTGAACCGGAAAGTGCTGCGGGAACATGTGGGACCGGAAGAGTTGGAAGCCATCGGCACGTCGCTGTTCGTGAACGGGAAGGCTTTCTCATCAGCGCTTCAGGAAGAGGGAGTCTACACCGACCCGGTGGATTTCAAGGTCTACGAATGGAAGTAGGGCGGCAGATTTCGAGCAACAGAGGAGCGAACAGGTCCCTCCGGCCTGACAGGGCGCGGTCCATGCGGGTCGTGGTGGCTCCCGATTCGTTCAAGGAAACCTTGTCGGCTCGACAGGCGGCTCGAGCCATCGCGGAAGGGATTCACCGGGCCGGTCCCGGCTGGACGGTGGACGAGATTCCGGTCGCGGACGGTGGGGAGGGCACCGCGGAGGTCCTTCTCGATGCTCTGGGCGGAGAATGGGTGACTCGAGCAGTGACCGGACCGTTGGGCGAGCAGGTGGAAGCCCGGTTTGCATGGCTGGCGGATACTCGAACCGCGATCATCGACATGGCAGCCGCGAGCGGGCTTGCGTTGCTTTCCCCGGAACGGCGGGATCCGGGCCGCACCACGACTCGAGGCACCGGGGAACTGATCCGGGAAGCGGTGGCCCTGGGCGCCCGGCGTGTGGTGGTGGGGCTTGGGGGATCTGCCACCGTGGACGGCGGGACAGGGGCGGCTCGAGCCCTGGGGGTCCGTTTCCTGGACGAATCGGGGACAGACCTGCCCGAAGGCGGGCTGGCCCTGGCTGCGCTGGCCCGGATCGACCAATCCGGAATGGACCCCGCCGTTCATGAGGTGCGACTCGAGGCCGCGTGCGATGTGCACAACCCGTTGCTCGGGCCGGACGGTGCCGCTCGTGTGTTTGGTCCGCAGAAGGGAGCGACCCCCGGGTGCGTGACCGGACTCGAGGTCGGATTGGCGCGACTGGCAGAGATCATTGCCCGGGATTGTGGGGTTGATGTGACGGAGTTGGCCGGAGGTGGTGCGGCCGGGGGACTGGGCGCCGGGTTGGCCGGGTTGATGGGGGCCACGTTGGTGTCAGGTGCCGTGTTGGTGCTGGAAGCGGTGGGCCTGGAAAAACGGCTGACCGGTGTGGATCTGGTCGTGACCGGCGAAGGGTGTCTGGACGGGCAGACCGTGTTGGGCAAGGCCCCTGGAGCCGTGGCCCGGCTGGCAGCGGAGCGGAGGATCCCGGTGGTGGGTATCGGTGGGATCCTGGGCGGCGGTGCGGAACGCTTGCACCGGGCCGGGTTTGCGGTGCTGCTGAGTGCACTGGAGCGGCCTGTGGACCGATTGACATTGAAAACGGAAGCGGCACGCATGGTTGCCTCCTGTGCGGAGCAGATGACGCGAGCACTGGTACTCGGGGGGCGGCTTGGGTTCGATGGTCGCGCTTGGGGGGACGGGAGGACATGGCGTGGGTCAGGTTGAATCCTGACGAATTGGGGGTTGCCCGGGATCGGAGAACACGGTAGCATTCGGGTGAAGGCCGTGAGCGGCGTTTGGCGTGGAGACATCGGCGGTTGGCGGTGCCGGGGGAGGAGGCGGTGGCGGGGCTATCAGGAGTTCGGCGCGGGGCCTGGCAAGCGTTGGGCGCGGCGTTGGTACTGTGCCTCGTGGCCTACGGACTGCGCTCCATGTTGGCGGATCCGCTTTGGCGGATGGTGGGTACGGAACTGGATTCGGTGCAGTATCTGTGGGGCATCTGGTGGCTGCACGCCCAGGCCGCGACGCCCCAGGGCCTGTTTGGCACCACCTATCTCGCCAATTATCCGGCAGGCGCCCGCGGCATGGTGATGGCGCCGTTGAGCGCCCTCATCGCAGGTCCTGTGCTCGCCTGGAAAGGCCCGGTCGCAGCCTACAACTTCGTCTGGATGTTCAACCTCCTCTTGATGGCCGCCGGGGTCGTCGCGCTTGCCCGGCGAGTGACCGGCAGTGGGCGGGCCGCGGTCGTGGCCGGGGTGGCCATGGTTGCTTCCAGGCCCCCGTTCTTCAACGTGGCCATGGGGCAACTTCACGGCGGCACCCTGGGCTGGGTCGGCCTGGGGGGCGCGCTTTGGTGGGGCGCGTGGGGACCGTGGTACCGCATGCTGCTTGGCGGCATGTTGATGGGGATCGCGCTGGTGGAGTCCCCATACGCACTGCTGGCCGTGGGGGCGAGTTGTGCGGCCCTCGGATTCGCAGGAATCCGCCGGATGGTGCGGCAACCGGAGACACGGCGTGACACGGTGAAGGCGTTGGGGTCGGCTGCCGCCGGTGTTTTGCTGCTCGCGTTGCCGCAAGCCTACCTGTTGCTCGGCACCCATTCAGGCATGGTGAAAACGCTTCAGACCGACACGCTGACCGTGCCAGGACTCGGCATGGCGTTGCCCGTGTTCGATGACCTGGACCACCATGTGGCCTTCCTGGATTTTCTCAATCCGTTCATACGCCCCTCGTTCGACGCTGGTGCCCGAATTTTGTTCCTGCATGCAGGCGGCGGGATGTACCTGGGCCTGGTGGCGCTTGGGTTGGCCCTGGTCACCCGGGCTGGACGGAAATGGGCGCTTGTCGCTCTTGGGTTCGTGGCAATGAGCCTCGGGTCCATGATGAAGATCGGCCCGTTCTCGGTGCTGGGACCGTTCGGGGTGTTCAACGCCGCGTTGAACGCCGTGCTCGAGCCGTTTACCATGCCGGACCTGTTCGCAGTCTATGCCCCCATGGCTCTGTCGGTGGGAGCGGCTCTGGGCGCTGTTCGGGTGACCGGGGATCACCCGAGGCGCTGGCTGCTGATCCTGGTGGCGGTGGCCCTGGACGCTGCAATACTGGGCGGGCCGTCACTCGGCACACCGTCCTTGGCGATTGGGCATGAAGTCTCCTGCGTGGCAGAGGTGGTTTCGAGGAAGCCCGGGGCGGTCCACTATATCGGCGCCCGGAACCGGCCGCATGGTATCGCGGACACGCCTCCCCGGCCCGTGGAGATGGTTCAGAACGGAGCAGGGACCAGCAGCCAGGCCTTGGCGGAGAGCCTTCGTCTGGCCGAGATCCAGGGGACCATGTCGGAGTCGGCGGCCACCGTGGGACGCCCTTTCTTGCTCCAGGCGTTTCATCACCAGCCCTCCACCCAGACCGGCCTGCCACCCAGGTGGACCTTCCTGGGACCCATGGACCCTCGAGTCGAAGCGTTGACCAAACCAGGCCACCCGGTCCACGCCTGGCTGACCGGCCGGCAGTGGAAGGACATGGCGTGGACCTGGGACCTCCCCGTCCGATGGGTCCTCGTGCAGGACCCCGACAACACACTAGGCACCGGACCGCTCGGTTCCCCCGTGGCTCGCTGCGGCGACATGCTTCTGTTCGAGCAACCTGGTGCGTCGACCACGGTACAGCAGGATGCCTCGAGGGATACCGGGCGGCAGTCCGGGAGCGAACCGTCCGGCGCTCCACCGCAGCCGGTCGGCCCCCCTGAACCGCCGGCGGCCGACCACCCTCCGGCCCGGGCGTCGACTGCGCGGCCGACCCCAGGAAACGGCACGGCAGCAACGCTCCCCACGGGTCCGGATGGAGATCAGGACGGCATCCCGGACGCTCGAGACGCCTGTCCCGCCAAACCCGAGACCCGGAACGGATTCTGGGATGACGACGGGTGCCCCGAAATCGACACCGACGGAGACGGTATCGTCGACCCGGTGGACGACTGCCCGCGAAAATCCGAATCGTTCGACGGCGTCTGGGACGAGGACGGGTGCCCGGAAAAGGACACCGATGGAGACGGTATCCCGGACGCGATCGACCGGTGCAAGAAAATCCCGGAGACCTTGAACGCCCTGTGGGACACCGACGGCTGCCCCGAGGAAGATCGCGATGGCGACGGGATCCTGGACCCGGTGGACCTCTGCCCTGATCGCCCGGAGACCAGGAACGATCTGTGGGATGAGGATGGGTGCCCGGAACGGGACACCGACGGGGACGGCATCGTGGACGCCCTGGACGCCTGCCCAAAAAAGTCGGAAACGCGAAACGGATTCTGGGATGAGGACGGGTGCCCGGAGACCGACCAGGACCACGACGGGATCGTCGTGCCCGAGGACCAGTGCCCCCATCGCAAGGAGACCGTCAACGGCCTTTGGGACGACGATGGCTGCCCCGAGTTCGACCGGGATCGGGACGGCGTGCTCGACCCCCTCGACCTCTGCCCGAAACGCAAGGAAACGGTCAACGGCCTTTGGGACGAGGACGGTTGCCCGGAGCCGGATACCGACCACGACGGGATCAGCGATCCCATCGACGAGTGTCCGGACAGGAAAGAAAGCCGCAACGGATTCGCTGACCAGGACGGCTGTCCGGACCAGGTGACCGCAGCGAACCTCGAGACTGCAAGCACCAAGTCGCGCGACCGGAATTCCTTGGGGGGCGACCAGGACGGCGACAGCGTACCCGACCACCTCGACCGTTGCCCACAGGATCGCGAAACCATCAACGGCTGGCGCGACGCCGACGGGTGCCCGGAAGAGGACACCGACCAGGACGGCATCCCGGACCGCCGGGACCGGTGCCCTCGAGAAGCCGAAACCTGGAATCGCTTCCGGGACACCGACGGTTGCCCTGAACCCGACCAGGACGAGGACGGCATCCCGGACCTCTGGGATCGTTGTCCCCGCAAGCCCGAAACCCTCAACGACTACCAGGATGTGGACGGCTGCCCGGAAAAGGATACAGACCAGGACGGAATCCTCGACCTCCTCGACCGCTGCCCCCGAGCCAAGGAAGATCAGAACAACCTCCGCGACCAGGACGGCTGCCCGGAAAAGGATACAGACCAGGACGGAATCCTCGACCTCCTCGACCGCTGCCCGAAACGCCCCGAGTCCCTCAACGGCTTCCGGGACGACGATGGATGCCCTGAAAAAGACTCAGACCACGACGGTATCGTCGACCCACTCGACCGTTGCCCCGGCAAGCCCGAAACCAAAAACCGGTTCCGGGACGACGACGGGTGCCCGGAAAAAGATCCGGACCACGACGGCATCGTTGCACCACTCGACCGCTGCCCAAACATACCGGAAACCGTCAACGGCTTCCGGGACGACGATGGATGCCCTGAAAAAGACTCAGACCACGACGGCATCCCGGACCGTGCCGACCGCTGCCCGCACAGGGCCGAGCAGAAAGACTCCACTCACCGGAAAGGCGTCAGCGACGGATGCCCGGATTCATGAACCCCCACCACGCCCTTTCCGGCCACACGCCACACCACCGCTCCACCTCCCTTCCTCCAGACCACGCACCACACAGCCTCCCACCGCTCCGCGAAATCTCCTCCAACAGCACCTTCCGGCACAAAACTTGAACACCTCTTCCCAGGTCAGGTTCGGCCGCACCGAACACCGGTCGGCCGAGGCGCTCCTCGAGGAGCGCCAATATCGCACAGGCCCGGCACCTTCCTTGTATTTCGCCTCGGGAACGGGGCACGGAATCCAGGAAGGTGATCGGGAGCGGTGTGTCGAAATCTGGACACCAAACGTCCAGTATTCGTCACGTCCAAGTCGAGAAGGATCTTCGATGGAAAAGACGCACACAGCGGAGATGTCCCAGGCGGCCTCGAATTCCTGGTTCGAGCGGTTCCAGATTCTGGTTCGCGTGGCCTATCGCGTACCATTTCTTTTTATCTGGAGCTTTGTCAGTTTCGTGGCCTGTGCCGTGGTGATACATCGGAAGCTGAGGTCGGCGGTGGCGGTCGTGTATGGTCGGGTGCTCCTGTATGGTCTCGGTTTCCGGGTGCACAGGAATCGGAAGGTGAAGGAGCGAGGGGTAATCATATTGCCGACGCACACTTCCTATGCTGACATTCCGGTGGTGGCCGGGTGGTTTACAGGGCATTTCGTGGCCACGGTGGACATCAAGAACTGGCCTTTGTTCGGCTGGGGGAACACGTTGCTGGGTACGGTGTATGTGAACCGAGGCAAGCGGGGCATGGTGGCACACCTGGTGGAGAAGGGGGCTCCGATTCTGAAGGACGGGCGCAACCTGTTCATCTTCGGCGAGGGGCGCTCGAGTCCGAATCCGGTCCTTCCGCTCAAGCGAGGCCCGTTTGTGCTTGCGGAGAAGACGGGGGCGCCCATTGTCCCGGTGGTGATCCGGTTTGCTGAGATGGGCAAGGTGGCCTGGGCCATTCACGGCCGGAATGCGAAATTCCGTTACCACGTGGTGCAATATCTCGGGACCGTGCAGAACAAGCGCGTGGATGTGACTGTGCTGCCGCCGGTGTATGCCCACATGTTTCCGGACCTGGACACCTTCCGGACCGTGGTCCGCGACGCCATGCAGCGTGTCTACGACGACCCCTCATTGCACGATCAGGATCTGGAAGCTCTGGACCTGTACGGGCTGGCGTCGTCCTCAGGTGAAACTGGCGACCGACTGGCTGCTCGAGGTTAGTGGATTCCCAGTTGTATCCACGTGGTTCCGGGGCCATCGAGCCCTCTGTACTGCGTTGAACGAGCGTCTCCTGCCGGGGCGGACCACCTCTTCTCGGCTCGCCTGTCTCTCCCTTGGAACTCTCCGTTGGAACCGCCGCGCAAGGCGACTCAGGCTTCCTCCATTTCTCGAGCCGCCTCCTCGATCCGTTGGAAATACTCCCGCGCGAACAGGACAGTGGCTGCGATGACGAACAGGAACACGACCGTTCCGGCCAGGAGGGCCGCCCGGCTGTTTTCCCCGGCGAACGGAACCCCCCAGGCGCCCGTGGCTGCACCCAACGCCTGCCACTGCACGAACGCGATCAGGCCGACACAAAGAGTGCACACCACCAGGAGGTAGTCTCGTACCGTGGAAATCACCGCTTTCCGTGAAGCTTCCGGGAGTTGGACGAACGTCTGCTTTCGGGGCAAGGTGAGCCACTGCGGTCGCTTGCGAGCGGCCAAGTGCAGGCCGATCCCGGCTGCCATCGCCACCGCGAACATGCCGGCGGCGAAGTAGATGCCGGTCATGGCCGGGGAGGTGAGCAGGTCTCCGGAAGCCAGGGCCAGTGTGGTCGGAGGCTCCCCCGCGCGGGCGGGCAAGGTGACCGAGTCAGGGGTCGCGGTGTGGGCGCGCCAGGTGGTCACGGCGAGCGAGAGGAGCAGCAGCAGGTTGGCGGTGCCCAGCAAGAAGTGTCTGAGAGTCATCGTATCCACCGGAAGAGAGGAAGTGTTGCGACCGCATTATACCTCACCGGTGTCCCCGGCGTCAGGCTGTTCTGGTCCTGGTGGGGGTGGAGGAATCCGGTTCACCGAATTCCCCGCGTCCTGTGAGCGGCCGGTCGCGCCTTCGTGCTGGAAGGGGCGTCGAGCCAGGAGGTCGACATGCTCCAACCTTTTGGAGCATGAGGAAAAAAACCTGGACAAGTGTGGCATTCATGCAACCATGGAAACAGGTTCGTGGTTCGTCCACGTTTGGGGAGGTTCCTGCCAGGGAGGCTATCGTGTTCTTGAAAACCACTGTAGTGGGCACGTCCGCGTTGATGGTTCTTTCCGTCGCAGTGATGAAAACCGATTCTTGCGACTCGCTCGGAGACCAGGAGGTCACCTACTCGTGTGTGCCGGTCGGAACCGGCTATGCCGACGGTTTTTTCAGCCTCGAGGCGTTTCGAGGCAAACTCTACGCGGGGCAGTTCGGCTACGGCCACGAGTCGCAAAGCATGCTTTACAGCTATCCGCCCTGGGAACTTGTCCAGCCTGGCCTGACCGGGGTCGGGGAATCGGTGTGCGCGCTTCTCGAGTTCGATGGATACCTGTACGCGAACACCGAGAACAGTGGGGACATTTTCCGTTCCCCGGATGGCCGGAACTGGGAGCGGGTGTATGACGGTCCAGCAGGTTCCATCGGGTGCGGCCTCGCCGAGTTCAACGGTTCCCTCTACGCCATCAACTACGGATATGCCACCTCCGACCATGGTCGGGTCCTTCGTCTGGACGCCGGTGGATGGACCACGGTGTACGACAGCGGAAATGAGAGCCTCTACGTGCGTGAGATCGTCGCCTATCGAAACAGGCTCTATGCCTTCGGCGTGCTGGGTGACCAGGGCAAAATGCTCTCATCCCCCAACGGGAGCGACTGGACGCTGGAGAACGTCCCGGAGCGCTTCTTCCGAGCCCACGTCTGGGACGGATACCTCTGGTTGGGCAGTACGGAAAAATACACCGGGGGGACTGCCGGCGTATGGCGCTTCGATGGAACGAATTTCGACCTCCTCTACGTGACCGATCGGGAGTACGTGACCGATATCCGTGACATGGACGGTCACCTGTTTGCGGGTACGTCCAATGGGTGGAAGGAGGACACCGGGCCTTCCTACCTGCTGATGTCCCCGGATGGCGTGTCGGACTGGCAAAGGGTTTGTCAGTTTGGAGAGACCGCCATCTGGGCCCTGGGCGTCCTGGACGGAGAGCTTTATGTGGGCACCTGGCAATATGGTGTTGGGGGCTCAGTGTATCAGGTGGTGGCATCCACCCAGCCGCCGCCCACGCCTCGAGGCGACTGTGAGGCGATCGCCGAGCACCCCGACTGGGAATTGTGTGAGTCGGGTCCGGGCTACTGCGCCGGGGTGTTCCTGGACGGAGCGGGTTGCCAGGCGTTCTGCGCGGCAGCGGGTCTGAATTGTGCCGAGAGCTACGGCGGCCAGGAAGGATGTATCAAGGAACCGGAGAACCCACTCTACTGTGGGGAGACCGGCCACAACTCGGACTGGTGCGAGTGCCGTTGAGATCCGTGGAGAGGGATCACGCGAGTCGCCGGTAGGGCTCGAGAAGCGGCGCTGACCTTGAGGTCGCCCGGGTGGTGCCGGTGCGGTCACCTTTCGCCGACCCCGAGTCTGCGCAGGAGGGGGTGGAGCGTGAGGCCTTGACCGAGAATGGAAAAGGCCACCACGAGGTAGGTCATGGTGAGGATGGGCTCTCGATGGGCGTCGACGGGGATGGAGAGGGCGAGCGCCACGGAGATCCCGCCGCGAAGGCCACCCCAGGTCATGATGGTGACGGCATGAGGGGAGAACGGGCGCCACCGTCGGAGTGCGGCGATGGGAGCGCCGATGGATGCGAATCGGGCGAGGAGGACGACCGGGACGGCGAGGAGACCGGCGGCCAGGTAGTCGGCCCGGAAGGTGAGCACGAGCACCTCGAGGCCGATGAGGACGAACAGGAGGGCGTTGAGGATCTCGTCCACGAGTTTCCAGAACGTGTCCAGGTGCTCCCGTGTGGTTTCGGACATGGCCAGTCGTCTGCCGCGGTTGCCGATGAGCAGGCCGGCCACCACGATGGCGATGGGTCCAGAGAGGTGGAGTGCCAGGGCGCCGCTGTAGACCGCCATCACCAGGGCCAGGGTGATGATGATTTCCACCTGATAGTCATCAATGCTCCGCAACAGCCGATAGGCGGCGTAACCCGCCGCTCCGCCGAGCACTGCGCCCCCTACCGCCTCGCTGAGGAACATCCAGGCCACTCCGCCGGCCGTCACCGGCGCAGTCCCCTCGACCAGCTCGAGCACCACCAGGAAGACGACCACGCCGATTCCATCGTTGAACAGGGATTCCCCGGTCATCTTGGTCTCGAGTCCTCGAGAGGCGCCGGCGCTTTTGAGGATACCCAGTACGGCGATGGGGTCGGTGGGAGAGATCAACGCGCCGAACAGGAAGCAGTGTACCAGGTCCAGGGGAAGGCCGAGGAGTCGGGCCAGCCCGTAGGTTCCTGACCCCACGAGCAGGGTTGAGGCCAGTACTCCCAGGGTGGCGAAGATCCCGATTTCCACCTTCTTGGCTGCCAGGTCGTCCAGGTTTACGAACAGGGCGCCGGCGAATAGCAGGAAAGCGAGCATGTGCTCGAGCAGCAACTTTTCGAAATCGATCTCCTGCAGCATCTGTGAGGCCGCATTCTCGACCGGGATGCCCAACCGGCCCAGGGCAAGGGTTGCCAGGGACAGGACCAGGGAGGCCCCCATGAGTCCGGTCGTCATGGGCAGTTTCAGGTATCGGCTGTTCAGGTAGGCCAGCAGGGCGGTCAGGGTGAACAGCAGCACCATGATTTCGTAGGGACCCATCGATTCACACTCCTTGTCGGTGACTCCCTCGTGCCCGGAGGATGGAACTCGACTCCTGTCCGGGGTCGGGCCGGCCGGCCGGCTGACGCCGGGCCCCCGGGCGCTCGAGGCGAGGAGGATGAGCCAGATGGTACACGGTCATGACCGAGGGGTCCAGAGGGGGGAAGCGGGAGGGGACTCGTCGTATCAATGGAACTCGTCGAAGTCGATGTATCCCGGTTTCACATCCACCATCGCGTTGACCATCAACTCCACCAGTCCGCCGTAGAAAATCCCCGCCTTTTCCCACGCATCATAGTACTTGATGATGTCCCGGATCTGCCCCTTGCAGTTGCTGCAGGGCGCACAAACGTACTTCGGGTGCTCCTTGTCCATCGGTTCTCCCTGGAATGCCTCCAGAATCTGCCGGAACTTGCGTCGCCCAAATACACGGTGCCGGTACTCCGCAAAGTTGTTCCCGGACATGATTGCGAACCCAGACCCACCTCCGCAGCAGTAGTTGTGACACCCGTGCGGCGTCATCTCACGGAACCGGTGCTCGGGCACGATCTCCTTCAGAATCTCCCGTTGCGGCGAAATCACACCCATCAACCGCGTCAAGTTGCACGGGTCGTGCAAGGTCACAGGGAAGTCGTTTCGGCTCTTGTCGAATTTGATCTTGCCGGACTTCACAATGTCCCGGAGTATGGGCATGCAGCTTTCTCGAGGGATGTTGAGATCCCCGGTCAGCACCTTGTCTGCAATTACGGTCAACGCCTTGTGCGCATGCCCGCATTCGCCCAGCACGATTTTCTTGACGCCCAGTTTCTTGGCTGCCTGCGCGTGGCGAATCGCCGTCCGCGCAAACTGAACGTCGTCGTAGAATACCCCGTAGTTGATCCCGTCATAGGCCGCCAGGTCGCTCGAGAGCGTCCAGTCGAGTCCGGCCGCGTTGAAGAGGACCGCGAACGAGCCCACGTTTTCAGGCCAGGCGAGGATTTCTCCCGCGTTGTGGATGAGCAGGATTTCGGCGCCCTGCTTGTCCCATGGGATTTTGGTTTCGATACCGGTCAGGTCGGTGGTGTCTTCCTCTATGAACTCCACGTTGTCCTTGACTACGATATCGTTCATCCCGGTGGAGGACCCCACCGTGAGCTGAAGCATGGAGCCGTCCTTGTGCAACTCGCGAGTGTGGATCCCCATCTCCTGGCTGGCGATCTTCCGGATTTCTCGTGCGATCAGGGCATTGTCTGCACCGATGGGGCAGCTCTGGGCACACCGTCGGCACAGGTTGCACCGATAGGAGAGTTCGATCAACCGGACCACCGTCTTCCAGTTCAGGTCCACGTCCCCGTGAACCCAGGTGGATGCACCCTTGACGTACTTGTAATAGATGCGTCGGAAGATCTCGGAACGGTAGGTGGGCCGGTAGAGCGGGTTGTGCCCACTTTCCTCGTAGATATGACACGATTCGTTGCAGCTCTGGCACTTGGCGCAGTGCTCGACGGACATGACGAGGGGCTGCAAGAAGGTCCAGTTGTTCTCCGGGGTGAACGCCTTGCGTATGCCGGAGAGGAACTTGTTGACCAGTTCTTCCTCTTCCTCCCTCGAGGACGGACGTGGGATGTTGAGGAGCACGGTGTCGTCGAGGATACAGGCGTAGGCCTCGCGCGTTTGCTCCTTCAGAGGAGGAATCTCCTGTTCTTCCTCGAGCTTGTCGAAAGGAGGCGGAAGCGGGGTCTGATCCTCCACCGCCACGTGCGCGAGAGGCCCGTCGCCTTTCGAAAAGTCCTTGATACTTCTGGGCGCCTTCATTTGGTAACCTCCTCCGTCGCAACGTCTACCCAGGTCTTCTTCCCGTCGCCCTTGATGTGGTCCGCAGCCCAGCTCACCGGCTGCCCGAGGACGCGCTGGATGTCCTTCTCCTGATCTCCTCCCCTCAGGTTGGGCTCGTCGTTCCACCGAATCGCATGGTAGGCAAAGTACTTGCCCACAAAGTGGGACATGTGCGTCAGGGGAATGTAGGCGACCAGGAGACTCATCAGCACCACCGAAACCGTCGGGAGGAGAAGCTCCAGCCCCTGCCCCGCAAGTGTCGGTGTCTGGAACGTCACCAGCGCGTGAACCACCTGGCTGAACTGCGAGAAATCTCGGTCGACAATCAGGAACGTGAGGAGGGCAATCCCAAAGGTCACAATGAAGAAAACCAGGTTGAAAATGTCCGCAGGAGCCGCAAAATCGTGAAGCGTCGGGTCTGTCAAACGCCGGTGGAGCAACCCCACCGCACCAACCAGGCTCAGGCAGAGTCCCGCTCCGCCCATCGCCACCGTCCCGATCTCGAACAGCCTCCCCAGTACCCCGGCCATCGCCGAGGGCGCCACCGCGCTCAGCACCCCACCGCCCATCATCAGTACGGTGGCTCCGATCACCAGGTACAGCCCGAAATGAAATGGAAAGGACCGAACCCACAGCTTCTTGTTGTGCTCCTTCAACGCCACCAGGAACAGAATCTCGGGGATCATCACCTTCAGTTCCCCGATCAGCGATACTTCGCGTGGCTTCTTCCACCAGTCCACTTCTTCCAGGTATGACCCCCCGTAGGCCGCTCGCCGCCCTTCGTGAGCAACCGGGTACAGTTCCCACCGGACGTGCAACGGCATGCGGGACCAGAAGAACACCCGGACCAGCACCGCCACCAGAAATACGGCGAGTCCAGCATAGGCAATGATTTGTACAAGTAGCGACATTTGGAACCCCTCTTCGCTTTTCTCGATTCCGAAGCGGGTCACGCGGGTTCTTCGGACGCCAGGGCCGCCGCAGGCCGATCTGGCCACGACGTCCTGGAACCTGCCACCAGCGTCGGGAACGTCTGCCCGCCCAGGGGCGGATACCGGTCGGTGCCCGGCCGGACTCGGACCCCAGCACCGATCCCCGTCATACACAAAACGTGAACTCAACGCCAATCTTTCATAGAATGCTCTTATACACCGAAAGAAACATAATGCAACCAGATTATGCGTCGATTGTGGATCAACCCCCGGAAGTCAACCGCGCGCGAACCGTGACACCGCACACCATGCCCCCCGCGTCCACGGCTGTCAGTCCAGCGAAGGGAATACATAACTTGGCGTTTTTGCTAGAAATATCCGACCTGTCACGTCCGTGGAAGACGGGCAGGAATGCAAATCCCCGGACTCTCCGGCCCGGATTTCCGTGTGGCGGGAAATGTTGCAAAATCGAAACAAGCCGCCCCGTCCCCCCCCTCCTTCAGCCCGGTCACCGCGACGCGACCCTTCAGTCGCTGTCCACCTCCGGCACCGAGCCTTCCTCTGATGACCTCGGCAAGGCCACGGGACCAGACGCCGGTGGTCGTCTTCGACGAGACGCCTCCCACTGTATCATCACCATGAATCGCTCGAAGTCCTCGTCGTCCAGCCGCTGAACGGCCTTGACCAGATCGTCCACGGTCAGCGTGACTTCCACGTGCAGCGTCGGCATGGTAGGATCCTCATTCCAGAAGTGCTTCCTCGAGAACTCGTACCATGGGGCGTCCCCTGGATCAACCATCGGCCACTTCGCCGGGGAAAGGACGGATGTGGGGCTGTATGAAAAATCATACAGAGACGGACACCGACGGGGAGGCCGTACCACGTTTGGGCCGGATCCGGCTGGGCGTGTGTGAATCGGGCGGTGATCAGGCATTTTGGGATGTGCTGAAGAATCATGGGGTTGGGGCGGCTTGTGGGGCGTGTTGTCGACGTGGGGGAGGTTGGAACGCAAGTTGCACATTTTTTCCGGGGAAGGTTTCTTCCAGAAGCACCGGGTGAGACCGTCACGCCGAGTGGAGGGCAGCCATGCGCCGGGAAAGAAGGAGGCTCGAGGCGTTGCTCGAGGCCACGGACCGGGGAGACTGGGAACCGTCGGAGATGGTGGCGCTGATCGAGGCGCACCTGGACTGGATCCTGGATCAGATTTTGGTTCACGAGCGGCCGTTTTACCGGGAGGCGCTCCGACGCCGTGCTCGAGCGCCGAGGAAGCCAACCCTGGATGTACTGGCGTCTGGGCAGGCGTGGCGTGAGGAGTTTGGTGGCTGCTGGGAGGGGTCGGGGCTTCCTGCCGACTATCCGATGGCGACGCTTGCGTGAACGGGGTATGGGCGAGGG